>NZ_BJTG01000001.1 GCF_013340205.1 Anaeromyxobacter diazotrophicus
TCGGCCGCCGCCTGGAAGTGGTCCAGCCACCGGCACTATGCCTACGGCGAGCCGAACGATCTCATCACCGACGCGCCGGAGTACCTGGCGCTCGGCGCGACCGGGCCGCAGCGCCGCAAGAACTACCTGCACCTCTTCGCGCAGCGCTTTCTGAAGCCGCTGCTGGTTCGCCGCTCCGACCTGGTCGAGGCGCCATTCGTCGGCGAGGCCTCGTGGCTCGCCCGGCGGCTCCTCGCCTGCGGGCTCTCGCCGCCAGGCTGACGAGCTCGAAGTCCGCCTGAGCGGTGCGGTGCAGCGTCGGGTTGGCTGCTGCTGGCCTGAGTTCGTCTCAGCAACGCCTTTGAGTCCGCGCAGCGCCCTTTCTGCAGCGCGATCGCTCCGCGCACGGAGCTCTCTCCCCATCCTGACGGGCGTGTTGGTGCCCGCCCCTAGCCTGCCGCCCCACTCCGTGACCTCTTGGAGGTCCGACGTTCTCCGATCCTCCCGTTTGTCGCAGGCTTCTCGTCCGGCACCCGAGGCGAGGCTCGTCCGGCACCCGAGGCCGAGGGCATCGGTGGGAGCATCGGCATCGGGCATCGGTGCCGGAGCATCGGCATCGGGCATCGGTGCCGGGCATCGGGGCACATCGGGGCATCGGGGCCCGCGCCCCCGCGAGCACCCCCATCCAGCGGGGCTGCGACTTTTCATCCTGCGTGCGCCTCGCGCTGCAGGCGCTATCTAACGGGCCACTCCCCGGGGGTGGCATGGAACGGACGCTGGGGCTGGGCCGGGTGGCGGTGGTCGATCACGGCGAGAGCGCGCGACGGGTGCTGCGCGCCGTGCGCGAGCTGGGGCGCGCCGGGGCGGTGGTGGCCGTCCACGATCCGCGCGACCGGCCGGGGCGCTTCATCCGGGAAGCCGACGAGTCGATCGAGGCGACCGGCGGGCCGGAGGAGCTCCTGCGGGCCTCCCGCGCCGAGAGCGCCTGGCTCGGACCGGCCAGTTCCGCCGAGCGGCTGGCGTTCGCGGAGGCGTGCCAGCACCTCGGTGTCCGGCACCTCGGCCCGCCGCTGGAGGCGCTCCGGCGGCTCGCGGCGCCAGGCGGGCTGGACCGGCTGGCCGGGCAGCTAGGCGTCGAGCGGGGCACGCTCGCCGACGCCCCTCCCGGGCACCACCTGGTGGAGGTGGTGGTAGCGCGCGACGCGCGCGGCGGCGCCTGGGCGCTCGGGGTCGGCGACGCCTCCCTGCGGCTCGGCGAGCTGACGCTCCTCGCCGAGTGCCCGTCCCCGGCGCTCACCCCCGCGGGCGACGGTCTCGCGCGCGACCTCGGCGTCCGCGCCGCGGCCGCCGCGGGTTGGGTCGGCGTCGCCGCCGTCCAGCTCCTCGTCGATCCGCACACGCGCCGCTGGGCGCTGGCCGGCCTCGAGCCCTTCGCGGAGTCCGCGCCCGCCGTCGAGGCGTTGTCCGGCACCGACCTGGTAGGCCTCGCGCTGCGCCTCGCCGCGGGCGACGTGCTGGAGGAGGCGCCCGCCCCCCTCCACGGCCACGCCTTCGCGGCGCGCCTCGCCGCGCGCGCGCCAGGAGAGGAGGCGGCCCGCCCCGGCCGCGTGCTCCTCCTGCGGCTCCCCTCCGGCCTGGGCGTGCGCGCCGACGCCGCGCTCGACGAGGGGGAGCGCGCGCCGCCGGGCCGAGGCGTGCTCGCCACGCTCGTCTCCCGCGGCGCGACGCGCCTCGAGGCGCTCGGCCGGCTCGAGCGGGCGCTGGCCGAGGCCGACGTGCTGCTGCGCGGCAGCGGGAGCAACAAGGCCTGGCTGCTCGCGCTCTGCGCCACGCCCGCCGTCCGCGCGGGCGAGGCCGGGCTGGGCGAGGTCGCCGCGCTCGCCGCGGGCGCGCCGCTGGTCGCGCCCCGGCCCGAGGCCGCGCTCCTCGCCGCCGCGGTCGAGGCGTACGAGACCGAGCTCGACCTCGAGCGGGCGCGCTTCCTGGCCGAGGCGCGCCGCGGTCGCCCGCGGGTCGGCCCGTCCTCCGGACGCGCCATCGAGCTGCGCCACGCCGGCGCCCGGCACCGCTTCCAGGTGCTGCAGATCGCGCCGCGGCTCTACCAGGTGGCGCCTCAGGGCGGCGGACCGGTCGAGGTGCGGGTCGACCGGCTCGGCCGGCTCGAGCGGCGGCTCGCATGGGCGGGCCAGCGCGCCCGCGTGCTCCTCGCCAGCGACGGCCTCGACCAGGTGCTGCAGGTCGACGGCGTGCCGCACCGCGTGGCGCGGGAGCCGGCCGGCCTGGTCGTCTCGCCCATGCCGGCGGTGGTGGTGGCCATCGCGGTCGAGCCCGGCCAGGAGGTCGCCGCCGGCGAGCCGCTCGCGCGCCTCGAGTCGATGAAGGTGGAGACCCAGATCACCTCGCCCGAGGCGGGCGTCGTGCGCGAGGTGCTGGTGGCCGTGAACGGCCAGGTCGACGCCGGCGCGCCGCTGCTCCGGCTCGAGCCGCTGCGCAGCGGCGCGGAGCCGACCGCCCCGGCGCTCGCGCTGCCCCCGCCGCCGCCGGCCCCCGCCGGCGCGCGCGAGCGGTGGGTGGCCGCGCTCCACCAGCTCCGGCGGCTGCTGCTCGGCTTCGACGTGGCCGCGGCCGACGCGCGGCGGCTCGCCGCCGGCTGGCGTGAGCTCGCCGCGGCCGCGCCCGCCGCCGACCCCGAGGTGCTCGAGCTCGAGGAGGAGGCGCTGCGGGCCTTCGCCGATCTGCAGTCGCTCTACAGCCGCGTCCGGCCCCCGGCCGCCGACGGCGGCAAGCCGCCGCTCGAGGAGCTCTGGCGCTACCTGCACGAGCCGGAGGCGGGCGGCGGCGGGCTGTCGACCGCCTTCGTCGCGCTCCTCGAGCGCGCGCTGGCGCACTACGGCGCGACGCTCGAGTCCACGGGGCGGGCGCTCTCGCTGGCGCTCCTGCGCCTGCAGAAGGGGCACGAGCGCGCCGACGAGCAGGTGGCGCCCATCCTCGGCCTGCTGGAGCGCAGGCTGGCCGAGCATCCCCCGCGCGGCCTCGCCGGCGAGGGGGCGCGCGCGTTGCTCGAGCGGCTGGTGGCGCTCGGGGACGAGCGCTTCCCGCCCCTCGCCGACCTCGCGCGCGAGGTCCGCTACCGCCGCCTCGACCAGCCCGCGCTGGAGGAGGCGCGCCGGGCGGCGTACGCCCAGGCCGAGGCCGACGTGGCGCGGCTGCCGGCGGCCTGCGGCGATCCGGCCGAGCGGGAGCGGCTCATCACCCGACTGGTCGAGGCGAGCCAGGCCATGGCGACGCTCCTCGTCTCGAGGATGGCCACCGCCGCGCCCGCCCCGCGCGCGGCGCTGGTCGAGACCTTGCTCCGCCGGTTCTACCGGGTCCGCCCGCTCGGGAAGGTCGCGATCCGTGAGGCGGACGGCCAGCCCTGCGCCACCGCCGACTACCAGCGGAACGGCGAGGAGTTCCGCGTCGCCGTCACCTGCGCGCCCGCCGACGGCGCTGCGGCGGCGGCGGCGCGGCTGGCGCGGCTCCAGGCCGAGGTGCCCGCCGGACGGGAGCTGGTGGCGGAGCTCTACCTCTGGCGCGACGCGGCCGCCGAGCCGGACGACGCCCTCGTGGAGCCGCTGCGCGCGGCGGTGGCCGCGGCGGGGTTCTTGCCCGGGCTGCGGCGCGTCTCGGTGATGGTGACGCTCCCGGCGGAAGGGCTCGGCGCCCGCAGCCAGCGTCACTTCACCTTCCGCCCGGAGCCCGGCGGAGCGCTCGCCGAGGACCGCCGCTACCGCGGCGTGCACCCCATGCTGTTCGAGCGCATGCAGCTGCAGCGGCTCGCGCGCTTCGAGCTGACGCAGCTCCCGGCGGTCGAGGACGTCTACCTGTTCCACGCGCGGGCGCAGGCGAACCCCAAGGACGAGCGGCTCTTCGCCATGGCCGAGGTGCGCGACGTCACCGCGGTGCGCGACGCGAGCGGGCGGCTCACCCAGCTCCCCGCCTTCGAGCGGATGTTCCACGAGGCGCTGGCCGGCATGCGCCGGTTCCAGGCGCGGCGTCCGCCCGGGCAGCGCCTCGAGTGGAACCGGATCCTGCTCACGGTGAGCCCGCCGCTCCCCGTCACCCGCGAGGAGGCGGAGCGCGTCGCCGAGCGGCTCGCCCCCGCCGCCGCCGGCGCCGGCCTCGAGATGGCGCTCGTCGACGCCCGCCTCCCCGACCCGGCCACCGGCGAGCTGCGGCAGACGCTGCTGCGCGTCATCGCCCGCGACGGGCAGGGCGTGGCGCTGCGGTGGGACGAGCCCACCGACCGGCCGCTCGAGCCGATGGGCGAGTACCAGCAGAAGGTCGTGCAGCTCCGCCGGCGCGGGCTCGTCCACCCCTTCGAGCTGCTGCGGATGTGGGCGCCCGCCGAGCCACACGCCGGGATCCCGCGCGGCGAGTTCCTCGAGTACGACCTCGACGAGCGGCAGCGGCTCGTCCCCGTCCACCGCGGCCCGGGCCAGAACACCGCCAACGTGGTGGTGGGTGTCGTGAAGAGCTTCACCGAACGCTATCCGGAGGGCATGCAGCGGGTGGTCGTGCTCGGCGATCCCGGGCGCGAGATGGGCTCGGTGGCGGAGCCGGAGTGCCGCCGGATCGCCGCCGCCCTCGACCTGGCGGAGCAGCTCGGGGTGCCGCTCGAGTGGTTCGAGGTGTGCGCGGGGGCCAAGATCTCGATGACCACCGGCACCGAGAACATGGACTGGGTCTCGCGCGTGCTGCGCCGGATCATCGAGTTCACCCAAGGAGGCGGCGAGATCGACGTGGTCGTGATGGGCATCACCGTCGGCGCCCAGCCCTACTGGAACGCCGAGGCCACCATGCTCATGCACACGAAGGGCGTCCTCATCATGGCGCCCGGGAGCTCGATGGTGCTCACCGGCAAGCAGGCCCTCGAGTACTCGGGCTCGGTGTCGGCGGAGGACAACGAGGGCATCGGGGGGTACGACCGCATCATGGGCCCGAACGGCCAGGCGCAGTACCAGGCGCGCAGCGTGCCGGAGGCGCTCCAGCTCCTGCTGCGGCACCACGAGCACGCCTACCGGGCGCCCGGCGAGCGCTTCCCGCGCCAGGCGCGGACCGGCGACCCGCGCGACCGCGACGTGCGCCCGTACCCGCACGGCCCGGAGGGCGGCGCCGGCTTCGAGACGGTGGGCGACGTCTTCAGCCAGGAGAAGAACCCGGACCGCAAGAAGCCGTTCGAGATCCGCCGGGTGATGGCCGCCGTCTCCGACCAGGACCACCCGCCGCTCGAGCGCTGGAAGGACCTGCGCGGCGGCGACACCGCGGTGGTCTGGGACGCCCACCTGGGCGGCTGGCCGGTCTGCCTGGTCGGGATCCAGTCGCGCCCGCTGCCGCGGCTCGAGTTCGTGCCGGCCGACGGCCCCGAGGTGTGGTCGGCGGGGACCCTCTTCCCGCAGTCGTCGAAGAAGATCGCGCGCGCGGTGAGCTCCGCCAGCGGCAACCGCCCGCTGGTGGTGCTCGCGAACCTGTCGGGGTTCGACGGCTCGCCCGAGTCGATGCGGCGCCTGCAGCTCGAGTACGGCGCCGAGATCGGCCGGGCGGTCGTGAACTTCCAGGGCCCCATCGTCTTCTGCGTGGTCTCGCGGTACCACGGCGGCGCCTTCGTGGTCTTCGCGAAGACGCTGCGCGAGGAGATGGAGATCGCCGCGGTGGAGGGCGCGCGCGCCTCGGTCATCGGCGGCGCGCCGGCGGCGGCGGTGGTCTTCGCCCGCGAGGTGGAGACGCGCACCCGCAAGGACCCGCGGGTGGCCGAGGCGGAGCGCGCCGCCCAGGCGGGCGGGGCGGCCCGGGCGCGGCTGGCCGAGGTCGTCGCGCGCGTCCGCTCGGAGAAGCTGGGCGAGGTGGGCGAGGAGTTCGACCGCGTGCACAGCGTCGAGCGCGCGCTCGAGGTCGGCTCACTCGACCGGATCATCGCGGCGCGCGATCTGCGGCCCTACCTCGTCGGCGCGGTGGAGCGCGGGATGGCGCGCGCGGCCGCCGGGCCGGCGGGGCCGCCGGCTACGCCGCCCTCACGATGAAGCGGTCCGCCAGCCCGCCCGCGAGCGCCCGCTCGAGGCCGCGCGGGACGAGGAACATGGGCTCGAGCCCGCGGTCCAGGGCCGCCCCCGCGGCCTCCTCGGCGAGCGGGCTCACCGCCTCGGGCCGCGGCGGCGCCCGGCTCAGGTCCACCACCACCGCCGCCGCCTCCTGGCGCAGCCACTCCAGCGCGACGTGGAGCCGCCGCGCCGCGAGCGCGAGGTAGAGCGGCTCCTGCGCCGGCTCGCCGCGGAAGCCGGCGAGCTGCACGCGCGCACCGCCGGCGCTCACCAGCGGGCGGAGGCAGAGGGGCAGGAGCGGCGCGCGCAGGGCGTCCGGCGCGGCTGGCCACGGCAGGACCCCGTCCGCGCCGGCGGCGGCCTCGCCCAGGGCGAGCCGCGCGGCGGCGGGCGCGCTCGCCGAGAGCGCGCGCCGGAGCCCCTCGCCCGCCCCCGGCCCGAGCGCCAGCGCGCGGTAGGGCCGGGTCCGCGCGAGCGCCTCCGCCTCGGCGCCCCGCGCCTCGTCGAGCGCCGCGTGCGGCGGCAGGGCGCCCCGCAGCGCCGCCGCCGCGCCGGCGGGGCCGTCCACCAGGAGGAGCCGCCCCCCGTCCGGCTCGAGCCGCCGCGCCTCGGCCCCGAGGACGCGCTCCAGCACGGCGCGCAGGGCGGGGGCGTCGAACGGCTTCGGCAGGTAGTCCGAGACCCCCAGCTTGATGGTGGCGGCGACGGAGGCGGTCTCGGCGCTCGTGAGCAGCACCACGCGCGTGGGATCGCGGTGCTGGCGCATGAAGCGGAGCAGGGTCGGGCCGTCGAGCACCGGCATCTGCAGGTCGAGGAAGGCCAGGTCGAAGGCGCTCGTCCGCAGCAGCTGCAGCGCGGCCGCGCCGTGCTCGGCGTGGACGACCTCGAAGCCGAGCGGCTCCAGCAGCGCCTCGAGGGCGGCCCGGATCGCCGGGCTGTCGTCGACGGCGAGCACCGTGCGCGCCGGCGGCGCGGGGAGCGGAGGCGGCATCGGCGGCGAGGATACCCGGGAGCGCGGGGGGCGGGCGAGCCTCCCCTCCGGCGTGGCGCGGCGCGCGCCGCCCGTGGCATGGTGCGGGCCCCATGGACTTCGCCTTCCACCCCGGCCCCGAGGACGGGGCCACCCGCGCCCGGCGCGGCACGCTCGTCACGCCGCACGGCCGCGTCGAGACGCCCGCCTTCATGCCGGTCGGCACCCGCGCCACCGTCACCGGCCTCACCCCCGCCGACGTGCGCGCCGCCGGCGCGACCATGATCCTCGGCAACACCTACCACCTGCTGCTCCGGCCCGGCCCCGAGGCGATGCGGCACTTCGGCGGCCTGCACAGGTTCATGGGCTGGGACGGCCCCATCCTGACCGACTCGGGCGGCTTCCAGATCTTCTCGCTGGCGGCCGACCGGACGGTCACCGAGGAGGGGGCGCGGTTCCGCAGCTACGTGGACGCGCGCCGGCTCGACCTCAGCCCGGAGCGGTCGATCGAGGTGCAGACCGCGCTCGGCTCCGACGTGATGATGGTGCTCGACGTGTGCCTGCCCTCCACCGCCCCCGAGGCGGCGGTGCGCGAGGCGATGGAGCGCACCCACCGCTGGGCGCTGCGGAGCCTGGCGGCGCGCACCGACCGCTCGCAGGCGCTCTTCGCGATCGTGCAGGGCGGGCTCGACCCGTCGCTGCGCGCCGCCTCCGCGCGCTTCCTCACCAGCCACCCCTTCGACGGGTTCGCCATCGGCGGGCTGGCGGTGGGCGACACCCGCGCGCAGCGCCGCGACATCGTCGGGTGGTCGGCGGAGCTCCTGCCGCGCGATCGCCCGCGCTACCTCATGGGCGTCGGCACGCCGCCCGACATCCTGGAGGCGGTGGCGCAGGGCGTCGACCTGTTCGACTGCGTCATCCCCACCAACCTCGCCTGGCAGGGCACCGCGTTCACCTCCACCGGGCGGGTCCGGGTCACGCGCAGCGAGTACCGCCTCTCCGACGAGCCGCTCGACCGCGCCTGCGCCTGCCCCACCTGCGCGCTGCACGCGCGCGGGTACCTGCACCACCTCATGAAGTGCCAGGAGCCGCTCGGGCCGCGCCTCCTCGCCATCCACAACCTCCACCACTACCTCGGGCTCATGCGCGGCGCGCGCGCCGCCATCGAGGCGGGCCGGTACGGCGCGTTCCTGCGCGCGACGCTCGCGGCCATCGACCGGCACGAGCACGACGCCACCGGCCGTTCGCCCGGGCGGAGAGCGCCCGCGCCCGCCCCGGCGCCGGGCGCCGAGGAGGGGTCCGATCGCCCGGGCACGGAGGCCGGTGGACCCGGCGAGGCGCGCTTCGCCATCGTCGACACCTCCAGCGGCGCGCCGGCCGTCCTCGACCGCGAGGTGGGGGAGGTCATGCACCCGGTCATCGGCGCCGCGGCCGAGTCGGAGCAGCTCTACGTCGCCCAGTCCCGGCTGCGGGAGCGCCTGGCCGAGGAGGGGCCGCCGCTCGTGCTCTTCGACGTCGGGCTCGGCGCGGGCTCCAACGCCCTCGCCGCGATCCGGACCGCGCGCGCCGCGCCGCCCGGCGGGCGGGGGCTCCTCGTCGTCAGCTTCGAGCGCGACCTGGGCGCCCTCGCGCTCGCGACCAGCGACGCGGGCGCGGCGCGGCTCGGCACCGCGCGGGAGGACCTCCTCGCGGCGCGCGCCCTGCTCGCCTCCGGCCGGCACGAGGAGGCGCGGGTGAGCTGGCGGCTCGCCGCGGGCGAGGCGCTGGCCGCGCTCCGCGCCGAGGCGGCGCGCGCCGACCTCGTCTTCTGGGACCCGTACTCGCCGCGCCACGACGGGGCGCTCTGGTCGGTGGAGGCGTTCTCGACCCTGCGTACGCGCTGCGCCGCCCGGGCGGCCCTCTACACCTACAGCGCGGCGACCAAGGTCCGCACCGCGCTGCTCCTGGCCGGCTTCTGCGTCGGGGTCGGCGATCCCTCGGGCCCCAAGGACGAGACCACCGCCGCCGCCCTCTCCTGCGACGATCTGGACCGCCCCCTCGAGGGCGGGTTCGTGGACCGGGTGGCGCGCTCCTCCGACCCATGGCCGGAGGACGCGCCGGAGGACGCCCTGGCGCGGCTGCGCGCGCATCCCCAGTTCGCCCGGTGAGGGCCTGACCCTTGCAATCGAGTCGCTCCGGAGGCCCGCGGGCTCGCGCGGCCGAGGAGACGAACCATGAACGGAACTGTGGGGAAGATGGCGACGGCCGCGGCGCTGGCCCTGGCCCTGGCGGCGACGGCGCGCGCGGAGGAGCTCACCTACGACGGCGCCACGACCATCGGCGGGCGCATCGTCAAGGAGGCCGCGCCGGCCTTCCAGGCCAAGACGGGCGTGAAGTTCGCCGACATCCGGATGAACGGCGCGGGCAAGGGCCTCAAGGCCGTGCTCGCCGGAGAGGTGGCGGTGGCGGGCGTCTCGCGCAGCCTCAGCAACGAGGAGCTCAAGCAGCGCCCGTACTTCCAGATCATCGGCTACGACGCGCTGGGCGTCTTCGTGCACGAGAAGAACCCGGTCAAGGCGCTCTCGAAGGCGCAGCTCAAGGCCATCTTCGGGGGCAAGGTCCACAACTGGAAGGAGGTCGGCGGCCCCGATCTGCCCATCGTCGCCTGCAGCGAGGGCCTCCAGAGCGGCCGCGCCACGGTCGAGACCTTCAAGACCACGGTCCTCGACGGCGGCGCCTACGGCCCGGTGAAGGAGCTCGACGACGCGGCCGACTGCGTGAAGCTGGTCGCCTCGACCCCCGGCGCCGTCGCCCCGGCCACCATGGCCTACGCCTCCGCCGGCGTCCGGGCTCTGCCGCTCGACGGCGTGAAGCCGACCCCCGAGGAGATCCGCGCCGGGAGCTACCTCCTCTCGCGCCCGCTCCTCCTCGTCGCGAAGGCGCGCCCCACCGGCGGCCTGAAGCAGTTCTTCGACTACATGCTGTCGGCCGAGGGCCAGCAGGTGGTGAAGAAGAGCTTCGTGGCGGCGCGGTAGCGTTCCGGGCGGGTCCGTCCGGCCGCACCCGCGGTCGGACGCGACCCGCGCGCCTCGAGCTCGAAAGGCGGCGTCATGAAGATTCGCACGCGCATCCGGGTCTCGTTCGCCGGCGCGATGGCCATCCTGGCGCTGGTGGGCGGGCTCGCCTTCTGGAGCGCCGCCGCCATCCGCGGCCGGCTGGCGACCGTCGTCGGGGACACCGTCCCCACCCTGCAGGCGCTGGAAGACCTCCGCAACGGCCAGGCCGCCGTGATGCACGCCCTCTACGCCGGCGCGGTGGCGCGCGGCGCCGAGGTGCGCCGCCTCGCGACCGGGCGGGCGCAGATGGGGTTCCAGCAGGTGGACGACGCGACCGCCGCCTTCGAGGCGCTGAAGCACGCCGGCGAGGTGCAGGCGCTGTGGGGCGCCGCCCAGGAGCCGCTCAAGGATTGGGCGGAATCGGCGCACGGGGCGCTCGACGCGCTCGACGCCCGCACCGCCGCCGCGCAGGGCGAGGACCCGCGCGCCGCCGACGAGGCGGAGCGCAAGCTGGCGAGCGCGTTCACGGCGCTCGAGTCGCGCCACGCCTCCGCCGACGGGGCGCTCACCGATCTCGCGCAGAGCGTCCGGGGCGCGGCGGATCAGCTGCGCGCGGACGGGGAGCAGACCGCCGCGCGCGCCATCCGGCTCATCCTGGCCTCGATGGCCGCCGGCGTGGCGCTGCTCGTGGCGGTGTCGCTCCTGCTCGGGCGGCGCATCGGCCGCACCATCGCCTCGGCGCAGGCCGAGATGGGCCGGCTCTCCGCGGCGGTTCGCGCGGGCGAGCTCTCGGTGCGGGGCGATCCCGCCCGCGTGGACGTGGAGTTCCGCGGCATCGTGGCCGGGGTGAACGACACGCTCGAGGCGTTCACCGGGCCCATCGAGACCACCTCCGCCTATCTCTCGCGGCTGGCCCGCGGCGAGATCCCGCCGGCGCTCGAGGCGGAGTACCAGGGCGGCTTCAACGTCATCAAGGACAGCCTCAACGGCTGCATCGCGGCGGTGAACGCCCTCCTCGCCGACACGCGGCGCCTCGTGGACGCGGCGGTGCGGGGCGAGCTCTCCGCCCGGGCCGACGCCGCGCGGCACCAGGGCGACTTCCGGGCCATCGTGCAGGGCGTGAACGAGACGCTCGACGCCGTCACCCGCCCCATCGACGATGCGGCGCAGGTCCTCGAGCGGCTGGCGGCGCGCGATCTCACCGCGCGGGTGGCCGGCGACCACGCCGGCGACCACGCGCGGGTGAAGGAGGCCGTGAACCGCACGGCCGAGGCGCTGCAGCAGGCGCTGCGGCAGGTCTCCGGCGCGGTGGAGGAGGTCTCGTCCGCGTCGGAGCAGATCTCCACCTCCAGCCAGTCGGTGGCCGACGGGGCCGCGCGCCAGGCGGCCAGCCTCCAGGAGACGGCGGCCCAGCTCGACACCATGGCCAGCATGACCCGCCGCACCGCCGATCACGCGCAGCAGGCGGACGCGCTCGCCCGCGACGCGCGCGCCGCGGCCGACGAGGGCTCGACGGCGGTGGCGCAGATGACCGGCGCCATGGCGGGCATCCAGGCCTCGGCCCAGGGCACCTCGCAGATCATCAAGGACATCAACGAGATCGCCTTCCAGACCAACCTCCTCGCGCTCAACGCGGCGGTCGAGGCCGCCCGCGCGGGCGAGGCGGGCCGCGGCTTCGCGGTGGTGGCGGAGGAGGTGCGGTCCCTGGCGCAGCGCTCGAAGGAGGCCGCGCACAAGACCGAGGCGCTCATCGATCAGTCGGTGCGGCAGGCGACCGGCGGCGAGCTCACCGCGCGCCAGGTGAGCGAGAAGCTCGCGCACATCGCGGGCACGGTGGCCCGGGTGACCGAGATCGTGGCCGAGATGGCCGCCAGCGCCCGCGAGCAGGCGAGCGGGATCGGGCAGCTGCAGGAGGCGCTGCACCACGTCGACAGCGTGACCCAGCAGACGGCCGCCACCTCCGAGCAGTCGTCCTCCGCCGCGAGCGAGCTCACGAGCCAGGCGCAGGAGCTGGCGTCGATGGTGGGCTCGTTCCAGCTCGCCGCGTCAGGCGGCCGAGGCGAGCGGCAGCTCGACCACGAAGGTGGAGCCGCGGCCGTGCTGGCTGTGGACCCGGATGGTGCCGCCGTGGGCCTTCACGATCTCGCGGGCGGCCCATAGCCCGAAGCCGAAGCCGCCGTACTGGGAGACGGGCGCGGCGCGCCCGAACCGCTCGAAGATGCGCGCGTGGTCCTCGGCCGCGATGCCGATGCCGCGGTCGCGCACCACCAGCACCGCCCGGTCGTCGGCGCGCGCCACCGCGACCTCCACCGGCTCGTCGCCGCCGTACTTGAGCGCGTTGTCGATGAGGCTCGCCACGACCTGCTCGATGCGGGCGCCGTCGCAGCGCCCCAGCACGACCCCCCCGACGCTGAGCCGCAGCCGCCCCGGCTCGGGGAGCACCGCGCGCCGCCGCTCGACCAGGCCCGCCACCATCGGGCCGAGGCTCACCGGGGCGAGGTCCAGCCGGAGGTGGCCCGAGGCGATCCGGGCCACGTCGAGCAGCGTGTCGATGAGCGAGCTCATGCGGTCGACGTGCTGCTCGAGCTTGGCGGCGCGCGCGGGCAGGGACGCGACCGCCTCCTCGGGCTTGCGCCGCGCCGAGCGGGCCAGCGTCTGGAGGTGCAGGCGCAGCGCGGTGAGCGGGGTGCGCAGCTCGTGCGAGGCGAGCGAGAGGAACTCGTCGCGGGCCCGGAGCGCGATGCCCGCGTCGGCCAGGCGGTGCAGCGCCTCCTCCCGCCGCTTGCGCTCGGAGACGTCGCGCAGCACCGCGGCGAAGCCGCAGGTGCCGCCGGCCTCGTCTCGCAGCGGGTTCAACACCACCTGCGCCCAGAAGGTGCTCCCGTCGGCGCGCACCCGCAGCCCCTCCTCGGCGTGCCGGCCGTGGAGGAGCGCCTGCTCCAGCGCCTCGGCGACGCCTCCCTCGGCGACCTCCTGCCCGAGGTGGAGGCGCCCGACGTGCTCCCCGACGATCTCCTCCTGGGCGTAGCCGAGGAGCCGCTCGGCGCCGCGGTTCCAGGTGGTGATGTGGCCGGCCGGGTCGAGCGCGAAGATGGCGTGGTCCGAGATGCTGTCGAGGAGCCGCCACGCCTCGCCGTCGCGCTCGGGTTGCGCGCGGTCCTCGCGCTCCGCGCGCGCGGAGGCGCAGCTCGTGGCCGTTTGCGTCATGCAGGCGCGCACCATAGCCGCTTCGGCCCCCGTCCGTCAGCGGGCTGCCGCTCGCGCGCCGGCCGGGAAAGCGGGCGCCCGCCGACGGGGGCGCCCAGCCGGGAGCGGAGGTTTCGATTACAACGACGGCATGACCAGCCCGGCCTCCAGGCCCTCTGCCCTGCTCGCGCTCCCGCTCCTGCTCGCCGCCTGCGCCACCCACCCGCGCGCCGCCGGGGCCGACGGGCTCCTGCACGCCGACCACCCGCTCGCCGGGCGCATCTGGGACGTGCGGGCGGGGGCGTTCGTGGACGACGCGGCGCTCGAGCGGGCGCTCGTCTCCGCGGACTTCGTGCTGCTCGGCGAGACCCACGACAACCCCGAGCACCACCGCCTCCAGGCGCGCGCGCTCGCCGGGCTGGTCGCGGCCGGCAGGCGGCCAGCGGTCGCGTTCGAGATGCTCGACGTCGCCCAGCAGCCGCGCGTCGACGAGGCGCTGGCGGGGCCCGGCCCGCACGACCCCGGCGCCCTGGCGCGGGCGATCGGGTGGGCGAAGAGCGGCTGGCCCGACTTCGCGCTCTACCGCCCCATCTTCGAGGTGGCGCTCCGCGCCGGGCTGCCGATCGAGGCGGCGAACCTCTCCCGCAAGCAGGTGCACGAGGTGGTGCGGACGGGGGCGGCCTCGCTCGCGCCCGAGGTGCGCACGCTGCTCGACCGCGCGGGCCCGCTCTCGAAGGAGGCGACGGACGAGATCCGCGACGAGATGTACGAGTCGCACTGCCGCGAGATGCCGCGGACCATGCTGGAGCCGTTCGTCACCATGCAGCGCGCCCGCGACGCGCAGATGGCGGAGCGGTTGCTGGCGGCGGCGCGCGGCCGCGAGGGCGGCGCGGTGCTGATCGCCGGCGCCGGCCACGTGCGCGACGACCGCGCCGTGCCGAGCTACCTGGCCCGCGAGGCGCCGGGGCGCACCCGGCGCGCGGTCGCCTTCCAGGAGGTCTCCCCCGCGCTTCGCACGCCGGCGGACTACGCCGCCGCCTTCGGCGCGGGCGGGCTGCCCTTCGACTACGTCGTCTTCACCGCCGCGGCCCCGCGCGAGGACCCGTGCCAGGGCCTGCGCGAGCACCAGCGCCGGCCGGGCCCCGGCCCCCAGGCGCCCGCGCCCGCCGGCGTCGACCTGTAGGCCCCCCGGCGGGCGCCTCGGGTGAATTCCCGATGCGCCCCTCGGGCGATCGCGCCGCGCGCGACCTGCGAACGCGCGCGCCGGCCCCGGAAACGAACTCTGCACGCTCGGTCATCGTCCCAATGTCGCCTTCCGCGCGGATTTGCGAGATTGGCGTCGTGAGGTTGCAGCGAGCTTCCAACCCCCGACGGACCGAAACGAGGAGAGGCGCCATGACGACGATCGAGGCCGGCAACCGCGTGAAGAAGGGCTACTACTTCAGCGCCAAGAGCTGGACGCTCCAGCCCATGCCGAAGGACGGCGAGGCGCTGCCGGGAGAGGCGGGCGAGCGCTACGTGCACGTCCCGCTGCTGCTCGCCTTCGTGCTCGCCCCGCTCATGGGCGCCGCCTTCCTCATGTTCCTCCCCTTCGTCGGCTTCTACCTGGCGCTCGCCGCCGCCGTCCGGCCGGTGGTGAAGCTCTTCCGCAGCTCCGCCGAGGAGGTCGCGGCCAGCCTGCAGCCCGGCTGGGCGCCCGGCGAGGCCCACCTCACCGGCCGCCGTGCCGAGGGCGAGGGGGAGCCGGGGACGCCGGCCCCGAACGCCCAGCTCGACTCGCTCTCGAAGGAGATCGGCGCGCGGCGAGACGAGCAGAAGAAGGCGTAGCGCCCCCGCGGCGCGGGAGCCTCGGCGCGGCCGGGAGGGGTCGAGAGACTCTCCCGGCCGCGGCGCGTTGCGTGCGAGAATCGCCGCCCGCGCCGCCGACCGGCGCCCGAGGAGGACACCTTGAACCGACCCCTGCCGCGCCTCGCCCCGTGCGCGCTCGCCCTCGCGCTCGCCGCCGCCCCCGCCGCGTGCAAGCGCTCCGACCGCGAGCCTTCGTTCCCGCCCCCGCCGCCGCCGCCTGGCGGGATGGGGGGTGGCCTGGGCGCCGCCCCCGGGCTGCCGATGCCGCCCGCGGGCGGCCTCGACGTGCAGCGCCGCATCGCGGGCGAGGAGCAGGTCGTGGCGCAGGACCCGAAGAACGCGCAGGCCTGGATCGCGCTCGGCAACGACTACTTCGACACGAAGCAGCGGCAGAAGTCGGTGGACGCCTACGCGCGCGCGCTCGAGCTCAAGCCCAACGACCCGGACGTCCTCACCGACCAGGGCGTCATGTACCGGGAGCTCGGGGCCTTCGACAAGGCGGTCGCGAACTTCAAGAAGGCGAGCCAGCTCGACCCGCGGCACGTCCAGAGCGTCTACAACCTGGGCGTCGTCTACGCCTTCGACCTCAAGGACCGCGACCAGGCGCTCGCGGCGTGGCGCCGCGTGGTCGACATCGCGCCCACGAGCCCGCAGGCGGCCCAGGCCCGGCAGGCGATGGCCGACCTGCAAGGTGCTCCCGCCGCGCGCTGACGCGGCCACGCACCCGCGCCGACAGCGACACACTCCGGGGCGCCCTGCCCGGTCGCGAGAGGCAAAACACCACCTCGACCCGTCAGGGGCCTCATGCCTTTGATGCGCGCCGGAGGTGGCACCCATGTCTCAGGCGATGTTCTGGATCCAGTTCGCGCTCGTGCTGGGCGCCATCCTGCTCGGCATCCGCCGGGGCGGGGTGGCGCTCGGGCTCATCGGCGGGCTGGGCGTGGCGGTCCTCGTCTTCGGCTTCCGCGTCCCGCCGTCGGAGCCGCCCATCGCGGTGATGCTCATCATCCTCGCCGTGGTGACCGCCTCCGCCACGCTGCAGGTCGCTGGAGGCCTCGACTACCTCGTGCAGCTGACCGAGCGGCTCCTGCGCGCGCACCCGAAGCGCGTCACCCTGCTCGCGCCGTTCTGCACCTTCTTCCTCACCGTCTGCGTCGGCACGGGCCACGCCGTGTACGCGCTCCTGCCGGTCATCGCCGACGTCGCGCTGAAGACCCGGATCCGCCCCGAGCGGCCGATGGCGATCTCCAGCGTCGCGGCGCAGATGGGCATCACCGCGAGCCCGGTCGCCGCCGCCGTCACCACCTTCCTCGGCTACGCGGCGCGGATGGGCACCCCCGTCACCATCTACGACATCGTCAAGATCACGCTCCCGGCCGGCCTCGTCGGCGTGCTGGCCGGCGCGCTGTGGAGCCTCAACCGCGGCCGGGATCTCGACCAGGATCCCGAGTTCCAGCGCCGCCTGGAGGACCCCGCCTTCCGGGCGCAGCTCGACGTCTCGGTCACCACCCTCGACAAGCAGCTCCCCCGCACCGCCAAGCTGTCGGTGGCGCTGTTCTTCGGCGGCGTCCTCTTCATCGTGCTCCTCGCGCTCCGCGACACCTTCGCCAACGCCGGCTACCACCTGCCGCAGCTGCTCCCGCTCGCCGACGGCAAGCCCGTCCCCATGACGACGGTGGTACAGATGGTGATGCTCGGCTTCGGCGCGTTCATCCTCTTCGCGACGAACGTGAAGGCGGCCGACATCTCGAAGTCGAGCGTGTTCACGGCCGGCATGATCGCGGTGGTGTCCATCTTCGGCATCGCCTGGATGAGCGACACCTTCGTCACCTCCAACAAGGCGTTCCTGATCGCGAAGATCAAGACGATGGTGCAGCTCGCGCCCTGGACGTTCGCCATCGCGATGTTCTGCGTCTCGGCGTTCGTCAAGAGCCAGGCGGCGACCCTGACGGTCATGATTCCCTTCGGGATCGCGCTCGGGCTCCCCGCTACACTCATGCTGGGGCTCATGCCGGCGAGCTACGCCTACTTCTTCTTCTGCTTCTACCCGTCGGATCTGGCCGCCATCAACATGGACCGGACCGGCACCACCCACATCGGGAAATACCTCTTGAACCACAGCTTCATGATCCCAGGGCTCATCGGCGTCTCGGTCTCGACCGCGGTCGCCTATCTCCTCTCCCGCGTGGCGTTCTGAGCGGCCCCGGCGCGCTCGCGGACCTGACCGCCTTCATCCGGGCCCGCACGCGGCCGGCGCCGGTCCCCATCGTCCCCGAGGTCGTCACCTACCAGGCGGACGAGCTGACGCCGCTCTGGCACGCCACGCAGCAGGAGCTCGGCGGCTCGGATCAGGCGCCCTTCTGGGCGTTCCCCTGGCCCGGTGGCCAGGCGGTGGCGCGCCACGTGCTCGACCACCCGGAGCTGGTGCGCGGGCGCCGGGTGCTCGACTTCGCGTCCGGCAGCGGCCTGGTCGCGATCGCGGCCGCCCGCGCCGGCGCGGCGCGGGTGGAGGCGTGCGATCTCGACCCCTTCGCGCGCGCCGCGCTCGACCTCAACGCGGCGCTCAACGGCGTGGAGATCTCCTGGCGCGCGGGCGACCTCATCGGCGCGCCGCTGCCGGAGGTCGAGGTGCTCCTGGCCGGGGACGTGTTCTACGAGCGCGCGCTCTCCGAGACCGCGCTGCGCTGGATGAGCGCGCTCGCGGCGCGCGGCGTGCTGGTGCTGGCCGGCGACCCGGGGCGCCTCTACACTCCGCGCTCGGGCCTGCGCGAGCGGGCGAGCTACGCCGTGCCGGCGTCGCCCGAGATCGAGGCGGCGTCGCTCCTCGAGGCGACCGTGTACGAGGTGCTGCCGCCCCCGGCGTAGCGCCGGCGGCCGCGAGAGGGCGGGCCGCGCCGCCGGCGCTCCCGCCCTCCGCGCTCCCGGCCCTACTTCGTCGTCGTGTCGGAAGAAGAGCCCGAGGTGCCGGGAGAGGTCGAGGTCCCGGAGGACCCCGTGCTGCTCCCCGTGCTCCCGCTGGTCCCGGAGGAGCCCGCGCCGGTCGAGCCGCTCGAGCCCGAGGAGCCGGAGCCCATGGAGCCGCTCGAGCCCGTCGAGCCGGAGGTGCCGCTCGTGCCGTAGCTGCCGCCCGAAGACCCGCCGGTCGTGTCGCTGCCGGTGGACGCGCCCGAGCCGGTGCCGCCGAGGCCCGCGTCGCTGCCGCTCGTGCTGCCCGGGCTCCCCATGGACCCCGAGCTGCCGCTGCCGGTCCCGCCCATCGTGGACGAGCCGCTCGTGTCGGACCCCGTCGTGCCGCCGGTGCTCGAGGAGCCGGTGGAGCTGCCCGTCCCGCTCGTCCCCGTCCCGCCCGTGCCGCCCGTGCCGCCCGCACCCTGAGCGTAGGCCCCCGACGCGCCCGCCAGCGCCAGCGCCCCTGCCACGATCATCGTGTAGCTGAGCTTCATGTGCTTCCCCTCTCCGTTGAGCTTGCCGGCCGCACCATGCGGCGGCTCGACGGCGAGGCGGGGGAATGCGAGCCGCGGCGCCGGGCGGCGAGCCCCCCCTCCGCACCCGGGGAGCTCCCCTCCGGCGCCGCGGTCAGGCGAGCGATCTCTCGCTTTGCCCGGCACTCCTCCGTCGCGCGTCGCGGGTAAGCTGCGCACGCGCCGCCGGCCGACAACCGCCGGCCGGCGCCGCGGCGAGCGGGCGCCCGCGCGGCGGCGCGGCCGTACGGAGGCGCGATCAGCGCGCGAGGGTGCGCGCGACGCGCGCGAGCGCCGCCGTCCACAGGCGCGCCTCGCGCGCGGACAGGCGCGCGCGCCGCAGCGTGTCCGCGAGATCGCGCACCGCGTGGCGCTCCGGCCCGGCGAGGAAGCGGCCGCCGCGCAGCACCTCCCGCAGCCGCTCCTCCACGCGCGCGACGTCGGCGTCCGTGGCGGGGGCGGCCCGTGGCGCCGGGGCGCGCGGCGCCGCGGCGAGCGCGGCCTCGCGCAGCGACCAGCAGTAGAGGAGCGCCGCCTGGGCCAGGTTGAGCGAGGGCTGCGCCGCCTCGGCGGGGATGGCGGAGAGCTCGTGGCAGCGGAGGGCGTCGGCGTTGCTGAGCCCGCTGCGCTCGTCGCCGAAGACGAGCGCGGTGCGGGCGGGCGCGCGCGCCACCGCCTCGCGCGCGAGCTCCGCCGGTCCGAGCCGGCGCCGGCCTGGCACCCGGCGCGGGGTGGTCCCGACCACCCAGGCGCAGTCCGCCACCGCCTCCTCCAGCGTGGCGCAGCGCCGCACGGACTCGAGCAGGTCGCCCGCGTGGACGGCCAGCCGCCGCGCCGGCGCGAGGTCCTCGACCCGCGGCGCCACCAGCGCCCAGTCGTCGAGGCCGAAGTTCTTCATGGCGCGGGCGACCGCGCCGACGTTCTCGGCGTTGCGGGGTCCGAGGAGCACGAGGCGGACGGGCGGCGCCGCGCTCACGCCGCGGCGCTCCGGGCGGCGAGCCGCGCCACGAGCGCGGGCAGCCCGGAGACGTCCTCGAGCAGGTGCGCCGGGCCGTGGGCGAGGAGGACCTCGCGCGAGGCCGCGCCCCAGAGCGCCGCGACCGTCGTCACCCCCGCGGCGCGGCCGGCCTGGAGGTCCACCGGCGCGTCCCCGAGGAAGAGCGCCTCGGTGGCGGGGCGGCCGAGCCTGGCGAGCGCGAGCAGCACCGGCGCCGGGTCCGGCTTGTGCTCGGGGCAGCTGTCGGCCGCCACCACGGTCTGGACGAAGGGCGCGAGGCCCACCAGCTCGAGCGCGCGCTGGGCGGTGTCGCCCAGCTTGCCGGTCACGACGCCCACCCGGTGGCCCGCGGCCGCGACCGCGCGCACCGCCTCCACCGCACCGGGGAAGGCGCGCGTCATCCGGTCGTGGTGCTCGCGCTGGTAGGCGCGGTAGCGCGCCAGGATGGCGTCGAGATCCTCGGGGCCGGTGGCGTACGGGGCCAGCTGGACCCGGAGCGGCTGGCCGATGCCGGCGAGCCACTCCGCCTCGCTCGGGCGGCGGGCGCGCCCCTCGAAGGCGGCGCCTACGGACTGCAAGATGAACGGGACGGTGTCGACGAGCGTGCCGTCGAGGTCGAGCAGCACGGCCAGGGAGCGGGCAGTCACGGGGCGGCAGCGTAGCGGCGAGCGCCCCCGCGGGCCAGCGCACCGGGGCTCGGAAGGAGTCACTCCTTTGTCGCTGGTCAAGGAAACGCCCGCCCGCCCGCTCGTAGAGTGGCGCGCCAAACCGGCCTACGGCCGGCCCCCCCGGGAGGAAGCACCATGTCTGCCGTCCGCAAGCTCGTCATCGCTCTCTGCACGCTCGCCCCCGCTGCGGCCTTCGCCGCCGGCGGCCACGACGCCGTCGGGTGCGGCGGCTGCCACTCGCTCCACGCCGCCAAGGGCGAGATCATCTTCGCCGTCCAGCCCAACACCAAGTACCTGAACCCCAAGACCAAGCAGCCGTACGGCGGGACGACCGCCCTCTGCCTCGCCTGCCACCAGGACACCGACAAGGGCGGGCAGGGCTTCGCGCCCGTCTCCCAGCACTCCAGCCACCCGTTCGGCCTCGCCTCGGTGAACCCGAAGGTCGCGAAGGTCCCCGCCGAGCTGCTGCGCGACGGCCGCTTCGAGTGCATCGGCTGCCACGACCCGCACCCGTCGAACCCGTACTACAAGTACCTGCGCGTCGACACCAAGGGCGGCAAGGAGATGGACAACTTCTGCGCCGCCTGCCACGCCATGAAGGCCGACGGCTCCGCCGCCCAGAAGGCGACGTTCTTCAGCAGCATGGACGAGCGCGGCACCCGCACCGCCGCCGCGGCCGCCGAGCCCGCCGCGCCGAAGAAGAAGAAGTAGCGGCTTCACCGAGGCGTGGGCCAGCTCCCGCGCCGACCCGAAGGGCTCCCCTCCGCGGGAGCCCTTCTCGTTTTCCCCTCCGCGGCCGCCGGACCACCTCCGCCCACCCGCCCCCCCGGGCGCGGCGGAGCCGCATCTGGTAGATGGGGCGCGGCCGCCCCATGCTCGAGCACCCTTTCCAGACCGCCGTCGGCTTCGACCTGGCGGCCATCTTCCTCTTCGCCATCACCGGCGCGCTCGCGGGCGTGCGCAAGGGGTACGACCTCGTCGGCGCCGCCGTGCTCGCGCTGGTGACGGCGCTCGCGGGCGGCCTCCTGCGCGACATCCTGCTGCAGCGCGGGACCCCGGTGCTGCTGACCGACGGGCGCTACCTCTCGGCGGTGCTGCTCGGCACGGCGGCCGTGGCGGTGGCGCGCGGGCACCTGCACCGGCTGCGGCTCGTCATCCTCCTGGTGGACGCGCTCGGGCTCGGCATCTACGGCGTGGTGGGGGCGCAGAAGGCGCTCGCGGCCGGCCTGCCCCTCACCACCGCGCTCCTCCTCGGCACCATCAACGCGGTCGGCGGGGGCCTGGTGCGCGACCTGCTCACGGGCGAGGAGCCGCTCATCTTCAAGCCGGGCGAGTGGTACGCGCTCTCGTCGGTGGCGGGCTGCGGCGCGTTCCTGGCCTGCGTGGCGGGCGCGCACCTCGACCCTCGCCCCGCCGCGCTGGTCGGGATCGCCGTAGCCTTCTCGACCCGCCTGCTCTCGATCCGCCTCGGCTGGAGGACCGGCCCGCTGTCCGTCGAGCGGGACGCCTGACGGCCGGGCGCGCCCCCTCCGGCGCCCGCCTGCCCGCCCGCCGGGGGGTCGCCGGCGCGCCGTCGCGACCTCACGTTGGAGCGCGGAGGTCTCGCCATGCGCCCGCTCGCCCTCATCCTGCTCGCCGCGCTCCCGGCCGCGGCCCAGCAGCAGGCGGTCCCGGGCTCCGTGCGTGCCGACCGCGCCGCCGTCGAGGTGCTCCCGCCGAAGCCGGGGGCCACGGAGCTCCGCACCCCGGAGGGCTTCCTCCGGCTCGAGGGCGGCCCGCCGCTGGCCGGGACGGGCACGTTCGGCGTCTACCCCGCGGGCTCGCGCATGCCTCCGCCGCCGGCGCTCGTCGCCGGCGCCGCGCGGGCGCAGGCGTCCGACGCGGCCGTGGCCGCGCCGCCCGCGAAGCCCGGCGAGCCCTGCCGCCCCGAGCGCGCGCGGTACCTGCGGCGGCTGCTCTACATGTCGGGCATCGACCTCGCGGATCCGGTCGGGTTCCTCGACGGGCTCGCCGGGCGCGAGGGGGCGGCGGGGTCGTTCCTGTTCACCGCGTACGGGCTCCTGCCCGGCGTCGATCCCATCCGGCCGCTCGCGTGGGACTTCGAGCTCCAGTCGCTCGCGCGTGAGCTCGCGGCGTGCCAGCGCGCCCGCGCGCCGTGACGGCCGCGCTCGCCTGAAGCCGCGCCCCGCCGCGGCCCCGCCCGGCAGGGGCTCGGCCTCGCCGCGGGCGTTATGGCCCTGGTCGGAGGGTCGATGCTCCACGAGTCGCACGCCGAGTCGCACGCCGAGCTGGCGCAGTGGGGCGCCGCCTCGGTGCGGGAGTCCTTCGCCTCGTACCAGGCCGAGTTCAAGCACATCACGCGCCGCGCCCGGCTGCGCTTCGAGGCGCGCGACTGGCGCGGGGCGCAGGCGGACGCGCTGGAGCGGCTCGAGCTCCGGACGCGCGCCGTGGCCCGGGCGGGGAGCGAGCTCAGGGGCGTGCTCGGGACCGCCGCCGCCGACCCCGTCCTGCGCGAGCAGATGAAGGCCGAGTTCGAGCGCGAGCTGGCGGATCGGCCCGACCCGGAGCTGGCGAAGACCTTCTTCAACTCGGTGACGCGGCGGCTCTTCGGGACCGTCGGGGTGAACCCTCGCGCCGAGTTCGTCAGCGCCGACGTCGAGACGTCCCCGGCCGCCGGGGGCCCGCCGGTGCACACCGCCTACCCTCTGCAGGGGTCGAGCGAGGCGGTGATCCGCGCCATCCTCGCCGAGCACGCGTTCACGGCGCCGTTCCGCGACCTCGGGGCGGACGCGCGGCTGGCCGCCGCGGAGCTGGACGCCCACCTCCGCGCCTCGGACGACCCGCGGCCGGCCGAGGCCCTGGAGGTCCTGAAGCCCGTCTTCTTCCGCGGCAAGGGCGCCTACCTGGTGGGCCGCGTCCGCCGCGGCGCGTCCTTCGCGCCGGTGGTGCTGGCGCTGCTGCACGAGGAGGGCGGGGTGTTCCTCGACGCGGTGCTGCTCGGCGCCCACGACGCGAGCATCGTCTTCAGCTTCACCCGCTCCTACTTCCACGTGGACGCCGAGCGCCCGAGCGAGGTGATCGCCTTCCTCCGGACGATCCTCCCGCAGAAGCCGCTCTCCGAGCTCTACATCGCCATCGGCCACAACAAGCACGGCAAGACCGTGCTCTACCGCGAGCTGGTCGCGCACCTGGCGCGCACCACCGACCGGTTCGAGCTGGCGCGCGGCGACCGCGGGATGGTGATGATCGTGTTCACCCTCCCCTCGCTCGACGTGGTGTTCAAGGTCATCCGCGACCGGTTCGCGCCGCCGAAGAACGTCACGCGGCAGGAGGTCATGCAGAAGTACGCGCTGGTGTTCCGGCACGACCGCGCTGGCCGGCTCGTCGACGCCCAGGAGTTCGAGCACCTCGTCTTCGACCGGTCCCGCTTCGCGCCCGAGCTCCTCCAGGAGCTCCTGGCCGAGTCGGGCGACACGGCGCGGGTGGAGGGGGATCGCGTCTTCATCCGGCACCTGTACGCCGAGCGCCGGGTGAGCCCGCTCAACCTGTTCATCCGGGAGCGCGACGAGTGGACCGCCCGCGACGCGCTGCTCGACTACGGCCAGGCGCTGCGGGATCTCGCCGCCACCAACACCTTCCCGGGCGACCTGCTGCTCAAGAACTTCGGCGTCACCCGCACCGGGCGCGTCATCTTCTACGACTACGACGAGCTGTGCCTCGTCACCGACTGCAACTTCAGGGACCTGCCCGCCCCGCGCGACGACGACGAGGCCTGGTCCGGCGAGCCCACCTTCTACGTCGGCGAGGACGACGTCTTCCCCGAGGAGTTCCTGGCCTTCCTGGGCCTCCCCGAGCAGCTCCGCGGCGCCTTCGTGGCCGCCCACGGGGAGATCCTCACCGCCGCCTTCTGGCGCCGCATGCAGGCGCGCCACCGGGCCGGCGACATCGTCGACATCTTCCCGTACCGGGAGGCGCAGCGGCTGCGGCACGGGAGAGGGCGGGGGTGAGCGGAGGGCCCGCGGGGCGAGGGAGGTGCTACCTTCGCGCGCGTGAACCTGATCCTCCTCGAGCCCTCCGAGCTCTCCCCCGCCGGCGCGCTGCGGCTCACGGGGCGGCGCGCCGCGCACGTGCTCGAGGTGCTGCGGCCCTCGGTCGGCGATCGGCTCCAGGTCGGGGTGGCGGGCGGCCTCCTCGGGACGGGCGAGGTCCTCGCGCTCGCGCCGGACTCGGTCACGCTCCAGGTCCGGCTCGAGCGGGCGCCCCCGCCGCGCGCGCCGGTCGACCTCCTCCTCGCGCTGCCCCGGCCCAAGATCCTGCGCAAGGTGCTGCACGCCGCGGCCGCCATGGGGGTCGGGCGCCTCGTGCTCCTCGGCAGCTGGCGCGTCGAGAAGAGCTACTTCGGCTCGCCGCTGCTCGAGGCCGGCGCGCTCGACGCGGAGCTGCGGCTCGGGCTCGAGCAGGGCCGCGACACCGTGGCGCCGGAGGTGCTGCTGCGGCGGCGCTTCAAGCCGTTCGTCGAGGACGAGCTCGACGCCGCGTTCCCGGGCGCACAGCGGCTGCTGGCGCACCCGGCGGCGGCGGGGCCGCTCGAGGCCCTCGCGCCGCGGGCGCCGCGGGCGGTGGTGGCGGTGGGGCCCGAGGGCGGCTGGACGCCCTACGAGGCGGACGCGCTGGCCCGCCACGGGTTCGAGGGCTTCTCGCTCGGCCCGCGCGTCCTGCGCGTGGACGCCGCCGTCCCCTACGTCGCGGGCCAGGTGGAGCTGTGGATCCGGACGGGGTCCCGCTGACCGCCGCCGGCGCCGCCCGCCAGCGTGGGTCTTTCGGGGCGCGCGCGGGGCCCCGCGGCACGTTCCAGGGGCTCCACGCGTCTTCCCCGCATGCCCACCGTGTGGACCGTCGAGCCCGAGGAGCGCGTCATGTGGAACGGGTATCGCCTGCTCGTGGTGGAGGACGATCTCGAGCTGTGCGAGAGCATCGCCGAGGTCCTGCGGCTCACCGGCTACGAGGTGGAGACCGCGCTCGACGCCGAGACCGCGCTGGCGATGCTGCGCGGCGCGCCCGCGCCCGACGCCATCGTGCTCGACCTGGTGCTCCCCACCATGAGCGCCTCGGAGCTCGTCGCCGCGCTCGACCGTGCGCCGGCCCTCGTGCTCATGAGCGGCCTCGCGCAGCCGCGCGCCAGCGCCTTTCCGCCCGGCGACGTCCTCTTGAAGCCGTTCGGGGCCGAGCAGCTGCTGTCGCGGGTGGCGCGCGCCTGCGGCCACCTCGGCGGCGAGGACGCCGCGGCGCCCTGAGGCCGGTCAGCGCACCTGCGCCACCGCCGGCTCGGCCGGCGCGACGGTCAGGATCTCGGCCCCATCCCGCGTCACCACCAGGGTGTGCTCGTACTGCGCCGCGCGCTGGCCGTCGACGGTCGAGGCGGTCCAGCCGTCCGGCCACACCACGTGCTCCGGGCGGCCCATGGTGAGCATGGGCTCGATGGTGAAGACCATGCCCTCCTCGAGGACCGTGCGCGCGCGCGGCTCGTAGTAGTGCAGCACCTGCGGCTCCATGTGGAAGTCCTCTCCGATGCCGTGACCGCAGAAGGCGCGCACCACGCCGTACCCGTGCGCCGCGGCGTGCTTCTCGATGGCGCGCCCGATGTCGGAGATGGGCCGCCCCGGGCGGACCGCGGAGATGCCGAGCTCGAGGCACTCGCGCGTCACGCGCAGCAGCCGCTGCGAGGCCTCGTCGATCTTCCCGACCGGGTAGGTGGCGGAGCAGTCGCCGTGCATGCCGTCGAGGTAGATGGTGACGTCGAGGTTCACGATGTCGCCGTCCTCGAGCGGCCGCGAGTCCGGGATGCCGTGCAGGATGACCTCGTTCACCGAGGTGCAGAGCGACTTCGGGAACCCGTGGTAGTTGAGCGTGCTCGGGTAGCCGCCGCGCGCCAGGTACGCCTGGTGCACGACGCCGTCGATGGCGTCGGTGGTGACGCCGGGCCGGAGCGCGCGCGCCCCCTCCGCCAGCACCTCGGCCGCCGCCCGGCAGGCGCGGCGGATCCGCTCGAGGCGCAGCCGGGGGTCCGCCACGCGCGGCGCGGAGCGCGGCCGGCCGGTGAGCGCGTAGCTCGGCCGCGGGATCTCCGGCGGGACCGCCCGGCGCGGGGAGACGACGCCCGGCCGCACCGCACCGGGGCGGACGGGCGAGCCCGGTCCGGCCGCCAGGTCGGCCTCGCGGTGGCAGCGCTTGTACTTCTGGCCGCTGCCGCACCAGCAGAGATCGTTCGCGCCCGGCTTGCCCACCCCCCAGGTGTAACCGAGGTCCGCGAGCGACGCCAGGCGCGAGCGCGCCCTAGCCGAGCCGATCGGCGGTCGGCAGCCGGACGCGGAAGGTGCTGCCGCGCCCCCGCTCGCTGTGCACGGCGATGGTGCCGCCGTGCGCCTCGACCAGGCAGCGGGCCGTGTAGAGGCCGAGGCCCATGCCCTCGTACCGGCGGTGCCCCAGCGCGCGGAAGTAGCGCTCGAAGAGGTGCGGCAGGTCCGCCGGCTCGATCCCGGGACCGCGGTCGACCACCTCCAGGACCACCTCCGCCTCCTGCCCGCCGAGGCGCACGAGCACCTCGGTGCCGGGCTCCGAGTACTTGAGGGCGTTCGTGAAGAGGTTCACGAGCACGCGCTCGAGGCGCGCCGGATCGGCGCTCACCTTCGGGAGCTGTGGCCCCTCCTCGATGCGGATGCGCTCGCCGTCGTACGGCGCCGCCAGCCGGCCGCGCAGGTCGCGCGCCATGGCGGCCAGGTCCACCGGCTCGCGCTCGAGGCGGAGCTTGCCCGCCTCGAGCAGCGTCGACTCGACGAGGTCGTTCAGCATCGAGGTCATGCGCTGGGCGCTGGTCGCGATGGCGTCGGCGCGCGTCCGGACCGCGTCGGTGGCCTCCGCGCGGCGCCCGATGAGCTTGGCCTGGGCCAGGATCACCCCGAGCGGCGTGCGCAGGTCGTGCGAGATCATGCGCGACAGGTCCTCGCGCTGCTCCTGCACCTCGCGCAGCCGGGTGACGTCGCCCAGGGTGAGGACCGCGCCGCCGATGGACCCGTCCGGCGCGCGGATGGGCGCCGCGCCGCAGACGGCCCAGGTCTTCCGGCCGTCGGCGAGGTCGAGGCAATAGGGCTGGGCGCGCACCAGCTCGCCCCGCAACGCCAGCACGACCGGCAGCCGCTCGTGCGGCACCACCTTGCCGTCGACGTCGAGGAGGTGCACCCGCGACATGCGCTCGGCGGTCGTCATCGCCGCCTCCGCCTCGCCGAAGCCCAGCATCTGCGCGGCGGTCGGGTTCATGCGGGTGATGCGGCCGTCCGGCGCGAAGAGCACCAGCCCGTCCGTCATCGAGGCGAAGATCGACTCGAGGTACGCCTCGGAGCGCGCCAGCGCCCGCAGCGCCGCCTCGGCGGTGCCGGTCGCGAGCTGCGCCTGGTGCCGCTCGCGCGCCTCGAGCCGGAGCCGGAGCTCCAGCGCCTCCTCGGCCTCGCGCCGCTGGCTCACGTCGACCAGCAGCGCGCTGGCGCGGGCGCCGCCCGCCGGCCCCGCCACCGCCCGCCCGCGCTCCTCGACCCAGCGCTGGCCGCCGCCCACCAGGCGGAAGGCGCAGCTCCACGTCCCGCCCCGCTGCAGCGCGCGCGCGACGGCGGTGCGGCGGGCGCCGCGGTCGTCCTCGTGCACGAGCTGCTCGAGCTCCAGGAGCGTGCCCGGCACCGCGCGCAGCAGCGCGCCGGGCGCGCCCTCCCAGGCCAGGCGACCGGGCGTCTCCTCCCACCGCCAGACGCAGGCGTGGGCCGCCGCGAGCGCATCCGCCACCCAGCCCTCCCCGGTCGGCTGGACCTCGAGCACGTCTCCATCGTGGAGCAACGACGTTCGCATGGCGGCCCCCCCGGGCTGCACGCCGAACCTTTGACGGTGCGTACGGAACCATACCCTGCTTCGGACCCGCACCAGCGCCGCGATCGAGGCTGTGGGTGTAGGTCCCCGGAATCAGGCGCTTTGCGTGTTGCGGCCCGTTGACGCACCTTGTCCCACATCAAGCCGCCGCGCGGGCCGCGCACCCCCTGCCGCGCCTGCGCCGCCTGCGATATGGGTCGCGGCTCGATGAAGCCACGGCTCGCCGCCCTGGGTCTCCTGGCCCTGCTCTACCTGCCCGCGCTCGGGAGCTCCTCCTCGGGCACGCACCCCGACGAGTCGTACTACCTCGGCATCAGCGCCGAGATGGACGCGCGCGGCGCCTGGCTCACCCCGACCATCGACGGCGCGGCGAAGTGGTTCAAGCCGCCGCTCCTCTACTGGGCCGAGCGCGCCGCCTACGCCGCCTTCGGCCGCGGCTTCTTCGGCGGGCGCCTGCCGGCGGCGCTGTGCGCGATCGCGCTGGCGCTCCTCACCGGCGCCCTCGCCCGCCGCATGTACGGCGAGCCGGCGGAGCTCCTCGCCACCCTCCTCGTCGGCAGCACCTTCGGCTGGGTGAAGTTCGGCCGGATGGCGATGATGGACGCGCCCATGACGCTCGCCTTCACCGCCGCCGCGTACGGCGCCTGGCGCGCCTGCGAGGAGGATCGCCCCCGGCAGCTCCTCTGGGCGGGCCTCGGCGCGGGCGCCGCCTTCATGCTGAAGGGGCCGGTCGGCGCGGTGATCATCCTCCTCCTGGCCGGCGGCTTCGTCGCGCTGCGGCGGCCGCGCCTGCTGGCAGGCCGGTACACGCTGGGCGCGTTCGCGCTGGGCGCGCTCGTCGGCCTGCCCTGGTACGTCGCGAGCTTCGCCGTGCACGGCCGCCGCTTCTACGACTTCTTCGTGGTGGAGCAGAACCTCGACCGGTTCCGCCACCCCTGGACGCTGGGGGGCGAGGCGACGCTGCTCGTCGGGCTGCTGGTGTTCCTCCTGCCCTGGACGCTGCTCGTGCTCGCGGCGCTGCCAGGCGCGCTGCGCACCTGGCGCGAGCCCGGCTCGCTCCTGCCGCTCCTCTGGATGGCGGTGGTGCTGGCGGTCTTCACCGTCCCGTCGCTCAAGTGGCCGCACTACGGCCTCGGCTGCGCGCCGGCGGCGGCCCTGCTCGCCGCGCGCGCCGCGCCGCCGCGCTGGGCCCGCCTCGGCACGGCCGCGCTGCTGGCCGCGCTGGCGGCCGGCGCGCTGGCGGTGCTGCGGTGGCCGCTCGCGCCCGCGGCGGTGGCGGCCATCGCCCCCGCCGCGCTCGCCTTCGCGGCGGCCGCGGCGCTCTGCGCGCGCGGGCGGCTGGCGCCCGCGGCCGCCAGCGCCGGCGGCGGGCTGGCGCTGCTGCTCGCCTTCGCCATCCCCGCCGTGAACCCGCCCGTCATCCCGCGCGAGGCGCTGGCGCGCCTCGCCGGGCGCGACCTCCACGTCTACGACTACGTGCCGGGCATCTTCACGCTGGGCGCGGGCCGGCCGGTCCACCGCGTCGAGCGCGCGGCCCTCGCGCCGACGCTCGCCGGGGGCGGGGTGGTCATCCTGGCGCGGGGCGCGCTCGACCACCTGCCGCCGGAGCTCGCGGCGCGCCTCGCGCCCGTCGCCCGCTGGGAGCACATCCCCGGCTACCTGCCGCCGGCGGTCGTGGCGCGCAGCTGGCTCGAGCGCGACCCGTCGCTGCTCTTCGAGCCGATGCTGGCGGTCGAGCTGCGGAGCGGGGCGGTGGGCGCGCGCTGAGCCGCGCACCGCGGGGGTGCCGGCGGGGGAGGAGTGCGACCTCGACCGTCGACCGTCGACCTCGACCATCGACCATCGACCTCGACCTCGACCTCGATGCGGCGCAAGCACTTCGCGCTGGCCAACGGCTCGCTGCACGAGGTGGTCGGCGCCGTGGATCTGGCGCGTGCGATCGGGGCGCTCGCGCCCGAGCCCGCGCGGCGCGCGCAGGCGCTCGCGGTCCGGGTGAAGCACATGCTGCGCGCGCTGGCGAGGTGAGTCCCGCAGGCACTCAGCCGCGCACGCCGCCCCGGCCGTGCCGCACCGCGCCCGCGCGCGCACGAGGCGCCATTGCGGAGCGCCGCCCCCGGCGCCAGGTTCGCCGGAACGCGCCCACGGGGACCTCGACCGCGGCGAGGACTGACCGAAGCACCGCGGCGCGCAGGCGCCGCGGTGCAAGATTCCGCAGCCGCCTCTCGAGGACCGCGGTGCGCGTTCTGGCCATGAGGACCCCGGCGCGGCGCGGAGCACGGGCGCCGACGCGCGCGCGGGCGCGGGGCGGCCAGGGTAGGAACGTGGCGGCACCCCGACCCCGACCCCGACATCGACCTCGACCCCGACCGCGGCTTCGACGCCGACCGCGACTTCGTTACCGCGCCGGGGCAGGCGGCGCGGGCGGCGGCCGCGGCGCGTAGAAGCGGTAGCGCCGCACCACGCGCCCGCGCCACGTCGCCGCCAGCTCACCCCGCTCCTCCAGCGGACCGAGCAGCTCCTCCAGCTTCGCCCGCGACGGCCCGAGCCGCTCCGGCGCGACCACGAGGAGCGGGCGCGGGTCGGGCGGCGCCGGCGGGTAGTAGCTGGGCCCGGCCGGCCGGTCGGAGACGTAGGCGAGCGGCTCGGCGGAGCGCCACCCGAGCTGGCCCACCGCCATCCAGTGCGTCGTCGCGAGCCGCGCCCCGGGCGCGAGGCGGCGCGCCACCGCGAGCGGCTCCTCCCAGCCGCGCAGCTCGTCGAGCGGGCTCGCCCACGGGAGGGGCAGCGCCAGGGCGAGGAGGAGCGCCGCCACCAGCGCGCCGCCGGTCCACAGCGCGGCCCGGGCCCAGCGCGCGCCGGCCGCGGCGAGGAGCAGGAGCGCGGAGAGCCAGGCCGGGGCCGGCCAGTGCGGGAGCGCGCCGGGGGTGCGCGCGGCGGCGAGCGTGAAGAAGGCGGCCACCGGGAGCGCGGTCAGGGCCGCCGCGAGCCGGGCCGGAGGCTGCGCCGCGCCGGCCCGGAGCGCGCGCCACGCCGCCGCGGCGGCGAGCGCGAGCAGCACCGGCGAGACGTAGGCGGCCTGCGCCCCGGCCGACTGCGCCAGGCGGGCCCACGAGAAGCTGCGCCCGGAGAGCCCGTGCTGGAGCTGGAAGGCGAACGACGGCCAGCCGTGCGCGGCGTTCCACCGCAGCATGGGGGCGGCGAGGAGGAGCGCCAGCCCCGCGCCGAGCCAGGGCCAGGGGGTGGCGAGCGCGCGGCGCCCTTCGCCGGTCGCGAGGAGCGCGCCCAGCACCCCGGCCGCGAGCAGGCCGGCGGTGAGCTTCGAGAGCGCCGCCATCCCCAGCAGCGCGCCGGCGAGGAGGAAGAGCCGCCGGTCGGCCCGCAGCGCCCGGTCCACGGCCCACAGCGCGCCGGCCCACGCGAACGCGAGCGGCGCGTCGGGCGTGGCGAGCACCGCGCCGACCGAGAACACCGGGGCCGCCTGCAGGAGCGCCGCCGCCAGCACCGCCGCGCGCGGCCCGGCCCAGGCGCGCGCCAGCGAGGCGGCGAAGAGGGTCGTCCCCGCCTGCAGCAGCAGCGAGGGCAGGCGCACCGCCAGCGCGCACCGGCCGAAGAGCCGCAGCGGGCCGGCGATGAGCCAGGCGACGAGCGGCGGGTGATCGAGGTACCCGGGCGCGAGGTGGCGCGCCCAGTCGACGTAGTAGGCCTCGTCGGTGGTGATCGGCGCGAGCGCCGCGAGCGCCGCCCGCCCCGCGAGGCCTAGGCCGGTGATGAGCAACACCGCGCGGGTGGCGGACCGGGGCAAGGCCCGAGGGTGGCTCGGTTCGGGGCGTATGTCGAGCCCGCGCGTTCGCTATGATGAACCCCCCGCACGCCCTCACGTGCGGCCCCTTCCCCTCGCCGGAGGTTCACCCATGGCCAGCACCGTCCCCGAGCTCAAGCCCTCCTCGCGCCTGCTCCTCGGCCCCGGCCCGAGCATGGTCCACCCGCGCGTCCTGCGCGCGATGTCGACGCCGCTGCTCGGCCACCTCGACCCCGAGTTCCTCGTCATCATGAACGAGGTGCAGGGGATGCTGCGCACAGTCTTCCAGACGGAGAACCCGTTTACCATCGCCATCTCCGGCACCGGCTCCGCCGGCATGGAGGCGGCGCTCGTGAACGTCGTCGAGCCGGGCGACAAGGTGATCGTGTGCGTGGCGGGCGTCTTCGGCGCCCGGCTGGCGGAGATCGTCGGCCGCTGCGGCGGGCAGCTCGTGAAGCTCGAGGTGCCCTGGGGCCAGGTCTTCACGCTCGACCGCATCGAGGAGGCGCTGCGCAAGGAGGGGCGGGTCAGGGCGGTGGCGATCGTGCACGCCGAGACCTCCACCGGCGCCCAGCAACCGCTCGACGGGCTCGGCAAGCTCTGCCGCGACCACGGCGCGCTCCTGGTGGTGGACGCCGTCACCTCCCTCGGCGGCGTGCCGGTCGAGGTGGATCGGAACGGGATCGACGTCTGCTACTCCGGGACGCAGAAGTGCCTCTCCTGCCCGCCCGGCCTGGCCCCGCTCACCTTCTCGCCGCGCGCGCTCGAGCTGGTGCGGGCCCGCAAGCACAAGGTCCAGAGCTGGTACCTCGACGTCTCGATGATCGCGGACTACTGGGCCGACGGGAAGCGCGCCTACCACCACACCGCGCCCATCAGCATGGTGTACGCGCTCCGCGAGTCGCTGCGCCTGGTGCTGGAGGAGGGGCTCGAGCCGCGCTTCGCGCGGCACCGCCGCCACTCGGCCGCGGTCATGGCCGGCCTGGCCGAGCTGGGCTGCACCCCCAACGCGGCCGAGGGGCACCGGCTGCCGAGCCTCAACTGCGTGCGGACGCCCGAGGGCGTGAACGACGAGGCGCCCATCCGGAAGGCGCTCCTCGCCGACCACGGCATCGAGATCGGCGGCGGCCTCGGGCCGCTCGTCGGCAAGATCTGGCGCATCGGGCTCATGGGCGAGTCGTCGCGGCAGGAGCACGTGCTGGCGGTGCTCGCCGCGCTGGAGCAGGCCCTGGCCCGGACCGGGCGCGCCGTCGCGCCGGGCGCGGCGGTCTCGGCGGCGCTGAAGACCTACGCGCGGTAGGGCGCCCGCTCAGCCCCCGGCGCCGCCGTCGGTCGCGGCGCCGGGCGCGGCCGCGAGCGGCAGCCGCAGCGTGAAGAGGGCGCCGCCCCGCGGGTGGTTCGCGGCGGAGAGCGCGCCCCCGTGCCGCTCGACGATGCCGTAGCTGATGGCGAGGCCGAGCCCGGTGCCCTTCCCGACCGGCTTGGTGGTGAAGAACGGGTCGAAGAGCCGCGGCAGGTTCTCCGGCTCGATCCCCGGGCCGTTGTCGTGGAACTCGAGCACCGCCGCGCCGCCCTCCACCCGGGCCGCGACCTCGAGCCGCGGGGCGGGCTGCGCCGCGGTGGCGTCGTGGGCGTTCTGCACCAGGTTCATGAGCACCTGCTGCAGCTGGCCGGGCGAGCCCTCCAGCTCCAGCGCGGGCGGCAGGTGGAGCTCGACCTCGAAGTTGGTCTTGGCCGCCTTGGCCACCCAATGGATCGCGCTCCGCACCACCGCCGTGAGGTCGAAGCGGCGGCGCTCCTCGCGGTCCACCGCCGAGAACCGCTTCAGCCCGTCCACGATGGCGCGCGTGCGCTCGGCGCCCTCGATGGTCCCCTCGATGAGCGGCTGCAGATCCTCGATGACCCGGTCGATGCGCAGCTCCGCCCGGAGCGCGGCCAGCTCGGCCGGCGGCGCGCCCCGGTGGACCGCGCCGAGGTAGCGCGCGAGCCGCGCCGTGTAGCGCTGCAGCGAGTAGACGTTGCCGAGCACGAAGCTGATGGGGTTGTTGAGCTCGTGGGCGACGCCGGCCACGAGCCGCCCGAGCGAGGCCATCTTCTCCGCGTGCACGAGCTGCTGCTGCGCGCGCTTCAGCTTCTCGTGCGCCTCGCGCAGGCCGTCGTAGGCGCGCCGGAGCTCGCCCACCGGCCGCCCGGTCACCACCATCCCCAGCACCCGGCCGGTGGGGCCGTGGCGCGGCGTGCCGTTGAGCGAGACCGGGATGGCGCTCCCGTCGGCGGCGCGCAGCTGCAGCTCGAGGTCGTGCACGGGGTCGCCGCCGGGCCGCACCAGGATCCGGGTCGCCTGCTCGCGCGACGCCGCGTCGGCGAACAGCTCGGCCACCGGCTGGCCGCGCAGCTCCTGCTCGGAGCGGCCGGTCAGCTTCACCAGCGAGTGGTTCACGTCCTCGATGGCGCCGTCGCGCCCGGAGACGAGCAGGATGTCGGACATCGAGCCGAGGACGCTCTCGATGAAGCGCTGCGACGCCTCCAGCGCCGCGTTCTTCTCCTCCAGCGCCACCTCGTACTGGAGCAGGTCGTTGTAGACCTCCTCCATCTTCTGGATCACCTGGATCCAGACGCCCTCGCCGACGCCCTCCGGCACCTGGCTCCAGTGCAGCGCCTCGTCCATGGGCACGCGCAGGGTCATCAGTGCACCGTGCACACCATGCAGGGGTCGAACGACCGCACCACGTGCTGCACCAGGACCGCCGCCTCGCCGTCCCCCACCGGCAGCCCGGTGAGCGCCTGCTCGAGCGGCCCGGGCTGGCCGCCGGCGTCGCGCGGCGAGAAGTTCCAGGTGGTGGGCGCGATGATCTGGTAGCCGTGGATGCGGCCGCCGCGCACCTCGAGCCAGTGGCCGAGGCCGCCGCGGGCCGCCTCGACGAGGCCCACGCCGCTCGCCTCGTCCGGCAGCGCGCCGTCGGCGCAGAACGGCTCGCCGGGCGCGAGCGCCGCCACCCACCGCTCCATCTCCGGCACCAGCCGCGCCAGCTCGAGCAGCCGCCCCGCCACGCGCGAGAGCACGTTGCCCCCGCCCCGCGCCACCAGGTCGCGGGCCAGCGGGTGCCCCGCCACCACCTGGCGCGCCAGCGCCCCCACCTCGACCACGCGCCCGCCGAGCCGGGGCGCCTTGCACCAGGTGTACGCGCCGGGCTTGTCCGGAGCGGGGCGCGTCACTCCCTGGGCCGGGTGGCGGGGGACGTCGTCGGCGAGCCAGGCGTGGCTCACGTCCTCGTCGATGGAGGCGGGATCGAGCGGGTGGAGCGCGCCGTCGTACACGCCCGGCGCGAGCCACGGGGCGCCGTCGGGCCCGTACGCGCCCACGCTCATGAAGGCGTCGTGCGCCCGCCCGTACCGCTCGAGCCCGAGGTCGTCGGCCACGCGGAGGAAGGCCGCGAAGTCGCTCGCGCCGGCCGGGCGCGCGTCGCGCCAGGCCGCGAGCGCCGCCGCGTCGTCGAGCGCCGCCACGCGCTCGAGCGCGTCCCCGTAGAGCGTCCGCTCCAGGAAGGCGCGGAACGCGCGCAGCGTGAGGAGCAGCTGGAGCTTCTCGTGCGGGAGCACGGCGCGCGAGGTGCCGCCCGGCTGCAGCGCCAGCGTGTGCGGCCACTTCCCGGCCAGGAGCCCCATGAGATCGAGGAGCCGCGCCCGCGCCTCGAGCGCCTCGGCCGCGGCGCTCCCGCGCACCGCCTGGAAGCGCGCCTGGACGGCGTCGAACCAGGGGCGCCGCGCGTAGGCCTCGCGCGCGAAGTCGGGCATGAAGAAGAGGTAGAAGTGGGTGAGGTGGTCGGCGGCGCTCTCGGCCGCGCGGACCAGGTCCGAGGCGAGCCGCCCGTTGGCCGGCGCCTCGAGGCCCATGGCGGAGGCGAGCGCGCGCGCGGCCGCCGCCGACTGCGCGACCGAGCAGATGCCGCACACGCGCGGCACGATGGTGAGCGCGTCGAGCGGTGTCTTCCCGGCCAGGAGCTGCTCGAACCCGCGGTACATCGGCGAGCACACCCGCGCCGCCCGCACCGCGCCCCCCTCCACGTCGAGCGTGACCTCGAGGTCCCCCTCGACGCGGTTGAACGGGCCGACGACGACGCGCTTCACTTGCGCCCCGCGGTCCGGATTCCGGGGGGGACGAGCGGGTGGTCGGCGACCGCGTTCTCGCGGACGCGCCGCGGGGTGGCCGACTTGGACAGCGCCGCCAGCGCCACGAACCAGGCCTTGGGCATGTCGATGGGCAGCGCGATGGGGATGCCGGCCACCTTCGGCGTGGCGGCGAAGGGGTGGCCCGGCTCCTCGAACCCGGGCGCGGTGCAGTCGATGCACGCGAACCCGCCGCGGAGGCACGACCCCGAGCCGTTCCACAGGCGCGTGTTGCAGTCGGCGTGCGCCTGCGTCGCCTTGCACCCCATGTTCTCCATGAGGCAGCCCAGGTCCGAAGGCCGGTGCGCGCTCGCCTTGAACTCGTAGTACTCGTTGCGCGGGCAGCCGTGGTGCACGAGCTGGTCGGCGTAGGCCCTGGGGCGCCCCAGCCGGTCGAGGTCGGCCGGGCCGAGCGCGCCCATCCCGAGCGCGACCAGCGTCTCGACCATCCAGTCGGGGTGGGGCGGGCACCCCGCCACGTTGACCACCGGCAGCCCGTCCGGCGCGCGCCACTCCGCGCCGAGCAGCCCGCCCGGCGCGTCGCCCTCGTACTGCAGGCCGCAGGCGTCGGCCGGGTTGCCGCCGCCCGAGCTCATCCCGCCGAAGGCGGCGCAGGTGCCCACCGCCACCACCTGCCGCGCCCGCGCCGCCAGGCGGCGCACCCAGGCCATCATCGGCTCGCCGGTCCCGGCCGCCAGGTGGAAGCGGCCCGTGCCCGCCGGCCCGCGCAGCACCGCGCCCTCCAGGCAGAGCACGTCGAGCCGCGTCCGGCCGTCGGCGCAGGCGCGCCACACCTCGAGCGCCTCGGCGCCGCTCGCCTCGGAGAGGCTCGGGTGCCAGAGCAGCTCCACCCCGGCGCCGGCCAGCGTCCGGTGGAGGTCGCCCGCCTTGGAGCCGAGGAGCGACATGCTGCAGCCGCCGCACCCGCCGGACTGGAGCCACAGGACGTTGAGGCGCCCGCCGGCGCTGGAGTCGCCCGGCATCCGTCAGCTCCGCTCGAGCTGGTAGCGGGCGAGCTTCGACCGGAGCCCCACCCGCGACAGCCCCAGCTCCTGGGCCGCGCGCGTCTTGTTCCAGCGGTGCCGCAGGAGCGTCTCGCGCAGGATGCGCGCCTCGAGCTGCTCGATGCGCTCCTTCAACGTCCCGTCGAGCCCGGCGAGGAGCGAGAGGTCGCGCTCCTGCCCCTCGGCGGCGGCGTGCAGCACGCGCGGGGAGAGCAGCTCCGCCCCCAGCCAGGGCCCGTCGGCCAGGGCCAGCATGCGCTGGACCTCGTTCTGCAGCTCGCGGCCGTTGCCGGGCCAGCGATAGCGCTTGAGGCACGCCATGGCCTCGGGCGTGAACCCCTCCACCGGGAGGCGCAGCTGCGCCCGGCTCCGCTCCAGGATCGACCGCGCCAGCGGCTCGATGTCCATCGGCCGGTCGCGGAGCGGCGGGAGCGGCAGGGTCACGGTGGCGATGCGGTAGTAGAGATCCTCGCGGAAGCGGCCGGTCCGGACGTCCTCGTCGAGGTCGCGGTTGGTGGCGGCGACCACGCGCACGTCCACCGAGAGCGTGCGCGAGCTTCCCACCGGGCGGATCTCGCCCTCCTGCAGGGCCCGCAGGAGCTTCACCTGGAAGGCGGCCGAGGTGTCGCCGATCTCGTCGAGGAAGATGGTCCCGCCGTCCGCCTCCTGGAAGAGGCCGAGCCGATCCTCGTAGGCGCCGGTGAACGCGCCGCGCTTGTGGCCGAACAGCTCCGACTCGAGCAGCTCGTCCGGCAAGGCGCCGCAGTTCTCGATCACGAACGGGCGCGCGCCCCGGCCGCTGCCGTAGTGCAGCGCGCGGGCGACGAGCTCCTTGCCGGTGCCGGACTCGCCGGTGATGAGCACCGAGAGGTCGTGGGGCGCGATGCGCTCGACCAGCTCGCAGACGCGCTCGAGCGGGCTGTCCGGCGCGCGGACGATGGCGTCGGCGGCGAAGCGCTGGCGCGCCTGGGCCCGCTTGGCCTCGACCTGCTGCTTCAGCACCACCGGCGCGTCGCGCAGCTCGAGCGAGAGCCGCTGGTGCTCGCGCTGCAGCCGGTAGACCTCGACCGCGCTGCGGAGCGTGAGCAGGAGCTGCTCGGGGTGCCAGGGCTTGAGGAGGTACTGCCAGATCCCGGCCTCGTTGACGCCCGCGATGATGTCCTCGGCGTCGGTGTAGCCGGAGATGACGATGCGGATCGGGTCGGGCCACTCCGCCCGGACCTTCTTCAGGAACGCCACCCCGGGCATGCCGGGCATCCGCTGGTCGCAGAGGATGATGGTGACGAACTCCCGCCGGAGGACCTCGAGCGCCTCCTCCGCGGTGCTGGCGGTGAAGACGGTGAACTCCTCCTCCAGCGTCCGCGTGAGCGCCTCCAGCGAGCGCACCTCGTCGTCGACCACCAGCACGGACTGCGCGCGCGGGCGCGCAGGGGCGCTGCTCCGGTCGTCGGGGACCGAAGTGAGGGCTGAGACCGCTTCCAAGGACCTACCTCCTCGCCGATATTCGCCGTTCCCACCCGGGACGTTCAACCCCGCACGCTCCCGGCGTGAATTCCGCGCGGGAGCGGGACCGGAATACACGCTTCCGCCCCTTCAGCCAAAGCGGAAAGCGACCTGCCGGGCGTGTTTCCACCGTAACTCGCAAGCACTTGAATTTACTCCGTGGCTCCGCCGTGGACGGACGGCACACCTCGTGCTGCATCCCCGTCCGGGGAATGGATCACTCGCAACCGCTCGCTCGGCGTCGGCCACGGGCCACCTGGGCGGGCCTCACGGAGAACCTCATGAGCGAGCTGGAAACCAAGGGCGTTTCGCGCCGCGACTTCCTGAAGGTGGCCACCATGGCCGCCGGCGCGGTCGGCCTGCCGGCCTGGGCCGGCGAGAAGATGGCGGAGAAGGCCGCCTCGAGCGCCAAGCCGCCCGTCATCTGGCTGCACTTCCAGGAGTGCACCGGCTGCTCGGAGTCGCTGCTCCGCACGAGCGCCCCCGACGTCGCCCAGCTCATCCTGGGCCTCATCTCGCTCGACTACCACGAGACGCTCATGGTGCCGTCCGGCTACCAGGCGGAGAAGTCGCTCGAGGAGTCGATGGAGAAGAACGCCGGGAAGTACGTGCTCGTGGTCGAGGGCGCCATCCCGACGAAGGAGGACGGCATCTACTGCCGCGTCGGCGGCAAGACCGCCATGGAGACGCTGAAGAAGGTCGCCGCCAAGGCGGGCGCCATCGTCTCCATCGGCTCCTGCGCCTCCTGGGGCGGCATCCCCTCGGCCGACCCGAACCCCACGGGCGCGGTGGGCGTGAACAAGCTCGTCACCGACAAGCCGGTGGTGAACATCCCCGGCTGCCCGGCGAACCCGTACAACCTGCTCGGCACCGTGCTCCAGTTCGCGACCTTCGGCACGCTGCCGGCGCTCGACGACCTGGGCCGCCCGAAGTTCGCCTACGCCCGCACCATCCACGAGGACTGCCCGCGCCGGCCGCACTTCGACGCCGGCCGCTTCGCGCAGAAGTACGGCGACGAGGGCCACAAGGCCGGCTACTGCCTCTACAAGCTCGGCTGCAAGGGCCCGGCGACGCACGCCAACTGCTCGCTCAACCACTTCGTCGAGGTCCCCGGCGCCTGGCCCATCGGCATCGGCCACCCGTGCTTCGGCTGCACCGAGCAGAAGCTCGGCTTCCGCATGCCGCTGCACGACACGGTCGACGTCGAGCGCCCGACCGCCCCGGGCACCTACCCGGCCATCCGCCCCGACCACAGCGTCGTGACGCCGGCCTCGGTGGGCGTGGCGGGCCTCATCGTCGGCGGGCTGGTCGGCGCCGGCTACATGGCCTCGAAGAAGCTCTCGAACGACACCGAGAAGCAGGGGAAGGAGTAGCGCGATGCGCATCTCCCGTCGAAGCCTGCTGAAGGGGGCGGTGGCGGCCGGGGCCGCGACCGCCGTCGTCGGCCGGGCCGAAGCCCGCGAGAAGCGGGAGGTCGAGGCGGAAGCGGTCGGCATGCTGTACGACTCGACCCTCTGCATCGGCTGCCGCGCCTGCGTCACGAAGTGCAAGGAGGCGAACGGCCTCCCCTACGACCGCAGCGCGGACGGCCTCTACGACCAGCCCGACGACCTGAACGGCAACACCAAGAACGTCATCAAGGTGCTCGCTTCCGAGGGCGGCCAGTACGCCTTCATGAAGCAGCAGTGCATGCACTGCGTCGACCCGTCCTGCGTCTCGGTCTGCATGATGGGCGCCCTCCACAAGGAGGGCCAGGGCACCCGCCACCACGACGGCGAGGTGCGCGGCAGCGGCATCGTCCTCTACGACAAGAACACCTGCGTCGGCTGCCGCTACTGCCAGATCGCCTGCCCGTACCTCATCCCGAAGTTCGAGTGGACGAAGGCGTTCCCGCTCATCGTGAAGTGCGAGCTGTGCCGGCACCGGGCAGATCCCAAGAAGGCGGGCCCGCTGGCGGTGGCGAACCCTGCCTGCTGCGAGGTGTGCCCGCGCGAGGCGGTGGTCTACGGCAAGCGCGCGGAGCTGCTCGCCGAGGCGAAGCGCCGCCTGGCGGCGAACCCGCAGAAGTACAACGGCCACGTCTACGGCGAGGTCGAGGGCGGCGGGACGCAGGTGCTGTACCTCGCCGCGAAGGGCGTCGAGTTCAAGCAGCTCGGCCTGCCCGAGCTGCCGGAGGAGTCGCAGGCCTACTTCTCCGAGCACGTCTCGCACATGCCGTACCTGAACGGCATCACGCCCATCGCGCTCTACGCGGCGGCCGCGTTCGTGGTGCGCCGGAACCGGAAGAAGGAAGAGGCGGCCGAGCACCATGGGGAGGGCAAGTAGATGAGCGGCCACGATCATCCGAAGGCCATCGGCGGCAAGCTGTTCAGCCCGCTGATGAACGTCTGCCTGGGTCTCTTCGCGCTGTCGGTCGCGGTCATGGCCTACCGGTTCTTCGCCGGCGTCGGGCCGGTGAGCGCCATGTCCGACGGCTACGCCTGGGGCATCTGGGAGCCGGTCAACGTCGTCGTCTTCACCGGCATCGGCGCGGGCGCCTACTCGACGGGCCTGCTCTGCTACCTCCTCAACCAGGGCAAGTACCACCCGCTGGTCCGCCCGGCGGTGCTGCTCGGCGCCATCGCGTACTCGCTGGCGGGCGCCTCCATCCTCATCGCGCTGGGCCGGTACTGGAACGTCTACTGGCTGTTCCTGCCCGGCGTGTGGAACCTCGGCTCGGTGCTGCTCGAGGTCGCCGCCTGCGTGATGACCTACGTGATGGTGCTGTGGATCGAGGTGCTCCCGGCCGTCCTCGAGGGCGCCGCCGACAGCAAGCACCCGTTCTGGGCGAAGATCGGCAAGAAGTGGGGGCCGGTGCTGGCGAAGGCCATGCCCTACTTCATCGCCGCGGCGATGATCCTGCCCACCATGCACCAGAGCTCGCTCGGCGGCCTCATGCTCATCGCCGGGCCGAAGCTGAACCCGCTCTGGCACACCGCGCTCCTGCCCACCCTGGCCCTCATCTCCTGCCTCGCCATGGGCTACGGCGCGGTGGTGGCGCTGACGAACATCCTGCACATGACCTGGAACGCGAAGGCCGACCAGCGGCTCTTCGCCGACCTCTCCAAGGTGAACGGCGGCCTGCTCTTCCTGTTCGTCGTGGTCCGCCTGGTCGACATCGCCGCCCACGGCAAGCTCAAGTACCTGGGGGTCTTCGACTTCCACCTGTTCTTCTTCCTGCTCGAGACGGCGCTCTTCCTCGTCCCGGCCTTCATGTTCTTCTCGAAGAAGGTCCAGCAGAACCGGGGCAAGCTCCTCGGCGCCGCGCTGCTCTCCATCCTCGCCGGCGCGCTGTGGCGCATCGACGCCTACCTCACGGCCTACAACGGCGGGGATGGCTTCGAGTACATGCCGTCCCTCGGCGAGATCGCCGTCACCGTCGGAATGGCGGCCGTCGGGGTCGCCGTGTTCCTCGTCGTCGCTCGGTTCTTCCCGGTCGTGGTCGTCGATGACGCCCGCGATCACTCCCATGTCGGCGCGGGTCAGGTTCAGGCCGCTGCCGGTCGATAGAGGTGCGTAAATGAGCCAGAGAGTCACCATCGACCCCGTCACCCGCATCGAGGGCCACCTCCGCATCGACCTCGAGGTGGAGGGGAACAAGGTCAAGAACGCCTGGTCGTCGGGCACCATGTGGCGCGGGATCGAGACCATCCTGCAGGGTCGCGATCCGCGCGAGGCCTGGATCTTCGCCCAGCGCATCTGCGGCGTGTGCACCACCGTGCACGCCATGGCGTCGGTGCGCTCGGTCGAGAACGCGCTCGACCTCGAAGTGCCGATGAACGCGCAGTACATCCGCAACATCATCGTCGCGGCGCACTGCCTGCACGATCACATCGTCCACTTCTACCATCTGTCCGCGCTGGACTGGGTGGACGTGACGAGCGCGCTCAAGGCCGATCCGGCCGCGGCGTCGAAGCTCGCCGAGTCGCTCTCCCCGTGGAAGCACAACTCCACCCGGGACCTGGCGGCGGTGAAGGAGAAGCTGGCCGGCTTCGTCGCGGGCGGCCAGCTCGGCATCTTCCAGAACGGCTACTGGGGCCACCCGGCGATGCGGCTGCCGCCGGAGGTGAACCTGCTCGCCGTCTCGCACTACCTGCAGGCGCTCGAGTACCAGCGCAAGGCGCTGCAGGTGGTGGCGATCCTCGGCTCGAAGACGCCGAACATCCAGAACCTGGCCGTGGGCGGCGTGGCCAACGCCATCAACCTCGACAACCCGGCCACGCTCAACATGCAGAAGCTGTATCAGGTGAAGGAGCTGCTCGACGAGGTGTCCGCGTTCGTCCAGCAGGCGTACTTCCCCGACGTGGCGGCGGTGGGCGGCCTGTACGCCGAGTGGACCAAGTACGGCGCCGGCGTCACCGACTACCTGTCGGTCCCGGAGCTGCCGCTCGACACGAAGGGCACGAAGTTCGACATGCCCGGCGGCACGATCATCGCCGGCCAGACGAAGCCGATCGGCGGCTTCGGCGACGCGTACTTCCGCGACGGCGTGACCGAGTCGTCGAAGTACGCCTACTACGCCGACTCCGGCTCGCCGCTCCACCCGTGGAAGGGCGAGACCAAGCCCCACTACACCGGCGACTGGAAGGCCGAGACCCCCGCCCCCGACAAGTACACCTGGGTGAAGGCGCCCCGCTTCAACGGGAAGCCCATGCAGGTCGGCCCGCTGGCGCAGGTCATGTACGCGCTCAAGGCCGGCGACCCGCTCACCACCAAGTACGCGACGGCCATGCTCAACACGGCCGGCGCGGTGGCGAAGACGAAGCTCACCCCGGCCGTCCTCGAGTCCACCGTCGGCCGCATCGCCGCCCGCGCCATCCGCGCGGCGGTGATGAGCGAGCTCGCCCAGAAGCACTGGAAGCTGCTGGTCGAGAACATCGGCAAGGGCGACACCACCATCTTCAACGACCCGATGCCGAAGCTGGCCAAGGGCGAGTACCAGGGCGTCGGCTTCCACGAGGCGCCGCGCGGGACGCTCTCGCACTGGACGGTCATCAAGAACGGCAAGCTCGCCAACTACCAGGCGGTCGTGCCCTCGACCTGGAACGCCGGCCCCCGCGCCAAGGACGACAAGGACCTCGGCCCGTACGAGAAGTCGCTCGTCGGCAACCCCATCGCCGACCCGAAGAAGCCGCTCGAGGCGCTCCGCACGGTCCACTCGTTCGACCCGTGCCTCGCCTGCGCCATCCACACCGTGGACGGCGAGGGGCAGGAGATCGCCCGCGTGAAGGTGCTGTAAACGCGGCCTTGCGGTAGCTCGAAGGGTGAGGGCCCAGCGGCCCTCACCCTTTCCTTTTGCCCTGGCCGGAGGACGTCGAGACGCGCGCGCCCGCCCCGGAGGGCGGGCGCGCGGCCCAGCCTGGTGCTCGCGGACCGCTACTTCACCGGGTTCCCCTCGGAGTACTTGAGGACGAACGGCGGGCGCGCGCCGAGGCCGGTCGCCACCCAGGCCGGCACCGTCGAGAGGTCGAGCGCGCCGGCGGCCGCGAGGTCGAGGCCGCCCGGGTCGGCGGCGGTGGCGAGGTACTCGCTGACCTGGAGCTGCTTGAACACGTACTGCCTGGAGGCGTCGGCGGCGTCGGTCACCACCGTGCCCGTCGGGATGGCCACGGCCTTGGCCTGGATGGCCGGGGTGATCTGGTAACCCGCCGCCTGCAGGTCGGCGTGCAGATCGGGCAAGCCGCTCACCCACGACCCGTCGAACTGCATCGAGTACCGGTGGTGCTCGCCGGCGCCGTTCACGAGGTCCATCGCGGCGAGGCGGATGGGGTCGTCGAGCTGCACGATCTGCCCGCCCGCGTCGAGGAGGAACTGCTGCGTGCCGCAGGTGGTGCACGCGCCGCTCGCATCCGGGTACTCCCAGTTGAACTGCACCTGCGTCCCGCCGATGGTCGCGCTGAGCCCCCACTGGCCCGAGGTGACGACGCCCCCGGCCACCGCCGTCGGGTGCTGCTGCAGGTCCTGCTGCCCGACCGTCAGGTAGACGAGCTCCATGAAGCTCGGGTCCGCGGGGTCCGTCACGAGCGTGTAGGTCGAGGGCGTGGCGCCCCAGGACGGCTGCGTGAACACCGTGCCGGCCGGGACGAGGGCCGCCACGTTGGCCGGGTTCGCCACCGCCTGGTTCTCGAGCTTCGCGGTGCAAGCGCCGCCCGAGCAGCTCACGACGTAGCGCACGCCCATGTTGTCGAGGTAGTACTCACGGCCGTCGGGGATCGCGTAGGCGGTGTCGCCAGGGCCGAACGTCGGCTGGTGCGTGGTCGGGTCGATCGACACGACCTGCTTCTTCACCCAGCCCGAGCCCGTGTACGCGATCCAGATCGGGCCGCTCGCGTTGACGCCGACCTGGGTGCCGAGCGTGGGCAGGAACGCCGCGCCGGTGGCGTCGACGAGCCCGTCCCGCGTCGCGTTCACCCCGAGGGTGGTGCGCGTCGACGGCGTCCCCATGCCGCTCGACCAGGAGGCGAGGTCGACCTGCGTCCCGATGGCAGGGTCGGCCACCAGGTCCGCGAACCCGGTGAAGGTGCCCGGGTCGCACACCGGCTGCGGCGCGGGCATGCCGGGCGCCGGCGGCGGAGACATGACGCACCGCTGCCAGGCGGCGCCGGTCCCCACCAGCGTGAAGCTCTGGAAGTCCCACGCCCCGACCACCACGTCCTTGATGTCGTCGAGCGCGGCGCCGACGTAGGAACGCTTCACCAGGATGCCCGGGTAGACCCGGCTCGTGGTGTACGTCTCGGTCGGCTGGTCGGGCCCGCGGTCACCTCTCGTGACGGTGACGCCCGCGGCGACCGTCTCGCCGTTCGCCCAGATCTGGTGCCGGCCCTGCCAGGCGCCGTAGTAGCCCCAGCTTCCACCGTTCGCCCCGTACCGGAACGGGAAGCCGAAGTGGCGCGACTTCGCGACGTCCGCGCCGCCGGAGTCGTACAGCCCGTAGCGCTCGACCAGATCGACGACCGTGTCGCGGTCCTTGAAGAGCGTCTCCGTCTGGCCGCCCTTCGTGAGTGCCATCTTCACGTGGTGCGCGTCGTACGCGTAAGCCACCGTCACCGGCTGCGGCTGGCAGCCGGAGGAGCCGCAGTTCTGGTCGAAGAACGAGACCTTGCCGTACCCCGCCGCGCCGGATTTGTGCATGATCCCGCGCGTCTCGAGCGGCCCGCCACCGCCACCGCCACCGTCGGTGTTGTGCACCTTCACGATCGAGGCGCCGTCCGGGCCGAGCTCGGCCGAGGCGACGAAGTACTGCGAGCCGTCCGGGGAGAGGTCCGCGTCGATCGTCCAGACGCCGTAGTCCGAGTATGACCCGTCGGCGTTCTGCGCCGGCGCCCGATAGACCTTGAGGACGGCCGTCACCAGGCCGCCGCGGTCCGCGATCCAGCAGTGCAGCACGTTCACCGGCTGCCCGCCCTCCGTCGCCACGGTCGAGTCGACGACCCACGTCTGGAGCGCCTTCTGCTGAGCCCCGTCGCCGCCCCCGTCGCCGACCGAGGTCACGTTCGCGCCGTACGGCCCGGCGCCGACGTTCGCCGGGTCGGCGTAGTTCGTCTGACCGATGGCCTTGAAGATCGAATTCAGGATGTCGAAGCGGGAGAGCGCCTGCTCGTTCACCCACTTGACGGTCGAGGCGGTCCCGTAGTCGGAGCCGGCAGGGAGGGAGCTGACCGTCAGCGCCCGCCCGAGGTCGCGGAACGCGCTCATCCGGAGCGCGCTGGCGCCCGCCGTCGCCAGCGCCGTCTGGGGCTTCGGCGGCAGGGCCGAGATCTCCTTCGGCAGCGCGACGCCGCCGGTCGCTGGCGCGCTCGCCGCCGGAGGGGACCCCTTGCTGCAGGCCACGGCCAGCAGCGCGGTGAGGCTCAAGGTGTACAGCTTCGACGTTCGGCTCATGCAGGTGTCCTCGCGAGGTGGCGTGATTCCCCCACCCGCGCTCCAGGCACGAAGCGCGCCAGCCCGCGATCGCCGCGGTTCCGGGAGGTGCGGCCATGTGTCGCTCCACTCTGGGTCGCACGTACCCTCGGTCCGTCGGCGCGGCGCCGTGCGCTCGAAATGCAGAAGCGGCCTCGGGGGAGGGAGCTGCTCGACGCACGCTTTGCGCGCGGGTCGCGACCCGCCCCCGGGTGCCGCACGCCCCGTCCGCGCATCCCGTGCGTCCCCGGCCTGCGCGCCCGCGCGCACCCTTGAAATCACCCGGCTCGCCCGCCGGCGCGCGGCCCGGGCGGCGGGTGGCACAGCCGGTGCTCAGCGGCCCTGGTGGGCGGCGGCGGCACGGACGTAGAGTCCGGCCCGCACGCCGGCTCCGGCCGGGAGGCCCGCATGTTCCGCTGGCTCAAGACGACGGTGGGCCGCGTCGCGCTCGGCTTCTTCGTCGCGGGCGCGATGATGCTGGCCGGTTCCGCGCTCGCCTACCTGGGCCAGCGCAAGGTCGCGAACCAGCTCGAGACCGTGGCGAGCGTGCACTACCCGAGCGCGCTGGCCCTGGACCGGCTCGCGCTCGGGCAGATGCAGGTCTTCCGCTTCGTGAATGGTTGCCTGATCCGGGGCCTGTCGGCGGAGGACCGCCAGCTCTCGCTCGACCGGCTCGAGCGGGGGTTGAGCGCGGTGGAGGAGGCGCGCCGCGCTTACGAGGCGCTGCCGCGCGGCGCGCGCGCCAGCGCGCTGTGGCAGGAGACTGCCGCGCCGCTCGTGGCCTGGCAGCGCGCGGTCCGGTCGGTCATGGAGGCGGCGCGGGCGCGCAACGCCGCCGAGGCGGCGGCGCGCGCGGCGGGAGCGGAGGGCCCCCAGCTGGCCGCGGCGGAGCAGGACCTGTACCGCGCCTGGTACGACGCGCGAAAGGCGCTCGCCGCGGTCGACGCCCCCGTGCAGGCGGTGGTGCAGGAGAACACCGCCTCGCTCGAGGCGGAGCGCCGCCTCGCGCGGCAGGTCGTGTCCTGGTGCGGGGTCCTCATGGCAGCGGCGGTGGTCCTGGCGCTGGCAGGCCTGGCGGCGATCGGCCTCACCATCGCCCGCAGCACGGGAGCCGCCCTCCGGAACCTCGCCTCCGAGACGGGGCGGGTGCGCAACGCGCTGGTCGAGGGGCAGCTCCAGGCGCGCGTCGACCCCGGCGCCGTGGCGGAGGAGTTCCGGCCCGTGATCGCCGGCCTGAACGAGGCCATGGACGCGGTCGCGCGGCCGCTCGACGAGGCGATCGACTGGCTCGTGGCCTTCTGCGCGGGCGAGATCCCGCCGAACGTCGAGGGGGACTACCGCGGCCGGTTCGACGAGCTGAAGCGCGGGCTCAACGACCTCATGACCACGGTGGCGAGCCGCGGGCGGGACCTCGACGCGCTCATCCGGTCCGCCAAGGAGGGGCAGCTCTCCGCTCGCGCGGACGCGTCGCGCTACCGCGGCTCGCACCGCAAGATCCTCGACCACGTGAACGAGCTGCTGGAGCTCGTCGAGGCGCCCGGCCGCGAGGCGCGGCGGGTGCTCGAGGCGCTGGCGCAGCGCGACCTCACGGTCCGGATGGAGGGCAGCTACCAGGGCGACCACGCCCGGATGCGCGAGGCGGTGAACGCGACCGCGCAGGCGCTCCACGACGCGCTGGGGCAGGTCGCCGAGGCGGCCCACCAGGTCGCCTCCGCCTCGGGCCAGATCGCCTCGTCGAGCCAGGTCGTGGCGGGCGGCGCGAGCCAGCAGGCGAGCGCGCTGGAGGAGACGGCCGCCAGCCTCGCGACCATGACCTCGACCACCGCGCAGGCGGCCGACCACGCCCGCCAGGCGGACGCGCTGGCGAAGACGGCGCACGCCGCCGCCACCGCCGGCGCGGCGGCGGTCGGGCAGATGACCAGCTCCATGGCGCGGATCCGCGCCTCGGCCGAGGGCACCTCCCAGATCATCAAGGACATCGGCGAGATCGCCTTCCAGACGAACCTCCTCGCCCTCAACGCCGCCGTCGAGGCCGCGCGCGCGGGGGAGGCCGGCCGCGGCTTCGCCGTGGTCGCGGAGGAGGTCCGCTCGCTCGCCCTGCGCTCCAAGGAGGCCGCGCACAAGACCGAGGAGCTCATCCGGCAGGCGGTGAAGCAGGCCGGGGAAGGCGACGCCATGGCGCGGGAGGTGTCGTCGCAGCTGGGCGAGATCGTCGGCTCCGTCGCCCGCGTGACGGAGATCGTGGCCGAGCTCTCCGCGTCGGCGAAGGAGCAGGCGGCTGGCATCGTGCAGATCAGCAAGGCCGTCGGCGAGATGGACGCGGTCGTGCAACAGAACGCCGCCAGCTCCGAGGAGTCGTCCTCGGCGGCCGAGGAGCTGTCGAGCCAGTCTCAGGAGCTCGCCGGCATGGTGGCGACCTTCCAGCTCTCGCGCGCCGGCCAGCCCGGCCGGGCGCCGGCGAAGACCGCACGCCCCCGGAGAGCTGGGACCGACGAACGCGCTGGCAACGCCGCGGCTCGCTAGGCAGACTGGGGAGATGACGGACCGGGGCGGAAGCCACGCCGCCCTGCCCTCCCCTCCTTGCGGCGGAGCACCATGTCACGCATCGCGATCATCGGACTCGGCAACGTCCTCATGGGCGACGACGGCTTCGGCCCGTACGTCGCGCAGCTCCTCGAGGGCTGGTACGACTGGCCCGACGACGTGCAGGTCACGGAGATCGGCACGCAGGGCGTCGACCTGACGCCCTTCGTGCGCGGCGCCGAGGCGCTGGTGGTGGTCTCGAGCGTCCACCGCAAGGCGCCGCCCGGCACCCTGCACCGGGTGTCGCACGCCGAGGTGATGGACCGGGAGCTCCCGAACCGCGAGCCGGCGCTCCGCAACAGCCCCTACGAGCCGGCGCTGCGGAACCTGGTCCTCACGCTCGAGTTCACCGGCGGCGCCCCGCGCCAGGTGGCGGTGGTCGGGGCCGAGCCCGAGAGCGTGGAGCTCAACGGCGGGCTCTCCGACCGGGTCCGCCCGGCGCTCGAGCCGGCGGTGGCGGCGGTGCTGGAGGTGCTCGCCACGCACGGCGTGCGGCCGCGGCCTCGCCAGCCCAGGCCGGAAGTGCTGCCGTGGTGGGAGATCCGGCAGGGAGCCTAGCGAGGCGCGGTGGTCTCGATCGCGCTCGCGCTCTGGCTCGCCGCGGCGGGGGACGCACCCTCGGACGGCGCCGCGCGCGCGCCGACCTCGACCTCGACCACGACCGCGCCGCCGACTTCGAGCTCGACGTCGGATCTGGACGAGCCGTCGACGCCGACCCGCACCGAGCCGGCCAGCCCTACCCCGCCCCCGCCGGTGCCGCCCACGCCGCCCACGCCGCCAGCGGCACCGGCCGCGCCGCGCGAGCCGGTCGTGCAGCTCACGGCCATCCCCCTCGTCACCTACGGCAGCGACATCGGGCTCCAGGCGGGCGCCGCGAGCTACCTCTACCAGCTCGACCGCGAGGGGCAGCGTGGCGACTGGGGTGCGCTGGGGTTCGCCTGGTCGACGCACGGGCCGCGCGGGATCGAGACCAAGGGCGAGCTCCTCCGGCTCTTCGACACCTCGCTGCGGGCGCTCTTCCAGGCGAAGGTCTGGTTCGACCCCGAGGCGCCGTACTGGGGCGAGGGGGCCGGGCTGGGCGGCCTCCCGGTCGCCCCGGGGGCGGGGAACCCGCCCGATCCGTTCCGGTGGCGCAGCTCCGGCCCCTGGCTGTCGCTCATCCTGCGCGGGGATCTCCTGGGGCCGCTCGGCTGGTGGGTGCGCTACCGGTTCACCGACATCTCCGTGGCGGACCCGGGCGAGGCGCTCCGCGCCGGTGCGCCGCCGGGCCGGGGCGGCGGGCCGTCGTCGCTCGTCCACCTCGGGCTCGTCTACGACCGGCGCGATCGCCCCTCCTCCCCGCGCCGCGGCGTCCTCGCGGACGCCTCGATCTTCGCCTCGCCGCCGCTCTCGCCCCTGGCGGCGCAGCAGCTCGCCGGCGGGGACGTCGGGCTCCGCGTCTACGTGCCGCTCTGGCGCGACACGGTGCTCGCCTTTCGCGGGCTCTACGACCTCAAGCTCGGCGACGTGCCGTTCTACGAGCGCTCGCAGTACGAGGGGCTCACGTACGGCGAGGGGCTCGGCGGCAACGGCACGGTGCGCGGGCTCGCGCGCGACCGCCTCTCTGGCGAGGAGAAGCTCCTGGCCGGGGTCGAGCTGCGCGCGTGGCTCACCGAGACGCGCTGGCTGGGGCGGCGCCAGCAGTGGGGCGTGTCGGCCGGCGGCGACGCCGGGCGCGCCCGCGACCGCGGCCACGCCCCCGTGGTCGGCGCCGGCGCGTTCGGCGGCGTCCGGGCGCTGCTCGACGAGGCGGTGGTGATCCGCTTCGAGGTCGGCTTCGCCGGCCAGGGCGCCACCGCCTACTACCTCGCGTTCGACGAGGCGTTCTGATCCCGCCGGAGCCGCCGCCCGCAGAGCAGCGCGTTCGCCGCGAGCGCCGCCGCCTGGGCGGCCACGCAGGCCGCCACCACCCCGGGCCAGCCGCCGCGCTGCCAGGCGAGGCCCGGCACCGACGCGCCGAACGTCCCGCCCACGTAATAGAAGGTGAGGTAGAGCGCGTTCGCGCCGCCCTTGGCCGTCCGCGCGCTGGCGTTCACGAACGAGGGCGCCACCGCCTGGGCGGTGTAGGCGCCGCCGACGAAGACCACCAGCCCCAGCACCACGATCGGCAAGGGCCCCGCCAGCGTGAGGACCGCCCCCAGCGCGCCGGCGGCGAGCCCGGCCGCCATCACCGCGCGCGGCGAGACGCGCTGGACGAGCCGCCCCGCCACCGGGGAGGCCACCACCCCCGCCGCGTACACGAGGTAGACGCTCGACACGAGCGCGGTCGGCAGCCGGTAGCGGGCGGAGGTGAGGTGGTAGGGCAAGAAGGTGAAGAGCCCCATCCAGCCGAAGAAGAGGCAGGCGCCGATGAGGAAGGCGCCGACCAGCCGCGGCTCGCGCAGGTGGCCCAGCACGCCGGCGTAGGCGCGGCGGAGCCCGAGCGGCTGCCGCGCGTCCGCCGGCGCGAGCTCGCGGGCGAGCCCGGCCGCCCCGAGCGCGGTGGCGGCCGCGCCGACGAGGAACGTCGCGCGCCAGCCGAAGGCGGCCGTGACCGGCCCCGCCATGACGCGGCCGAGGAGCCCGCCCGCGACCGCCGCCCCCATGATGCCGGCCACGACCCGCGTCAGCCGGTCGGGCGGCCAGCGGTCGCCGGCGTAGGCCACCGAGACCGCGGTCACCCCGGGGATGAAGGCGCCCTGGAGCGCGCGGAGCGCCAGGAGCCACCGGAAGGACGGGGCGAGGGCGCAGGCGACGGTGGGCACGACCAGCAGCGCCGCCGCGGTGACCATCACCCGCCGGCGGCCCCACGCGTCGGAGAGCGCGCCGTAGGAGGTGGAGGTGACCGCGATGGCGAACACCACCGCGGCGACGGTGAGGCCCGCCTGCGCCGGCGCCACCCCGAACTCGCGCGAGAGCTCGGGCAGCACCGGCTGGGTGAGGTACATGTCGGCGTAGCACGCCACGGTCGCCAGGTAGAGGGCGGCCGTGTCGCGCCGGCGCCGGCCGGCCCCGCGCGGCTCAGGCGAGGAGGACGAGGAGGTCCTCCTTCTCGACCAGGGCGCCCTCCGGGAAGCGGACCTCCGCCACCCGCCCGGCCGCCTTCGCCTTCACGTTCGTCTCCATCTTCATGGCCTCGGTCACGAGCAGGACCGTGCCCGCCGCCACCTCCTCGCCCGGCTTCACGCACAGCTTCACGATCTTGCCGGGCATGGGCGCGCCGACCTGCCGCGGGTCGGCCCGATCGGCCTTGGGCCGCGCCGCCCCGTCGCGCGCCGCCGAGAGGTCGCGCACGATGACGTTGCGCCCCTCCCCGTTCAGCTCGAAGAAGGCCTCGCGCGTGCCGTCCTTGGCGAGCGGCCCCACCAGCACGAGCTTCACGATGAGCGTCTTGCCCGGCTCGATCTCGACGCTGGTCTCCTGCCCCGGCTCGAGCCCGTACAGGAAGTGAGGCGTCGGCAGCACCGAGGTGTCGGAGTAGTCGGCGCGGTGCCGCTCCAGCTCCGCCCAGACGCTCGGGTAGAGGAGCCAGCTCACGAGCTGCTCGTCGGAGACGCGCCGCCCGGCGCGCTCCGAGGCCTTCCGCCGCTCCGCCTCGAGGTCGGCGGGCTCGAGGAGCTCTCCCGGCCGGACGTGGATGGGCTCCTCGCCCTTCAGCACGAGCTGCTGCAGCGCCGGGGGCCAGCCGCCGTGCGGCTGCCCCAGCATGCCCTTGAACATCCCCACCACCGAGGCCGGGAAGGCGAGGTCCTGACCCGGCCGGAAGAGGTCCTCCGGCTCGAGGTCGTTCTTCACCAGGAACATGGCCATGTCGCCCACGACCTTGGACGAGGGCGTGACCTTGACGATGTCGCCGAAGAGGAGGTTCACCTTCCGGTACATCTCCTTGCACTCCTCCCACCGGTCGAGGAGGCCCAGCCCCGCCACCTGCGGCTTGAAGTTGGAGTACTGGCCGCCCGGGATCTCGTGGCGGTAGACCTCGGCGGTGCCGCTCCGGAGGCCCGACTCGAAGGGCGCGTAGTGCTCGCGCACCGTCTCCCAGTACGCGGCGAGCTGCTGCAGCCCGCCCTGGTCGAGGCCGGTGTCCCACGGCGTGCCCCGCAGCACCGCCACCAGCGTGTCGAGCGACGGCTGCGAGGTGAGCCCGGAGAGCGGCGAGAGCGCCGCGTCGACGATGTCCACCCCGGCCTGGGCCGCCTCGAGCAGCGTGGCGCCCGCGTAGCCGGAGGTGTCGTGGGTGTGGAGGTGGACCGGGATCCCGAGCTCGTCCTTGAGCGCCTTGACGAGCTTGCGGGCGGCGAACGGCTTGAGGAGCCCCGCCATGTCCTTCACGCCCAGCACGTGGGCGCCCATGCGCTCCAGCTCCTTCGCGAGCGCCACGTAGTAGGTGAGCGGGTACTTGTCGCGCCTCGGGTCGGTGAGGTCGCCCGTGTAGCACATGGCGCCCTCGCAGAGCTTCCCGCTCCGCCGCACCGCCCCCATGGCGACCGCCATGCCCTTCGTCCAGTTGAGCGCGTCGAAGACGCGGAACACGTCCACGCCGGCCTGGGCGGCGGTGGCGACGAACGCCTCCACCACGTTGTCGGGGTAGTTGGTGTAGCCGACCGCGTTCGAGCCGCGGAGCAGCATCTGCAGGCAGACGTTGGGGACCGCCTCCGAGAGGCGGTGCAGCCGCTCCCACGGGTCCTCCTTGAGGAACCGCATGCAGACGTCGAAGGTGGCGCCGCCCCAGGCCTCGAGCGAGAAGAGGCCGGGCGCCAGCCGCGCCGTGGCGGGCGCGACGCGCAAGAGGTCGTAGGAGCGGACCCGGGTGGCGAGGAGCGACTGGTGCGCGTCGCGCATGGTGGTGTCGGTGACGAGCAGCCGCTCCTGCGCCAGCACCCAGCGCGCGAGCGCCTCCGGCCCCTGCTCGCGGAGGAGGTCGCGCGTCCCCTTCGCCGGGGCCGCCGCCAGGTCCACCGCCGGCAGGCGCGGCTCGCGCAGCTTCGAGGGCGCGAGCTTCGACGGGACGCCGGGCGAGCCGTTCACCACCACCTCGCCCAGGAACTGGAGCAGCTTCGAGCCGCGGTCCTGGCGCCGGCGAGCCTCGCGCAGCTCCGGGTGCTCGTCGATGAAGGAGGTGTCGCAGCGGCCGGCGAGGAAGTCCGGGTGCGTGATCACGTTCTCGAGGAACGGGATGTTGGTCTTCACGCCCCGGATGCGGAACTCCTGCAGGCACCGGTGCATGATGCGCGAGGCCTCGTCGAGCGTGAGGCCCCAGCTGCTCACCTTGACGAGCAGCGAGTCGTAGTGCGGCGTGATGACCGCGCCGGTGAAGGCGCTGCCGGCGTCGAGCCGGACCCCGGCGCCGCCCGGCGAGCGGTAGGCCTTGAGCGTGCCGGTGTCGGGCATGAACCCGTTCTGCGGGTCCTCGGTCGTGACGCGGCACTGGATGGCGTGGCCGCGCGCCTCGATGGCGCGCTGGTCGGGCATGCCCAGCTCCGCCAGGGTGGCGCCCTCGGCGATGCGGAGCTGGGCCTGGACCAGGTTCCGCCCGGTGATCATCTCGGTCACCGTGTGCTCGACCTGGATGCGCGGGTTCATCTCGATGAAGTAGAAGCGCCCCTCGCGATCGAGGAGGAACTCGCAGGTCCCGGCCGAGCGGTAGCGCACCAGGCCCGCGATCTTCAGCGCCGCCGCGCAGATCGCCTCCCGCAGCGCGGGGGCGAGCCCCGGCGCCGGCGCCTGCTCCACCACCTTCTGGTGGCGCCGCTGGATGGAGCAGTCGCGCTCGAAGAAGTGGACCAGGTGGCCGTGCGCGTCCCCCAGGACCTGCACCTCGATGTGCTTCGGGCGCTCGAGGAAGCGCTCCAGGAAGACGGTGGCGTTGCCGAAGGACGCGCGCGCCTCGCTCCGCGCCGAGGCGAGCCCCTCGAGGAGCTCGCGCCGGTCGCGCGCCACGCGCATCCCGCGCCCGCCGCCGCCCGCGGCCGCCTTGACGATGAGCGGGTAGCCGTGGGTCTTCGCGAAGAGGAGCGCCTCCTCCTCGTGCGCGATGGGCCCGTCGGTCCCCGGCACGACCGGCACCCCCGCCTCCAGGGCGGCCTTCCGCCCCGCCACCTTGTCGCCGAGGCGCCGCTGCTGCTCGGCGGTGGGGCCGACGAAGACCAGCCCGGCCGCCTCGACGCGCTCCGCGAAGTCCGGGTTCTCCGAGAGGAAGCCGTACCCGGGGTGGATGGCGTCCACGTCCTTCTCGCGCGCCAGGGCGATGAGCTCGTCGATCCCGAGGTAGGCGTCGATGGGCCCGCGGCCCTTCCCGACGAGGTACGCCTCGTCCGCCTTGTAGCGGTGGAGCGAGAGCCGGTCCTCGTGGGAGTAGACGGCCACCGTGCCCATGCCGAGCTCGGTGGCTGCGCGGAAGATGCGGATCGCGATCTCGCCGCGGTTCGCGACGAGCACCTTGCGGATCCGGCGGGCGGGGGTCGGGGCGGTGGGGGGCACGGCCACCTCGGCTCGGTGTGGGGTTGAACTCCCAGGAGAGCACAGGCGGGTGTGGGTTGTCGACCCACGATCACGCTGCGCCGGCCCCCCACGCGCCGGAGCCCCGCCCCCTACCCGCGCCGCAGGCCGTGCTGCGAGAGCGGGGCGAGCCGACGGGCGGCGGCCCCGGCGCCGCCCGGCGCGTGCGCGGCGGACGGGCGGGTCCGCGCCCACAGCGCCGGCACGCGCGCGGCGGGGAACGCATTGGCCTCGACGCGCTCGCCCACGAAGCGCGCCGCCGGGACGAACGTCCAGGAGGGGAGCGGCGCCGGCCCGTCCGGCGGGAGCGGCGCCCAGCCGACCACCTCGCGGTCCCAGCGCCACGCCACCCACGCCGGCGCCCAGGTGCGGCCCGGCACCCACACCCAGCCGTACGCGCCGTCGAGCACCCAGCGGCCGTAGTGGTAGGTCGCGAAGCCCCACGGCTCGTCGGTGACCCAGAACCAGCCGTCCTCGGTATAGGTCCACGATCCGTGAAAATAGGGGCGCCAGTCCCCGTCGACGCCGGCCGGGCGCCAGGCGCGCCCCCAGCGCGCGGCGCGGACCCAGTCGCCCTGCTCGGCCAGCAGCGCCTCGAAGTCCCCGGAATCCGGGGCGCTGGCGGCCGGCGCCGGGCGCGGCTCGCCGGCGCGCGCCGGGGCGGCGCCCGCCAGCGCGGCCGAGAGCGCCACCCACGCCACGAGCCGCGGCGCCGCGCGCAGGGCGCGGGCGGCGTGGGCGCGCGGGAGGCCAGGGGGACGGTGGGCCATTGCTGCCCAGCCGTAGCACGCGCCGGGCCAGCTCCGCCGCGGCGCCCGCGGACCCGGCGGGCTGGGTCGGCCGGGCGGGTCGTCCGCGCTACCGGAGCTCCGCCAGGAGCGTCTCCAGCACCTCGCGCGAGGGACGCGTCGCGCGCTCGGGCAGCGTCGCCAGCGGCGCGTCCACCAGCGCCAGCTGGTCGAGCAGCGTGGGCGCGCCGGTGTTCACGTAGAAGAGGCCGGTCAGCACCTCGCCGCGCTGCTGCGCCGTCGCGAGCCGCGTCAGCGCCCGGATCCGGTCGCGCGGGTCGTACCCCTCCTCCAGCTTGGAGAGCCGGAGCCGCGAGCCGTCGTGCAGCTCGACGTCGAGCGAGGTGCCGGGCGCGTACTCCACCGCGATGTCCTCGCGCGCCGGGACGAACGAGAGCTCCTCCAGCGCCTCGGCGTGCTCCTTCACGTAGGCGAACGACTTGGTCGAGCCCTCGTGGTCGTTGAAGGTGACGCAGGGCGAGAGCACGTCGAGCATCGACGTGCCGCGGTGCGCGAGCGCCGCCTTGAGCAGCGCCGAGAGCTGGCGCTTGTCGCCGGAGAAGCTGCGGGCGACGAAGGTGGCGCCGAGCTCCACCGCCAGGGCGCAGGTGTCGATGGGCGGCAGCTCGTTGACCGCGCCGCTCTTCGCCCGGGAGCCCACGTCGGCGGTCGCGCTGAACTGGCCCTTGGTGAGCCCGTACACGCCGTTGTCCTCCACCACGTACACGATGGGCAGGTTGCGCCGCATGAGGTGCACGAACTGGCCGACGCCGATGGAGGCGGTGTCGCCGTCGCCCGAGACCCCCACCGCCGTGAGCCCCTGGTTCGCGAGGAGCGCGCCGGTCGCGACCGACGGCATGCGCCCGTGCAGCGCGTTGAACGCGTGCGCGCGGGAGAGGAAGTAGGCGGGGCTCTTCGAGCTGCAGCCGATCCCGGAGAGCTTCACCACCCGCTCCGGCGGGATGCCCAGCTCGTAGAACGCGTCCACCAACCGCTCGCTGATGGCGTTGTGGCCGCAGCCGGCGCAGAGCGTGCTCTTGCCGCCCCTGTACTCGGCGAGGGGCAGGCCGAGGCGGTTCGCGCGCGGGGCGGCGGGGGTGGAGTCGGCCATGTCAGCGTCCCTCCTCGGCGGCGCCGATGGCGCCGGTGAGCGTGCGGGCGTCGAGCGGCAGCCCGGTGATGCGCGCCAGCGGCCGCACGCGCGCGGCGAGCTCGGGGCCGAGGTCGCCCCGCAGGAGCGTCGCGAGCTGGGCGTCGCGGTTCTGCTCGACGACGTAGACGCGCGCGTGGCGCGCCACGAAGGCGCGCACCTCCTCCGGGAACGGGTAGGCGCGCAGGCGCTGGTAGTCGGTGGCGAGGCCGCGCTCCTCGGCCAGCTGATCGCGCGCCTCCACCACCGCGTGGTGCGAGCTCCCGTAGGCGATGATCCCGACCTCCGCGCCGCGGTCGTCCGTCACCGGCGGCGGGACGAGCCCGCGGGCCGTGTCGAGTTTCCGCCGCAGGCGCAGCAGGTTCCGCTCCCAGTCCTCGGCGCGCTCGCTGTAGCGCGCCTCGTCGTCGTGGCCAGTGCCGCGGGTGAAGTAGGCCGCCTTCGGGTGGTCGGTGCCGGGCAGGGTGCGCCAGGCGATCCCGTCGCCGTCCACGTCGCGGTACCGCGCGAAGCCGCCCAGGCGCTCCAGGTCCTCCTTCGAGAGCACCTTGCCCCGGTCGAGCGGGCGCTCCGGGTACGGGAACGGGTCGGACATCCAGACGTTCATGCCGAGATCGAGGTCGGTGAGGACGAAGACCGGCGTCTGCAGCCGCTCGGCCAGGTCGAACGCCTGCGCGCCGAGCGTGAAGCACTCCTCCACGGCGGCCGGCAGGAGCAGCACGTGCTGGGTGTCGCCGTGGGAGAGCAAGGCGGCCGAGAGGACGTCGCCCTGCGAGGTGCGCGTCGGCAGCCCGGTGGAGGGGCCCACCCGCTGCACGTCGAAGACCACCGCCGGCACCTCGGCGAAGTAGCCGAGCCCCGCGAACTCCGCCATGAGCGAGAGCCCCGGGCCCGAGGTGGCGGTCATGGCGCGGGCGCCCGCCCAGCCCGCGCCGATGACCATCCCCATCGCCGCGAGCTCGTCCTCGGCCTGCACGACCGCGAAGGTGGCCCGGCCGTCCTCGCCGACGCGGGTGCGCTGCAGGTACCGGGTGAGGCTCTCGACCAGCGACGACGAGGGCGTGATGGGGTACCAGGTCACGACCGTCACCCCGGCGAACAGCGCGCCCAGGGCGCAGGCGGCGTTGCCGTCGACGATGAGCTTCCCCCGCGTGAGGTCGAGGCGCCGGATCGTGAACGGGTCCTGCTTGCGGAGCTGGCCGGCGTGCTCGAAGCCGGCGCGGGCGGCGGCGACGTTGAGCTCGGCCGCCTTCGCCTTCTTCGCGAACTGCCGCGCGATGGCGCGCTCCACCTCCGGCAGCTCGATCTCCAGCAGCCGCGCCAGCACCCCGACGTAGGCCATGTTGCGGAGCAGCTTCTTCACCCGCGCATCGGAGCTGACCTGCCCCGCCAGCCGGTCGAAGGGGACGGGGTAGAAGGCGAGGTCGGTGCGGAGCGACGAGAGCCCCAGCGGCTCGTCGTAGACCACCGCCGCGCCGGCGGCGAGCCCGGCCACGTCCTCGCGCGCCGTCTCCGGGTTCATGGCGACGAGGACGTCCACCTCCGGCTTGCGCGCCACGTAGCCGCGCGCGCTGGCGCGCAGCGTGTACCAGGTCGGGAGCCCCGCGATGTTGGAGGGGAAGAGGTTCTTGCCGGAGACCGGCACGCCCATCTGGAAGATCGCGCGCAGGAGGACGGTGTTGGCGCTCTGCGAGCCCGAGCCGTTCACCGTCGCCACCTGGATGCTGAGGTCGTTCACGACCGCGGCGCGCGCGCCGCCTGGCGAGGACGGATCGCCGTCCCCGGCCGCCATGCTCTCGGACATGCCGGGTCGATAACCCGGCGCGCGCTCACCTGCCGCCCAGGACGGGGATCCGGGCGCCCGCTCGGCCGGCGCCGCCCCGGCCAGGCCGGCGCTGAAGGTGGGTCGCCCCCACCCGGGTGACTCTGCTAGAAACGGAGGTCCGATGAGCACCACCGCCGCGACGCCGCGGGAGATTCCCTTCAACTACACCTCGGCGGACGACCGGCAGGCCGTCTCGCACCTGCTCGGGCCCGAGGTGTGGGGCAAGCTGGAGGCGCTCCGGGCGCGCCGCGTCACCGGCCGCTCGGCGCGCCTGCTGCTGCGGGTGTTCGGCGAGGTGCTGGTCCACCGCCGCAACGCCTACCTCTACGAGGAGCTGCTCGCCTCCGCCGCCCGGCGCCGCCGGCTCTTCCGGAACCTGCAGGAGGACCTCGCGGTCGTCGCGCAGCACGCCGGCGGGGAGCCGCTCGTGGCGGAGGTGATCGCGGCCACCCGCGGCCTGGTGGACGGCTTCGCCCGCGAGCTGGCCGAGCTGCCGCAGGCGCGCGCCCGGACGGCCGCCGCCCTCGCCCCCATCGTCGGTCGCGAGAACGTCCTCTTCGACCCCTTCACGCTCGTCTCGCACGCCACCGACGCCACCGACTGGCGGCTCCACCTCCCGTTCGCGGTGGTGATGCCGTCCGAGGAGCGGCAGGTGGCGCCGCTGCTCGCCGCCATCGAGGCGCTCGGCCTCAAGGCCATCCCGCGCGGCGCCGGCACCGGCCTCACCGGCGGCGCGGTGCCGCTCCACGCCCGGTGCGTGATGGTGAACACCGAGAAGCTCAACCGGATCCTGGCGGTGGAGGAGCGCGACTTCGCGCTCGCCGGCGGCCGGGCGATGAAGGCGAGCGTGATGCGGCTCGAGGCGGGCGTCATCACCGAGCACGCCATGGAGCACGCGGCCGAGCGCGGGCTGGTCTTCGCGACCGACCCCACCAGCGCCTGGGCCTGCTCCATCGGCGGCAACATCGCCGAGAACGCCGGCGGCAAGACGGCGGTGCTGTGGGGCACCTGCATCGACAACCTGCTCGCCTGGGACATGGCGATGCCGGGCGGCGCCACCTTCCACGTGCGCCGCACCGACCACCAGCTGCGCAAGATCCTGCCCGCCGACCCGGTCACCTTCGAGGTGACCGACGCGGGCGGCAGCCCGGTGAGGACCATCGCGCTCACCGGCCGCGACCTGCGCCGGAACGGGCTGTGGAAGGACATCACCAACAAGACGCTCAAGGGCCTGCCGGGCGTGCAGAAGGAGGGCACCGACGGCGTCATCACCTCGGCCGAGTTCGTCCTCCACCGCGCCTACCCCTCCAGCCGGACGCTCTGCCTCGAGTTCTTCGGGCCGGACATGGACGAGGCGAGCCACGTCATCCTGGGCCTGGCGCGCGCCTTCCCGGACCGCGGGCAGGAGGTGCTGCAGGCGCTGGAGCACTTCGACGACGAGTACGTGCGCGCCATCGGCTACAAGGTGAAGGCCCCCCGGGCCGAGGCGCCCAAGGCGGTGCTGCTCATCGACGTGGTGGGGCACGACGCCGCCCAGACCGCCCGCGGGGTGGAGCGCGTCCGCGCGCTGCTGGCGGAGCACGCCAACACCTTCCTCTTCGAGGCCAAGGACGCCGCCGAGGCGAAGCGCTTCTGGGCCGACCGCAAGAAGCTCGGCGCCATCGCAGCGCGCACCAACGCCTTCAAGCTCAACGAGGACATCGTCCTCCCGCTCGACGCGCTGGCCGAGTTCGCCCGCTTCTGCGACCGGGTGAACGTGGAGGAGGAGCGCGCCGCCCAGCGCGCGTTCGCCTGGCGCGTGCGCGAGTACCTCGAGGCGGCCCAGGAGGAGGACGGCGCGTTCCTGCCCGAGAAGATCGCGCGGGCGCGCCTGCGCTGCGACGCCGGGCTGCAGGCCGTGGACGCCGCCGGGGAGCGCGAGCTGCGCGCGCTGGCGCTGGTCGAGGCGCTCCGCAAGGACCTGCTCGACCTGGTGCGCGGCTACGCGCGCGTCTCGGCCGGCATCGAGGCGCTCTTCGCCGAGGAGCGGCGCCGGCGCATCGTCATCGCCACCCACATGCACGCCGGCGACGGCAACGTGCACGTGAACATCCCCGTCCTCTCCAACGACCGCGGCATGATGCGGCGCGCCGAGGAGACGGTGGACCGGGTGATGGCCGAGGTGGCGCGCCTCGGCGGCGTCTGCTCGGGCGAGCACGGCATCGGGGTCACCAAGCTCAAGTACCTGGAGCCGGCGCTGGTGGCGGAGCTCTCGGCCTACCGGCGCGAGGTGGACCCGCGCGGCACGATGAACCCCGGCAAGCTGGAGGACCTGGCGCTCGTCGACCGCATCTTCACGCCCTCGTTCAACCTGCTCGAGCTCGAGGCGCGGATCCTCCGCCACGGCAAGCTCGAGGAGCTGGCGCAGAAGATCGCGAAGTGCGTCCGCTGCGGGAAGTGCAAGCCGGACTGCTGCGTCTACCACCCGGCGCGCGGGCTCTTCTTCCACCCACGCAACAAGAACCTCGCCATCGGAGCCCTCATCGAGGCGCTCCTCTACGAGGTGCAGCGCGACCGGTCGGCCTCCTTCGAGCTGCTGCGCCACCTCGAGGAGGTGGCCGACCACTGCACCATCTGCCACAAGTGCGCGAAGCCGTGCCCGGTGGACATCGACACCGGCGAGGTCTCGGTGCTCGAGCGCGAGATCCTGATGGCGCACGGGTACAAGCACCACGCCGCCCCGACCCGCGCCACGCTGCGCTACCTCGAGTCCACCTCGCCCGCCTACAACGCGGCCTTCCGCGCCGGGGTGGTCCGGCTCGGCGGCGCGCTGCAGCGGGCCGTGGCCCGGGTCGCCGGGCGCCCCGGCGCCGAAGGGGCGGGCGAGGCGCCCTACCCGCTCCAGCTCCTGCGCTCGCCGCTGCCGCCCATCGACGCGGCCACCATGCGGGCCGCGCTCCCGGAGTGCGGGCCGGGCGAGGCGCTCGTGCTCGAGCCGGACGGGGAGGCCGCGGCGACGGTGCTCTACTTCCCGGGCTGCGGCTCGGAGCGGCTCTACGGCTCGGTGGGCATGGCGGCGCTGCACGTCCTGCTCGAGAGCGGCGCGCGGGTGGTGCTGCCGCCGCCGTTCCTGTGCTGCGGGTTCCCGGCCTGGGCCAACGCCCGCACCGAGCAGCACGGCCGGATGGTGCTGCGGGACACGCTGGTGCTGAGCCAGATCCGCGAGATGCTCTCCTACCTCGCCTTCGACGCGGTGGTCGTCACTTGCGGCACCTGCCGCGAGGGGCTCGTCGCGATGGAGGCCGGGCCCATCTTCGGCTGCGAGGTGCAGGACCTCGCCCGGTTCGCGCTCTCGCGCGGGCTCGCCGAGCGCACCCGCGCCGCCGCCCCCGCCGGCGGGTACCTGTACCACGCCCCCTGCCACGACTCCCTCGACGGCCAGGGCCCAGCGGTCATCGCCCAGCTCACCGGGGGCGCCGCGGAGAAGGTGCCGCACTGCTGCTCGGAGGCGGGCACGCTGGCGCTCTCGCGCCCCGACATCACCGACGCCATGCTCCACCGCAAGCGCGCCGCCCTGGGCGAGGCGCTGGCGGAGCGCCCCGAGGGCGCGGTGGTGCTCACGAACTGCCCGTCCTGCCTGCAGGGCCTCGGCCGCAACGCCGCGCTCGGCGCCGCGCCGCGCCACCTCGCCGTCGAGCTGGCGCGCGCGCTCTCGGGCGACCGCTGGCCGGAGCTCCTGCGCGAGCGCGCGGCCCGGGCGCAGGCCGTCCGGTTCTGACGCGCGGGCGCGGGCCGCGCCCCGCGGCCGGCCGCCGGGGGGAGACGGGGGCGGGGCCTCACCCCGCCCCCGAGCCCGGTTCCGCTACTTCCAGCCCGGGAACGGCCACACGGCCTTCCCGGCGGCGAGCTCCTGCGGCCACACGGTGACGTGCTTGCCGTCCTGGACCTGCTCCACCAGCATCTGGTGCTTGTTCTGGTTGGTGTAGCCCTCGTAGTCCTGGAACTTCACCGGGCCGTCCACGCCGTTCCAGCTGCCCGCGTCGAGCCCCTGGCGAAGCTTCTCGCGGTCGCCGTTCGCCTTGGCGGCCTCCTCCCCCAGGATCATCATCGCGGCGTAGGCGGTGGCGGCGTGGTAGGTCGGCGGCTTGCCGAACTGCTTCACGTACCGGTCGTTGAACTCCTTCGCGCCCGGCCAGCTCACCTGCGGCGTCCACTGCGACGAGGCGAAGACGCCGTTCGAGATCGCCTTCTCGTTCGCGAACGGGACCGTCGAGAAGCCGGCCCCGGCGCCCAGGAACGCCTGCGGCGAGAGGCCGATCTCGCGCGACTGCCGCATGAGCAGGATGGCGTCCGCGACGTACGACACCATGAAGACGACGTCGGGGTTCGTGCCCTTGAGCTTCACCAGCGTCGAGCGGTAGTCCGGCGAGCCCTTCGAGTAGGCCTCCTCGAACACCACCTTGAGCCCCTTCTTCTCCGCGTACGCCTTGGCGCTCTTCGAGCCGGAGATGCCGAAGTCGGTGTTCTCCCCGAGGATGGCGATGGTCTTCGGCTTCCCCAGCGAGAGCGCCATGTCGAGCAGGATCGAGGCGTAGTCGCCGGTGGTGGCCGACACGCGGAAGACCCACTTGTACCCTTGGCGCGTGATCTCCTCCTTCGACGCGACCGGGTTCACCAGGGGCACCTTGTAGCGCTCGGCGGCCTTGGCCACCGCGCTCGTCACCGCGGAGGTGTAGGCGCCGACCACGCCGGCGACGTTGTCGCGGGTGGCGAGCTTCTCCAGCGCGGAGAGCCCGATCTGCGGCTTGCCCGTGTCGTCCTCCCACACGAGCTGCGCGTCGATGCCCTTCTTCTTCAGGTCCTCCTGGGCCAGCTTGATGCCGTTGGTGAGGTTCTCGCCGATGGGGGCCTCCGGGCCCGTCATCGAGTTGATGACTCCGAGCTTCACCGTCGCCGCGCTGGCCGGCCGGGCCAGTGCCAGGGCGAGCAGCGCGATCCAGGTCTTATTCACCATGTGTGACTCCTCCGGGGAGGCGAGCCGTGAACCTCCTGTGTACGAGGCCCCGACGAAGGGTGCAAGCGCGACGTGCCCGGCGGGTGCTAACGCCCGATCCGGGTCGGGTGCGCGTAGACGTTGAGCGACTCGCCCCGGACGAACCCGGCCAGCGTCAGGCCGGCCGCCCGCGCCAGGTCCACCGCCAGCGTGGTCGGAGCGGACACGCTCGCCAGGATGGGGATCCCGGCCCGCGCCGCCTTCTGGACCATCTCGAAGCTGGCGCGGCCGCTCACGACGAGCAGCGCCGGCCGGCCCGCCTCCGGGGCGCCCGGCCCGAGGCGGCCCTCGCGCAGCAGCGCGCCGACCACCTTGTCCACCGCGTTGTGGCGCCCGACGTCCTCGCGCGCCACCAGCCGGCGACCCGCCGCGTCATGGGCCGCCGCCGCGTGGGTGCCGCCGGTCCGCGCGAAGGTGCCCTGCGCCTCGCGCAGGCTCGCCACCGCCGCCGTCACCACCGGCCAGGGCACGGCGGGGCCGGCGGGGAGCGGGGCGCAGCAGGACACCAGGTCCTCGACGCTGCGCCGCCCGCACACCCCGCAGGCGGCGGTGGTGAGGCTGCCGCGCCGGCTCGCCTCGACCCGCTCGACGGCGAGCGCCACGCCGGCGCCCGGGGCCACCTCGACCACGTTGCCGTAGCCCTCCTCGCCGGGCCGCCCGCAGTGCGCCACCGAGCCGACGTCCGCCGGGGACGCGATGAGGCCCTCGCCCCAGAGGAAGCCGAGGGTCAGGTCCCCGTCGTCCCCGGGGGTCCGCATGGTGACGGCGACCGGGTCGCCGGAGATGCGGATCTCGAGCGGCTCCTCCACCGCCACGCTGTCCTCCCGGACGGCGCCGGTGCGGGGGTCGTGGACGGGTCTGCTGGCGTGGCGCGCGGGGATGGGATGCCTCCTCGAGGGTGTGTTTACCGCATCGCCCGCCGGCGCGCTCGGCGCCCGAACGCCCGCGCGCCGGCGAGCGGCGCGGTGGCTAGCTTTCCGGCATGGGCGAGCAGGTCTGGCCGGGCAGGCCCCACCCCCTCGGCGCGACCGCCGACGGCGAGGGCGTCAACTTCGCGGTCTACTCGAGCGGCGCGGAGCGGGTGGAGATCTGCCTCTTCGACGAGCGCGACCCGCGCAGGGAGCTCCGCCGCGTCGTGCTGGGCGAGGAGACGGCCCACGTCTGGCACGGGTACGTCCCGGGGCTGCGCCCGGGCGCGCTGTACGGCGTCCGCGCGTTCGGCCCGTACGAGCCGAAGCGCGGGCTGCGCTACAACGGGAACAAGCTGCTCGTGGACCCCTACGCGCGCGCGATCACCGGCGAGGTCGACTTCCGCCAGCCGGTCTTCGCCTACCAGCTCGGGCAGTCCGACGACACCTTCGACGACCGCGACAGCGCCGCCGGCATGCCCAAGGCGGTGGTGATGGGCGACGGCTTCGACTGGGAGGGCGACGCGCCGCCCGATCACCCGCTGCACCAGTCCATCATCTACGAGGTGCACCTCCGCGGCTTCACCATGCGGCACCCGGGCGTGCCGGAGCCCCTGCGCGGGACCTACGCCGGGTTCGCGCACCCGGCGGCCATCGAGCACCTGAAGCGGCTCGGCGTGACCGCGGTGGAGCTCCTGCCGGTCCACGAGTTCACCGACGACGCCTACCTCACCGACAAGGGCCTCAGGAACTACTGGGGCTACAGCACGCTCGCCTTCTTCGCCCCGGAGCACCGGTACGCCGCCGGCGGCACGCGCGGCGAGCAGGTGAACGAGTTCAAGCAGATGGTGAAGGCGCTCCACCGGGCCGGGATCGAGGTCATCCTGGACGTGGTCTACAACCACACCGCGGAGGGGAACCACCTCGGCCCGACGCTCTCGCTGAAGGGGCTCGACAACCTCGCCTACTACCGCCTCTCCCCCGAGGACCTGCGGCACTACTGGGACTCGACCGGCACCGGGAACAGCCTCAACGTCCCCGAGCCGCAGACGCTGAAGCTCGTCATGGACTCGCTCCGCCACTGGGTCACGGAGCTGCACGTCGACGGTTTCCGCTTCGACCTCGCCACCACCCTCGCCCGCGACCCGTTCCACTTCAACCCGCGCGGCAACTTCCTGCAGGCCTGCCACCAGGACCCGGTGCTCGCGCGCGTGAAGCTCATCGCCGAGCCGTGGGACGTGGGGCCCGGCGGCTACAACGTGGGCGAGTTCCCGGTGGGCTGGTCGGAGTGGAACGGCAAGTTCCGCGACGTGGTGCGCCGGTTCTGGAAGGGCGACATCGCGCATCAGGAGCTGGGCCGGCGGCTCACCGGCTCGGCCGACCTCTACCAGGCGGCCGGCCGCAAGATCTTCGCCTCCGTGAACTTCGTCACCTGCCACGACGGCTTCACGCTGCGTGACCTGGTCTCGTACGACCACAAGCACAACGAGGCCAACGGGGAGCAGAACCGGGACGGCGCCGACGACAACGCCTCCTGGAACTGCGGGGTGGAGGGCGACACCGACGACCCGGCGGTGAACGCGCTGCGCGACCGCCAGCAGCGCAACCTCATCGCCACGCTCCTGCTCGGCCAGGGCGTCCCCATGCTCTGCGCCGGGGACGAGATGGGGAAGACGCAGGGCGGCAACAACAACGCCTACTGCCAGGACAACGAGCTCTCCTGGCTCGACTGGGCGCTCGGCCCGCGGCGCGAGGCGCTGCTCGGCTTCACCATCCGCATGCTGCGCCTGCGCCGCGCCCAGCCCGTGCTGCAGCGGCGGCGCTTCTTCCGGGGCGCCACCTACCGGGACTCCTCGCTCGAGGACCTCGCCTGGTTCCGCCCCGACGGGCAGCCGATGACGGAGGAGGACTGGAACCAGCCCTACGTCCGCTCGCTGGCGTACCTGCTCGGCGGCGACACCATCGCCACCCCCGACGAGCGCGGCGAGCGCATCGTGGGCGACACGCTGCTCGTGCTCATGAACGCCCACCACGAGGCGGTGCCCTACACCCTGCCCGACATCGACTGGGGCCAGGAGTGGGAGATCCTCGTCGACACCGCCGGCACCAGCGACGCCAAGCGGGACCGCCTCACCGCCCGCGGCGTGGTCGACGTGAGCGCACGCTCGCTGGTGGTCCTGTCGCGCCCGGCGGCGGAGTGACCGGCGCGCCCGGACGGGCCCCGCTCACAGCCTCAACCGGCCGATGAGGGGCACGTGGTCGGAGAGCCCCGCGAACGGCGAGCGGCGATCGCCGAAGCGGGCCGTGCCGTCGAGGTCCACCCAGTGCACGCCGTTCCCGAAGAACACGTGGTCGAGGTGCATGCGCAGCCGCATGAACCCGGCGGTGGGGAAGCCGCGCGGGTCGAGCCCGGTGCAGAGGCCGCAGACCCGCTCGGCGCAGGTGAAGCCCGCCTCCTCGGTGAGGTGGCGGAAGACCGGCGACCCGGGCGCAGAGTTGAAATCGCCGCACACCACGAACGGCTCGCCGCGGGCGTGCCGCTGGACGAACGCCGCCAGCGTGCGCGCCTCGTGGACCTGGTTCGGGCCCCAGCCCATGCGGAGCCGCTCCGCCCAGAACTCGCGCGCGAAGGGCGTGGGGAGCGACAGGTGGGTGTTGAACACGTGGAGCGGGCCGGCGGGCGTGCGGACGCGCATGTGCGCGCAGATGCGGGTCTGCTTGCGATCCTTCCAGCGCTCCACGTGGTGGTGGGTGATGTGCTCCGGCGACTCCACGTTGTGGTGGTCGACGGCCAGCCGGTCGCGGTGCACCAGGATGGCGAGGCCGGTGGTGTAGATGGGCACGCCCCGCAGCTGGTTGACGTGCGCCCGGAAGTAGAAGCTCTCGTAGGGCGAGGTGCGCGCGTCGCCCGCGAAGGCGGCCTCGAGCTCGTGCATGAACGCCTCGAGCTGGGTCTCGCCGCGCCGGCCGCGGAAGGCCACCCGGGACCGGAGCGAGATGGTCTCGATCTCCTGGAGGCAGACCACGTCCGCCAGCGGCTCGAGCACCGCCAGGCGCGTCGCGATGCGCCGCTGCGCGGCGCGGGTCGAGGCGAGGCCGCGCAGCCCGTGCCCGAAGTAGCGGACGTTGTAGCTCATCACCCGCAGCGGGGAGCGCGGCACGGCGGGATCATAAGGCATCGGCGGCGCCCGGCGCCGTGCCCGCCCTCTCGCCCGCAACCCGAGAGGACCCCCAACCGCGAGCGCGCCGGCGAGGGCGCGGGCCGCTCGCGCGCGTCCCAACAGGCTTTTCCGCCCCCGAGGGCGTTGCGAGGATCGCCCCACAGCATGATTGTTGTGGAGCAGGTCACGGCTCCGAGCCCGAGTCGCCGCGAGCGCGGCTGGGGCCGGTCACCGCCCAGCTTCGTCGAGGAGGTCAAGTGGCGCCCACCACCCGGGTCACGCTCGCGCGCGACACTTACCTGGCAGCGCTGCGCGCCGCCCGCGCCCACTCCACGGCGCGCACCTGGGCGCGCCTGCTGCGCGCCGCGCGCAACCTGCGCGAGGCGTCCACCGAGGCCGAGCGCCAGGTGGTGCGCGACCGGCGGCCGCGGCCGTGACTCCCGGCCCTTTGCGCCCCCGGTTGGGGTGACGCCCCGATCCTCGGCGGCCCCGCGGCAGCGCGGCGATCACCTCCCGCTCCATGGCCTTCTTCCAGAGCCCGCCCCAGCTCCAGAACACCTACGCCGCGGACCCGCTCCTCCAGGAGTACCTCGCCCTCCAGCTCCCCGACGCGCTGGCCCGGTTCGAGCCCGAGCTCCGGCACCTGGGCGAGCTCGCGGCGGGGGAGCTCCTCCGGTTGCAGGAAGCCGACCGCTGCGCCGAGCCGCGCCACGTCCCGTTCGACGCCTGGGGGCGGCGCGTCGACACCATCGAGCTGACGCCGCTGTGGAAGGCGGCCGCCCGGCTCGCCGCCGAGCACGGCCTCGTCGCGATCCCCTACGAGCGCCCGCTGGGCGCGCGCTCGCGCCTGCTCCAGCTCGCGCTCCTGCACGTCGTGGAGCCGTCGCTCGACGTCTACTCCTGCCCCCTCGCCATGTCCGACGGCGCCGCGCGGACCCTGCTCGACCTGGCGCACCCCGCGCTGGTGGCGCGGGCGCTGCCCCGCCTCACCTCGCGCGACCCCGCGCGCGCCTGGACGAGCGGACAGTGGATGACGGAGCGGACCGGCGGCTCCGACGTCTCCGGCACCGAGACCGTCGCCCGCCAGGACGGCGCGGGGTGGCGGCTCTGGGGCACGAAGTGGTTCAGCTCCGCCACCACCGCCGAGATGGCGCTCGCGCTGGCGCGCCCCGAGGGCAACCCAGCCGGCGGCCGCGGGCTCGCGCTGTTCTACCTGGAGACGCGCCTGGCCAGCGGCGCGTCCAACGGCATGGTGGTGCACCGCCTGAAGGAGAAGCTCGGGACCCGCAAGCTCCCCACCGCCGAGCTGGGCCTGGAGGGCGCCGCCGCCGAGCCGGTGGCGGGACTGACGGAAGGCGTCAAGCACGTCGCCTCCATGCTGAACGTGACCCGGCTGTGGAACTCCGTCTGCGCGGCCGCCGGGATGCAGCGGGCGCTGGCGCTCGCGCGGGACTACGCCCGGCGGCGGCACGCCTTCGGCGGTCCGCTGCTCGAGCGCCCGCTCCACGCCGACACGCTCGCCGGCCTGGAGTCGGAGCGGGAGGGAGCGTTCCTCCTCGCCTTCCGCGCCGCGGCCCTGCTCGGCCTGCGGGAGGCGGGAGAGGCGTCCGCGGCGGAGCTGCTGGCGCTCCGGACCGTCACGCCGCTCGCGAAGCTCACCACCGGCAAGCAGGCGGTGGCCGTCGCCTCGGAGGCGCTGGAGTGCTTCGGCGGCGCGGGCTACGTCGAGGACACCGGCCTGCCCCGGCTCCTGCGCGACGCGCAGGTGCTCCCGATCTGGGAGGGCACCACCAACGTGCTCGCCCTCGACCTCTTGCGGGCGCTCGCGCCCGAGGGCGCGCTGCCGGCGCTCGCGGGCGAGCTGCGGGCCGCCGCCGCGGCCGCGCGCGACCCGTCGCTGCGGGCGCCCGCGGAGGCGGCGCTGCGCGCGCTGGAGCACGCCCTGGCGTGGCTCGACCGGACCGCGGGCGCGCCCGCGGCCCGGGAGGCGGGCGCGCGCCGGCTGGCGCTCACGCTCGGTCGCGCGCTCGAGCTGGCGCTCCTGTGCGCCCACGCCCAGGGCTGCCTCGACGCCGGGCGCGGCGGCCGCGCGGCGGCGGCGGCCCGGCGGCTGGCGCGGAACGGGGTGGACCTGCTGGCGGACGAGCCGGACGCCGCCGGCGCGGCGGCGCTCGCCGGCGGGTGATCACACCTCGCGCCGGCGCAGCCACAGCGCCGCCCCGACCAGCGCCGCCAGGCCGGCCAGGGCGCGGCCGCGCGCGCTCGCGGCGGCGCGCCCGGCCGCCTCCCCGCGGGAGAAGGCGCCGGCCGGCTCCAGCGGCTCCTCCACCTCGGTCTTCGTCCCGCTCGCCCCGGAGTCGGCGAGCCGCTTCGCGCCGGCGCGCTTCCCCTCCTCGGACTTGTGCTCGATGACCGCGTTCGCCTCCGCCCCGGCGAGCAAGACGAGCGACGAGAGCCACATCCACAGCAGCATGACGATCGCGCCGCCGACGGAGCCGTAGGTGGCGTCGTAGCTGCCGAAGTGGGCGACGTACTGCGAGAAGCCCCAGGAGGCGATCACCCACAGCACGACGCCCATCACCGAGCCGGGCGTGATGAACTTGAAGTCCTGCTCCACGTCCGGGAGGACGTAGTAGAGCAGCGCCCACAGGAACATCATGAGGACGCCCGCCACCGGGAACCGGAGCCAGGTGAGCGCCGTGCCGAGCGGCCCGCCGATGGCGTCGCCGATGGGGCCGGCCGCCACCGCCACCACCCCCGCCACCAGCGCGATGGCGCCGGCCACGAGCGTCATGAGCAGCGCCAGGCCGCGCGCCTTCCAGAACGGGCGCCCCTCCTGCACGCCGTAGATGATGTTGAGCGCGCGCTGCACCTCGGCCACGCCGCTGGAGGCGCTCCACAGGGCGACGACCGCGCCCACCGTGAGGAGCCCCGTCTTGGAGTCGGAGGCGACGGCGCGGATCCGGTCGCCGAGGATCTGGGTCACGTTCGCCGGCGCGATCTGGCCGAGCTGCTGCACGATCTGCTCCGCCTGGTCGGGCGTGATGACCAGGCTCGCCAGCGCCACCAGGAAGAGGAGGAACGGGAAGAGCGCCATCACGCCGGAGTAGGTGACGGCGCCCGCCCAGTCGGTGATCATGTCGCGCGTCAGCTCGTCCTTGAACGCGACGGCGAACTCCTTCCAACCCATGCCCTTGCCGGGGAAGCGCACGCGGACCTCCTGCGAGTCGTCCCCCGTCAAGTTACGCACGGCGGCGCCGGCGAGCGGGGCGCGCCCGCCTGGCGCTCGCCGGGCCGGCGGCGGTCAGAGCCGCACGCGCACCTCGTAGCGCCGGTTCTTCGCCTTCTTGGCGGGGGTGTCGTCGCGCTTCACCAGCGGCCGCTCCGAGCCCAGGCCCACGGCCGTCACGTCGCTCTCGGGCACGCCCTTCGCCACGAGCTCCTTCCGCATGCGCTCGGCGCGCTTCTGCGAGAGCTCCTTGTTGTGCGCCGCGCTGCCGGAGGAGTCGGTGTGACCGGAGACCTCGAACTTGAAGCTCCTCACGCCGGCCGCCTCGAGCCGCTTCTTCGCGTCGACGACCGCCTGCGCCAGCCGACGCGCCTTCTGATCGCACCCCGGCGCCAGCTCGTCGGAGTCGGTCTTGAACGAGCACTGGTTCTTGCGGCTCTCGTCGAGGAGCCGGGTGTTGATCTGCTTCTCCAGCTTCCCGGCGGCCGCCCCCCCGACGGCCTTCTTGCCGAGGTCCCACGCGGTCTGCGCCGGCGCGGGGCGCGCGGCGAGCAGGACCAGGGCGAGGAAGGCGAGGCGTGTCGTGAAACGTCCCATGCGGTGCTCTCCAGGGTGAAGGTCAGGATGCAGAGCTTATCCGGAAGAGGCTCTCCGTGCGCGTGCTCACCGGGACGAGCGGCTTCAGCTACGCGGCCTGGAACGGCGTCTTCTACCCGCCGCGCCTGCCCGCCGGCGCGCGGCTCGCCCACTACGCCTCGCGCCTCGACACCGTCGAGGCGAACGCGACCTTCTACCGGATGCCGCGGCCCGAGCTCCTGGCCGGCTGGCGCGCGCAGGTGCCGGCGGGCTTCACCTTCGCCCTCAAGGCGCCGCGGCGCATCACGCACCAGGCGCAGCTGCGCGGCGCCGACGCGCTCCTCGCCGCCTGGTCGCGCGCGACCGCCGAGCTGGGCGAGGCGCTCGGCCCGGTGCTGTACCAGCTCCCGCCCACCCTCGCCCGCGACCTGCCGCGGCTGCGCGACTTCCTCGCCCTGCTCCCGCGCGGCGCCGCGAGCGCGTTCGAGTTTCGCCACCCCTCGTGGTTCCACGACCAGGTCCTGGGGGCGCTCGCCGACGCCGGGGCGGCGCTGTGCGCCGCCGAGACCGACGAGACACGCCCGCTGCTCGTGACCACGACCTCCTTCGGGTACCTCCGGTTGCGGCGGGCGTGGTACGGCCCGGCCGACCTCGGCCGGTGGGCGGAGCGCCTCCAGGCGCAGCCCTGGCGGGAGGCGTTCGTCTACTTCAAGCACGAGGACGAGGCCCGCGGCCCCGCCTTCGCGCTGGCCCTGCGGGAGCTGCTGCGCGCCGGGGCGCCCGCCCATCCGGCGGGGGCCTGAGGTCGGACGCGAGCGGACACGGCCAAAGGGGCACCTCCCGCTCGGCCGCCGGGCGATGGTAGGCTCGCGGCATGCCCGAGCTGGCGTTGGTCCTCACGGGAGGCGGGGCCCGCGCGGCGTATCAGGTGGGGGCCCTCCGCGCCGTCGGGGACCTGTGGCGCGGGTCGCGCTCGCCGTTCAGCATCTACGCCGGGGTCTCGGCGGGCGCCATCAACGCCACCTCCCTCGCCTCCGGGGCCGACGAGTTCCCCGTCGCCGTGGAGCAGCTCGCCGGCGTGTGGCGCACCCTCACCCCGGACCGCGTCTACCGCACCGACACCCGGCGCCTGCTCGGGATCAGCACCCGCTGGTTCAAGGACCTGTCGGCGGGAGGCCTGCTGGGCTCCCCCCGCATGAACTACCTGCTCGACACGGAGCCCCTGCGCGCGCTCCTCGCGCGCACGCTGCCCTTCTCGCGCCTGTCACAGCACTTCCGCTCCGGCGCGCTGCGCGGCGTGGCGGTCTCCGCCACGAGCTACACCTCCGGCCTCGGCGTCACCTTCTTCGACGGGGTCCGCGAGCTGCAGCCCTGGTACCGGAGCACGCGCATCGCGGTCCGCCAGCGGCTGCGGCTGCCGCACGTGCTCGCCTCCACCGCCATCCCCATCTTCTTCCCGCCGGTGAAGGTCCGCGGGCTGTTCTACGGCGACGGCTGCGTGCGGATGCCCGCGCCGCTCTCGCCCGCCATCCACCTCGGCGCGGACCGGATCCTCGCCATCGGCGTGCAGTTCCCGCGGCCCGTCGAGCTGCCGCCGGAGCGGAGCCGCGCGCCGCGCCGCGAGTTCCTGCCCATGTCGGAGATCGCGGGCGTGCTGCTCGACGCCATCTTCCTCGACGCGCTGGAGTCCGACCTGGAGCGGCTCGAGCGCGTGAACCGGACGGTGGCCTTCATCCCGCCCGAGCAGCGCGGCACGGCGGCGCAGCCGCTCCGCGCGGTCACGTGCCTCGTGCTGCGACCGAGCCAGGACCTGGGCACGCTCGCCGCCGACCAGTACACGCGCTTCCCCCGCATGCTCCGGTACCTGCTGAAGGGCATCGGCGCCACCGGCGAGACCGGCGCCGAGCTCCTGAGCTACCTCGCCTTCGAGCCCGAGTACGTGAACCGCCTCATGGAGCTCGGCTACGCCGACACCATGCGGCGCCGGGTCGAGGTGCAGGCATTCCTGGAGCCGGAGCGGGAGCGCCTCGCCAGCGGCGGCGGCCCGTAGCCGGGGCGCCGCTACATCCGGTAGCTCACGAACGCCTGCGCCCCGCGCCGGTCGGCGCGATCGATCCCCGCCCGCCGCGGGCCGAGCAGATCGAGGAACGTGAAGCTCACGCCCACGTCCCACATCCGGCTGGGCGAGAGCACGGCCGCGGCGCCCACCGGGATCCGGTACGCGTCCGAGAAGCCGTCGAGCGGCCCGTCGAGCGAGGCCGCCGCCGCCACCGCCAGCCGCGGCGAGGCCTGCACCGCCAGCGTCACCGGGACGCGGAGCAGCTCGCGGTTGCGCGCGACGGTCTGGTAGAAGCCGAAGCTGGTGGTGGCGAGGGGGAAGGCGAGCGGCTCGTTCCGCACCAGCGCGTCGTCACGGTGTGTCACGCCGACCTCGAGCGACGGCGCGACGGTCAGGGAGGCCGGCCCCCCGCGCAGCCGTGCGACGAGGCGCCCCTCCACCGAGAGCGCCAGCGGGTCCGTCACCGGCGAGGCGGCGAGCGCCACCCCCACGGCGAGATCGGTGGAGGCGCCGCGCCAGGCGCTCCAGAGCGAGTCGAGCGACACGTCGCCGTAGACCTTGGGGCACTCGGGCCCGCCCGAGAGGCACAGCCCCTGGAAGTGCCGCACGCCGACCGTGAGCGCGTCGCTCACGCCGTAGTAGAAGGCGGGCGCGAGGAAGACGGGCCTCCCGGTGCGTTCCTGGCCGAGCCCGACCCCGAGCGGCAGGGTGATCTCGAACATCCCCTCGGCCAGGGTGAGCGGCCGGCGGGTAAGCTCGGTGGGCCAGCCCTCCTTCTCGACCGGCTGGTCGAGCACGCTCTCCTGGGCCAGCGCCGCGGCGGGGGCGCTCGCCGCGAGCAGCGCCGCGGCGGTGACGCGGAGCGAGATCATCGGGTTTCCTCCTGGTGGATGCTGGGAGTGGCCCAAGCCTGCCCGCGGGCGCGCCGCGGCTCAAGGACCGCTCCGGGTACCTCGCGCTCGAGCCCCGCGGCGCGGGGGAGGGCCGCTCAGCGCGCCGGGGCGCCGAAGGTGAGCACGGCGCGCTCCTCGGCCCGCCGGACCTCCCCCGCCAGCGCCCGCACCGCGTACGGGTCGAGCCCGAGCGCGCCCGCGCTCTGCACCACCTCCCGCGCGGCCCGCGCCGCGAAGAGCGGCTCGCGCACGTCCGCCAGGGCCGAGGTGAGCCGGACGAGGTGCAGGTCGACGAACTCCTCCTCGGCCGGCACGGCCTGGTCGTGGTGGCGGACGCAGAGCACGGTGAGGTACTGCGGCAGGGACCACACCTGGTGCGCCTCGGCCCCGAGCTCCACGTGGACGCGGTCGAGCAGCCGCTCGAGGCGCGTGGGCCCGAGGCCCGCGATCCGCCCCTCCGCGAGCAGGCCGGCCACCGCCCGCAGCGCGAGCGACTTGCCGACGTCGTGCAGGAGGCCGCCCAGGTAGGCGCGGTCCGAGTTCGCCCCGCGGTGGCCGAGCGCCTGCGCCGCCGCCGCCGACCCCACCGCCACCGCGTGCGCGAAGAGCGCGTTCCAGCGCGCGCCGTGCGCGACCTGCTCGGCGCGGGCCCGCGGGCTGAAGAGCGTGCGCGCCGAGACCGCCGCCGCCACCCGGCCCACCTCGGTGAGCCCGAGCCTCGCCACCGCATCCCGCACCGTCTCGAGCTCCTGCACGCCGCGGTAGGCGGCCGAGTTCGCCACCGACAGGACCCCCGCGCTCAGCGCGGGATCGCGCGCCACCAGCCGCGCCAGCTCGGCCACCTCCGCCTCCGGCGAGGCGGCGAGGTTCAGGATCTGCAGCGCGATGGCCGGGAACGAGGCGGGCTCGGGGCGCGCCTCGGCGAACCGCTCGCGCACGAGGGAGGCCAGGCGCTCCTCCTCGAGCTCCTCCTCGTCCGCGAGCGGCGCCGGCTCGGCGGGCTCGGGCATGCCGAGCGCGCGCGCGAACGGCGCGAAGCCGCCCGCCTCCTCCCCGGCCGCCGCCTCGGCGTGCGGGCCAGCGTCCGGCGGTGCCACGGGCGCGGGCGGAGCGTCCGTGCGGTGGAGCGGCTGGCCTCGGCCGTGGCGAGGGCCACGGCGGCGTTCCACGAGGTGGCGGAGCCAGCCCAGCACGTGTTTCGCTTAGCACCCGCGCCCGCCGTGCAGCAAGGCGAGCCGGAGCCCGCCTACCTTGGCGCACACCGGGCGGATTGCCACCGAGGGTGCGTACGAGCGCCGTCCCGTCCGGCGGACCTGGCCTCCCGGTGGGGCGAGCCGCGCTCGGCCGGGCCCCTCCGCGAACGGCCTTGCGCCCTGGTGTCAAGCCGGGTGAGGCGCCCGGTTGGGGAGGCTCAGGGGTGGGGGGTGCCGTGCCCATGCTGCGGTGCATAACTGTCAGTGAGGGCTGACCGCGGGGATGGTTCGGGGCCGGAGGGTATGGCGGTGAGCACGATCCTGGTGGTCGAGGACGATCCCGACATCCGTTCGGCGCTCTGCTCGATCCTCGAGGACGAGGGCTACCTGGTGGCGTGCGCCGCCGACGGCCAGGAGGCGCTCGGCGCCCTCCGCGCGGGGCTCCGGCCCGCGGTCATCCTCCTCGATCTCATGATGCCGGTGATGGACGGGCGGGACTTCCGCGCCGCGCAGCTCCGCGATCCTCGCCTGGCCGCCATCCCGGTGGTGGTCCTCACCGCCGACGGCCGCCTCCAGCAGGCGGCCCAGGCGCTCGGGGCCGCGGACGCGTTCGCGAAGCCCTTCGAGCTCAAGGTCCTCCTCCGCGCGCTGGAGCGGGTCACGGCCGCCTCCGCGCCGGCCTGCGAGACGCCCGCGCCGCAGGTCGCCGCGCACGGCTGAAGCGACGAGGGGGCCGCCCCGGTGGAGCGGCCCCTCCCTCGCGAGCGCCCTGGAACCTGGCGCGGAACGCTAGAACGTGCTGGCCACGGGCTTCGCGACCGCCGCGCCGCCGAGCGCACCCTGCGCGACCGGGCGCGCGGCGCCGGCCGGCATCGGGCCGCCGTCGCTCGAGTACCCGTGCACGCCCATCTCCGGGAGATCGAGGCCGTTGACCTCGTCCTCCAGCGAGACGCGGTTCCCGACGATCTTGCCGATCAGGTAGAACGCGAGCGCCGCGAGCGGGGCCACGTACAGCACGTTGGCCGCGATCCCGATCAGCTCCGCGATGAGCTGCCCGGCGTCCCCGTAGAAGAGGCCGGTCACGCCCCTGGCCACGCCGTTGAGGCCCTGACCGTAGACGCCGTTCGCGAAGAGCCCGAGGGAGAGGATGCCCCACGCGCCGTTCACGCCGTGCACCGCCGAGGCGCCGACCGGATCGTCGATCTTGAGCTTCGTGTCGATGAACACCGCCGCCGCCACCACCAGCACGCCGGAGACGAGGCCGATGACCGCGGCCGCCCAGGCCGAGACGAACGCGCACGGCGCGGTGATGGCGACGAGACCGGCCAGCATGCCGTTCGCGAGCCAGGACGGATCCGGCTTGCCCCACTTGGCCTTGACGTACAGGTAGGCGGCGAAGGCGCCGGTCGCGCTCGCGATCATGGTGTTCGTCGCCACCACGGCGAGGCGCGTGTCCATGCCGGACAGGGTCGAGCCCGCGTTGAAGCCGAACCAGCCGAAGGCGAGGATGAAGGTGCCGAGCATGACCTGCGGGATGCTGTGCGGCGCGATGGGGTGGATGCGCCCGTCGGCGCCGTACTTCCCGGCGCGCGGCCCGATCATCTTCGCCAGGACGAGCGCCATCACGCCGCCGGTCATGTGCACGACCGAGCTGCCGGCGAAGTCGACGTGCCCGTGGCCGAGCCCGAAGTTGGCGCCGAGCTGGGAGAGCCAGCCGCCGCCCCAGACCCAGTTCGCGTACACGGGGTAGATGACGGTCGAGATGACGAAGCTGAAGATCACGAACGAGGTGAACTTCCACCGCTCGGCCGCCGCGCCGGTGGGGATGGTGCAGGTCGTGTCCATGAAGCACATCTGGAAGAGGAACGTCGTCGCGACCCCCGCCGTGAAGAGCGACAGCGGGTGCAGCCCGAAGCCCGTCATGCCGAACAGGCCGAACGGCTTCCCCCCGATGTCGATCACGAACTCCTTGGCGAGGATCGCGTTCTCCCCGAACACCGGGCCGACGCCGCCCATCTGCAGCCCGAAGCCGACGAAGTAGAAGCCGATGATGCCGATGGCGTAGACGAGGAAGTTCATCCCCATCGTGTGCGCAGCGTTCTTGGCGCGGGTGAGCCCCGTCTCGACCAGCGCGAAGCCGGCCTGCATGAACATGACGAGGAAGCCCGCCACCATCGTCCAGACGATGTTGAGGGCGTTCTGAGTGTCGGTGAGCTGCTTCGCGAGCTCGGGGAGGGTCGGGTCGGCCATGGCGTCTCCTGGTGGGTAGGCGGGAGCGCTCGACTGCAGCGGCCGTGCCGCCGGGCCCGGAGCCACGCGGCGGCGGTTTCCCGCGCGCCGCCCAGGCTCATGACCGGCCGCTGGGCAGCGCGGTGCTCGCCGCGCCAGCATCGGCCGGCCGCGCGTCCCCCGCGCCGCTGGCAATCCGGCGCCCGAGCCGCCAGCGCAGCAGCGGCGGCGTGACGAGCGTGGTCGCGAGCACCATCGCCACCACCGCCGCGAACTCGCCCGGCCCCATCACCGGCCGCCCGCCGACCCGCAGCGTGAGCCCCATGCCGGCGAAGATGAGGCCCACCTCGCCGCGCGGGATCATCCCGAGCCCGACCGCCAGCCGATCCGCGCCGGGCGTCACCACCGCCAGCGCGCAGGCCTGCTTGCCCACGATGGCCGCGGCCGTGAGCGCCGCCGCGAGCCCCAGCTCCCCGCCCGCCAGCTGGCCGACGTTCACCAGGAGCCCCATGCGGACGAAGAAGATGGGCACCAGGATGGCCGAGAGCGGCAGCAGCAGGCGCTCCAGGTCGTCGCCGCCGGGGAGCAGCTCCCGGAACGGCACCCCCTCCAGCACCAGCCCGGCCGCGAACGCGCCGACGATCGGGGCCAGGCCGGCCAGGTGCGCCGCCCAGGCGAGCGCGAGGCAGGTGACGAGCGCGGCGGTGAGGAGCACGCCGCGCCCCCTGAGCCGCGCCGCCATCCGGAACAGGCGCGGCGCCAGCCACCGGCCCAGCACCAGCGCGCCGCCGAGGAACGCGACCGCCTTGCCGGTGGCGAGCGCCGCCTGGCGGAGCGCGCCGCCCCCCGCGCCGCCGGCGCCACCCCCCACCATCCCGATGATGACGGCGAGTACGAGCAGGCCCATGACGTCGTCGATCACTGCCGCGCCGAGGATGATGCGCCCCTCGGGCGTCGCCACGCGGCCGAGGTCGGCGAGGACGCGGGCTGTGATGCCGACGCTGGTGGCGCACAGGGTCGCGCCCAGGAAGAGCGGCACGTAAGGATGCGCGCCGGGGAGCAGCCAGCGCCCGGCCAGCCAGCCGAGGACCATCGGCACGGCGACGCCGACGGTGGCGACGAGGAGCGCCGAGACGCCGACCTGGAGCAGGTCGGCGAGGCGCGTGGAGAGCCCCACCTCGAAGAGGAGCAGGATGACACCCAGCTCCGCCAGCGCGGCGACGGTGGCGTCGCCCGGGATGAACTCGAGCGCGCGCACGCCGGCGAGCGGCAGGGCACCGAGCCCGATGCCGGCCAGGAGTTCCCCGAGCACCGCCGGCTGGCCGAGCGCCTCCGCGAGCGCGCCGCCCAGCTTGGCCGCGACGAGCACGACGATGAGCGCGACCAGGAGTGTGGCTGTCATGGCTCCCTTTCGTGCAAGGCCCGCTCCAGCGCGAGGCCGGGGCGCCGGCGATCCGCGGGCCGCCGCGGCGGTGCTCGCGCGCCAGGCACGCCCCCGCACGCTGGGCGGGCAGGCGGCGGCCGGCGAACGCCGCGACGCACGCCGGGGCGCCGCGCGGGCGCTGCCGGCGACCGGGCGCGCCCGTTGCATCGGGCGTCCTCCATCGTCTGCTCTCCCACGAGGTGCACCGTGAAGAAGGTCGAGGCCGTCATCAAGCCGTTCAAGCTGGACGAGGTCAAGCAGGCGCTCACCGAGCTCGGCGTGGCCGGGCTCACCGCCACCGAGGTCAAGGGCTTCGGCCGGCAGAAGGGCCACACCGAGCTCTACCGGGGGGCCGAGTACGTCGTCGACTTTCTCCCCAAGGTGAAGGTCGAGGTGGTGGTGCCCGATCAGCTGGTGGGGCGTCTCGTCGAGACCATCGAGCGCGTCTCCAAGACCGGCCGCATCGGCGACGGGAAGATCTTCATCACGCCGGTGGAGGAGGCGATCCGGATCCGCACCGGCGAGCGGGGCGAGGAGGCGCTGTAGCGCGGCCGGCGCGGCGCGGCGTCACCCGACGGTGTCGGCGTAGGTCATGACGAGGTACATGAGCGCCTCGTCGTCCGACGGGTTGCGGTACGTGTGGGCGGTGTCCGCCTCGAACACGATCGCGTCGCCCTGCTCGAGGCGCTGGCGAGCCCCCTCGATGTCGATCTCGATCGCGCCCCGGGCCACCACCAGGTTCTCGGTGGTGCCGGGGGCGTGGCCGTCGGCGTGCTCCTCGCCGTGGGGCGCGAGGCGCAGCTCGTAGAACTCGACCCGCCGCGGCTCGTCGAACGGGAAGAGGGCGCGCGAGCTGTAGGTGCCGTCGTGGTTGGTGAGCGTCTTCGCCTGATCGGAGCGCAGGACGAGGACGCCGCCCGCCTGCCGCTGCCCGATGAGGCCCGAGAAGGGCACGCCGAGCGCGGTCGAGATCTTCCACAGCACGTTGATGGTCGGCGCGCTCTGGCCGAGCTCGATCTGCCCCAGCATGGCGCGGGAGACGCCGGAGAGCTTGGACAGCTTCTCGAGCGAGAGGCCGCGCTTCACGCGCAGGCGCCGCAGGTTCGCGCCCACGACCGGCGCCAGGTCGGTGGTGGCCGCCGTCACCGGGGCGACCTCGGGCGTGACCGCGGCGGGCGCGGCGTCGCGGGACGGCTTGCGCGCGCCGCCGCGGCCCTTCGCGCTGCGGCCGCTCTCCTGGGAGGTCTTCATGCCGCCGTTATCCGCAGGAGCGGACGGGTTGTCAACGACACAGCCGGCGCCCGGCGCGCCGCGGCGAGGCCGCGCCCGGGGATGACCTGGCCGACCCGGGCGCGCGGAACCCTGCCCATCGGGGCGCTACTTTGTGCGCACATGCACCCCCAGGTTCGAGCATGGAGGGCGCCGCTCGGATGGCGCCTCTCCGAGCGAGGAAGCCGTGCCGAGCGTCGTCGCCTACCACCTGGATCCCCCCGTCACGGCGCAGCCGCAGCAGGTGACCGAGGTGGCCCTGCTCGCCCCCCCGGAGCCGGACGCCGAGGGCCGCCTGGTGCGCGATCTCACGGCGCTGGCCGAGGCGCCCGCGGCCGGGCCGGTCGCGGTGCAGGTGGAGCGCCGCGGCCCGCAGCTCGAGGTGACGCTCCGCCGCGCCGGGCTCGCCATCGCGCTGCCGCGGGTCGAGCCCGTGGCGCGCGCGCACGGCGTCGCGCTGGCGTCGGCCTGCAGCGCCGACGGGGTGCTCACGCTCTCCCTGCTCGTGCCGCGCGCCGCCGCCGTCCGGGGTTAGCGCTCGGTCGCGGCGGGCCGGTCAGGTCCGGCTGGTGCGCAGCCCGTCGGCGAGCTCGTTCCCCGGCGCGTCCGGCCCCCGCGGAAAGTGCTCCGCGAGCTTCCCGCCGCAGAGCGCGATGGCCTCGCAGAACCCCGCCGCGGGATCGCCGCGGCGCATGCCGGCGGTGAGGGCGTCGACCGCGCGCTGCCACGCCTCGTCGCCCATGCGGGCGTGGATGCCGTGGTCCCCCATGACGATCGCGCGGCGCTCGAAGAGCGAGGCGAAGACGAGGACGCCGGTCCCCGCGGCCGTCCGGTGCAGCCCGTGCTCGTGGAAGGCGCGCAGCGCGCGGTCGCGCGTGGCGAGCGCGCGCTCCGCCCGCCCGGCCAGCAGGCGCTCCACCGGGTCCCACAGCGCCAGGAGCGCGCCCGCGAGCCCGGCGCCGAGCTGCAGGAGCACCAGCTCCGCCAGCGTGAGCGGGACGTGCAGCACGAGCACGAGCGCCGTGGCCAGCGCCGCCGCCAGGAGAGCCCCGCGGAACCGCGCCTCCGGGTAGCCGTCGGAGCGCTCCACCACCACCGGGACGATCTGGCCGGCGCTGCGCGCCTCCGCCTCGCGGACGGCCGCCTCCACGCGCGCGCGCGCCTCCTCGCCGAAGAAGCGCTCCATCATCGGTTCACCCCCAGCGTGGCGCGCCCGCGCGCGCCGGGTGGAAGCCTCATGGCGTCACCATCCTCCGGAGGCGCCGCCGCCGCCGGAGCGGCCGCCACCTCCGCCCCAGCCACCGCCACCTCCGCCACCGCCCCAGCCGCCGCCGCCCCAGCCGCCGCCACCCCACCCTCCTCCGCCGAAGCCTCCCCCCCACGGGCCGCCGAAGAACCCGCGGCGCCGCGGGCCGAAGCCGCTGAACATCACGCGCGCGAGGAGGAACAGGATGACGAGGGCGACGATCACGCCCGCCCCGGCCCCCTGCCGCCGGCTCGGCTGCGCCATGCGCCGCGCGGCGTCCTGCGGCAGCGCGCCCAGCGCCGAGAGGATCTGCACCCCGGCGTCGAGGAGGCCCTGGCCGTACGCGCCCCGCTGAAACGCCGGGGTGATCGTCCCGCGCAGGATCCGGCCCGCCTGCGCGTCGGTGAGCGCGCCCTCGTTGCCGTAGCCGGTCTCGATGCGGAGGCGGCGGTCCTCGCGCGAGACGAGCACCAGCACCCCGTTGTCCTTGCCCTGCTCCCCCAGCTTCCACGCCTGGAAGGCGCGGACGGCGAAGCCCTCCACGTCCTCCCCCTCGAGCGAGCGCACGATGAGGTACTGCAGCTGGACGCGGTGCTCCGGCGCCTGCGCCCAGGCGGCGCGGCAGAGCGCCTCGAGTCGGCGCGTCTCGGCCGCGGACAGGAGCCCGGCCTCGTCGACGACCGGCCCGGTCAGCGCGGGGACGTCGCGGGCCACGGCGGGCGCCGCGGCGAGGAGGAGGGCCGCGGCCGCGGAGAGGAGCCCGGCCCTCGTCGCGAGGCGGCCGGCGATCAGAACTTCACCTTGGGCGCCTGCTCGGCGCCGGCGGTGGTGGCGGTGAACTGGGGCTTCGGTTGCTTGTGGTAGACGAGCGAGTTCGTGAAGCTGGTGGGCGGCACCGTGACGAGGTTGTTGAAGCTCTGCACCGCCTGGATGTAGCGGTTGCGGGCCACCGCGATCCGGTTCTCGGTGCCCTCGAGCTGCACCTGCAGGTCGCGGAAGTTCTCGTTGGCGCGGAGCTGCGGGTAGTTCTCGGACACCACCATGAGCCGCCCCAGCGCGCTGCGCAGGCCCGCCTGCGCGTCCTCGAACTTCTTCAAGTTCTCCGGCGTGAGGTCGTTGGCGTTGAGCTGGACCTGCGTCGCCTTGGCGCGGGCCGCCATCACGCCCTCCAGGGTCTCGCGCTCATGGGTGGCGTACCCCTTCACCGTCTCGACCAGGTTGGGGACGAGGTCGGCGCGGCGCTGGTACTGGTTCTGGACCTCGCCCCACGCCGCCGTCACCGCGTTGTCCGACTGGGGGATGGACTGGAACCCGCAGCCGCTCACGGCGAGCACGGCGGCCAGCGCGGCGAGCAGCCTCTTGGTGTCGAGCATGGCGAGAGGGTAACGCCGGCCGGGGGCGTGTAAAGTGAAACCGGACGTGACGACGAGGAGCGAGCCCTCCGGGTGGGAAGCGTACTACCGCGTGGTGCGGCGCATCCCGCGCGGCAAGGTGGCGACCTACGCCCAGGTGGCGCTGCTCGCCGGCCGCCCTCGCGCGGCGCGCCACGTCGGCTTCGCCCTCGCCGCGCTGCGCGGCAGCGGGAGGCGCGTGCCCTGGCAGCGCGTGCTGGGGAAGCGCTCCGCCACGAGCGCCGGCATCAGCATCCTCGACCCCATGGGCGCGGCGGTGCAGCGCGATCTGCTGGAGCGCGAGGGCGTCCGCGTGGACGAGCGCGGGCGCGTCTCGCTCGCCGAGCACGGCTGGCGGCCGCGGCGGCGGTGACCGGCTACTCCAGCTTCACCGGCTGCACGTTCCAGATCTGCTCGGCGTACTCGCGGATGGAGCGATCCGAGGAGAACTTGCCCATCCGCGCCACGTTCAGGATGGCCATCCTCGTCCAGCGCTCCGGGTCGAGGTACGCCTGCGAGACCTCCTCCTGGCAGCGCACGTAGGAGGCGAAGTCGGCCAGGCAGAGGTAGGGGTCGCCGCCGTTGAGCAGCGAGTCGACGATGGGCTGGAAGAGGCGCGGCTGGCCCGGCGAGAACGTCCCGCCGGCGATGGCGTCCACCACCCCCTTGAGCTCCCGGTTCTGCCGGTAGTACTCCCAGGGGTCGTACCCGCGCCGGCGCAGCTCCTTCACCTGCTCGACGGTGAGGCCGAACAGGAAGAAGTTCTCGGCGCCCACCTCCTCGCGGATCTCGACGTTGGCGCCGTCGAGGGTGCCGATGGTGAGGGCGCCGTTCAGGGCGAACTTCATGTTGCCGGTGCCCGACGCCTCCTTGCCGGCGGTCGAGATCTGCTCCGACAGGTCGGCCGCCGGGAAGATCCGCTCCGCCAGCGACACGCGGTAGTTCTTGAGGAACACCACCGCGATGCGCCCGCGCACGTCGAGGTCGTGGTTCACCACCTCGGCGACCGCGTTGACGAGCTTGATGTGCCACTTCGCCATCGCGTAGCCCGGCGCCGCCTTCCCGCCGAACAGGTAGGTGCGGGGCACCGGCTGATAGGACGGATCGGCCTTGATGCGCAGGTACTGGGCGACGACGTGCAGCACGTCGAGCAGCTGCCGCTTGTACTCGTGGATGCGCTTCACCTGGACGTCGAAGATCGAGTCCACGTCGAGCGTGATGCCGTTCTCGCGCTGGACCACGGCGGCGAGGAGCTCCTTGTTCTGGCGCTTCACCTCGCGGAAGCGCCGGCGGAAGGCGGCGTCGCCGGCGAGCGGCTCCAGCCGGCGCAGCTGGTCGAGGTCGGTCTCCCAGCCCGGGCCGAGCACCTCGGTGATCATCCGCGCCAGCTCCGGGTTCGCCTGCAGCATCCAGCGGCGCGGCGTGACGCCGTTGGTCTTGTTGTTGAACCGCTCCGGCCAGAGCGCGTCGAAGTCCTTGAACAGGTCGCTCCTGAGGAGCTCCGTGTGCAGCGCCGCCACCCCGTTCACCGAGTGCGAGCCCACCACCGCCAGGTTCGCCATCCGCACCTGGCGCACCGGGCCCTCCTCGATGAGCGACATCCGCGCCATGGCGGCCGGGTCGACGCCGCGGTCGCGCAGCCCGGCCAGGAAGCGGCGGTTCACCTCCAGGATGATCTCGAGGTGCCGCGGCAGCACGCGGCCGAACAGATCCACCGCCCAGCGCTCCAGCGCCTCGGGCAAGAGCGTGTGGTTCGTGTACCCGAAGACCGCCCGGCAGGTCTCCCAGGCGTCGTCCCACTCGAAGCCGTGCTCGTCCACCAGCACCCGCATGAGCTCCGCCACCGCGATGGCGGGGTGCGTGTCGTTCAGCTGGAGGGCGACCTTGTCCGCGAAGCCCTCGAACCCCTCGTGCATCTTGAGGTGGCGGTTCACGATGTCGTGGATGGAGCAGGCGACGAAGAAGTACTGCTGCTGCAGCCGCAGCTCCTTGCCCATCACCGTGACGTCGTTCGGGTAGAGGACCTTCGAGATGTTCTCGGAGAGGTTCTTCTCCTCCACCGCCGCCAGGTAGTCGCCGCGGTTGAAGTCGGCCAGGTCGAACTCGGTCGAGGCGCGGGCGCGCCACAGGCGCAGGGTGTTGACGGTGCCGTTGCGGTACCCGGCGATGGGCGTGTCGTAGGGCGTGCCGAGCACGTGGCGGGCGTCCACCCAGCGCACGCGGTAGCGCCCCTGCTCGTCGTGGTAGGCCTCGGTGCGCCCGTAGAACGCGACCGGCACCTCGTACTCCGGGCGCGCCACCTCCCACGGGTTCCCGAAGCGCAGCCACTCCTCCGGGCGCTCCACCTGCCAGCCGTCGCGGATCTCCTGGTCGAAGATGCCGAACTCGTAGCGGATGCCGTAGCCGTAGGCCGGCAGGGCGAGCGTCGCCATCGAGTCGAGGTAGCAGGCGGCGAGCCTCCCCAGGCCGCCGTTGCCGAGCCCCGCGTCCGGCTCCTCGGTGAACAGGTCGGAGAGGTCGACGCCGATGCCCGCCAGCGCCTCGCGCGCGCCGTCGTAGAGGCCCAGGTTGATGAGGTTGTTCTCGAGCGCCTTGCCCATCAGGAACTCGAGCGACAGGTAGTAGACGCGCTTCGCGTCGTGCAGGTAGTACGCCTGCTGCGTCTGGATCCAGTGGCGCATGAGCCGGTCGCGCACCCCGTAGGCGAGCGCCAGGTACCGGTCGAGCGCGGTGGCGGTGTGCTCGTCCTTCCCCTGCGAGAACTGCAGGTGGTCGAGGAAGGAGCGGCGCAGGGAGTCCACGTCGGTGGCGGTCCGCGTGTTGGGCAGATCGCGCGCGCGCTCCATCGCCCGCGCCTCGGCGCTTTGGGGGTTGCGGTTCAGCGCCATCTCGGCGCCCGGCTTCGGCATCGGCTACCCCCTCCTCATCGACCGCGCCAGCTCGTCGTAGAGGTGGATGGCGCTGCGGGTGGCCTTGGCGAGGTCGCCCAGGTGCAGGCTCTCGTTCTCCGAGTGGGCGTTGGTGTACGGATCCTCCACCCCGATGAGCAGGGCCGGCACGCCGCCCAGCTCCTTCGCGAACGGCTCGACGAAGCCGATCGACCCGCCGCAGCCGATGGCCAGCGGCTCGCGCCCGTAGCCCTGCTGGAGCGCGCGGAAGGCGGCCTGGAACGCCGGGTGCGAGGTGTCGGTCTTCCAGGCCGGGCCGGCGGTCGCGACGTCGAGCTTCACCTCCAGCCCCCAGGGCACCGCCTGCCGCAGCGCCGCGCAGAGCCGGTCGGCGACGTCCTGCGGGTCCATGTCGGGGACGATCCGGACCCCCACCCTCGCCCACGCGACGTCGTTCACGATGTTGCGCGCGTCGCGGCGGCTGGAGGCCTGGATGGCGTTCACGGCCAGCGCGGGCTGCCACCAGTTGGTCTCCCACGGGGGCCGCCCGCCCAGGAGCTGCGCGCCGGGCACGAGCCCCACCTGGCGGCGGAAGTCGGCGTCGGTGGTGGGGAGGCGCTCCAGGCTGCGCCGCTCGTCGGCGGTGAGCGGGCGCACCTTGTCGTAGATCCCCGGGATCGCGATCCGCCCCTGGGCGTCCACCAGGCCGGCCAGCATCTTCGCCAGCGCCAGCGCCGGGTCGGGGATGGGGCCGCCCCACATCCCGGAGTGCACGCTCTGCTTGAGCGCCCGCACCTCGACGTCCACCGTCACCAGGCCGCGCAGCGCGATGGTGACCGACGGCACGCCGGTGTCGAAGTTCCCCGTGTCGGTGAGCACCATCGCGTCCGCGTCGAGCCGCGCCCGGTACTTGCGCAGGAAGGCGGCCAGGTGCTCGGACCCGATCTCCTCCTCCCCCTCGATGAGGATCCGCACGTTGACCGGGACCTCGCCGGCGCCCCGCACCCAGCTGTCGACCGCGGCGGCGTGGACGAGGATGCCCGACTTGTCGTCCGCCGCGCCGCGGCCGTACAGCCGGCCGTCGCGCTCGGTCGGCTCGAACGGGGGCGACTTCCAGGCCTCCTCCTCGCCCGGCGGCTGCACGTCGTGGTGGGCGTAGAGGAGCAGCGTCGGCGCCTTCGGGTCGCGCAGGCGCTCGCCGTAGACGTACGGGTGCGCGCCCTCGACGGTGAGGACCTCCACCCGCTCGAACCCCCGCCGCGCGAGCAGCGCCGCCACCGCCTCGGCGCTCCGCTTCACCTCCGCCGCCGGGAAGCCGTCGAAGGAGACGCTCGGGATGCGGACCAGGGCCGCGAGGTCCTCCTGGTAGGCGGCGGCGTGGGCGGCGTGGTGGGCGAGGGCCTTGTCGATGTCGGGCACTTCTCCTCCGGGGGCGCGGTGGGCCGCGCAGGCAGGTGACCAGGGCGAGCCGCCGCAGGATATATAGGCGCGCCATGCCCGGCACCGCCTCACGGCCGCGTCGCGACGCCGCCCCCCCCGTGCCCGCCCGCCTGGCGCGGGCGCTGGGCGTGACGCGGGTGGCGCGCGTGACCGACCTCGACCGGGCGGGGGTGGAGGTGGCCTGCGCCGTCCGGCCCGCCGGCCACGTGCTCCAGGTGACGAACGGGAAGGGGCTCCGGTTCGAGGACGCGGCGCGCGGCGCGCTCCTGGAGGCGGCCGAGCTCGCCTGCGCCGAGGCGGTCGAGACCTCCAGCCTGCGCTGGGCCAGCGCGGACGAGCTGGCCGCCCGCGGGGAGGCGCACCTCGCCCCCGCCGACCTGGGCGGCGCGGCCGCGGGCGGGCTCAGGCTCGCCTGGCGCGGCGGCGTCGACCTCCTCGGCTCGCAAAGCGTCCTCGTGCCGGCGGCGGCCGTCCAGGCGCCGCCCCAGGGCGGCCCGGCGCTCGGGCTCGCCGGCCTGCGCTGGACCTCGAACGGCATGGGGGCGCACCCTTCGCGCGAGGCGGCCCTGGCGCACGCGCTGCTCGAGGCGGCGGAGCGGCACGCCCTGGCGCAGGCCCTGCCGGAGGGCTGGGACGAGGAGGCGTGCGCGCGGTTCCGGCTGGCGGCCCCCGCGCGGCGGGCGCCGCGCGCGGCGGGCCTGGCGCGGCAGCTCGCCGGGCGCGGCCTCGACGCGCACCTGTTCCAGCTCCCCACGGAGCTGGGCCTGCCGCTCGCAGCGGCGCTCCTCTTCGACCGCGAGGAGGGGCCGGTGCCGCTCACGGCCGGCTACGCCTGCCGGCCCGACCTCGCGGGCGCAGCGCTGGCGGCGCTGCTGGAGGCGGCCCAGTCGCGCCTCACCGACATCCACGGCGCGCGGGAGGACGTCGGGCCGGCCGACCGCAGCGGGGCGGAGCGGCTGCGGAGGGCGTGCGGGAGGGGAGGCCGCGAGGCCGACCGCGACCGCGGCGGCGACCTCGACCGCGATGCCGACCGCGACCGCGGAGGCGACCGCGACACCGGGCAGGACCGGGGGAGCGTCCGCGCCCTCCTCGCCCACCTCCGCCGCGCCGGCTTCGACCGGGCGGTGGCGGTGGAGCTCGCCCCGGAGGCGCTGGGGGTGCACGTGGTGAAGGTGCTCGTGCCCGGGTTCGCCTGCTCGGAGCTCCTGTGAGCCGCGGCGGGCTCGTCGTGTTCCTCGGCCCGTCGCTTCCGGCGCGCGAGGCGCGGCGGATCGCGCGCTGCACCGTGCTGCCCCCGGCGCGACAGGGCGACGTGTGGCGCGCGCTGACGCGCCGGCCCGCGGCGCTGGCGCTGGTGGACGGCGTGTTCGAGAGCGTCCCCTCGGTGTGGCACCACGAGCTCCTCGATGCGCTCCACGCCGGGGTGGCGGTGTTCGGGGGCGGCAGCATGGGCGCGCTGCGGGCCGCGGAGCTGTCCGGGCGCGGGATGGTCGGGGTCGGGCGCGTCTTCGGCTGGTACCGGGACGGCCTCCTCCGCGGGGACGACGAGGTGGCGCTGCTCCACGCCGGGCCGGAGCTCGGCTTCCGGGCGCTCACGCTGCCGCTCGTCACCGTCCGCGCGACCGCCGAGCTGGCGCGCGGCCGGCGGCTCCTCTCCGCGCGGGAGGCCTCGGCGCTCGTCGCCGCCGCGGCGGCGATCTTCTACCAGGAGCGCACCTGGCGGGCGGTGCTCGCCGCGGCCGCGCCGCGGCTGCGCCCCCGCGCCCGCGCCGCCCTCCAGGCGCTCGTGCGCGCCGGCGCCCCCGACCCCAAGGCCGAGGACGCCCGCGCCACCATCGCCGCCGCCGCCGCCTTCGTCCGGGGCGGCGCCTCGCTCGCGCCCGCCGGCGACCCGCCGCGCCCCTCGTCGCTCGTGCGCCGGCGGAAGCTCTCCGGCGCGCTGGCGGTCGCGCGCGGGGCGGCGATCCCGGCCGGCGAGGTGCTGGCGCGGGTCGGGGCGCAGGCGCGGGCCGCGGCGCTGCGCGACGACGGCCTCCGGCGGGCGCTCCTGGCCGGCTTCGCCCGCGCCCTGGGGCTCGCCGCCAGCCCCGCGGAGCGCGGCGCGGCGGCGGACGCGTTCTTCGCCGCCCGGCGGATCCGGCGCGGCGGCCGCGAGGCGGCCCTGGCGGCGCTCGCGCTCGACGGCGCCGACGCGCGGCGGCTCTTCGACGACCTGGCGCTGGAGCGCCTGCTCCTGGACGCGGCGGCGCGCGCGGTGCCTGACGGCCCGTCGCCGGACGAGGGCCTGGCGCTCGGCGCGCGGCTGTCGGGCGACTTCGCGCGGGCAGCGGAGGAGCTCGCGCGGCGGCCGCGCCGCGCGGGCCGGAGGAGGTCGCGATGAAGAAGCGGAGCGCGGACGCGGCTCCCCCGGAGGGGAAGCCCTTTCACAACCCGTTCGGCGGGCTGGCCGAGCGGCTCGGCATGACGCCGGCCCCGGAGGCGCAGCGCGCGCCCCCGGCGCCCGAGGCCCGCCCGGCGCCCGCGCGCGCGGTGGTGCGCCTCGAGCGCAAGGGGCGCGGCGGGAAGGAGGCGACGATCGTCGAGAAGCTCGAGCTCGGCGCCGCCGAGCGGGACCGGTGGCTGAAGGAGCTGAAGCAGGCGCTCGGCTGCGGCGGAGCCGTCGAGGGCGAGGCGCTCGTGCTGCAGGGCGATCTGCGCGAGCGCGTGAAGGCGCTGCTCGAGCGCCGCGGCGTGCGCAAGGTCACCGTCGGCTGATCGCGCCGCGCCGCGCGCGCCCGGCCGGTTATGCAGCGGGGGTGGAGCGCACCCGCACCCTGGTCGTGGCCGCCGACCCGCTCGCGCGCAGCGGGCTCGCGGCGCTGCTCGGGCGCCGCCCCGAGCTGGAGGTGGTGGGCGCCGTCGCGCCCGGCGACCCTCCACCCGGCGGCGCCGAGGTCGCGCTGTGGGACCTCGCCGGGGACGAGCTCCCCGAGCTGGGCCGGGCGGCGGCGGTGCCGCCGGCGGTGGCGCTGGTGGCGAGCGAGGAGCAGGCCGCGGCGGCCCTCGCCGCCGGCGCCCGGGGGCTCGTGTTCCGGGACGGCGGCGAGGAGCGGCTGGCGGCGGCGCTGGTGGCGGCTGCCCGCGGCCTCGTGGCGCTCGACGCGCCGCTCGCGGGCTGGCTCCGTCCGCCCCCGGCGGCGGCCGCCGCGGCCGGCGAGCACCTCACCCCGCGGGAGCTGGAGGCGCTGCAGCTCCTCGCGGAGGGGCTCTCGAACCGCGCCATCGCCCTCCGGCTCGGCGTCTCGGAGCGCACCGCCAAGTTCCACGTCGAGGCGGTCCTCGGCAAGCTCGGCGCGGAGAGCCGCAGCGAGGCCATCGTCCTCGCCGCCCGCCGCGGGCTGGTCGTGCTCTGATCGGCGGGCGCGAGGTCCTTCGCGCATTCGGACGCGGTTGCGCGGCCCCTCTCCCCGCTGCGCCTCATGATTCCTCACAAGTCGCCCTAGGCACGTCACAGCCGGCCGAGAGGTGCGTGGCCGTCCAGCGGTCGCCGCCTCGTCGAGCCAGGCGGCACCGTCCGGCAAGCGCCGCCGGCGAGGCGCCGCCCCCACGTCCGCGGCGCTGTCCGCGAGATCGGCTCACGACCCGGTACCGCGCCGTCGCGGCGTGAGCGTCGAGCCAGCGGCTTCCGCCTCCTCGCCGCACGCCCCTGAAGTACCACCGCCAGCGAGAGCTGGAGCGCTCCGGTTCGCGGCCTTCCGGAACTGGTCCATGTGCTTCCGGCCAAAGACGTGCTCCGCGTGCAGGGAGTTGTGATCCCAGCAAGCCACTCTCAGGTTGTCGGCGGTGCTGCGCCCGCCGAGCGCCACCGGGTGGATGTGGTCGAGCTCGAGCCGCTTCGTCGAGCCGCAGACGCTCCCGTCCGGCAGGCGGAAGGCACACCGGCCGCCGTCCCGCTTCCACACCTCCCGAGCCACCGCCGCCGGGACGTGGCGCGGGTCAGCGGAGGGCTTCTGAGGCGCCGGCCGCGGCCGCTTCACGAGGCCGCGCCGGCGGTCGGTCTTCTCGAGGAGGAGGTCGAGCGCGGCGGTGAGCACCGCCTCGGTGTCGCCGTCGGGGATGGCGTGGGAGAGCGCGTCTTTCGCGGCGTCGAGCTTGGCGAGGAAGGCCTTCGAGACGGTGACGTGGTAGCGGCGGAGCTGGGCGTCGAGCGGCTCCACCTCGTCGCGCGGGCGAGCCGGCGCGGAGAAGAGGTCTGCGTCTGGCTGTACCCTTTCGGACTTCGCCGGCGAAGTCCGTTCGGGTACAGGCGAGGCGGTGCGCGCCTCCGCGGGCGCGCTCGCGCGCAGTGACGGCGCGGTGCGCGCGAGCGCCGTGACCACCTCGCGCCGCGGCGGGTTCGCGACCGGCCTGAGCTCGGCGACGAGCGCCTCCGCCTCGCGCTTCGAGAGGCCGTAGAAGCGCGGCAGCACCTCGCCCGCGTTCTCCGGGGTGAGCGCCTTCGAGAGCTCGTACACGACCGACATACAGACTCGCCCGTCGCGGAGCGGCTCCACCACGGCGGGGAAGCGCCGGACGAGCGCGGCGGCCGTCATGCGCCGGGCGGCGGCGCTGCTCGTGAGCCGGAGCTCGCGCTCGAGGTACTGGAAGAGCGACGCGTAGCCGAGCGTGCCCCACCCGCGCTGGCGGTCGAAGTCCGCCAGGGCGACGAGGAAGTCGGCGAGGCGGCTCCGCTCCTCGGCGAGGAGCGAGGCGATGCGGCGGGAGAGCGCGCGGGCGTCGGTCATACCCGGAGTGTCTCATGCGTTTCGCGGGGCTCCTGGGACGCGCGAGGTTCGCGCTGGAACGGCTCGGCGACCACACCCGGCGAGAACGGGATCGGCCGGCCGTCGCGCCTCGGAGCGGCCCGGCGCGGCCGCGAGAGAGGCCTCCTTGCGCCTTCGCGTCCGCCGAAGCGCGATCCGCGCGGAAACGCGTCAAGCTCCCATGTGGGACGATCCGGACGATAGTTACGATAGGTGAACGCCTCGTCCGGCGGCCCGCATCTGCCGCGGCCCCGCGTATTTCACCCTCGGGACACGTCGTGAGCCGGGCCACGCCCCGCCGCCTCGAACACGCGGCCCCGCCTCGCGTGCGACGTCCGCCCAACGACCGCGCCCGCCCGCCCGCGCGGCGCCGCCCGCCCACCTGCCGCGCCCCTCCCTGCCGAACCCCGCCCGCTCGCGCGAAACCGCTCCGAGCTGCGGGCTGGTTGCGAGGCCCCTCTCCCCGGCCCTCTCCCCGCTCCGCGGGGCGAGGGAGAGGAGCGAGCCCGCGCGGATACCGCGAGCTCGACTGCGAAGATGTGATGAATCGTCAGCCGCTCCGCGGCGCTCGGCGGAAGAGGATCCCCCTGTCCATCCGCCCAGGCCCGCGCCCTGTCCGCCCGGACGATGTGGCCCGGCCGGCCGCCGCCTAAGGTTCTCGCCGGGCCGCGCACCGCGGCCGGGGACGGAGCGGGCACGAAGATGGCGAGCGACATCGGAATCGAGCTGGGGCGCGCGGCGGCGGCGGCGGCGAAGCGGGCGGCCGCGTCGGTGGTGCGGATCGACGGCGGCGCGCGGTACTCGGCGTCGGGGGTGGTCTGGTCGGCCGACGGCGTCGTGGTCACCGCCGGCCACGGGCTGCACGGCGCGGACGAGGTGGCGCTCGGGCTGCCGGACGGCTCCGCCGCCCGCGGCGAGGTGGCGGGGCGCGATCCGGCGACCGACCTGGCGGTGGTGCGCACGGGCGCGTCCGGCCTCGCGCCCGCGGCCTGGGCGGAGGGCGAGCCGGAGGTGGGCGAGCTCGTGCTGGCGGTCACCCGCCCCGGCCGCGGCCCGCGCGCCGGGCTCGGGGTGGTGGCGCGCACCGGCGGCGCCTGGCGCACCGCCGGCGGCGGCCCGGTCGACCGCTACGTCGAGCTCGACGTGGCGCTGCAGCCGGGGTTCTCGGGCGGCCTCGCCGCCGACCTGGCCGGGCGCGGCGTGGGGCTCACCAGCGCCGGCCTCGTCCGCGGCACCGCGCTGGCGGTGCCGCCCCCCACGCTCCGCCGCGTGGTCGAGGCGATCCTCGCGCACGGCGAGGTGCGGCGCGGCTACCTGGGCCTCGCGAGCCTGCCGGTGCGGTTGCCGCCGAGGGCGGCCGCGCTGGCGGGGCAGGAGACGGCGCTCCTCGTGACCGCGGTGGAGGAGGAGAGCCCGGCCGGGCGCGCCGGCCTCGGCTTGGGCGATCTGCTCCTGGCGCTGGGCGGCGCGCCGCTGGCCGACCTGTCGGATCTGTGGCCGGCGCTGGAGGAGGCGCGGATCGGGAGCGCGGTGCGCGCGCGGTTCGTCCGAGGAGGCGCGGTCCAGGAGGCGGAGCTCGTCGTCGGCGTGCGGGAGCGGGCGCGGGGGGCGCGGCCGTGACGGCGCTCGGAGCGCTCTCGCGCGACCTCGAGGCGCTGGTCGCGCGCGCCGCGCCCTCGGTGGTCGGCGTCGAGCAGCGGCGCGGGCACGGCTCGGGGTTCGTCCTCGCGCCCGACGGCTACCTGCTCACCAACGCGCACGTCGCGCGCGGGGCGGAGCCGCTCCACGTCCGGCGCTCCGGCTCCGAGCCGCTGCCGGCGGAGCGGGTGGGTCTCGACGCGCGCACCGATCTGGCGGTGCTGCGGGTGCCCGCGTCCGGCCTCGCGCCGCTCGCGCTGGCGGACCGCCGGCCCCTCGCGCCAGGCGCGCTGGTGATCGCCATCGGCAACCCGCTCGGCTTCGAGCGCTCGGTCACGATGGGCGTCGTCTCGGCGCTCTACCGCACGCTCCCGGCCCCGGACGGCGGCGCGCTCGACGGGTTGCTCCAGACCGACGCGGCGGTGAACCCGGGGAACTCGGGCGGCCCGCTCCTCTCGGCGGAGGGCGAGGTGGTGGGCGTCACCACCGCCATGCTGCCCTGGGCGCACGGCATGGCCTTCGCCATCCCGGCCCGGACCGCGAGCTGGGTGGCGGCGGTGCTGATCCGCGACGGGGAGGTGCGACGGCCCTACCTCGGGATCGCCGCCCGCGGGGAGGACCTCGCGCCGGCCGCGGCGTCCGCGCTGCGGCGCACCCGCGGGGTCCGCGTGCTGCGGGTGGAGGGCGGCTCGGCCGCCGAGGCCGGGGGCGTCCGGCCCGGCGACCTCCTCGCCGCGGCCAACGGCGACGACGTCGCGGCGCTCGACGACCTGCAGCGCGTGCTGGTGCTGACGCCCGCGCCCGAGCTCGCTCTCGACGTGCTGCGCGACGGGGCGCCGCTGCGGCTCGCGCTGCGCCCCGGCCCCGCCCGCCGCGCGGCGTGACGCGACGGCCCGCGGCGCGGACGCCGCGGGCCGGTCGCTGGCCGGAGCGGCCGCTTCCGCTACTGGCCGGCCGGGTGGCGCGCCTGGCGCGCGCCCATGTCGCGCGAGATCTTCTGCGCGTCCTTGAGGTGCCCCTCCATCTTCTTCTCCGCCTTCTCGAGCAGCTTCGCGTACTCCTTGTCGCTCCCGTGCTTCGCCTGCTCGGCGGCGGTCTTCACCGCGCTCACGTCCTTCGTGTGGTCCTCCACCATCATCTGCATGTAGTGCCGGTCGGCCTGGGCGCCGTGCATCCCCTTCAGCTCGTCGAGCATGGTCTGGTGCTCGCTCGTCTTGGACGCGTACTCCGGCGCGCTCGTGAGCTGCAGGTCGTGCTTCTGCGCGAACGCGTTCGCGTCCTTGTCCATCGCGCCGTGGTCGTCGACCATCTTCTTCGCGAAGTCCTTCACCTTGGAGTTCGTCGCGTGCGCGCGCATCCAGGTGCCGGCCTGGACCTCGAGCTCGTTCCCCGCGTGCATCTTGGCGAGGGTGCTCGTCATCTCGCTCGTGTCGCCCGGGGTCCCGCTCCGGGCCGTGGCCGCCGTGTCCGAGCCGGTCGCTCCGGTCGTGCCCTGGGTGGTCATGTCGCTGCGTGCGCCGCCCGCGCCGGGCGCGGTCGTCTGGTCACGAGGCCCCGTCCCGGTGCCCTCTTGCATGTCGGCGTTCGCCGGCGTCCTCGAGCCCGCGCTCGAGCTCGTGTCCTTGCCGCCGCCGGCTCCGGCGCCCCCGCCCCCTGCGCCGCCCGCGCCCTGCGCGGCCGCGAGCCCCATCCAGCCGGCGCCGAGCGCCAGCGCCAACCACTTCGTCCTTGCCATGCCGTTCCCCCTCCTGCGTGGTGGTTCGCAGAGAAAGATGGGGACCGGAAGGAGGCCCACCAAGCCCCCGGCGGCGCGCGGCCGGCAGGGCGTGCGCCGCGGGCGCGGGCGGGCAGGCGGACGAACGGTGAAGATCGCAGACTGGCCAGGGAGCGGCGCCCCGGCCGCCGGCGCTACATGAGGCCGAGCGTGAGGCGCGCCGCCTCGGTCATCCGGCTCTGGTCCCACGGCGGGTCGAAGACGAGCTGGACGTCGACGTCGGCCACCCCCGGCACGCGCTCGACCTTGCTCCGCACGTCCTCCACCAGCACCGGCCCGACGCCGCAGCCGGGGGCGGTGAGCGTCATGACCACGAGCACCTTCGCGCCGTCGGGCGACGGCTCGGAGGCGACGTGGTAGACGAGCCCGAGGTCGACGATGCTGGCTGGGATCTCCGGATCGTAGACGGTCTTGAGCTCGTTCCACACCTTCTGCTCGTCGAAGGGGCCCTCGCTCCGCGTCGCGCGCGCGGCCTCGGCCTTGGCGGCCAGCTCCACGTACTCGGGGCCGAGCGCGTCCGCGTCGGCGGCGAGGATGCGCGCCAGCCCGCCGCGCTCCGTCATCACCGTGACGTTGCCGTCGAGGACCTGCTGCGGGATGACGTACGAGCCCGGCTCGAGGCGCACCAGGAAGCCGCTCGGGATCTGGGTGGCGTCGCAGCCGCGCTTGAGGAGGACGGGTTCCCTGCGCTCCATCGTCTACTCCGTGGTGACGACCTTCTGCTGGGTGGCGAGCGCGTTCCGGAGCGTGTGCCAGACGAGGCTCGCGCACTTGACGCGGGTGGGGAACTCGCAGACGCCCGAGAGCGCCGCCAGCTTCCCCAGCTCGGAGGCGGGCACCTTGTCCGGCCCCTCGGTCACGAGGGTGTGGAAGCGCGAGAAGAGCTGCTCCGCCTCCGCCACGGTGTGGCCCTTCACCGCCGAGGTCATGAGGGAGGCGGAGGCCTTCGAGATGGCGCAGCCGGAGCCCTCGAAGGCGATGTCCTGGATGCGCTCCCCGTCGAGCTTCACGTAGAGCTTGAAGTGATCGCCGCAGAGGGGGTTCAGGCCCTCCGCCTGCCGGTCGGCGTCCGGGATGACCCGGAAGTTCCTCGGCTTGCGGCCGTGGTCGAGGATCACCTCCTGGTACAGGTCGTCCAGTTCCGAGCTCATGCGAACATCCTTCTCACCTTCTCGAGTCCCGCCGCCAGGGCGTCGATCTCGGCGGTCGTATTGTAGATCCCCAGCGACGCGCGCGCCGTGGCGGGCACGCCGAGGCGCGCCATGAGCGGCTGGGCGCAGTGGTGGCCGGTGCGGATGGCGATCCCCTCGCGGTCGAGGACGGTCCCGATGTCGTGCGGGTGGATGTCGTCCATCACGAACGACAGGACGGCCGCCTTGCCCGGCGCCGTGCCCAGGATCCGCAGCCCGGGGATGCGGCCGAGCTGCTCCGTGCCGTAGGCGAGCACCTCGTCCTCGTGGCGCCAGGCCGCCTCCCGCGGCAGGGCCTCCAGCCAGTCGAGCGCCGCGCCGAGCCCCACCGCCCCCGCCATGTTGGGCGTCCCCGCCTCGAACTTGTAGGGGATCTGGTTGTAGATGGTCTTCTCGAAGGCCACCGAGAGGATCATGTCGCCGCCGCCCTGCCAGGGCGGCATGGCCTCGAGGTGCTCGGCCCGCCCGTAGAGCACGCCGATGCCGGTCGGCCCGTAGATCTTGTGCCCGCTGAACGCGTAGAAGTCGCAGCCGAGGTCCTGCACGTCGGCCGGGACGTGCGGCGCGCCCTGCGCCCCGTCCACCAGCACCGGCACCCCGCGGGCGTGGGCCAGCTCGACGACGCGCTTCACCGGGTTCACGGTGCCGAGCGCGTTCGACACGTGCGACACCGCCACGAGGCGCGTGCGCGGGCCGATGCGCCTCTCGAGCTCGTCGAGGAGGAGCACCCCGCGGTCGTCGATGGGCGCCACCACCAGCTTCGCGCCCTTCTCCTCGCACAGCATCTGCCAGGGGACGATGTTGGAGTGGTGCTCCATGGCGGAGACGAGCACCTCGTCGCCCGCGCCCACCCGCTGCTTGCCGAAGGTGAAGGCGACCAGGTTGATGGCCTCGGTCGTGCCGCGCACGAAGACGATCTCGCGCGACTCGCGCGCGTTGAGGAACCGGCGCACCCGTTCGCGCGCGCCCTCGTAGGAGGCGGTCGCCTTCTCGGACAGGAAGTGCACGCCGCGGTGCACGTTGGCGTTCTCCTGGTCGAAGAAGCGCGCCATCGCCTCCACCACCTGGCGCGGGCGCTGGGTGGTGGCGGCGCTGTCGAGGTAGACGAGCGGCTTGCCGCGCACGGGCCGGGCCAGGATGGGGAAGTCGCAGCGCACGCGCTCGACGTCGAACCCGTCGGCGACCGGCTTGTGCAGCGTCACCACTTCCGCCTCGGGCGGGCTGGGATGGACCACCCTCATGCGACCTCCCTCAGCAGCTCGCCCGAAGGGAGCCGCGCCGTGACCGCCCGGCGCACGCGCGCCCGGAGCTCCTCCGGGCCGACCCGCTGCACCAGCTCGGCGGCGAAGGCCCAGGTGAGGAGCGCGCGGGCCAGCGGCTCCGAGATCCCGCGCGAGCGCAGGTAGAAGAGCTGATCGGGCGAGAGCTGGCCCACCGACCCGCCGTGCGAGCACTTCACGTCGTCGGCCAGGATCTCGAGCTGCGGCTTCGTGTCGACCACCGCGTCGTCCGAGAGGAGCAGGCTCGAGCTCACCTGGCCCGCGTCGGTCTTCTGTGCGCCGGGCCGGACCAGGATCCGGCCGGCGAACACGCCGCGGGCGGTGTCGCCGAGGATGCCCTTGAAGACCTCGCGGCTCGTGCAGCGCGGGCTGGCGTGGTCGACGTGGACGAAGTGATCGTGGAGCTGGGTGCCCGAGGAGACGTTCAGGCCGTGCAGGTCGCACCTCGCCTGCTCGGCGGCGAGCAGCGCGCGCGCCTCGACCCGCGCCAGGCGCCCCCCGAGCGCGATGGACTGCCCCACGAAGCGGCTGGCGGCGCCCTGCGTCAGCTGCAGCGCGCTCACGTGGAACGCCTCGGGGGCGTCCTCCTGCAGCCGGTCGTGCTCGAGCTGCGCGCCCGCGCCCAGGGCGACCTCGGTGACGGCGTTCACCAGGTAGGCGCCGCGGCCCTGGTAGTGCTCGACCACCGTGGCCTGCGCGCCATCGCCGAGGGCGATGAGGTTCCGAGGGTGGCTGGCGGTGGACCCACCGCCGGCGTGCGAGCAGAACACGAGGTGCAGCGTGGGCTGGCACTTCACCCCAGCGTCGAGCTCCACCAGCGCGCCGTCGTCGAACAGGGCGGCGTTCAGCGCGACGAACGCGGGGCGGGCCCCCGCGCCGCCGACGCCGAGGCGCGGCTCGACCGCCGCGGGCCGCTCGCGCAGCGCCGCGGCGAGGCTCGAGAGCCGGACTCCGGCGGGGAGCCCCGCCAGGTCGCTCGCGGCGGGGTCCAGCCGGCCGTTCGCGAACACGAGCCGCGGCGCCGGCGGCAGGTCGGCGCCGGCGGCGCGCCCGGCGGGCGCGGGCGCGAAGGCCTGCGCCGCCAGCGGCGCCAGGTTGGTGAAGCGCCAGTCCTCGTCCTTCGCGGTGGGGAGCTTCCCCGCCAGGAAGGCGTCGCGCCCCGCGGCGCGCAGCGCGGCCAGGAAGCCGGGCTCCCCACCGCGCGGGAGCGCGAGCTGCGCCGCGAAGCTCTGCTCCGCGGTGTTCACGGGCGCGCCTCCGCCGGCGCCGTCCGCGGCGGCGGCTCCTTCTCGATCCAGCCGTAGCCCTTGTGCTCGAGCTCGAGCGCCAGCTCCGGGCCGCCGCTCGTCACGATGCGCCCGGCGGCCATCACGTGCACGTGGTCGGGCCTGATGTAGTCGAGGAGCCGCTGGTAGTGCGTCACGACGATCATCGCCCGGTCCTTCGACCGGAGCGCGTTGACGCCCTCCGCCACCACCCGCAGGGCGTCGATGTCGAGGCCGGAGTCGATCTCGTCGAGGACCGCCAGCTTCGGCTCCAGCACCGCCATCTGGACGATCTCGTTCCGCTTCTTCTCGCCGCCCGAGAACCCCTCGTTCACGCCGCGGTTGGCGAAGGAGGGATCCATCTTCACCAGCTTCATCTTCTCCTTGGCGAGCGCGAGGAAGTCCATCGCGTCGAGCGGCTCCTCGCCGCGCGCCTTGCGGATCGCGTTGAGCGCGGTGCGCAGGAAGTACATGTTGGCGACGCCCGGGATCTCCACCGGGTACTGGAAGGCGAGGAAGACGCCCTGCGCGGCGCGCTTCTCCGGGGAGAGCGCCAGCAGGTCCTCGCCCTGGTACAGCACGCGCCCGCCGGTGACCGTGTACGCGTCGCGCCCGGCCAGGACGCCCGCCAGCGTGCTCTTGCCGGAGCCGTTCGGCCCCATGATGGCGTGCACCTCGCCCGCGCCGACCTCGAGGTCGAGCCCGTGCAGGATCTCCTTGTCCGCCACCTTCGCCTTGAGTCCCTGGATGCTCAGCATGTCTCGCCGTTCCCCTCGTTCGCGCCGGCGGGGGACGAGCCCCCGCCCCACGCCACCGCTGCTATCCGACCGAACCTTCGAGGCTCATCCCCAGGAGCTTCTGCGCCTCGACCGCGAACTCCATCGGCAGCTCCTTCAGCACCTGCCGCGCGAAGCCGTTCACGATCATCGAGACCGCGTCCTCCTCCGCGATGCCGCGCTGCCGGCAGTAGAAGAGCTGGTCCTCGCCGATCTTGGAGGTGGTCGCCTCGTGCTCCACCTGCGCCCGCGGGTTCCGCACCTCGATGTACGGGAACGTGTGGGCGCCGCACTGGTCGCCGATGAGGAGCGAGTCGCACTGTGAGTAATTGCGCGCCCCCTCGGCGCCCTTCAGCACCTTCACCAGGCCGCGGTAGGTGTTCTGCCCGTGCCCGGCGCTGATGCCCTTCGAGATGATGGTCGAGCGCGTCCGCTTGCCGACGTGGATCATCTTCGTGCCGGTGTCGGCCTGCTGGCGGTGGTGGGTGAGGGCCACCGAGTAGAACTCGCCCACCGCGTCGTCGCCCTGCAGGATGCAGCTCGGGTACTTCCAGGTGATGGCGGAGCCGGTCTCCACCTGCGTCCAGCTCACCTTGGCCCGCTCCATGACCTTGGCGCGCTTGGTGACGAAGTTGTAGATGCCGCCCCGCCCCTCGGCGTCGCCCGGGTACCAGTTCTGCACCGTCGAGTACTTGATCTCGGCGCCCGGCAGCGCGACGAGCTCCACCACCGCCGCGTGGAGCTGGTTCTCGTCGCGCACCGGCGCGGTGCAGCCCTCGAGGTAGGAGACGTGCGCGCCCTCGTCGGCGACGATGAGCGTCCGCTCGAACTGCCCGGTGTCGGAGGCGTTGATGCGGAAGTAGGTCGACAGCTCCATCGGGCAGCGCACGCCCTTCGGGATGTACGCGAAGCTGCCGTCCGAGAAGACCGCCGAGTTGAGCGCGGCGAAGAAGTTGTCGGTGGAGGGCACCACCGAGCCGAGGTACTTCTGCACCAGCTCGGGGTGGTTCTTCACCGCGTCGGAGAAGGAGCAGAAGATGACGCCCTTCTCGGCCAGCTTGTCCTTGAAGGTGGTCGCCACCGACACCGAGTCGAAGACCGCGTCGACCGCCACGTTGGCGAGGCGCGCCTGCTCCGCCAGCGGGATGCCGAGCTTCTCGAACGCCTTCTTGAGCTCGGGGTCGACCTCGTCCATCGAGCCGAGCTTCTTCTTCGGCTTCGGCGCCGAGTAGTAGACGATGTCCTGGTAGTCGATCTTCGGGTAGTGCACGTTCGGCCAGGTCGGCTCGACCATGGCGAGCCAGCGGCGGTACGACTCGAGCCGCCACGCCAGCATCCACTCCGGCTCGCCCTTCTTGTGCGAGATGAGGCGGATGACGTCCTCGGACAGGCCCTTCGGGACCTGGTCGGTCTCGACGTCGGTGACGAAGCCGTACTTGTACTTGCCCTCGGTGAGCTCGCGGAGGGCGGCGTCCTGGGTCATGGCGTCATTCCCGTGCTGGCGCTGCGTGAGAGGAGGCTCCGGGGCGCGGCGTCCGGCTCGCACCCGGACGGCACCGGCCGCAGCGCGGGCGCGCCCGGCGCCCCCAGGTGGACGAGCCGCGGGCCCAGCGCGGAGAGGGGGAGGCGCTGCAGCGTGCGCTGGATCGCGCGGCTGATCGGCCCCCAGTGCCCCTTGGCGAGGCAGGTCGGCTCGAGCGAGCAGCCCCCGTCGAGCACGCTGCACTCCGTGAGGGCGACCGGGCCCTCCAGCGCCTCGACCACCGCGGCCACCGAGATCGCGTCCGGGGTGAGCGCCAGGCTGTACCCGCCGCGCCGGCCGCGGTGCGAGGTGACGAGGCCCGCCTTCGACAGTTCTTTCAGGATCTTGGAAGCGGTCGGGAGCGGGACGCGCGAGCAGCGCGCCAGCTCCTGCGCCGTGCGGACGCCCGGCGTCCCACCCTGCGCCAGATGGGTGAGCAGCACGAGGCCGTAGTCGGTGAGCTTGCTCATCCGCAGCATGGGGACCCTGGGGAGCGAATCAGAACCGGGCTGGTACGATTAGCGACCGAGTTCTAACGCCGGAGCGCGGCGGCGCATTCGAAATTCGTCCTGAACCGCCCAGCTGGGGGTCTAGAACGACCCCCGCGTGAGCGGGCCGTCGACCGCCTGCCCGCCCCGCTCCGCGTAGACGTGGTCGCCGACGATGGTGAGGGCGAGCCGCGTCCGGCGGTCGTCGCGGGCGGCGAGCGCCGCGAGGAGCCGGGGGTCGGCGGCGAGCAGGTCCACCCGCGCCAGGCGGGCGAGCTTTGCCTCGCGCGCCTCGGCGAGGAACGCCTCCATGCGCGAAGGCGCGTCGAAGAGGACGCCCACCCTCGCCTGCCCGGCGCGGTCGGCCTCGCGCTGGATCCGCGCCGGGTCCGGCCGTCCCACCCGCACCCACAGCTCCTTCTGGCCGGTGAGGTCGTCCGCGTACAGGTCGGGCGCGTCGGGATCCGAGAGCCCGGGCCCGAACGCGATGCGCTCCTGGTGAAACCAGCAGAACGCCAGCACCCGCAGCCACATGCGCTCGAGCGTCTCCGAGGGATGACGCGCCGCCCGGATCTGGAGCGACAGGTGGAGCCCATTGTCCACATGGCTCAGCGCCACGTCGAAATCATACAGTGTGGCGGTGAGCGCCATCCGCGTCCTCCTCGTCGGCCTCCTGCTTACCGCAGTTCCGCTCGGCGCGCGCGCCGAGGACCGGAGCTGGGGGTTGGGTCTCCAGCTCGACGCCGACTCCCCGGCGGGCGGCGTCGCCGCCCTCACCTTCCGCCCCTTCGTGCCCTGGGCGCGCCTCCACGGCGGGGTGACCTGGAACTACTACGCGTTCGGGCTGCAGGGCGGCCTCACGCTGGCGCCCTTCCGCTCCTGGGCGAGGCCGACCGCGACCGTCGAGGCGGGCACCACCTTCGACGCCGACCTCCGCTCGCCGCTCTCGGGCCTCCACGTCCCCGAGGCCTGGAAGGCCTCGCTCTCGAGCGTCGGCTACGCCTACGCCTCGGGGCTGCTCGGCCTCGAGCTCGGGAACCCGGACGGCACCACCTTCTTCCTGCGCGCCGGGGTGTCGCGCGCCTGGAGCACGCTGCGCGGCGTCAGCGGCGCCCCCGCGGGCTCCGGGACGGCCAACTCCACCCCCATCCACCTCGCCGCCTGGGTGCCCGCCGCCAGCGTCGGCGTCGCGCTCCGGTTCTGGTGACCCCCGCCATGCGCACCGCCGCCCTCGCCGCCGCGCTCCTCGCCCTCGCCGGCTGCAGCGCCGACCTGCAGGTCGACCGCGTCTGCGTGACCTCCCCCGGCTACACCGTCCCGAGCGCGCGGGTGCCGGGCGTCACCTCCGCCCCGCTGCCCCCGGTCCAGCTCGCCTTCGCGCTCGGCTCGACCGTGCCGGACCTGGCGCAGAGCGGCGTCCACGACGTCCAGGTCCTCTTCCGCTCCGCCGCGCTCGACTCGACGCAGAGCGCCGACTTCGTCACGACGCTCACCGTGAGCGCGGTCCCGCCCTCCGGGAGCACGCTGCCGAAGCTCCCGCTCGGCACCTACCAGCGCCCGGCCACCGGAGCCGGGACGTCGATCGAGGTCACCGGCGACGGGGCCGAGCTCTTCCCGTACCTCCAGTCCGGCCAGCTGGTGCTCGAGCTCTCGGGCACCGCCGATCCCAGCCAGGCGCCGGGCGGGAGCTTCACCGCCGGCGCGACGCTGTGCGCCGAGGTGAAGGCGGCCGTCAGCTACCTGTAGCGCGCGCTCAGCGCGCGGCGCACAGGAGCGGCAGGAAGGCCTCCGCGTAGGCCGCGGCCTTCCTGCGCCCGACGCCCTTCACCGCGGCGAGCTCGAGCTCGTCGCGCGGGCGCTGCTCCACCAGGGCGCGCAGCACGGCGTCGGAGAAGACGCAGTAGGCGGGGAGGCTGCGCTCGGCCGCGAGCTGCTTGCGGACGGCGCGCAGCGCCTCGAAGAGCTCGGCGCCCTCGGTGTCCATCGGCTCGGGCGGCGGGGGACGAGCCCCCGCCCTGCTCGCGCCGGACCCTGACCGCTCCTCGCGACCGTGGGCGCGGGCGGTGCGGACGGGCTTCGCCTCGGAGACGAGGTCGCCCCCGCCGCACAGGTCGCAGCTCTCGCGGCAGGGCTCGATCCTCTCGCCGAAGTGGCGCACCAGCGCCTGGTGGCGGCAGACCGCGTCCTCGGCCAGGCGGAACATCTCCCGCGCCTGCTTGCGCTGCAGCTCCGCCACCTCCGCGTCGCCGCCCTCGGCCAGCCGGTCCCAGCTCGCCACGTCGGCCCAGGAGTAGAAGAGCACGCAGTCGGAGGGCGCGCCGTCGCGGCCGGCGCGGCCGATCTCCTGGTAGTAGCCCTCGATGGAGCGGGGCATGTCGCGGTGGATGACGTAGCGGATGTCGGGCTTGTCGATGCCCATCCCGAACGCGACCGTGGCGCACACCACCTCCACCTCGCCCGACTGGAACGCGTCCTGGGCGCGGGTGCGGTCCTCCGGCTCCATCCCGGCGTGGTAGGCGGTGGCGCGCACGCCGTGGTCGCAGAGGAGCTCGGCGGTGGCCTCCACCGACTTCCGGGAGAGGCAGTAGACGATGCCGCTCTCGCCCGGGCGCGAGCGGACGAGGCGCAGGAGCGCGTCGCGCGTCTTGAGGCCGCGGCCGGCCATGGCGGCGCCGTGGCCGCGCCCCTCGCCCTTCTGGTAGGCGTGCAGCCGGAGGTTCGGGCGGAAGAAGGTGCCGCGGAGCACGAGCGGGTCGCGCATCCCGAGCTGGTCCGCGATGTCGCGGGTCACCTGCGCGGTGGCGGTGGCGGTGAGGGCGAGCACCGGCAGCCCGCCGAAGCGCGCCTTGAGGTCGCGCAGGTTGCGGTAGGCGGGGCGGAAGTCGTGGCCCCACTGGCTGATGCAGTGCGCCTCGTCCACCGCCAGGGCGGAGAGCCGCACGCCCTCGAGCGCGGCCCCGACCGACGCCTCCAGGCCCTCGGGCGCGGCGTAGACGAGCTCGAGCTCGCCGCGCCGGATGCGCTGCACGCGCGCGCGCCGCTCGTCCGGGTCGAGGCTCGAGTTGAGGAAGGTGGCGCGGACGCCCACCCGCGCCATGGCGTCCACCTGGTCCTTCATGAGCGCGATGAGCGGGGAGACGACCAGGGTGGTCCCCCCCAGCACGCGGGCCGGGATCTGGTAGGTGAGCGACTTCCCGGCGCCGGTGGGCATGACCCCGAGGCAGTCGCGCCCCGCGAGCACTGCCTCGATGATGGCCTCCTGCCCGGGCCGGAAGGCCTCGTGCCCGAAGACCTCGCGCAGCACCTGGCGGGCGGAGGCGCGGGGCCGGTCCGGCGGGGGGGCGCGCAGCGCCTCGGCCACCGCCTTGAGCGCCGCCAGCTCCCCGGGGCCGAAGAGGGCTCGCTCGCTGCGCCACAGCGCGCGGAGCGCCTCGAGCCGCGCCTCGCAGCGGCGCCGCAGCGCGAGGTCGCTCCGGTCGCCCGCGGCCCAGGCCGCCTCGAGCGCCTCGACCTCGCCGCGGACCTCGCGGGCGCGCGCCGGCCCATCGCTCGCGAAGAGCTCGAGGCTTTTCGTTGTGGGGGGCGGCACGGCCGGCGGAGTCTACACGAGACGGGCCGGCGGCTGCGCCTTCGGCGCTTTTCGCTCGCTGGCGCGAGCGGCCGCCGGCTGCGCCGACATGGACGTCGGGGGGCTCTGCCCCCCGACCCCCCCCCTCACGGAAGCGGCGGGCCCCAGAGGGACCCGCCGCCAGGACCGCAAAGGGGGGTGGCCTCGCCTACTTCATCACCTTCGCGTCCTCGATGATGACCGGGTAGGCGTAGCCCGCGCCGAAGTCCTTGTCGGTCACGATGACGCCCTTGGCGGTCACGACGTCGCCCACGCCGACCGCGTCGGAGGTGGTGACGGTGAGGTCGTTGGTCTTGCTGTCCGGCGAGCCGCTGCCGTCGCGGAGGTGGAGGAAGTTCTTCCCCATGACGGCGGTGAACTTGACCACCTGCCCGCGCACCGCCACCGGCTTGCCCTTCAGCTTCGCGCGCTGCGACCAGATCTCCTCGATGGTGCGGCCGTCGGCGCCGGCCGCCTTGGCGACCTTCTTCACCTCGACGTCGTTCGGGCCGGTCACCACCGCCTGGTGCTGCGCGGCGAGCTGCGCCGGGTTGGGGGGGCCACCGGCGCCCTCGCCCATCGCGGGGGGAGGCATCCCGCCGCCCATCGCGCCGCCGCCCATGGCGGGCGGCATGGGGGCCACCTCGCCGCCGGGCGCGGCCAGCGTGCCGAAGTACACCACGTCGAACTTGCGGTTCAGCTCCTTCGACTCGAAGTTCTGCATCGGGAAGGCGTTCCCGACGCCGACCTCGTCGCCCGCCTTCTTGTCGGTCCGGGTGACGGCCGCCCAGACCTCGCCGGACGCCGTGGCGAGCTTCAGGTAGCTGTACTGGGAGACGTCGATCTTCTCGAGGACCTTCCCGCGCAGGATCTGGCGGTCACCGCCGGCCGCCTGGGCAGCCGGCGCGCCGCCCGCGGCGGCGGGACGCTTCGGCGCCTCGGGCTTCTTGCAGGCCGCGAGGGCCAGGGTCACCACCGCCACAGTCAGCAGACGACGCATGGATACGAACCTCCAGAAGGTAGGGTCAAAAGGGCCCCGGATCGCGAGGGGGCGTACCATAACCCGCGAGGGAAGGGAATCGATCCACCAGCGGCAAGGAGCGCACGCCGGCCCCGGCGCCGCGCGGACGGCCGGCGCCTAGCCGCGCAGCTTGTAGCCGGTGCGGAGCATCGCGTAGGCGCCCGCCAGCGCGGCGGCCGCCAGCGCCGCGACGAGGCCCAGCCCGACCGCCGGGTGGGCGTCCGAGAGGCCGAGCATCCCGTAGCGCACCCCGTCGACCATGTAGAACACCGGGTTCACGAGCGTGAACTGGCGCAGGCCCGGCGTGAGCATCTTCGCCGAGTAGAAGACGCCGCCCAGGAAGGTGAGCGGCGTGATGATGAAGGTGGGGAAGAAGTTCACCTGCTCGAACGAGCTCGCCCAGACCGCGGTCATGAAGCCGAGCGCCGCGAAGGCGGTGGCGACGAGCAGGAGCATCAGCACCGCGAAGAGCGGGTGCGCCAGCTCGAACCCGGCGAAGGCGCCGGCGACCGCCCACATGACGGCGCCGACCAGCGCCCCGCGCAGCACGGCGGCGCCCACGAAGCCGGCCAGGACCTGACCGTACGAGAGCGGCGACACGAGCAGGTCGAAGATGGTCCCCTGCAGCTTCATGACGAACAGCGACGAGGCGCTGTTGAGGTAGGCGTTCGAGACCACCCCCAGCGTCACCAGCCCGGGGACGATGAAGCGGGCGTACGGCACCCCCTCCACCTCGCGCAGCCGGCTCCCGAGCGAGAAGCCGAACACGACGAAGTAGAGCGTGGTGGTGACGAGCGGCGAGAGCAGCGTCTGCCCGGGCACCCGCAGGAAGCGGCGCACCTCCTTGTCGAGCAGCGTGCGCAGGCCGAGCGAGCTCACGGCGCCTCCCGCGGCGCGGCCGCGGCGCTGGCGCCGCCGCCGCCGGCCCGGAGCAGGCTCACGAACACGTCCTCGAGCCGCATGCGCGTCGTCTCCACGTCCTTCACCTGGAGGCCCGAGCGGGCGAAGGCCGCCAGCGCCGCGCCGAAGGAGGCGCCGGGCGCGGCGTCCACCGCCACCACCAGCCCGTCCTCCTCGAGCCGCGCCCCCACCGCCGAGAGCTCGGGCGGCAGCGCCGAGGCCGGCGCCGCCAGCGTGGCGCGGAGCGTCTTGCCGGCGTGGCGGCGCATGAGCGCGTCCTTGTCGTCGAGCACGAGGAGGCGCCCGCGGTCGATGACGCCGATGCGGTCGGCCAGCTCCTCCGCCTCCTCCAGGTAGTGGGTGGTGAGCACGATGGTGGTGCCGCGGTCGCGCAGGAGCCGCACGTAGCGCCAGAGCGACTGCCGGAGCTCGACGTCCACCCCGGCGGTCGGCTCGTCGAGGAAGAGGACCTTGGGGTCGTGCACGAGCGCCTTGCCGATGAGCAGGCGCCGCTTCATGCCGCCGGAGAGGGCGCGGGTGTTGGCGCGCCGCTTCGCGACCAGGTCGAGCGCCTCGAGCAGCTCGACCAGGCGCGCCTCCGGGAGCTCCACGTCGAAGTACCCGGCCTGGATGCGGAGCGACTCCTCCACCGTGAAGAACGGGTCGAAGTTGATCTCCTGCGGGACGACCCCCACCGCGCGGCGCGTGAAGCGGTAGTCGCTCACCACGTCGCGGCCGAGCACGCGCACCTCGCCCTCGCTGGCGCGCAGGAGCCCGGCCACGATGGAGATGAGCGTGGTCTTGCCGGCGCCGTTCGGGCCCAGCAGGGCGAAGATCTCGCCCGCCTGGATGTCGAGCGTGACGCCCGCTAAGGCCTGGAAGGCGGCGAAGCGCTTCTTCACGCCGCGGAGGGTGACGACGGGGGTGGGCACGGGTCGCGCGCGAATGTAACACTCGGCGGCATGGGCCGCCGCTCGGTCTCGCTCCAGGATCAGGATCGCTGGGTCTTCAACCGGCTGGCCGGGGCGTACGCCGCGCGGCCCGGCTACCCCGGGGCGCTGGTGGAGCGGCTCGCCGCGCTCGCCGGCGGCCCCGGCGCGCGCGCCGCGGACCTGGGCGCGGGCGTCGGGCACCTGGCCCTGCCGCTCGCCGCCGCCGGGCTCGAGGTGAGCGCGGTGGAGCCGGCCCGCGCCATGCTCGACGCGCTCGCGCGGCGCGCCGCGGCCGCGCCCCGCCTGGCGCCGGTGCACGCCGCCGCCGAGGCGACCGGGCTCCCCGGCGGCGGCTTCGACCTCGTGCTCCTGGCCGACGCGGTGCAGTGGGTGGACCCGGAGCGATGCGGCGCGGAGGCGGCGCGCCTGCTCCGGCCCGGGGGGACGATCGCGCTGGTCGAGGCGCGGTTCGCCGACACGCCCTTCATGGAAGGGCTGGCCGCCCTCCTCGCCCGCGAGAACCCGAAGGCGCGGTCCCGCCCGGCCGGCGCGGGGCGGCAGCTCCTCGCCCTGGCGGCGCCCGGCGCCTCGCCGGCCGAGGAGCGCTTCCGGCAGGAGGCGGCGCTCGACCCGGCGGCGCTGGAGGGCGTCCTCCGCTCGCTCTCCTTCGCCGGCCCGGCGCTGGCGCCCGCGCGGCTGGCGGCGCTCCTGGCCGAGGCGGAGCGCCTGGCGGCGCGCGCCGGCGGGGCGCGCTTCGAGCGCGAGCTCACGCTCCGCTGGGCCCGCCGCCGGCCTCGAGCGGCTTGAGCACCGGGGCCTCGGCCCGCCAGCGCGCCAGCGCCTCGCGCCGCGCCCGCACCTCCTCCGCCAGGTGGCGCCGCAGCGGCGCGTCGAGCCGCCGGTCGAGGAAGAGGTGCGCCGAGCGCGTCAGCGCCGGCTCGAAGCCGCGCACGAGCTTGTGGTCGCCGCCCGCGCCCCCCTCGAAGGCGGCGAGGCCGCGCCGGATGCACTCGTCGACCGAGTGGTAGAGGCAGACGTTGAAGTGCAGGAAGGGGTGCTCCTCGCGGCAGCCCCAGTACCGGCCGTAGAGCCGCTCCGGCGAGGCCGCGTTGAAGGCCGCCGCCACCAGCGCGCCCCCGCGGCGCGCCTCGACGATCTCGAGCGCCTCCGGCATCGCGGCGAGGACCCGGCGGTAGAAGCCGCGGTTCACCCAGCGCATCCCCCACTCCATCCGGTCGACGCTGCGCCGGTGCAGCTCGAACATGGCGTCGGCCCAGGTGGTCGCCTCGGCCGCGAGCTCGCCGCCGCGCACGGTGCGCACGGCGATGCCCTGCCGCGCCGGCGCCGCGCGCTCGCGCCGGAGCGCGTTGCGCCGCTTCGAGCCGAAGCGCGCCAGGAACTCCTCCGGCGTCCGGTAGCCGGCGTTGCGCCAGTGGTACTGGAAGTCGATCCGCTCGGCCAGGCCGGCCCCGGCGAGCGCCGCCGCCTCGTCCTCGGCCGCGAAGAGCACGTGCACCGAGCGGTACCCCTCCTCCTCGGCCAGCGCGCGCGCCCCCGCCAGGAGGGCGGACGCCGCCGGGCCCCTCGGCTCGCCCGCCGCCACCAGGAGGCGCCGGCCGGTCGCGGGCGTGAAGGGCACCGCCAGGAGCAGCTTCGGGTAGTAGTCGAGCCCCGCGCGCTCGGCGGCCGCCGCCCACTCCCAGTCGCGCGAGAAGTCGCCGTCCGAGCCGTGTCGCGCGTAGGCGGGCGCCGCCGCGACGAGCTCGCCCCCGCGCCAGAGGGTGAGGTGGCGGGCGCGCCAGCCAGTCCGGAGCGACGCCGACCCCGACTGCTCCAGGGCGTCGAGGAAGGCGTGGCGGACGAACGGCCCGGCGGCGGCCGGCTCGTGCGCCGTGAGCGCGTCCCAGGCCGCCCCCGGCACCTCCGAGACCGCCTCCAGGACGCGTAGGGCGAGCGGCGGGTGCACCCGGAGGTTCCTAGCGGGGCGGGGCGGCGCCCGCCGCGGGAGGGCCGCCGGCCGCGCAGCCGGGCGTCCGGCCGGCGGTCCGTACCGATTCGCCTCGCCCCGGCGGGGCGCCTTGCCGGGGCCCCGCGCGGCGCGGAGGATCGAGGCACACGAACGGAGGCGCCCATGATCCCCTCGATGATCGACTCCTACCTGCGAGAGCACCGGCTGAGGTTCGAGCACTACGTGCACCCGCGCGCCGTGCCCGCCCAGCGGCTCGCGGCCGCGGAGCACGTGCCGGGCGCCCGCGTGGCGAAGGCGGTGGTGGTGAGCGTCGACGGTCACGTCGCGCTCGCCGTCGTCTCGGCCGCCACCCACGTCGACGCCGAGGTGCTGCGCCAGGCGCTCCACGCCCAGGAGGTGCACCTCGTCCCGGAGAGCCGGTTCGCCGACCGGTTCTGGCCGTGCGAGCCCGGCGCCGAGCCGCCGCTCTCGATGTTCGGCGTGCCCATCTACGTGGACGCCGACGTCGCCCGCGAGCCGTGGCTGCTCATGCGCGGCGGCACGCACGAGGACGCGATCCAGGTCGACACCGACGACTGGCTGCTCTCCGAGCGCGTCCGCATCGTCGAGGGGCTGGCCGCGCCGCCGGTGATGTGAACGGGTCAGCCGCTCTTGCCGTCCCCGGCGTCGCCGGTGCAGTCCGGCGCCGAGCTGCGAGGTGTCGGTGAGCGGGGCCGGTTAGGCGTTGCCCCGCGTCCGCGGCGCGTTCCGCGAGAGCGGCTCACGATCCGGTGCCGCGCTGCGGCTGCGTTCCCGCCGTGCCGCCGGTCGCTGGGCCCGGACCGCACGCCCCTGAAGTGCTTCCGCTGGCGGAGTTGATGGAGCACTCCGGTCCGCGTTCCTTCCGGAACTGGTCCATGTGCTCCCTCCCGAAGACGTGCTCCGCGTGCAGGGAATTATGGTTACGGCAAACCAGCCTCAGGTTGTCGGCCGTGCTGCGCCCGCCGAGCGCCACGGGCTGGATGTGATCGAGCTCCAGCATCCAGGTGCTCCCGCAGCGGCGGCCGTCCGGTGAGCACCAGGCGCAGGGCCCGCCGTCGCGCTTCCAGACCTCCCGCCTCACCGCGGCCGGGATGGGCTCGCGCTGGCCCGGAGCCGGTGCCGGAGGCGGCGCCTTCTCGGCCGGCGCTGGGCTCTTCCGCTGGCGCGACGGCTCGACCGCGCCGCGGCGCTTACCATGCTTCTCGATGGCACACTTCACCGCCTCGCGGAGGAGCGCGCCGAGCTCGCCGTTGCGGACCTTGTGGGCGAGGAGCGACTTCAGCTGGTCGAGGTCCTTCTTCAGCTCGGCGTCGATGGTGACCCGCAGCGAGTAGCTGTCGGCGTCGATGGCCTCGAGCGTGGCCCGGCGCGGTGGGGGAGGTCGCGGCGGCTCGAGCTGCGGCGGGCATGCCTCTGCTCCGGGGACTTCGAGCCTCGAGGGATTCCCCGAGGTCCCCGGGGCCCACCGCACCGCCCCCCGCGCCGCCTCGGGCTGTGGGGCGGGGGCTCGTCCCCCGCCGCGGTCGAGCTCGAGGCAGCCCGCCTCGAGCGGCCTCGAGAGCGCAGCCGCCGTCTCGACCGCCCCCGCCAGCCGCCGCAGCCCCTCCCGCGGCGCCCGCCTCGGTTGCAGCGTCGCCACGAGGTGCTCGGTCTCCGCCTTGGTCTTGAACGCGGCGCGCCCGACGACCTCCTCCCAGTTCCCCTCGGTGAGCACGGGCCCGAGCGCGGCGGCGGTGGAAAGGGAGAGCCGCCCGTCGCGCAGGGGCTCCGCGAGCCCCGGGCGCCGCCGCAGCACGCGCATCGCCGCGATGCGCCGGCCGGCGGCCCCCTCGCTGAGATGCAGCGCCCGGACGCACCACTCCCAGAGGGACGGGTATCCGCCCAGTCGTAAGCCGGACCACGCCCCGCCGCCTCGGACGCGCGGCCCCGGCTCGCGAGCGACGTTCCCCATCCGGCGGCGCCCGCCGCCGGGGCACCGCCCGCCACCTGCCGCGCCCCTCTTTGCCGAACACCAGTCGTTCGCGCGGCACCGCTCCGAATCTCGGGCGGGGGTTGCAGGGCCCCTTCCCCGGCCCTCCCCGCTTCGCGGCCGAGGCAGGAGAGAGAGCCAGCGAGCGCCAGGGAGCACCCGGCGGTCACGCCCCCGCGACCGCCTTCTCCCGCCGCCCGGCCCGCGCCCGGGCGCCGGCCGGCGCTCCGGCCACCACCAGCCGCGAGGGCGCGAGCGCCCACGCCACCACCAGCCCGCGCCCTTCGAGCCGGAGCTCCCCGCCCGGCTCGAGCACGTGGTCATCGCGGTCGCCCTCGCGCGTCACCAGCACGCACCCGGAGGTGGCCCGCAGCACCAGCCCCGCGCTCCCGGCCCGCAGGCGCAGGGTCGCGTCCCGCGCCAGCTCGTGCACGCCCTGCCTCCCTCCGTGCCCCGGCGCCCACCACCGCGTCGTCGTCATGGTGCTCCTCCTCGGCCTGGCCGCCTCGCCGGGCCACGCGGTGGATCCTGGTGCTCGCGCATCACTTCATCAATGCACGATCGAGCACGACGATCGTGCATCCATGCACGGGCCCCGTTACGTCCCCGGGATGCTCGCCTGGGACGACCTCCGCATCTTCCTCGCCGTCCACCGCACCCGCAGCCACGCCGGCGCGGCGCGGGCGCTCCGCGTCGCGCCCACCACGGTGGGGCGGCGGCTCGCGGCGCTGGAGGCGGCGGTCGGGGCGCGGCTCTTCACCCGCGCGCCGGAGGGGCTCGCCGCCACCGCCGCGGCGCGCGCCCTCCTGCCGCGCGCCGAGCGGGTCGAGGCGGAGGTGCTCGAGGCGGAGCGGGAGCTGGCCGGCGCCGACGCGCGCGCCACCGGCACGGTCCGCATCACCTGCGGCGACGGCTGGGCCACCTACGTGCTCGCGCCGGCCCTGCCGGCCTTCCTCGCGGCGCACCCGGGCCTGACGGTGGAGCTCGTGGGCGACGTCCGCGCCGTCGACCTCACCCGCGGCGAGGCGGACGTGGCGCTCCGCCACTTCCGCCCGCGCGAGCGGTCGCTGGTGGCGCGGCGGCTGGGGGACGAGCGGCTCGGGCTCTACGCGGCGCCCGCCTACCTCGCCCGCCGCGGCACGCCCCGCACCGCCCAGGACCTCGCCGCCCACGACCTCGTCCTGTTCGAGCGCGAGCTCGACCGGGCCCCCGGCCAGGCGTGGCTGCGGGAGGTCGCGGCCGGCGCGCGGGTGGCGCTCCGGACGCGCACCACCACCGCCATGCACGCGGCCTGCGCCGCCGGCGCCGGGGTGGCGCTGCTCATGGCCGAGGTGGTCGCCTCCGACCCGCGCTACGTCCGTGTCCTGCCTCGCCTGGAGCCGCCACCGAACGAGATCTGGGCGGTCACCCACCCCGACCTGCGCGCCGCCGCCCGCGTCAGCGTCGCGCTGCGCTGGCTGACGGAGCTGGCGCGGCGCCCCTGACGACCTCCGACCGGAGCGCGCTACCGCTTCCCGGCGGCGGGCCGGGCGCCCGCGCGCGCCACCAGGGCCGCCAGCTCGCGCTCGAGCAGCTTCTCGCTGCCCAGGTTCACCTCGACGAGCCGCCGCAGGTGCGCGGCGCTGTCGAGGTCGAGCTCGCGGCAGCTCACGCCGATCTCGCGGCCGCGGGCGTGCGCTATCTCACCGCGCATGAGGATGGTGGCCGGGCCCTGGTCGAGCTGGACGAGGAGCCGGCACGCCTGCCCCCCGACGGCCACCAGGGGGGCGCGGGTCCGGACGAGCGCGCCGCGCAGCGAGATGTCCACGAGCTCGCAGGCGGTGCGCGCCGCGCCGATCTCGAGCGCGGCCGGCCGGGAGAGCGCGATGCGGGAGAAGTCGCGCCGTTCGGCGTGCGAGGCGACGGTGGTCATGGAGCACCTCCGGACGCGGCGCGCGTCCCAGCTCGATGCTCCTCCTCGCCCGCTGCGCAGGCGAGTCCCGCGATCCGGTGAGGCGCGCCGCACTGGGCCGCCGGACCCGCCCCGCCCGCTACGGGTGCGCCGCCTGATCCTCGGCGCCGGCCGGGTAGCCCTGGCCGGGCCGCGCGCCCTGCGCGAGCCGCTCGACCAGCGCGTCGCTGAACGCCTCGAGGTCGTCCGGCTTGCGGCTCGTGATCCAGTTCCGGTCCTCCACCACCTCGGCGTCCTTCACCTGTGCGCCGAGCTGCCGGAGGTCCTCCTGGATGGTGGGCCAGGCCGTGAGGGTCCGCCCCTTCACGAGCCCGGCGGTGATGAGGAGCTGCGGCCCGTGGCACACGGCGGCGATGGGGCGCTGCGCCGCGTCGAACGCCTTCACGAACTGCACGAACCGAGGGTCGATCCGCAGGTGGTCCGGCGAGTAGCCGCCCGGGATGAGGAGGGCCACGTAGTCGTCGGGCTTCGCCTCCGCGATCCCCTTCTCGGCGGTGAGCTTCTCCCGGCCCGCCTTGCCGGCGATGGTCTGGCCCGCCTTGGCGCCGATGAGGTCCACCTGGTACCCCTCGCTCCTGAGCCGGTCGTAGGGGACGCGGAACTCCGAGTCCTCGAAGCCGTCGCCGATGATGCACGCCACGCGCGCGCGCTGCGCCATGTGTTCCTCCTGAGGGGGGCGCCTCCTCGCGGACGGCCGCCCCGCGGTGGTTGGGGAGCCGGTAACCTGCGCATCGGATCGGGGCCGGGCGAGGGCGTGCGCGCGGCGCCCGATCCGCAGTAGAACCGGCCAGCATGCCCGAGACCGCCACCACCACGGCCGCCCGGCCGCCCGAGCCCACCCGCACCCGCACGCTCGTGCCGCACGAGCACGGCGCCTACGGGCAGCTCCTCCTGCCCCTCGTGACCGCGCTGGCGCTGGGCCGCCCGACCGCCGCCGCGCTGCTCCTCACCTACGCGCTCGTCGCCGCGTTCGTCGCGCACGAGTCGCTGCTGGTGGTGCTCGGCCAGCGGGGCGTGCGCGCCACCGCCGGCGACGGCGCCCGCGCGCGACGGGTGCTCCTCCTGCTGGGCGCCCAGGCGGCCGCCACCGGCCTCGCCGGCCTCGTCCTCGCCCCGCCGCTCGCGCGGGCGGCGCTCGCGCTGCCGGCCGCGCTGGCGGCGGTGGTGAGCTGGCTCGTCGCGGCGCGGAAGGAGAAGACGCTCGCGGGCGAGGTGGTGGTCGCGGCCGCCCTCTCCTCGGGCGCGCTGGCGGTCGGGCTCGCGGCGGGCGCTCCACCCGCCTGGGCGGTGGGGGCGTGGCTCACCTGGCTGCTCGCCTTCACCACCGCCACGCTGGCGGTGCAGGCGGTGCTGGTGCGCGCCCGCACGAAGGGAGCCCGCGATCCCGGCCTCGCGTACGCCGCGGCGGCGCTGGCGCTCGTCGGCGGCGCGTTCGCCGCGGTGCCGCTGGCCGGCCTGCCCCGGGCGGCGCCGGTGGCGCTCGCCCCCACCGCCGCGCTCTCGGTCGCGGTCTGCCTGGCGCGCGTCTCCGCCAAGCGCCTGCGGGAGCTCGGCTGGGCCATCGTGGCGAGCGGCGTGGTGACGCTGCTCCTGCTGGTGGGCGGCCTGCGGTGGATCGGGTAGGCCGGGAAGGCGAGCCGCGGGCCGGGGTCTGGTAGATTCGGCGCGTGCGCATCCTGCTCTCGAACGACGACGGCGTGCACGCGCCGGGGCTGGCCGCGCTGGCGGGCGCCTTCCCGGACGACGAGGTGTGGGTGGTCGCGCCCGACCGCGAGCAGTCCGCGACGAGCCACTCCATCTCGCTCCACCGGCCGCTGCGCCTCGCCGAGGTGGCGCCGCGCTGGTACGCGGTGGACGGGACGCCCACCGACGCGGTCTACATGGGGCTCAACCTCGTGCTGCGCGGCAGGCGGCCCGACGTGGTCCTGTCGGGCGTGAACCACGGCCCGAACCTCGGCACGGACGTCCTCTACTCCGGCACCGTCGCCGCGGCGATGGAGGGGGCGCTCCTCGGCTGCCACGCGATCGCGGTGTCGCTGGCGGGGCCGCCCCCGCACGCGTTCGAGCACGCGGTGGCCTTCGCGGCCGCCCTGGCGCGGCGGCTGGTGCAGCACCCCCCCGCGGCGCCGGCGCTCCTCAACGTGAACGTGCCGCCGGGGCCGGTGAAGGGGTTCCGCTTCGCGCGGCTCGGCCGGCGCACCTACGGCAACGAGGTGGTGGAGAAGCGCGACCCGCGCGGCCGCCCGTACTACTGGATCGGCGGCGAGGGGGGCGCGGTCAACGAGGACATCCCCCACTCCGACTGCAACTGCGTCTTCCAGGAAGGGCTCGTCTCGGTGTCGCCGCTCCACCTCGACTGGACCCACGGCGCGCTCCTCGACGAGATGCGGAGCTGGACGGTCGAGGGCTATCGCAAGGAGCCCATCCCGTGAGGCGCGCCGCGCCCGGCCTGGCGCTGGCGCTCGCCCTGGCCGCCTGCGCGCACCGCCCGCCCGGCCCCGCCGGCGGCCCCCCGGTCCCGCTCACCAGCCCGGAGCCGCACGTCGAGCCGGACCTGGTCGGGGTGACGCACGTCGTGAAGAAGGGCGAGACGGTCTACCGGATCGCGCGCGCCTACGGGGTGCCGGTGCAGGAGCTGCTGGAGGTGAACGACCTCTCCGACCCGCGGCAGCTCGCGGTCGGGATGGAGCTGTTCGTGCCGGGCGCGGCGCGCGCGGTGGAGGTGCCGGGCGCGGCCGGGGCCGGTCCCGCCGAGGAGGAGCCGCTGCCCCGCCTCGACCGCGCCCCCCCGGCGCGCCTGCGCTGGCCGCTGCAGGGCGTCCTCTACAGCCGCTACGGCGTCCGGCAGGGGCAGCGCCACGACGGGATCGACATCGCCGCGCCGGAGGGGACCGCGGTCGGGGCCGCCGAGGCCGGCACGGTGGTCTTCGCCGGCGAGCAGTCTGGCTACGGCTCGATCGTCATCGTCCGCCACGAGGGCGGGCTGCTCACCCTCTACGCCCACGCGAGCGCGCTGCTGGTGCGCCAGGGCGAGCGCGTCGCCGCCGGCCAGGTCATCGCCCGGGTCGGCCAGTCCGGCCGGACCACCGGTCCGCACCTGCACTTCGAGGTGCGAGAGGGTACGCGGCCGCGCAACCCGCTCACCTACCTCCCCTAGGCGCGCGCCTCGGCCGCGGACCCGAGGGGTGATAGGCTGGGCGCCTCCGGAGAGCCCATGACGAACGAGCTGCGCGCCAGCATCCGCGACGTGCCCGACTTCCCGAAGAAGGGCATCGTCTTCAAGGACATCACCCCCGTCCTCGCCGACGCCAGGCTCTTCCGCGGGGTCATCGACGCGCTCGCCGAGCGCTACCGCGGGCTCGGCATCGGGAAGGTCGTCGGGATCGAGTCGCGCGGCTTCATCTTCGCGGCGCCGCTGGCGGTGGCCCTGGGCGCGGGGCTCGCCATCGTGCGCAAGCCGGGCAAGCTGCCCTGGCGCACCGTCCGCGAGGTGTACGCGCTCGAGTACGGCGAGGACGCGCTCGAGATGCACCTCGACGCGGTCGGGCCGGGGGAGCGGGTGCTGGTGGTGGACGACGTGCTCGCCACCGGCGGCACCGCCGGGGCGGTGGGCCGGCTCGTGACGCGCCAGGGCGCGGAGCTGGTGGGGTTCGCCTTCCTGCTCGAGCTGGGGTTCCTGCACGGCGCCCGGCGCCTCGGCGCCGGCAAGGTCCACGCGCTCGTCCAGTACTGAGGCGTTAGAACAGGGGGCGTGCCCGCCGCGCCGCCGCCCTCCGACCACCTGAAGTTCCTCGGGACCGCCGGGGCCCGGCACGTGGTCGCCACGCAGGTGCGCCACTCGGGCGGGCTCGTCTACGCGCTGGGCGGCTTCAGGCTGTGGGTCGATCCGGGCCCGGGGGCGCTCGTGCGCGCGCTCGCCTCGCGCCCGAAGCTCGACCCGGCGCGGGTCGACGCGCTCTACCTCTCGCACCGCCACCTCGATCACGCGGGCGACGCCACGGCGGTGCTGGAGGCGATGACCGGCGGCGGCTTCAAGCGGCGCGCGGCGCTCTTCGCGCCGGGCGACGCGCTCGAGGACGACCCGGTGGTGTTCCGGTATGCCCAGGCGTTCCCGGCCCGGATCGAGCGGCTTCGGGCGGGCGGCGCCTGGGAGCTCGCGCCGGGGATCACGCTCGCGACCCCGCTCGCGCACGACCACGGCGTCGAGACCTACGGCTACCGCCTCACCGCGCCCGGGGTCTCGGTCGGGCACGTGGTGGACACCTTCTGGATGGACGCGCTCGCGGAGGCGTACGCCGGCGTCGAGGTGCTGCTCGTGAACACCACCCGGCTCCAGGGCGGCGACCGCCGCCTGCTCCACCTCGGCGCGGACGACGCCGAGCGGCTCATCGCGGCGGTGCGACCCCGGCTGGCGGTGCTGACGCACTTCGGGATGCAGCTCGTCCGGGAGGGTCCGGAGCGCGTGGCGCTCGCCATCTCGGAGCGGACCGGCGTCCCGACCCTGGCGGCGCGCGACGGTCAATCGCTGCCGCTGCCGCCCCCTCTCCCCGCCCCTCACCCGGGGGAAGATGGTAGAGAGGGGCCGTGACCCTCGCCTCGGCCCCGCTCATCGGCGCCCGCGTCCTCGCCGCCTGGGACGAGACCCCGGCGCTCCGCGCGGTCAGGCTCCAGCTGCCGCCGGACGCCGCGCGCGCGCACGAGCGCCCGGGCCAGGTGGTGAAGCTCCACACGTCGGCCGGCGAGGCGTACTTCGCGCTCGCCAGCGCGCCGGACCCCGCCGGCATGGTCGACCTGCTCGTGAAGCGCGGGGGCAAGGTGGCCGACGCGGCCGTGGCGGCGGCGCTGCCCGGCGCCGACATGGCCATCACCGCGCCGTTCGGGAAGGGGTTCCCGGTCGAGGAGGGGCACGGCCGGCACGTGCTGCTCTTCGCCGCCGGCTCCGGCATCGCGCCCATCCGCGCACTCGTCCAGCACGTGCTCGCGCACCGCGAGGAGTTCGACCGCGTCACGCTCTTCTACGGCCAGCGGCGCGGCCGCGACTTCGCGTACCAGCGCGAGCACCTCGCCTGGGAGCGCGGGGGCGTGCGGGTGGTGCTCTGCCCGTCGCAGGAGGACGAGGCCTGGCCGGGCGTCCGCGGGCGGGTACAGGAGGTGGCGCGCTCCCTCGCCTTCGGCGGCGCGCCGCCGGAGAGCTCGGTCGCCTTCGCCTGCGGCATGACGGCGATGGTGGACGACGTGCGGGCCACCCTCGCCCGCGCCGGCATCCCACCCCAGCGCGTGCATCTGAACTTCTAGCGGGGCGTGCCGCCCCGCCCGTCCAAAGCTTCGCCCTCCCCCGCTGCGCGGGGCCCCCTCCTCTTCAGCCACCTTCGCCGCCACCGCCCGGCCCGCGGACGCGGTAAGAAGAGCCATGGTCCCGGCCCGCACCGCGCACGCCGTCTTCATCCTCCTGGCGCTCCTCGCGCTCGCGCTGCTCGTCGTCATCCTGCTGCCCCTGTGGACGCCGCTCTTCGTGGCGGCGGTGCTGGCGGGGGCGCTCGGCCCGGCCACCACCCGGCTCGCGGCGGCCCTGGGGGAGCGGCGCAAGCTCGCCGCCGGGCTGCTCACCGCGGCGGTGCTGGTGGCGGTGGTCGCCCCGCTCTCCGCGCTGGGCGCGGTCCTCGTCCCGCAGATCCAGGCCGGCGTGGGCTGGCTGCGGCAGGTGCTGGCGAGCCACGCGCTCCAGAACGTGGTCGAGCACGTCCCGGCGTCACTGCGGCCCTTCGCGGAGCGGCTGGCCGAGGCGGTGCCGTCGAGCCTGGGGCGGCTGCAGGAGCTCGCCGCGTCCGAGGGGGCGCGGGCCGCCACGGTGCTGGGGAGCGTCGTCTCCACCACCGGCAGCGTGCTGTTCCAGAGCATCCTGACCCTGGTCGCGCTCTACTTCCTCCTGCTCGACGGGCCCGCGCTGGTGGAGTGGCTCAACGAGGCCATCCCGGTGAAGCGGGGGCAGGTCTCCGAGCTCCTGCGCGACTTCCGGCGCGTCACGGTGACCGTGCTCGTCTCCACCATCGCCACCGGCGGCGTGCAGTCGGTCCTCGCCACCGTCGGCTACTACTTCGCGGGGGTGCCGAACCCGATCTTCTTCGGGGTCACCACCTTCATCGTGTCGCTCATCCCATTCCTGGGCGCCACCGTGATGGTGGTGGCGCTGGGACTGGTCCAGCTCCTCACCGGCCACACCGCCGCGGGCGTGGGCCTCACCCTGTTCGGGATCGGGGTGGTGGGCATGATCGACAACGTCGTGAAGCCGCTCTTCATCCGCGGGGGCGTGCCGATCCATGGCGCGGTCATCTTCTTCGCGCTCTTCGGCGGGCTCGCCGCCTTCGGCCCGATCGGCTTCCTGGTCGGCCCGCTCGCCGTCACCTTCGTGGTGGCGGTGGTGCGGATGTACCGCCGCGACTTCGGCGCCTAGCGGCGGGCCGGCGCCCTACCCCTCCGCCCGGAAGGCGCGGAAGGCGAGCAAGGTCTCGGTCTCGCGGATGCCGGGGAGCTTCTGCACCCGGCCCGGGATGACGTCGCTGAAGGCGTCGTAGTCGGGCGCGTAGAGCTTCACGAGCAGGTCCCAGGGCCCGGTGATGGAGTGGACCTCCGAGACGCCCTCGATCTCCATGAGGGCGTTCGCGACCTGCTCGATCTTGCCCAGCTCGCACCGGACCAGCACGAAGGCGGCTTTCATGCCCGCATCTTACGCCCAGCCGAGCGGATACTTCCCGGCCTCGAGCGTCTTCGTCACGATGATCTCGCGCAGGGCGGTCAGGTCGGCCGGGTCCTCGTCGAACAGCTTGCGGAGGCGCCCGAGGTGCTCCCGGCAGGCGGCGACGTCGGTGACGGTGGCGCGGAGCGCCCGCTTCGCCTGCGCGTAGGCGCGCTCGTGCGCCTCGACCGCGTAGAGCTTGACGCACGCCTCGGCCACCGGCTCGACCCGGCCGTCGCGCGCCGACTGGAGGGCCCGGGCGACGGCGCTGTCCACCGCGTACGCCTCGATGGCCACGTCGGCCAGCGCGCCCAGCACCTCCTGCTTCTCGGAGAGCGCCGGGCCGAAGGTCTCCACCGCCGCCTGCAGGGCGTACACCATGAGGTGCTTGTTGAGCTCGGCCAGGCGCCGCTCGCGCGCGAGCGGGCCGGGGCCGGGCCGCGGCAGCTCGCCCCGCGCCGCCGCCTCGCCCACGGTGCGGGCGAGCTGCGGCAGCGGGAACTGACCCTTGGCGGCGCGCTTCAGCAGGGTGCCGGGGATGAGCATCCGGTTGATCTCGTTCGTCCCCTCGAAGATGCGGTTCACCCGGTTGTCGCGGTAGACGCGCTCGATGGCGTACTCCTCCACGAAGCCGTACCCGCCGTGGATCTGGAGCGCCTCGTCGGCGGCCTGCGACAGCGCCTCCGAGCCCCACACCTTCAGGATGGACGCCTCGATGTTGTACTCCTCGACGGCGGCGATGACCGCCTGGTCGAACGCGGGCGTGCCGTGCGCCGCGCCGGACCGCGCCATCCGCTCGTCGATGAGGCCGGTGGTGCGGTAGCTCATCGCCTCGCCGGCGTAGACGAGCGCCGCCATGCGGGCGAGCTTCTCGCGGACGAGGCCGAACCCGGTGATGGGCTGGCCGAACGCCCGCCGGTCGCGGCCGTACTCGACCGCGAGCTGCAGCACGCCGCGGCAGCCGGCCACGCACCCGGCGCCCAGCTTGAGCCGGCCGATGTTGAGGATGTTGAACGCGATGCGGTGACCCTTGCCCGGCTCGCCCAGCAGGTTCTCGGCCGGGATCTTCGCGTCCTCGAAGATGAGCGGGCAGGTCGAGCTGCCCCGGATGCCCATCTTGTGCTCCTCGGCGCCGAGCGAGAACCCGGGGGTCCCCTTCTCCACGATGAAGGCGCTGAACTTGTCGCCGTCGATCTTGGCGAACACGATGAAGACGTCGGCGAAGCCGGCGTTGGTGATCCACTGCTTCGAGCCGTTCAGCACGAAGTGCTTGCGGTCGGGCGTGAGCACCGCCTTCGTGCGCGCGCCGAGCGCGTCCGAGCCGGACGACGACTCGGAGAGCGCGTAGGCCGCCACCCACTCGCCCGAGACGAGCTTCGGCAGGTACCGGCGCTTCTGCGCCTCGGTCCCGAAGTAGACGATGGGCAGGGAGCCGATGCCGACCTGCGCCCCGAAGGTCACCGACCAGGCGCCGAGCCTCGCCATCGCCTCGGTGACGAGCATCGACGAGGTCTCGTCCTGGCCCAGCCCGCCGTACGCCTCCGGCACGTCGAGCCCGAGGAGCCCGAGCTCGCCCGCCTCGCGCAGGAGCTGCCGCACGAACGGATAGTCCTTCTTCTCGATGCGGGCGGCGTTCGCGAGCACCCGCTCCTCCGCGAACTGCTCCGCGGTCCGGAAGAAGGCGCGCTGGTCCTCGGTGAAGTCGTCGGGGGTCCGGATGCGCTCCTGGCCGACCGGGGCGAGCAGGAACCCGCCGCCGGGCGGGAGGGCGGAAACATCGAGGATCTGCGCTGGGTTCGACATGGGCGAAGGCTCCGTTGATTCTCGGGTCAACAGCCGCACTCGAACATGTCGACGCCGCTGCGCCGCGTCAACCGAACCGCCGCGAGGCCCCCTCAGGGCCAGCTGGACGCCGGCCCGTGCCAGTCGGCGGTGACCTCGAGCCACATGGCGAGGCCGGCGAAGCGCCCGTACGGAGCGTACCAGGCGCGCAGGGCGCGGTCGGTGGGGACCCGGCGGCGCCCGCGCAGCCGCATGAGCTTCGCACGGGTCCAGGAGTCGAGCGCCAGGTGGTCGTGGCGCCCGAGGAGCCGGAGCAGGTGCTCGGTGGCGTAGGGGCCGTAGCCCGCGAGCCCGGCGATCTCCTCCGCCAGCGCCCCGGTGGCGCGCGCCGGATCGCGCCAGGCCTCCACGTCGAGCTCCCCGCTCGCCACCCGGCGCGCCAGCTCGCGGAGGGCGCCGGCGCGGTAACCGGCCCGGACGGCGTCGCGGTAGAAGCGCTCCGGCGCGGCCGCCATCGCCTGGGGCGACGGGAACGCGCGCGCGCCGCCGGGGCCCGGCTCCCCGAGCCGCTCCACCAGGTTCGCGGTCATGACGCGGGTGAGCGCCCAGGAGCAGTTGGTCGTGCAGAGCGTCTTCACCGCGTCCTCGAAGACCGTCGGCGAGCGCAGCAGGCGCCCAGCCCCGCGCTCCGCAGCCCAGGCGAGGGCAGGCAACGAGGAGCGTGCACGCCGTAGGGCGGGGGCTCGTCCCCTGCCCGCCTCGAGCTCGCGGATCCTGGCGTAGAAGGGGGCGAGGTCCTCGTCGAGCCCGAGGCAGACGCGCACCTGCCGCCGCGCCTCCGCGGACTCGGCCGCCGAGAGCCGGCCCTCCGCCCGGACGCGGAGCGCGAGCCCGCCGCCCGCGCCGTCCCGCGGCGCCACCTCGACGTCCACCACCCGGCCCGGCGCGAGCCGGAGCGGGCGCGCGAGCACCTTCCGCCCGGCGTCGTAGCGCCAGGGCGCGAGGTCGTAGAACCCGTGGCTGCGGACGGTGAGGTCGAGGTCGAAGGGGGAGGGGGTGTCCACGGCGCTGGCGGCGGGGGACGAGCCCCCGCCCTACCGGTCGTTGTCGGGGGGGCCCTGCGCCCCGCCGCCGTCAGGCGGTTGCCTCAGTCGCCCCGTGGCACTTCTTGTACTTCTTGCCCGAGCCGCAGGGGCAGGGGTCGTTCCGGCCCACCTTGGGCTGCGTGCGGACCACCGTCTCCTGCTTGACCGGCTTGCGCGCCTCGCCGTCCGCCTCGGCCCCGTGGCTCTCGGTGACGCGCTGGCGGCGCGCCAGGGCGAGGCGCTTCGCCTCGATCTCCTCGGCCGTCTCCTGCCGGACGAGCTGCAGGCGCAGGATGTTGCCGATGACCGCGCTCTTCACGCGCCAGGTCATCTGGACGAACATCTCGTAGCCTTCCTTCTTGTACTCCTGCTTCGGGTCCTTCTGGCCGTAGCCGCGGAGCCCGATCCCCTGCCGCAGGTGATCCATCGCGAGCAGGTGGTCCTTCCACAGCTGGTCGATCGACTGGAGGTAGATGTACTGCTCCCAGCGGCGCAGCACCGGCACGCCGTCCTGGTCCTTCCCGAGCTGCTCCTCCTTCGCCCGGTAGGCCTTCTCGACCACGTTGTAGACCTGCTCCTCGATGGCCGCGCGCGCCTCGCCGCCGCGGCCGGAGGCCGGCCCGGTGAACTTCACCTCAAGGCCGAACTGGTCCTTCACCAGCGCGGACAGCGCGTCGAGGTCCCACTTCGCGGGCGACGTGCCCTCGGGGCAGGTGTTCGCCACCATGTCCACGACGAGGTCCTCGATGAGGTCGAGCACGTGCTCGCGCTCGTCGTCCCAGCTCCACACCTGCTCGCGGCGGGTCTTCTTGCGGGTCTTCGGGTCCTCGTCGAACTCCACCACCGGCACGCCCGCGCCGAACCCGAGCACCATTCGGCGCAGCCGGTAGACCGACTTGCGCTGCTGGTTCATCACGTCGTCGTACTCGAGCAGGTTCTTGCGGATGTCGAAGTTGTGGGCCTCGACCTTCTTCTGGGCGTTCTCGATGGCCTTGGTGAGCCAGCGGTGCTCGATCTGCTCGCCCTCCTTCATCCCCAGCGTCTCCATCATGCGGGAGATGCGGTCCGACCCGAAGATGCGCATCAGGTCGTCCTCGAGGGACAGGTAGAAGATGGACGAGCCGGGGTCGCCCTGCCGGCCGCCGCGGCCGCGCAGCTGGTTGTCGATGCGGCGGGACTCGTGGCGCTCGGTGCCGACGATGTGGAGGCCCCCCGCCGCGGTCACCTCCTCGTGCTCCTTCGCGGTCTGCTCCTTGAGGCGCGCCGTCAGCTCGGCGAGGCGCTTCTCCCAGTCGGCGCGGCGCTCCTGGAACGCGGCCTCCTCCTCGCCCTCCATGGGCGCGTCGGGGGCGGGGCCCAGCTCGTGCTTCGCCATCATCTCCGGGTTGCCGCCGAGCAGGATGTCGGTGCCGCGGCCGGCCATGTTGGTGGAGATGGTGACCGCCCCCTTGCGGCCGGCCTGGGCGACGATCTCGGCCTCGCGCTGGTGGTGCTTCGCGTTGAGGACGTTGTGCGGCACGCCGCGCTTCTTGAGCAGCGACGAGACCACCTCGCTCTTCGCCACCGAGACGGTGCCGACCAGGATCGGCTGCCCCTTCTTGCTCCGCTCCTCGATCTCGGTGCACAGCGCGCCGAACTTCTCGCGCTCGGTCTTGTAGACGACGTCCTCGGAGTCCTTGCGGACGTTCTTGCGGTTGGTGGGGATGACCACCACGTCGAGCTTGTAGATGTCGGCGAACTCCGCCGCCTCGGTGTCGGCCGTGCCGGTCATGCCGGCCAGCTTCGAGTACATGCGGAAGTAGTTCTGGAAGGAGATGGTGGCGAGCGTCTGGTTCTCGTTCTCGATCTTGACGCCCTCCTTCGCCTCGATGGCCTGGTGGAGGCCGTCCGACCAGCGCCGGCCCGGCATGATGCGGCCGGTGAACTCGTCGACGATGACGACCTCGCCCTCCTTCACCACGTAGTCCACCTCGTTGCGGTAGAGGTGGTGCGCCCGGAGCGCCTGCTCGACGTGGTGCAGGAGCTCGATCTGGTCGGGGTCGTACAGGTTCCCGACGCCGAGCTTCTTCTCCATCTTCCCGATGCCGGAGTCGGTCATCACCACCGTGCGCGTCTTCTCATCGACGGTGAAGTCCTGGTCCTTGATCATCGAGGGGATGACCTGGTTCACCACGTAGTACTTGTCGGTGGCCTCGTCGGAGGGGCCGCTGATGATGAGCGGCGTGCGCGCCTCGTCGATGAGGATGGAGTCGACCTCGTCGACGATGGCGTAGTGGAGCTCCCGCTGCACGTAGTCCTGCAGCCGGAACTTCATGTTGTCGCGCAGGTAGTCGAAGCCGAACTCGTTGTTCTGGCCGTAGGTGATGTCGCAGCCGTACTCGCGCTGACGCTCCTGGTCGGTGAGCCCGTGCACGATGACGCCGGTGGAGAGGCCGAGGAACCGGTACAGCCGCCCCATCCACTCGGCGTCGCGGCGGGCCAGGTAGTCGTTCACGGTGACGACGTGGACGCCGCGGCCGGCGAGCGCGTTGAGCGCGCAGGGGAGCGTCGCGACCAGGGTCTTGCCCTCGCCGGTCTTCATCTCGGCGATCTTCCCGTGGTGCAGCACGGCGCCGCCGATGAGCTGGACGTCGAAGTGCCGCATCCCGAGCGCGCGCACGCCCGCCTCGCGGACGGCGGCGAACACCTCGGGCATGAGCTCCTCGAGCGGGCGGCCCTTCTGCTGGACCTCCTCCTTCCAGCGCGCGGTGAGGCGCGGGAAGTCGTCGTCGGCGAGCGCCTTCATCTTCGGCTCGAGCGCCGCCACCTGGGCGACGAGCGGGGTGATCCGGCGCAGCTCGCGCTCGTTCTTCGTGCCGACGATCTTCTTGAGGACGTAGTTCAGCATCCGGCTTCCTTAATGAGCGGTCCGCCTCGAAACGACGCGAGCGCCCCACGCCGCGGTAGACGGCGCAAGCGCCCGTGACGAGGGCCGATTCGGCTGGCTGCCCAGCCCCCAGGCGACAGGCGGGCCGAAGCTACCTTCTTAGGTAACGCAGGGCCAGCCCAAAGCAAATGGCGGGCGCGCGCCGCGCGCCGCAGGGCCCGCGCAGCCCCCTACTCGAGGATGAACTTCCGCGGATTCTCCGGGATCCCGTTCACGCGCACCTCGTAGTGGAGGTGCGGACCGGTCGAGCGGCCGGTGTTCCCGACCGCCGCGACCCGGGCGCCGCGCTTCACGCGCTCGCCCAGCTTGGCGAAGATCTCGGAGAGGTGGCCGTAGCGGGTCTTCACGCCGTAGCCGTGGTCGATGACGAGCACCTTGCCGTAGCCGCCCTCGGTCCCCGCGAAGACGACCGTCCCGTCCGAGGGGGAGTAGACCGGCTGACCGGTCGCGGTGGCGATGTCGAGCCCGCGGTGCATCATCCGCTCGGCGGTGTAGGGATCGACCCGCACGCCGAAGTCGGAGGTCACCCAGCCGCGGGCCGGCCACAGGGACGGCGTCGAGGCGAGCAACGACTTCTGGTCGTCGAAGTACTCCTGCAGCTCGCGCAGGGACGACTCTTGGCGCGTCGCCTCCGACTCGAGCGAGGCGAGGCGGCCCGGGAGCGCCGCCACGCTCTCGTGCGCGGCGGGCGCGGCGCCGGCGAGGGGCGTCTCCGCGCTCTTGCCGACCGGCCCGATGGCGAGGCCCCGCTCCGGATCCTGGAGCTGCGTGACGGCGGTGCGCAGCTTGGCGTCGAACCGCTCCACGCGGTCGAGGGTGGCGGAGATGTGGGCCACCTTCTCCTGGACGAGCAGGATCTGTGAGCGCAGCTGCGCGTTCTCCTCGCGCAGGATGCGGTTCTCGGTGCCGGTGCCGAGCAGGCTGAAGTAGTGCCCGAGCGTGAGGAGCCCGACGAGGGCCACGCCACCCCCCGCGTAGGCGCCGCGGCGCAGCCAGCGACGCGGCAGGCGGAACTTCCGCACCGCCTGCGAGTGATCGCTGACGACGATCAGGGTGTACTGCTGAGCCTTCGGAGGCGTCGGCATCCCCTCACCGTCTAGGGCCTCGTCACGCATCCGGCGAAAGCTAAGCGCGGACGTGCGGGCCGGGAAGCGCGGTCTGTCCCCCGACCGCGTTACAGGCAACCCATGACCGGTAACACTGCCCCTCTGGAGGAGTCAACCATTCAGGGTGCGAGCCCGGCCGAGCCGCGCCCACCACGGCGCACACGTCACCCGATGTGAACGACGATCACGGTGATGTTGTCGTCGCCGCCGCGCTCGTTGGCGAGGTCGATCAGCTTCCCCGGCGCGGCCTCCAGCGAGGTGCCCCCCGCTACCTCCAGGATCTCCTGGTCGTCGACGAGGTTCGACAGCCCGTCGCAGCAGATGACGAGTCGGTCGCCCGGGTCCACCTCGAGGCCCACCATGTCCACCGCCACGTCGGCCTCGAACCCGACCGAGCGGGTGATGATGTTCTTGAACCGGCTGTGGCGCGCCTCGTCGGGCGTGATGGCGCCAGCCTTGAGCTGCTCGTTCACGAGCGAGTGATCCTCGGACACCTGGTAGATGCGCCCGCGCCGCACGAGGTAGCAGCGGCTGTCCCCGACGTGGGCGATGTAGGTGTTCCGGCCGGCGAGCACGGCGGCGGTGACGGTGGTGCCCATCCCCGCCAGCGCCGGGTCGCCCTGCGCCGCCTGGTAGATGTTCTGGCACGCGCTCTCGACGGCGTCGCGCAGCACCTCGCGGAGCGAGCTCTCCTCGAGCGGGGCGGGGCTGGTGAAGAGCTCCGGCTCGGCCTCCCGCGCGACGCGCACCCGCGACTGGATGGTCTCGACGGCGAGGCGCGAGGCGGTGCCGCCGCCGGCGTGGCCGCCCATGCCGTCCGCCACGATGAAGAGGCCGAGCCCCTCGTCGACGAGGAACGAGTCCTCGTTGTGGTCGCGCTTGCGACCGACGTCGGTCTGGCCGCGGGCGGCGATCGTCATGGGGGTCGGACTGGCGGGGATCGTACCAACGCGGGGTGCGGGCGGTCAACGCGCGCGCGCCCTCCACGGCCATTTACTGGGCGCTAAGGCGCACCTTTCCCGCACGCCGGGCGGCGCTGCGCACCGGCCGCCCACGACGCCCCGTCACGGGGGCCTCGCCGGAGGCGGCGGCCGCGGCGCGCGCCGCGGCGAGCAGCGCCCCCGCGTGCTCGACCGCCGAGGGGGTGAGCGTGGCGCCGGCCAGCATCCGCGCCAGCTCGGCGCGGCGAGCGTCGGGCGCTGCGAGCGGCACCACCCCGGTGGCGGTCCGCCCCGCCTGCACGCGCTTTTCGACCCGGAGGTGCAGGTCGGCGAAGGCCGCGACCTGCGGCAGGTGCGTGACGCACACCACCTGCCGCTCCCGCGACACCTCGGAGAGCAGCCGGCCGACCGCGTCCGCCACCGCGCCGCCGATGCCGGCGTCGACCTCGTCGAAGACGTAGGTGTCCACCGGATCGGTGCGGGCGAGCGCGCGCTTCAGGGCGAGCAGGAGCCGCGACAGCTCCCCGCCCGAGGCCACGCGCGCCAGCGGCCGCGGCGGCTCGCCCGGGTTCGGCGCGATGAGGATGCGCGCCCGCTCCGCGCCTTCCCGGCCGAGCGCGGCGCCGGCCGCGTCGACGGCGCCCTCGGGCGCGAGGAACTCCACGCTGACGCGGCAGCGCGCCATGGCGAGCGCGGCGAGCTCCTGGCGGACCTCGCGCCCGAGCGCCGCGGCCGCCTCCCGCCGCGCCTCCGACAGGGCGGCGGCGAGGGCGCGGGCGGCCCGGCCCGCCTCCTCCGCGGCGCGCTCGAGCCGCTCGAGCTCCCCCGCGGCGCCCTCCGCCTGGGCCAGCTCGGCCCGCATGGCCGCGGCGCGCGCCAGCGCCTCCGCCACCGAGCCGCCGTGCTTGCGCGCCAGCGCCCGCAAGAGCTCCAGCCGCTCCACCACCTCCGCCAGCCGCTCCGGGTCGCCCGTCACCGCCTCGGCGTAGCGGGCGAGGAGCCGGCCCGCCTCGTCGAGCTCGGCCCCCGCCGAGCGCAGGAGCGCCAGCGCGGGCTCGAGCCGCGGGTCGAGCTGGACCGCCTCGGCGAGCGACCGCGCCGCCCGCCCCACCCGCTCGGCGGCGCTCCCCTCCTCCGCGTAGACCGCCGCCTCGGCCTCGCGCGCGGCGGCGCGCAGCCGCTCGGCGGCCGCCAGGACCTGCCGCTCCCGGTCGAGCTCGGCGTCCTCGCCCGGCCGGGGCGCCGCCGCGTCGATCTCGCGCAGCTGGTACGCGAGCCAGTCGGCCCGGCGCGCCCGCTCCTCGCGGGCGGCGAGCAGCTCCGCCTTCCGCCGCAGCGAGGTCTGGAGGACCTGGAACGCGGCGCGGTAGCTGGCGAGGAGGCCGCCCTCCCCGTCCACGCCCGCGAACGCGTCGAGGAGGGAGAGGTGGCTCGCCTCGTCGAGCAGCGCCACGTGCTCGTGCTGCCCGGTGAGGTCGACGAGGCCGCGCAGCGCCCCCTCCAGCATGCCGACGGTGCAGAGCGCCCCGTTCACGAAGGCGCGCCCCCGCCCGCTCCGCGTCGCCACCCGGCGCACGAGCACCTCGCCGCCGGCGGCGGGCACCGGCAGCCCGGCCGCCTCGAGCCGCGCCAGCGCCGGGTGGCGGGCGGGCAGCTCGAACAGCGCCTCCACCACCGCCTCGTCGGCGCCCTCCCGCAGCGCCTCCGCGCTCATGCGGCCGCCCAGCACCAGGTGGAGCGCCTGCAGCAGGATGGACTTGCCGGCGCCGGTCTCGCCGGTGAGGACGTTGAGGCCCGGCCCGAAGGCCACCTCGACCTGGTCGACCACGGCGAGCCCGGAGATGCGCAGGGTCGTGAGCATGCGCGGAGTATGAGGCGCACCTCCGACACTGATCAAATTTTCAGGCGTATCTCCCGTTCAGGTGCCTACCGCTCCCCCCACCGGAGCTTCGTCCGCAGGATGCCGAAGTAGTCGATCCGCGGGCTCTGCACGAGCAGCACGCGGTTCTGCGACTGCTTGATCTGCACGCGGTCGCCGGGCTGCAGCTGCAGGCCGGTCTGGCCGTCGAGGGTGAGGTAGACCTCGCTCTCCGGCGCGAGCCGGATGTTGAGGGTGCGGTCGTCGGGCAGGACGATCGGGCGCTGCGTCAGCATGTGCGGGCAGATGGGGGTGAGGATGACGCCGCGCATGGTGGGGAAGAGGATGGGGCCATTCGCCGCCAGTGAATAGGCGGTCGAGCCGGTGGGGGTGGCGACGATGATGCCGTCCGCCTTGTAGGTGGTGACGAGGTCGTCCGAGCAGGTGACCTCGAACTCCGCCATGCGCGAGAGCGTCCCCTTCGCCATGACCGCGTCGTTCAGCACCTCGGTGTCCAGGAGCTTGAGCTCGCCGCCGCCAGGGGCTTGCCGGTGCACGTGCACCCGCAGCTTCATCCGCTCCGAGAGCACCGCCTGCCCGGACAGGACGTGGTCGAGCGCCTGGTAGAGCTCCGCCTGCGGCACCTCGGTGAGGAAGCCGAGGCTCCCCATGTTGACGCCGAGGATGGGCGCCGGCCGGCCGGCCAGGATGCGCGCCGCGTGGATGAGCGTGCCGTCGCCGCCCAGCACGAGCACGAGGTCGGCCCGCCGCGCCGCCTCCTGCTCGTCGACGAGCACCGTGAGCCCCCGCGCCGCGATCGCGGCCGCCGCCTCCGCCGCGCAGGCGGCCGCGGCGCGCGAGCTCTGCTTGTGGACGATCCCTACGGAGCGGGGGACGGGGCAGGTCGTGGGCGGCATCCGGCGCATTATATAAGCTGGCGCGACATGGACCTGTTCGACCACGCAGCGGAGCAGGACGACTCCGGGCGGCCCCTGGCGGAGCGCCTCCGCCCGCGGCGGCTCGAGGACTTCGTCGGGCAGGAGCACGTGCTCGGGCCGGGGCGCGCGCTCCGGCGCGCCATCGAGGCCGACCAGGTGCCGTCGCTCGTGCTGTGGGGGCCGCCCGGCACCGGCAAGACCACCCTCGCCCGCATCATGGCCGAGCGCACCGGCGCGGTGTTCGTCCCCTTCAGCGCGCTCATGGGCGGGGTGAAGGAGATCCGGGAGATCGTGCAGGCCGCGCGCGACCGCCGGCGCATGCAGCGGCAGCGCACGCTCCTGTTCGTCGACGAGATCCACCGCTTCTCCAAGGCGCAGCAGGACGCCTTCCTGCCGCACGTCGAGGAGGGGGTGGTCACGCTCATCGGCGCCACCACCGAGAACCCGTCGTTCGAGATCAACGCCGCCCTCCTCTCCCGCTGCCGGGTGGTGACGCTGCGCGCGCTGACCGAGGAGGAGGTGGGCGCGCTGCTCGACCGGGCGGTGGCCTCGCCCCGGGGGCTCGGCGGCGACGTGGCGCTCTCGGCCGGCGCCCGCGAGCTGTTCGCCCGCTACGCCTACGGCGACGCGCGCCGGGCGCTCAACGCGCTCGAGGTCGCCGCGGCGGCGGCGCGGCTGGCCGGCCGCAAGGAGATCCTGCCCCCGGACGCGGAGGAGGCGCTGCAGCACAAGGCGCTGCTCTACGACAAGGCGGGGGAGCAGCACTACGACGTCGTCTCCGCCTTCATCAAGTCGCTGCGCGGCAGCGACGCCGACGCGGCGGTCTACTACCTGGTGCGGATGCTGGAGGCGGGCGAGGACCCGCGCTTCGTGCTGCGCCGGATGGTGATCTTCGCCAGCGAGGACGTCGGCAACGCCGACCCGCGCGCGCTCGGGGTGGCGGTGGACGCGCTCCAGGCGGTGGAGCTGGTCGGGCTGCCGGAGGGCGTCCTGCCCATGACCCAGGCGGCGGTCTACCTGGCGCTGGCGCCCAAGTCGAACGCCGCGCTCACCGCCTACGCGGCGGCGCGGCGGCTGGTGACCGAGAAGGGGCCGCTGGGGGTGCCGCTCAAGCTGCGCAACGCGCCCACGAAGCTCATGCAGGGGCTCGGCTACGGCGGGGGCTACCGCTACCCGCACAACTTCGACGGGCACTACGTGCCCGAGCAGTACCTGCCCGACCCGCTGCGCGGGGAGCGGATCGTCGAGCTGTCGGGGAACGGCCTGGAGGAGGAGCTGGCCCGGCGCCTGGCGGCGCTGCGAGGCCGCTCGCGAGAGTAGCGCCGCGCGCCGCGAACGAGTTGCGACAGGCGCCGGATGGACTAATCTCTCGGCCGCTTTCGACCAAGCGCCGCCGTCGCGGCGCCGGAGAGGTTCATGCTCCTGGTGAAGACGTACCTCGCGGAGAGCGGCATCCACGGGATCGGGCTCTTCGCGGCGCAGCGCATCCCCGCGGGCACGGTGGTGTGGCGCCTCGAGCCCAGCCTCGACCTGGAGCTCTCCGCGGCGCAGATCGAGGCGCTCGCGCCGCCCGCCCGCGAGCAGGTCCGCAAGTACACCTACCTCGACCTCGTGCGGAAGAGCTACGTGCTCTGCGGCGACGACGCGCGCTTCTTCAACCACTCCGACGCGCCCAACTGCCACGACTTCCCCGACGCCGACGGCGGCGCCACGGTGGCGGCGCGCGACATCGCCGAGGGCGAGGAGCTGACGAGCGACTACGCCCGCTTCGACGCGGAGCACGTCCCGTACGGGAAATAGCAAGGGCCGGGCCCGCCGCTGGCGGACCCGGCCCCTTCACGCTGCGACGGCTAGTGCGAGAGCGCCACGAGCGCCGAGCCGCAGCCGGTCCAGGTGATCTTGGCGGCGGCGTCCGCGTACTGGGGGCCGCTCGCGCCCTGGGGCAGCGCCGTCCAGACGCGCTTCGCCTCGAGCGTCCCGCCCGTCACGCAGGCGGGGGTCCCGGCGTAGGTGACGTCGATGACGAGCGCCTCGGCCACCCCGACCGACGCGGACTGGCCCTGCGCCGAGAAGGTCATGCCCATGTCGGCCAGGAACTCGCCCTTGAAGGTGGTGTCGGTCACCGCCAGGGCGCCAGACTCGTGGAACTTGACCGTGGCGGACCCCGGCGGCGTGAAGCTGGTGAGCGCGAGCGTGCTCGCCAGCGAGAGATCCCAGGCCAGCTTGGCGGCCGCCGGATCGTACGCCGCCCAGCCGTCCACCACGACCTTGCCGGAGGCGGACGGGTCCACGATGGTGAGGGTGCAGCCGCTCAGCGTGACCTTGGCGGCGGTCGCGACCACGCAGGTCGCCTCGTTGTCGAAGGAGGTGCTCGAGGTGCTCGAGGACGGCACCGCGGTCAGCGCCTTGCTGAGCGCCGCGCGCCGGCCGGCCGCGACGAGCTGCTGCTGGGCCGGGTCGGCCGAGGCGAGCGTCACGCCCGTACTGCTGCCGAGCAGCGCGTCCGTCACCCCGGCGAAGTCGCCCAGGGACTGCACGCCGTCGGCGCCGGGGGCGGACTTCACCGCCAGGGCGCTCGAGAGCTGCGTGTCGACCGCGCTCGTCTGCAGGCTGGTCGCCGTCGACGCCGTGCCGTAGCTGAACGTCTTGCCGGCCGCCGCGTTCCCGCTGCTGCCGCCGCCGCACGCCGCGAGCGCCAGGCACGAGGCCAGCGCCACCGCCATCCGCTTCGTCATGAGATTCCCTCCGTGTGAGTGAGAGCCTGCCCCGGTCAGGCCGGGGTCACTGCCGCGCAGGGTACAAGACCTGTTCGTGACCGCAAGTGAACCAAGCGGCGCCAGCCGCGGGCGGAGTGCGTCTCGCCCCCACCTCCCCGCACCGGCGCCGCCGACCGGGGGCGCGCGCCGCCCCCGGGCGCTATCCTCCGCCCCGTGATCCTCTACCTGCACGGCTTCGCCTCCGGGCCCGGCTCCACCAAGGGCCGCGCGCTCGAGGCGCGCTTCGCCGCCCTCGGCGTCCCGCTCCACCGCGCCGACCTCACGCCAGGCGAGGACGGCTTCGAGCGCTCCACCCCGCTCACCATGCTGGCCGAGGCGGAGCGGCTGGTGGCGCGGCATCGCCCCACCGTCCTCATGGGTAGCTCGCTGGGCGGCTGGCTCGCGGCCGTCCTGGCCTCGCGCGACCCGTCGATCGAGCGGGTGGTGCTGCTCGCCCCGGCCTTCCGGCTCCACGAGCGCTGGCGGGCGCACCTCTCGCCCGAGGACGAGCGCCGCTGGCGGGCGGAGGGGCTCCTCGTCGATCACCACGCCACCGGGACGAAGCGCCGGCTGGGCTGGGCGTTCCTGGAGGACGCGGCGAAGCTGCCCGCCTACCCCGAGGTGAAGGTGCCGGCGCTGTGCCTCGCCGGCCGGCGGGACGAGCTCGTGCCGCTGGCCGACGTCGAGCGGTTCGCCGCGATGACGCCGGGCGCGCGGCTCGTGCCCCTCGACGACGGGCACGAGCTGGTCGCGTCGGTCGACCGGATCTTCGAGGAGGCGCGGGCGTTCCTGGGGGTGTAGTGGCGGAGGCGGGCGGGGTTGCGCGGCCCCGCGGCGACCGCGACTGCGACCTCGACCTTCGACCGCGACCTCGACCTCGACCGCGACCGCGACCTCGACCTGCGGACGGCACCGCCGGCCAGAGGGCGGCGGGGTGGCCCTCCGAAGGAGCGGAGGCCGACCTGCGTGAGACTCCCGCCCGCCGTACTGCCGCCAGCAACGCCGGTGCCGCGCCGGCGCGCGGACCTCGTGCGCCGTGGCGGCGCGGCACGATGCGTTGCCCGGCCTCCCCGCGTTTCTGAGCCGGCCGCCGTACCCAGCCGGAAGGTCGTCCGGAGCGACGCAGGAGGGCCACCCCGCCGCCCGCTCGGAACCGCCGCCAGCGTTTCCCTGCGCCGAGGCGGCGCCCCTCCCACCGTGGGGGACGGGCGCGGCCACCGGGTTCGGGTTCGGGTCGGCCTACGCGCTGGCGCGCGGAGGAGCCTCGGGCGCGTCGTCGCCGGCGTCGCCCTCGACGTCGGTGCGGTACTTCCGCAGCACGCGCTTGAAGTTCGAGCGGTCCATCCCGGCCTTGCGGGCCGCGGCGGAGATGTTGTTGTCGCAGGCGCGCATGAGCGCCTCGACGTAGGTCTTCTCGAAGCGCCGGAGCGACTGCTCCTTGGCGGCGGCGTAGCTCATGGAGAGCCAGCCGGCGTCGTCGCCCGGGGCCGGGGCCTCGCGGATGAGCGGGGCGGTGCGGCCGCTGATGGCGGGCGGGAGGTCGACCGGGGTGATGGACTCGCCGCGGCAGAGGACCACCGCCCGCTCGATGGCGTTCTCGAGCTCGCGGACGTTGCCCGGCCAGCGGTAGCCGCAGAGCAGCTCGATGGCCTCCGGCGAGAGCGTCTTCACCTTCTTCGCCAGCCGGTCGGTGTACCGGCGCAGGAAGTGGTGGGCGAGGAGCGGCACGTCCTCGATGCGCTCGCGCAGCGGCGGCAGCGGGATGGCGATGACGTTGAGCCGGTAGAAGAGGTCCTCGCGGAACTTGCCGGCCTTCACCAGCTTCGGCAGGTCGCGGTGGGTGGCGGCGATCACCCGCACGTCCACCTTGATCGACTCGGCCGAGCCGACGCGCTTCACCTCGCCCTCCTGCAGCACGCGCAGCAGCCGGACCTGGGTGGCGGGCGGGATGTCGCCGATCTCGTCGAGGAAGATGGTGCCGCCGTCGGCCGCGTCGAACAGGCCCTTCTGGTCGCGCTGCGCGCCGGTGAAGGCGCCCTTGACGTGCCCGAACAGCTCCGACTCGAGCAGGGTCTCGGTGAGCGCGCCGCAGTTGAGCGCGACGAACGGCTGGCTGCGCCGCGGGCTCTTGGCGTGGAGGGCGCGCGCCACGAGCTCCTTGCCGGTGCCGCTCTCGCCCTGCACCAGCACGGTGGCGGCGCTGTAGGCCACCGCGTCGATCATGCGCGTCACGTCGCGCATGGCGCCGGAGTTGCCCACCAGGCCGTCGGCGGGGGGCGCTCCCTCCTTCTCGCGCAGCGCCGTCTCCAGCGCGCGGTTGCGGTCGAAGAGCGCCTTGCGCTCGGCCGCCTTGGCCACGGCCCGCGCCACCAGCTCCACGTCGTCGAAGGGCTTGGTGAGGTAGTCGTAGGCCCCCGCCTTGACGGCGGCCAGCGCCGTCTCGACGGTGGCGTGGCCGGTCATCATGATGACCTCGACCTCCGGCCGGCGGTGCTTCACCGCGGTGAGGAGCTCCAGGCCGGACAGGTCGGGCATCTTGACGTCGAGCAGCGCGACGTCGAAGTCCTCGGCCGCCAGCCGCTGGGTGGCGGTGATGGGCGAGTCGAGCGCCGTGACCTGGTGCCCCTTCTTCGTGAGCAGCGCCTCGAGCGCCTTGAGCAGCACCGGCTCGTCGTCGACGACCAGGACGCGGACCGCCTTCTCGATGTTGTTGTCCATGATGCCCTCCCTCATGACTTCGACGGCGCCGGCGGGATCTCGACCACGAACGAAGCCCCGCCCTCCGGCACCGGCTCGTAGTGGATGCTGCCCCCGTGCTCCTCGGCGATGCGGTAGCAGATGGAGAGCCCGAGCCCGGTGCCCTGGCCCTCCGGTTTGGTGGTGAAGAACGGCTCGAAGATCCGCCCGGCGATCTGCAGCGGCACGCCCGGCCCGTCGTCGGCGACGGTGAGCCGCGCGCGCCCGCTCGGGCCGACGCCGGTGGTGACGGTGACCTTGCCCTTCTGCCCGACCGCCTGCAGCGCGTTCACGAGCAGGTTCACCGCGATCTGCTGGATCTGGTTGCCGTTGGCGAAGGCGCGGGCCGGCGCCAGGTGACGGACGACCTCGACCTGCCGCCCCTTCATCTGCGGCTGGGTGAGGAAGAGCGCGTCCTCGGCGAGCTTCGCCAGGTCCACCTCGCCGCGCTCGTCCTGCCGCGGCCGGCGGGAGAAGCGCAGGAGCGACTCGACGATGCGCTTCGCCCGGAGCGCCGCGTCCTGGATGAGCCGGAGCGACTCCTGGTCCTGCGCCGAGCGATCGTCCTGCGCCATGAGCTGGGCGAAGGCGAGGATGCCGCCGAGCGGGTTGTTGATCTCGTGGGCGACGCCGCCGGCGAGCTGCCCGACGGCGGCCATCTTCTCCGCCTGCAGGAGCCGCCAGGTGACCTCGCGCTCCTCGGTGACGTCCTTCCACACCGCCACCACCCCTCCCTCGGGGAAGGGGAAGGTCCGCACGAGCCAGGTGCGATCGCCCGCCTGCGCCTCGAAGGCCCGGCGCTCGAGCGGCGACGCCGCCTCGTCCTCCTCGTGGCCGCCCCGCGGGCAGGGGAGCTTCCCGAAGCCGCCGCCGTCGGAGCGCAGGCCGGGGACCCCGTGCAGCGCGGCGCCCGCCTCGCGGGCGAAGGCGGCGTTGCCGCGCACCACCTCGCCGTCGCCCTTGATGATGGCGAGCGGGTCCTCGATCGCGTCGAAGCACGCGCGCCACTCGTGCGCGGCGCGGGTCAGCGCCTGCGAGCGCTGCTCGACCTTCGCCTCGAGGGCGCGGTTCGAGAGCTCGAGCTCGGCGTTGCGCTCGGTGAGGAGGTCGGACAGCCGGACGTTCTCGACCAGCAGCCAGTACTGGTCGATGGCGCTCTGGACGGTGAGCAGGAGGTGCCCGTCGTCCCACGGCTTCCAGATGAAGCGGAAGATCTCGGAGTGGTTGACCGCCTCCTCGATGGCGGCGGTGTCCGCCTGGCCGGTGAGGAGGACCCGCTGCACCCGGGGCCAGCGCTCCTTCACGACGCGCAGGAACTCGACCCCGGACATGCCTGGCATGCGGTAGTCGGAGACCACCACGTGCACCGGCTCGACGGCCAGGAGGGCGAGCGCGTGCTCGGCGTCGGGCGCCTCGTGCACGACGCAGCTGGCGCGCTTCAGCACGCGCTTCAGCGCGCGGCGGACGTGCTCGTCGTCGTCGACGACGAGGATCGAGGCGCCGCCGTGGGCGACCTCGCCGGGGCCGGCGATGGGATGGATCTGAGCCTCCATGGACCGGCCCCGAGGGGTTGCATGGGACGGTCCGAGTCTGGGTTATTCCCGCTCCACCTGTTTCCGGACACTTACCCGGCGACCCAGTATGGGTGTAACACGACTCTGGGGGTCCTGGCGCACCCCTGCCCGCCTACATGGGTCAACGCACCCCGGCGTCGTAGCGGTACGACTGCGCCTGGTAGAGGCAGATGGTGTCGCGGCCTTCGCGCTTCGCGCGGTAGAGGGCCTCGTCGGCGAACTTCACGAGCGCCTCCGGGGTGGTGACGTCCTTCGACGGGTAGAAGGCCAGCCCGGCGGAGGCGGTGATCCGGATGACCGACGCCCGCTCCGGCTCGGAGCCGACCCCGTCCAGCGGGTAGGTCTTCTGGCGCAGCGACTTGAACACCCGCTCCGCCACCGTGAGCGCGCCCTGGAGGTGGGTCTTCGGGAGGATGATGGCGAACTCCTCGCCGCCGTAGCGCGCGCAGATGTCCGGCTCGCGGACGCTCGACCTGAGCAGCTCCGCCGTCTCCCGCAGCACCCGGTCGCCGAAGGGGTGACCGTAGCGGTCGTTCACGTCCTTGAAGTGGTCGAGGTCGAGCATGAGCAGCGAGACGGGGTCGCTGTAGCGCTGGCAGCGGCGGAACTCCTCGCGCAGCCGGTCCTGGAAGTGGCGGTGGTTGTAGAGGCCGGTCAGGCCGTCGGTGACCGAGAGCTTCTCCAGCTCCGACTTCGCCGAGCGGAGCTGATCCTGCAGCGACTTGATGCGCAGCATGGCCGCCGCGCGCGCCTGGATCTCGGCGTCGGCGAAGGGCTTGGCCAGGAAGTCGTCGGCGCCGATGCGCAGGCCCGCCACCCGCGAGTCGAGGTCGCCCTTCACCGAGAGCAGGATGACCGGGATGAACTGCTCGTCGGCGCGCGCCTTCACGATGCGCAGCACCTCGAGGCCGTCCATGTCGGGCAGGATCATGTCGAGCAGCACCAGATCCGGGGGCTCCGTCCTGACCCGGCGGATGGCCTCACGCCCGTCCGGCGCCACCTGGACCTCGTACCCCTCGCGCGCGAGGACCTCCGCCAGCCACTCGGCCTGGGTGCGGGAGTCTTCGACGATGAGGACGCGGGCCGCTGCCACCTGCTGCGAATGTACCAGTTCGGGACGCGCGCTGGCACCCTCGGCCGCCGTGGGAGCGGGGGCGGGAGCGGGCGTGAGGGCGGGGGCCGGAGCCATCGCCGGGGGGACGGAGGGTGCGCGCGCCGGCGCGCCCCGCGCCTCGGCCTGGGCGCGCGCCTTCTCCGCCTGCAGCTGGACCGCCTGGCGCAGCTCCGCGTCGTCCCAGGGCTTCGTCAGGAAACGGTCGATGTCGCCGTCGCGGATGGCGGCCATGGCGGTGGGGAGATCGGCGTTCCCGGTGAGCATCACGCGGGCGGTGTGGGGGTGGGTGCGCTTCACGGCGCGCATCAGCTCGAGCCCGGTCATCCCCGGCATGAAGTGATCCGAGAGCAGCACGTCCACCGCGCGCTCCTCGAGGACCCCCAGCGCCGCCGCGCCCCCGGACGCGAAGAGCAGCTCGTAGCCGGTCTTGCGCAGGGTTCGACGCAGCGCGGAGCGGACGCTCTCTTCGTCGTCGACGATCAGGACCGAGACACTCGACATCGCGGCAAAGGAACCGAGCACCCGCCGTGCCGCCCCAATGGCCCGATTCGCCGCGCATGGCGACGGGGTCGCCGGACACCCGGGTACCGGGACTGCCGGAGCGGGCCCTCCTAGCCGAGCTGCGCCAGGACGTCCTCGGGCAGCACCGGCGCGACCCCGCCGCCGCCCAGGATGTTCACCACCGGCGAGGCGGCGGCGCGGACCACGCTGCCGCCCGGCGCGGAGGGGCCCAGGCCGCAGTAGGTGGAGACGTCCCGGTAGAGCGGCGCGTGCGCGGCGCCCTCCGGGGTGATCCGGGTCGCGGGCGAGCGGGAGGTCACGACCAGCGCCTGCGCCACGAAGCCCCCGCCGCGCCCGTCCGCGAGCGCCGCCTCGACCGCGGCGCGCCAGGCCTCGTCGCTCAGCACCGCCCCGAGGTGGACGCTCTTGCCGCCGTAGTCCCAGCTCCGCTTCAGGACCCACCGCTCGCGCTCGGCCAGCAGGCGGGGCGCGAGCGCCGCGTCGAGCCGCCGCGTGAACGGCAGCCGCGCCGCCGCCGCGCGCTCGGCCTCGTCGAGCCCGGCGCGGTCGGCCAGCGCGCGGTCCTCGCCCGCCTCGGAGAGGCGCGCGAAGAGCGCCTTGGCCTCCAGCATCCCGTTCACCGGGTTCGCGAGGACGAAGCGGGCCGGGTGGCGGAGCGCCTCGGCGAACGGGGCCCCGGGGGGCGTGTTGTGGGCCCAGACGTGGCGGTAGAGGACGTCCCAGCGGCGCGGGTCGCACGCCTCGGGCGTGAGGTGCTCCGCCTCGTGCCCGAGGTGCCGCAGGTGCCGCACGAGGAGCCCGAGCTCGCCGGTCTGCGAGTCGGCCGGGCGCGAGACGACGGCGATGGAGGGCCGCGCCCGCGTCCCGCCCCGCGCCTCGTAGAACGCGCAGAGCGCGACGCGCAGGTTCTCCATGTTGGACCCGGCGGCGGCGACGAGGTCCTCGCCCACCCGCGGCGGCAGCCCGCGCACCCGCGCGGCGGCCCTGAGCCAGGCGTGCGCGGCCAGGTCGGAGTAGCCGCTCATGGCCGGGATGGTGGCGTTGAGCTCGAGGGCGCGAGGGGGCCCGCCGCCCTCCACCGGCAGGAAGTCGACGCGCGCCAGCACCGCCGGGCAGGGCGCCTCGGAGAGGAGGCGCTCCATCGCCTCGCGCTCCAGCCCCTCGAAGGGGCCGAGCAGCGCGGCGCGATCGCGCGCGTCGCCCCCGGCGAGGAGCGCGCGCGCCAGCTTGACGGACCCGGAGAGGATGGCGCGCGCCTCGGCCGCCAGCGCCTCGAGCGCGGCGCGCGGGTAGACCGCCGGCTCCGCGACGAGCGGGATGGGCACGAAGGCGCCGTCCTTCAGGACGGTGAGGCCACCCTCCCAGGCGGCGCGCGCCGCCTCCCGGCCCACCTCGGTCAGCTCGCTGTCGGTGAAGGGGGTCATGGCGCGGGCGGCCGCCCTTGCGGGCGGCGGAGCGGCGGTGTTACCTCGCGGTGGGATGAAAATCTACACGAAGACGGGCGACGCCGGAGAGACGGGCCTCTTCGGGGGACCGCGGGTGGCCAAGGACGACGCGCGGGTCGAGGCGTACGGCGCGGTCGACGAGCTCAACGCCGTCCTCGGCGCCGCGCGGGCGCGGGGCGCGGACGCGGACCTGGGCGCGCTGCTCGCCGCCATCCAGGACCAGCTCTTCACGCTGGGTGCCGCCCTGGCGACGCCCCCGGCCGCCGCCAAGGCGCGCGCCGCGCTGCCGCCGCTCGATCCGGCCTGGACGGCGGCGCTGGAGGCGGCCGTCGACCGGCTGGAGGGGGAGCTCGCCCCGCTCCGCCACTTCGTCCTCCCGGGCGGCGCGCCGCTGGCGGCCGACCTCCACGTCGCGCGCGCCGTCTGCCGGCGCGCCGAGCGGCGGGTGGTGGCGCTCCACCACCACGAGCCGGTGGCGGCGGAGGTGCTCGCCTACCTGAACCGGCTGTCGGACTTCCTCTTCGTCGCCGCCCGCGCCGCCAACCGGCGCGCCGGGGTGCCGGAGCCGATCTGGGACCCGAGGGCGCGGCGGTGAGGCGCGTCGCGCTCGTCACCGGCGCCGGCGTGCGCGTGGGCGAGGCCATCGCCCGGGACCTGGCGCGCCAGGGCTGGCGCGTGGCGGCGCACTACCACGCGCACCGGCCCCGCGCGCCGCTCGTGCCGCTCCAGGCCGACCTGGCCCTGCCCACCGGGCCGGACGCGCTGGCGCGCGCCTTCCGCGCGCGGTTCGACCGGCTCGATCTCCTCGTCTGCTCGGCGGCCGCCTTCGAGGCCCGGCCGCTCGCGGCCACCGACGCGGCGGCCTTCGACGCGCAGATGGACCTCAACGCGCGCGCGCCGTTGCTCCTCGCCCGCGCGCTGGCTCCCCTCCTGCGGCGGAGCGCGGGCTCCATCGTCAACGTGGCGGACGTCGGCGGCGGGCTCGTGGCCTGGAAGGGCTTCGCCGCCTACGCGGCCTCCAAGGCGGCGCTGGTGCGCCTCACCGAGTGCCTGGCGCTCGAGCTGGCGCCGAAGGTGCGCGTGAACGCCGTCGCGCCGGGGACGGTCCTCTGGCCGGAGCGCTACCCGGCGAGCCAGCGCCGGGAGCTCACGCGCCGCATCCCGCTCGGCCGCGCGGGCACGCCTGGCGACGTCGCGGCGGCCGTCCGGTACCTGGCGGACGCGCCCTTCGTCACCGGCGCGGTGCTCCCGGTGGACGGCGGGCGCCACCTCGCCGGCCGCTCGGGCTGACGACCTGCCGGGGACGCGCGCTACATTGAAGCGGTCTGGGCCGCCTGTTAGATTCCTTGCGCGCCATCAAGGCCAACCTGAACGGAGAAGGCATGGAGACCACCCTCGTCAACCCGACCACCCGCAGCGCCCCCGCCGAGCCGGCCACGGGCAGCCCGCTCCACTTCACGGCCAAGGCGGTCGAGATGGTGCGGGACGCGATGACGCGCGAGAACCTCACCGGCTACGGCATCCGCATCGGCGTCGTGGGCGGGGGCTGCTCGGGGTTCCAGTACTCGATGGACTTCGAGAACGCCGAGAAGGACGGCGACGCGGTCTACGAGCAGGACGGGCTCAAGCTCTACGTCGATCCGATGAGCTCGATGTACCTGCAGGGGGTCACGGTCGACTACGTGGTCGGCCTCCAGGGCGCGGGGTTCAAGTTCGTGAACCCGAACGCTCGGAACACCTGCGGCTGCGGCCAGAGCTTTAGTTACTAGCCGTTGCTCGTCGTCCGGCACGCCGTCGTCGGCCCGTTCGCCGAGAACACCTACCTCGTCGGCGACAGCGAGACGGGTGAGGCGGCGCTCGTCGATCCCGGGGGCGAGCTCGATCGGATCCTGCCGCTGCGTGAGCCCGGAGGGCTCCGCGTCGGCAGGATCCTGCTCACCCACGGGCACATCGATCACGCCGCGGGCTGCGCCGCCGCCATGAAGCGGCTCGGGGCGCCCTGCCAGATCCACCCGGCCGACGTCCCCTGGCTCGAGGCCTTGCCCCAGCAGGCCGCCATGTTCGGGTTCGAGGAGGAGGGGCTCGCCGAGCCTCCCCAGGTCGGCCACCACCACCAGGACGGCGAGCCGTTCGCGCTGGGGCGACAGGCGGGCCGCATCCTCCACACCCCCGGCCACTCGGCCGGCTCGTGCTGCCTCTTCTTCGAGGAGGCGCGGGTGCTCTTCGCGGGCGACACCCTGTTCGCCGGCTCGGTGGGCCGGACCGACCTCCCCGGCGGCGACTTCGAGGCGCTCGAGCGCTCCATCCGCGAGAAGCTCTTCCCGCTCGGCGACGACGTGCGCTTCTACCCCGGGCACGGGCCCTCGGGCCTGCTCGGCGACGAGCGGCGGGCGAACCCGTTCGTGGGCGAGGCGAGCCGGCGCGGCCGGTTCGTCTGACGCGGCCGAGCCGGCTCAGCGCGCCAGCGCGGTGACGCAGCGCCCCTGCTGGCAGCGCGCGCCGGCGATGGGCGGGCAGGCGGCGCCCGGCGCGGGGCAGCCGCGCGCCGTCCACCGCGCCTCGACCGCCTCGAACGGCGCGCGCGCGCTCGAGGCGGCGCGGGCGCGGTCGCACAGGCCGGGGCCCCCCGGCGGCAGCGGGTCGAAGACGCAGTCGGCGTCCGCGTGGCACGGCGCCTTGGCGGCGTCGTAGGTCGCCACGTAGCGGCGCAGGAGGCCGCCGCACGGATCGCGGAAGGTGCTGAAGAGGAGCAGCGCCCCCGCCACCCCGGCCAGGGCGGAGGCGACGAGGAGGTAGCGCGCCGCGCGGTGCATGCGGCGCGCACTCTACCTACTGCATGCTGACGCCGGCCATGATGTTCTGGCCCGCGTCGACGTGGAGCGTCTCGCCGGTCACGTTCTTGGCGAGGTCCGAGCAGAGGTAGACGGCCGCGCCGCCGACGTCCTCGTGGTCGATGTTGCGGCGGAGCGGCGTCTTCTCGGCGTTCTCGCCCAGCATGGCGCGCATGCCCTTGATCCCGGCGGCGGCGAGCGTCTTGAGCGGCCCGGCGCTGATGGCGTTCACCCGGATGCCGTCCTGCCCGAGGTCCTGCGCCAGGTAGCGCACGCTGCACTCGAGCGCGGCCTTGGCGACGCCCATCACGTTGTAGTTCGTGACCACCTTCTCGGCGGCGAAGTAGCTGATGGTGATGATGCTCGCGCCCGGCTTCATGAGCGGCTTGTAGGCGCGGGAGAGCGCCACCAGGGAGTAGGCCGACACCTCGAGGGCGGTCCGCCAGGCGTCGCGGGTGGTGACGTCGGTGAAGCGGCCCCCCAGCGCCTCGCGCGGCGCGTAGGCGATCGAGTGCACCAGCACGTCGATGCGGTCCCAGACGCGCGCGATCTCCTCGGCGCTGCGGGCGATCTGCTCGTCGCTCTGCACGTCGCAGTCGAGGATGGCCTTCGCCATCGGCTGCACGAGCGGGATGACCCGCTTGCCCATCGCCTCGCCCGGGTAGGTGAAGGCGAGCTCCGCGCCCTGGCGCTGGAACGCCTGCGCGATGGCCCACGCGATGCTCCGGTCGTTCGCGACGCCGGTGATGAGCGCGCGCTTGCCCGCCATGAGCGTGCCCTCGGCGGCTGCGCCATGCTCCTGCGTGGTCCTCGTGGTGTCGTCGCCAGGCATCCTGCTCGCGCTCCTTCCCGTCGTTGGGGGCGCCCTACATATCGCAATCGAGGGCGAGCCTCCAGGCGTTCCGCCGCTCCGTCCGGCGTAGACTGTGCCGCATGGCGCCAAAGCCTCACCGCCCTCGACTGCCCGACTGCACCGGCGCGCTCGTGGCCGGCGGCCAGGGCAGCCGCCTCGGCGGCGCCGCGAAGGGCCTCCTCCGGCTCGGCGGCGAGCCGCTCGTCGCCCGCGCGCTGCGCGTCTTCGACGGCCTCTTCGCGGAGTCCGTGCTGGTCGCGAACGACGCCGCGCCCTATGCCGCGCTCCCGGTGCGGGCCACGCCCGACCTGCTCCCAGGCCGCGGCGCGCCCGGCGGCCTGCACGCGGCGCTCTCCGCCGCGCGCACGCGCTGGGTGTTCACGGCGGCCTGCGACATGCCCTTCCTCGACGCGGCGCAGATCGCCTGGCTCGCCGCGCGGCGCGAGGGCGCGCCGGCGGTGGCGGTCGTGTGGCGCGGACGGCTGCAGCCGCTCCACGCCTTCTGGTCCACCGCCTGCCTGCCGGAGATCGACCGGCTCCTCCGTCAGGGCCAGCCCTCGATGTGGCAGCTCGCCACCGCGGTCGGCGCCCGGCTCGTGCCGGAGGAGTCCTGGCGCGAGGTCGATCCGGAGGGGCGCGCCTTCGAGAACGTGAACACGCCGGAGGACGCGGCGCGGCTCGGGCTCGAGGTGCCGTAGCCCGCGTGCGCGTCCTCCCCACCTCCTCCCCGGAGGTAGGCCCGGCCGAAGCCCAACCCCCAGGTCCCCCGAGCCTCCGCAAAGCGGAGGTATGGCGCGGGATTGCGCACCGCGTTCGGGGCAGACCCATGTGGGCCATTGCAGACAAGCGATACCGGATCGTGGCCGGACCGTGGGTGTGTGGAAGCCGATTTCCCACGGGTTATCCACCTTTCCCACCGACCTATTCACATCGCGTGCGACGCCGAGGTGACGGGAGCGTGTCACCTTGGGTGCAAGCCCCGCGGGAGGAGCGACCGCCTCGCGAGCGCGCGGGCAGGCGGGCGAGCGGCCGCCCGCGGTCTTGCTTCGAAGGCCGGTTGGTGGTCGGCTCGACGCCCGTGCGCCTCCTCCTCCCGCTCCTCGCCGCCCTGGTGGCCGTCGCGCCGGCCGCGCCCGCCGCGGCCGAGCTTCCGCCCGCCGCCGCGGGCGCGTCCTTCGGCGCCGCGCCGCTCGGGCTCGGCACGCCCGGCCCGTTCCGGCAGCTCTTCCTCGACCCGCCGCTCTCGGACGCGCGCGCGGTGGGCACGCCGTCGCTCTCGGCGCGGCTCGAGAGCGCCAACAGCTGGTCCGTCCCGGCGCTCTTCGGCCGCGGCGGGCGGGTGGTGGCGGTGCAGAACGACGTCGAGGCGGACGCCCTCGTCCTCTCGGTCCGGCTGCCCTGGACCCTCCTCGCGCCGGGCGGCTTCCGGGAGCGGCTCACCACCACCCTCGGCTGGCGCGCCACCGCGTTCTGGGGCGGCTTCGAGGACGGGGGCATCGAGGCGTGGCACGGCCTCGTCGGTGCCTACAACTTCCAGCGCCAGCTCTACCCGCGCGACCACATCCACCTGCGCCTCCTGGAGCCGGGGGGGCCGCGCGCGCTCGACCTGGAGTCCGGGCGGTTCTCGGCCGGCGACCTCGTGCTCGCGACGCAGGCGCTGCTCGCCTCCGGCGGCCGGGCCGAGGCGCGCGGCTCTCCGCCCGAGGCGCCGGCCTGGGGGATCTCGGCCCGCCTCGACCTGAAGCTCCCCACCGGCTCGCTGGCGCAGGCGGGCGGGTCGGGCGGCTTCGACGCGGGCGTGGCGCTGCTCGGGTCGTTCGAGCTCACCCGCTGGGCGGTGCTGCACGGGATGCTCTTCGGCACCGCGACCTCGGCGCTCGCCTCGTCGGTGGCGCTGCAGCCCCGCACCTTCCACGCCGGCGTCGACCTCTCGCTCGCGGTGCTGCTCGGGCCGGTGACCCTGCTGGCCGAGGACCGCTACCTCTCGGCGCTCATGGAGGGCGGCTGGACCTCGCTCGACGGCGGGAGCGACGACGCCTACATCTCGTCGGCCTACGCGGCGCTCTTCCGGCCGCACAACCAGGTCTCCTTCGGCCTGCGCTGGCGGGAGCTCACCCTCTCCTTCTCCGAGGACTTCACCCCCGGCTCGAACCCGCGCGGCGCCCGCTCCTGGTTTTACAACGAGAACGCGCCCGACACGGTGCTCGCGCTCACCTTCACGCTGCCGCTCTGACCGCGCCGCCCGCGCGGCCCCTCGCGCTGACCCCTCCCCGGCCGTGCCGCCGGCAGGGCCGGTGCGTACGATCCCTCGGGGGGAGCCATGACCCAGGCGAGGTGGTGGACGGCGCTCATCGTGGCGGGTTGGGCCGCCGCGGCGAGCGGGGAGGCGCGCGGCGCAGGCGCCGGGTGGACGGGCGGGCAGCCGCCCGCGACGAAGAGCGCGGGCCCGGAGGCCGAGCGGGCCGCCTCGGCCCAGCAGCAGCCGCCCCGGTTCGAGCGCGGGCTCGGCATGCTGGGCGCGGCCGGCGCCGCCCCCGACCGCCGGGGCGAGCTGCGCCTGGGCGGGTTCGGCCGCCTCCGGGCACCCTCCGCGGCGGCCTCCTACGGCGAGGCGGCTTCGGCGGGCGGCGGGGCGTCGTACCAGGCGTGGAAGTCCGGCGACCAGGTCCGCAGCACGAGCGCGGCGGACGTGCGCTCGGCGCGGGTGCAGCAGGCGCCGGAACTGGAGTGGGCGGGCGGGCAAGCCGGCGCCAGCCGGGCGAACCTCCCGTACGGACTGAAGGTGCAGCAGGAGCAGGGGAGGCCCAGGCCATGAGGCGTCGGGCGATCGGAGTGGGCTTGGCGGCTGCGGGCCTGGCGGCGGCCGCCCCCGCCTGGGCGCAGACGGCGGGGCAGTCCGGGCAGCCGATGGGCAGCGTGACGACCCCAGGCGCGGGGCCCGCCACGAGCGGCGCCGGAGCGACCGCCGCGCCCGGGACGGCCGCCGGCGGCGTGGGCACCGGCACCGGCACGAGCACCAGCCCCGGCGCGACCGGCACCGGGACGGCCGCGGGCGTCGGGACCCTCGACGGGGGCGCCGGCTCGTACGGAGGGATGAACACGATCGGCGGGACGCCGGGCACGACCTCCACCGGCACCGCCGGGGCGCCGGGGAGCAGCGGCGTCGGCGCCGGGGGCACCGGCGGCGTGGGCGTCGGCGGCGCGAGCGGTGTCGGCGCGCCCGGCGGGATCGCCCCGACGCCCGCCACCCCGCCCGCGCCGGCCACCCCGCCCCAGGCGCCGGGCGCGAGTCCGTAGGTCGCTTACCCGAGCGCGAGCGCCGCCGCGGAGATCGCGGCGGCGCCCAGCGCGAGCCAGGCGACCGACTCGCCGATGCGCCCGCCGTGCAGCTGCCGCAGCGCCCGGATCGCCGGCCCCCAGGCGGCGGCGACGGCGGCGCGCAGCCGCTCCGGCAGCCGCCGTCGCAGGAGCACGGCCAGCGCCAGCGCCAGCGCGCCCGCCGCGAACGCTCCGCCTCGCGCGGCGGCCGGCCCGAGCGGCGCCTCCAGGGTGCGGGACACCGGGGGGAGCGGGGTGCCCTGCAGCACGCGCGCGGCGTAGCCGGGGCCGTCGGCGAAGCGCGCCCCGGCCGCGCGCGCCCCCTCGCCCAGTCCGGGCCACAGCCCGGCGGCGAGCCCGAAGCCGAGGAGGAGGAGCGCCGGCAAGGACATGGTGAGCGGGATCCGCTCGCGGGAGGGGCGCGTCTCCGGCGCCTCCGACGTCTCCCCGCCGGTCTCGGGCGCGTCGGGCTCGCGCGGCCCCAGCCCGGCGAAGATGCGGAGCGCCGCGCGCAGCACGGCCGCCCCGGTCACCGCCGCGGCCAGCGTGAAGAGCCAAGCCAGCGCCTGGTGGCCGGAGGCGCGCAGCGCCTCGTCGAGCAGCGCGTCCCCGCGGAAGAGCGCGAAGGGCGGCGCGCCGGCGAGCGCCAGCCCGCCGGCGCCGAGCACCACCGCCGGGACGGCGAGGCGCCGCCCGCGCCCGCGCAGCGCCACCTCGTCCACCGAGCGCAGCCGGTGCAGCACCATCCCGGCGCCGAGGAAGAGGGCGCCCTTCACGAGCCCGTGGCCGAGCGCATACACCGCCGCCGCGGCGTAGCCGCCCGGGGTGGCGAGCGAGAGCGCGGCGAGGAGCAGGCCGCCGTGGGAGACGGTCGAGAAGGCGAGGAGGCGTTTCAGGTGCCGCTGCGCGAAGGCGAGCGCCGCGCCCACCCAGGCCGTGAGGAGCCCGAGCCCGAGCAGCGCCGCCCCCAGGGCGTGGCCGCCCGGCGGCAGGAGGCCGTGGAAGGCGGTCGCGGCGAGCCGCATGACGGCGTAGAGGCCCGCCTCCACCATGACCCCGGAGAAGAGGACGCAGGCCGGGGTGGGCGCCACGGCGTGCGCGTCGGCCAGCCAGAAGTGGAACGGGACGGCGGCCCCCTTCACCAGGAACCCGGTGGCGAGCAGGGCGAAGGCGAGCAGCGTCACCGGCCGGGGCGCCCCCGGGACCGCGACCGTGAGCTGCGCCAGCGAGAGCGCGCCGGTGGCGCCGTAGAGGAGGGAGAGCCCGAAGAGCACCAGCGTGGCCCCGAGCGTGTTCACCACCGCGAAGTGGAGCGCCCCCTGCACCACCGCCGGCTCCTCCGTCTTGTAGCCGGCGAGCGCGTAGGCGGAGACGCTCATGAGCTCGAAGAACACGAACAGGTTGAAGAGGTCGCCCGTGAGGCCGAAGCCGGTGAGCGCCGCGACGAAGACGAGCAGGAGGACGTGGAAGTGCCCCTCGGCCGAGTCGAAGTAGCGGAAGGAGAAGACGAGCGCGGCCGCCCCGAGGCCGCAGGAGAGCGCCGCGAGCCCCCCGCCGACCGGGTCCACCGCCAGGGCCACCCCCACCGCGATCCCGCCCCGCGGCCTCCAGCCGCCCAGCCACGAGACGACCAGGTCCTCCCGGCCGCGCCAGGCGCACGCGGCCGCGAGCGCGCCCGCCGCGAGGAGCGCCAGGAGCGCGACGGCGTCGCGGGCCCAGCGCGGCAGGTGGCGGCCGACGGCGGCGAGGAGCGCCGCCGCGAGCACCGGGAGGACCACCGCCAGCGGCGCCAGCCGCTCCATGGCGCGGCTAGCCCCTGAGCCGCGTCAGGCGGTCGGGGTGGAGCGAGTGCGCGGCGGCGTGCGCCTTCACCACCAGCGCGAGCAGGAGCGCCGTCACCGTCGCCCCTACCACCACGTCGGTCAGCATGAGCGCCTGCACGATGGGGTCCACCAGCGGCGCGCCGGGCGGGGGGTAGCCGTCGGACGGCAGCGTGAGCGGCGCCGCCCCGCCGCGCCGCCAGCCCACGCCGAGGAGCACGAGGTAGGTCGAGCTCTGCACCACCGAGAGGCACACCACCAGGTGGACCAGGTTCTTGCTGGTCGCGACGCCCCACACGCCGCAGAGCAGGAGCCAGGCGGCGGCGGCCCACGGCAGCGCTCCGGCGGCGCCCGCGAGCGTCACCAGCCCCCCTCCAGCCGCTCCTCGAGCGCCTCGGCCAGGAAGACGGTGAGGAGGAGCAGGAGCCCGCCGGCGACCGCGAGCGCCACCGCCAGGTTGAGCGGGAGGATGGTGCCGGCCGAGAGCACGTCCCCGATCTGCCCGGCCGGCAGCACGTTCTCGAGGTAGGCCCGGCGGGCGAGGAGCCCGAGGAGCCCGGTCGCGGCGTAGAGGCCGATCCCGGCGCCCTCGCCGATCGCGACCAGCAGGCGCGGCGCGATCCGGCGGAAGACGTCCGCCTCCATCGCGAGGTAGACCGAGAGCGGCACCGTCGCGAGCACCACCCCGCCCTGGAACCCGCCGCCGGGCGAGACCTGCCCGTGGGTGGCGAGGTAGAGGCCGAGGCAGACGCCGGCGCCCGCGAGCCCCCCGCCGAGCACGCGCACCGCGCTGCTGGTGGGGGGCGGCCGCCGGCCGGCCGCGCGGTCGCGCTCCTCCGCGTGGCCCTCGCGGCGCGGGCCCTGCCGGAGCAGGAGGCCCGCGCCCGCGACCGCCGTGAAGAGGATGAGCTCCTCGCCGAGCGTGTCGAAGCCGCGGTAGTCGAAGTTGACGGCCGCCACCGCGTCCCCGGCGCTCCGCTCGGGCGCGGACCGCCGCGCCAGGAGATCGCCGTAGGCGCTCGCCCCCTCCCCCGCGGGCGGCAGGCGCGCCAGGCCGGCGGCGAGCGCGGCGGCGAGGACCAGGAGCCCCGCCCACAGCACGGCCGCGCGCCCGCGCGCGCTCACCGCGCCGCCCCGCCGGTGCGCTCGCGCCGGTGGCGCTCCGCGTCGCGCCGGATCTTCGCCAGCGAGAGCAGGATGACGAGCGGCAGCGCCACCGCCCCCACCACGAGCTGCGAGAGCGCCACGTCCGGCGCCTGGTGCAGGAAGAAGAGCAGCGCCAGCACGAGCCCGAAGAGGCTCACCACGAGCGCCTGCGCCAGCGGCTCGCGGGTGAGCACCACCCCGGTCCCCACGGCGGCGGCCAGCACGAGCACGGCGATCCGGAGCGCCTCGATCACGCGCCCTCCTCCCGCTCCGGCGGCCAGCGCCGGTGCTGGCGCACGAAGGCGGCGCGCGCCAGCGCGTGCGTCACCACCCCGTTCAGCACCGTCAGGAGCGCGGTGACGAGGAGCGGCTTCACCGCCGCGAGCGGGCCCGCCTCGAGCGCGATGGCGCCGGTGAGCAGCGCCGCGCCCAGCGTCGAGGGCGGCGCCACGAAGTGGAGCCGCTGCCACGGGTCGCGCATCACGGCCAGCCCGAGCGCGCAGGCGAGCGTGAGCAGCACGGCGGCGCCGGCCAGGAGCGCCGCGAGCCCGTGCTGGAGCGCGCCCCAGCTCACAGCCACCGCTCCAGGAAGCGCGCGAAGACGAGGCCGCCGCCGAAGGACATCACCCCCAGGGTGAGGGCCAGGTCCTGGAACGCGGCCGGCCCGAAGGCCTGCGCCAGGGCGAGCAGGAGGAGCGTCAGGATCACCCCCGCCATCTGCAGCCCGGCGGCGCGGTCGACCGGGTCGCCCCGCAGCACGACCACCACCGGCCCGAGCAGCGCCAGGAAGAGGCCGGCGGCGGCGAGCCGGAAGATCACGGCCGCGCCCCCAGCCGCCGGGTCATGTCGGGCACCTCGCTCCGCTCGAGCTGGTGGAACCAGAGGAGCCCGCGCTCCGCGTCCACCCCGAGCACGATGAAGTTCGGGGTCATGGTGGTGTAGGCGACCGCGAGGGCGCGGCGCGCCTGCTCGCGCGGGCCCGGACCGCCGGCGTCGAACCGGACCGCGAGGAGCAGCGAGGGGGCCGGCCGCCCGCCGAGCTGGCGCGCCAGGACGCGCAGGATCTCGACCGTCCCGGTGAAGGCGTAGGGCGCGACCTGCCAGCCGGCGAGGAGCCACCGGCCCGCCCCGGCGAAGGTGGCGCCGTTGCGCGACCAGACGAGGCGCGAGGCGACCGCGGCCAGCAGCGCCGCGCCCGCGCCGACCGCGAGCTCGGAGGGCGCGAGCCGCTGGGTGAACGCGAGCCAGGCCGCGTAGGCGCCCGCGAGGTGGAGCGCCCATTCGACGGCGCGGCGACGCACGGTGGGCGCGGGCTCGGGCATGGCGCTGAGGCGCCGCGGTGCGCGGCGCCTCGGGAGAGCTTGCCCACGGCGGGGCCAAAGCTCACCGCCCCGGCGCGGTCGGGACGCCTGCCCGGCCTCCGAGCGGCCGCCCCCCGGCGCCGCGACACCCCGCCGCGACACGCGGGGCGCGGGTCGCGTAAGATGCGCGGCCCCGGAGGATCCATGCCCAGCATCGAGAAGTACATCAAGCGCGACGTCATCGCCCTCGACGCGTCCACGACCTGCGCCGACGCCGCCCACCTCATGGAGGCGCGGCGCATCGGCTCGGTCGGCGTGCGGCGCGACGGCAAGCTCGTCGGCCTCGTCACCGAGCGCGACCTCGTCTACGGCGTCATGGCCAAGGGCGAGAGCCTGCAGAAGCCGCTCGGCGAGGTCATGCGCGCGGACCGGCCGGCGGTGACGCCCACCACCACCGAGCGGGACGCCGCGCACCTCATGCAGGCGCACCAGACGCGGCACCTGCTGGTGAAGAGCGACGGCGAGGCGATCGGGGTCATCTCCATGCTCGACGTGCTGTCGCTCATGCTCGAGGACAACCGCTTCCTCATCGAGCAGCTGCACACGTACATCCGCGGCGGCCGCGGCGGGTAGCCGCCCGGCCGTCAGGGCCCCGCGCGCGGCGCGGCGCGCGCCGGCGGCCGGGCCGGGAAGGTCACCTCGAAGAGCGTGCCGGTGGCCTCGTCGGAGCGCACCACCACGCGCCCGCCGTGCGCCCGGACGATCTCGCCCACGATGTAGAGCCCGAGCCCGACGCCGCCCCAGGAGTTCCCGGCCCCGTCGCCGCGCTTGAACGGCTCGAAGAGGTGCTCGCGCAGCCGCGGCGGGATGGGCGTGCCCTCGTTGTGCACCGAGAGGATCCGCTCCTCGCCCTGCCCGCGCCAGGCCAGCGCCACCGGCGTGCCGGGGGCGCCGTAGCGCACGGCGTTGGTGAGGAGGTTCATCACCACCTGCTGCATGCGGTCGGGGTCGAACACGCCCGAGCCGTCGCCCTGCGGCTGGTAGACGACGGTGCGGCCGGGGTGGGCGGCCTCGACCTCGTGGACCGCCTCGCGGCAGAGGGTATCGAGGTCGGCCGGCCGGAACGACACCGGCAACCCTTGGCCCAGCCGCGCCCGCGAGTAGTCGAGCAGATCGCTGATGAGGCGCGACATGCGCGCGGCGCCGCTCGTCACGCGCTCGAGGGCGCGGCGGTGGCGCTCCGGCAGCGCGCGGTCGCGCAGCACCAGCGCCGCCGAGGCGCTGAGCGCGGTGAGGGGGGTGCGCAGGTCGTGGCCCACGATGCCGAGCAGGTGCGCCTGCACCTCCTGCGAGCGGCGGCGCTCGGTCACGTCGCGCAGGTAGGCGGAGAGCCCGCCCTGGTGCGGGAAGGCGCGCACCTCGAACCACCGCTCGCCGGCGCGCGTCTCGAAGGTGATGGGGGCGTGCTCCTCGGCGGCCCGCCGCAGCTCGTGCTCCGCGGCGGGGCCGCACAGCGTCTGGCAGCTCGACCAGAGATCCGCGCCCAGCAGCGCGTCGTGCCGCGCGCCGAGCAGCTCCTCGAAGGTGCGGTTCAGGTAGACGAGGCGCCAGGCGCGGTCCACCGCGAAGAAGGCGTCGGCGATGGTCTCGAGGATGGCGGCGTTGCGGGCGAAGGCCTCGCGGGCGCGGTTCTCGTCCTCGTACTGCTTGCGCCGGAGCTGCGCGTGGACCCGCGCGCGCAGCACGGTCAGCCCGCGCGCCGTCGAGACGTAGTCGTCGGCGCCGGCCTCCACCGCCGCCGCCATGGCCTCGTGCTCGTCGCGCGGCCCGAACAGCACGAGCGGCAGCTCGCGGCGCGCCGGGTCGGCCTGGGTGCGCCGGCTCGCCTCCAGCGCGGCCGCCAGCGAGGGCGTGGCGTCGAGCACGATGCCGTCCACCCGGTCCACCGCCAGGAGGTCGAGCGCGTCCTGCAGCGAGGTGGCGACGGCGACGTCGTGCCCCTCCCCCCGGAGCTCCTCCAGCGCCGCCTCGGCCGGCGGCGCCCCCAGCCCGACCGCCAGGATGCGCTTCGGGGCCAGCGCCCCCGCCGTCCCCAGCTCCGCCGGCGGACGCGCCCCGCGCAGCAGCGCCTCCAGCCGGGCCAGCACCAGCGGGTCGGAGCCCTCGCCCTTCGCTACGTAGGCGTCGGCGCCCGCCTCGAGCGCGCGCACCTCGCCCTCCGGGCCGGCGGCGGTGAGGAGGATGCACGGGGTGGTGCGCAGCACGGCGTCGCCGCGGAGCCGCCGGATGAAGGTCGCGCCGTCCATCCCCGGCATGACCCCGTCCACCACCACCGCGCTCGGGCGGCGGTCGGCCGCCGCCCGCAGCCCCTCCCCGCCGGAGTCGGCGGTCACCACCGTGAAGCCGGCCCCCTCCAGCGCGGCCCGGAGCGCCTCGCGGGCGGTGGCGCTGTCGTCGATGACGAGCACCGGGCGGCGCGGCGGCGCCGGCTCGTCCGAGCCGGTCCGCCGCACCAGCTCGCGGGCGCGGGCCACGAGCAGGCTCGCGTCGTAGGGCTTCCCCACGTACTCGTCGGCGCCGGTCTGCAGCCCGCGGATGCGGTGCTGCACCTCGGCCTCGCTGGAGAGCAGCATGACCGGCGTCTCGCCGTGGTCAGGGGAGCACTTGATCTCCGCCAGCAGCTCGAGCCCGTCGCCGTCCGGCAGGAGCACGTCGAGCACCACCAGCGCGAACCGGCGGCGGGCCAGCGCGGCGCGCGCCTCGCCGGCGCCGGCCGCCAGCTCGGGCGCGAACCCGGCGGCGGAGAACGCCTCCTGCAGGTCCATCCGGACGGTCAGGCTGTCGTCGACCACGAGGACGGGGATCACGCGCCGCCCCCCGGCCGCGCCGCCTCGAGCAGCGCCGGCCCGATCTCCTGCAGCGGGAGGACGCGCTCCGCGGCCCCGAGCAGGATGGCCTCGCGCGGCATGCCGAACACGACCGAGGTGGCCTCGTCCTGCGCCACGGTGGCCGCGCCGGCGCGGCGCATCGCCAGGAGCCCCTCGGCGCCGTCCTTGCCCATCCCGGTGAGCAGGCACCCCAGCGCCGCCGGCCCGAGCGCGCGCGCCAGCGACTCGAACAGGACGTCGACCGAGGGCTTGCACGAGAGCCGCTCGGGCCCGTCGTCGAGGCGGAGCGCCCCGCGCTCGACCACCAGGTGCCGGCCGGGCGGCGCCATCAGGACCCCGGCGCCCGGCGCCAGGCGCTCGCCGTCCCGCGCGTAGCGGACGCGTACCGAGAGCTGCGCGTCGAGCCACTCCGCGAACGCCTTCCCGAACGGCTCGTTGATGTGGATGACGAGCAGCACCGGCAGTCGGAAGCCGCGCGGCAGCGCGCGCAGGATCTCCACCACCGCGCCCGGCGAGCCGGTCGAGCCCCCGAGCGCGAGCACCTCGAGCGGCGGCCGCCCGGCGGAGGGGAAGACCGGCGTCGCCGCCGGCCGCCCGCGCGCGCTGCCGCTGAACCGGCCGCGCAGGTGGGTGATGACCTTGATGCGCGCCACGAGCTTCACGGTGGCGCGCAGCCGCGCCTCCCAGTCGCCGTCGAGCTCGTCGCCGCGGGGCTTGTCCAGCACGTCGATGGCGCCGGCGGCGAGCGCGTCGTAGGTGCGGTAGAGCTCGCCGCGGTTGGTCGAGGCCGACACCACCAGGATCGGCGTCGGGCAGTACGCCATGATGTGCTCGGCGGCGGCCACGCCGGTCATGACCGGCATCATCATGTCGAGCGTCACCACGTCCGGCCGCAGCCGCTCGCACAGCTCGATGGCCTGCTTGCCGTCCTCCGCCTCGGCGATCACCGCGATCTCGGGATCCTGCGCCAGCACCTCCACCAGGCGCTTGCGGATGGTGAGGGAGTCCTCGGCGACGAGGACGCGGATCCGGGGGCTCACGCGAGCAGCTCCTCGATCTGGGCCAGCAGCTTCTGCTGGTCGAACTCGGACTTCACCACGTAGGCGCGCGCGCCCGCCTCGAGCCCGCGCCGCCGGTCCTCGGGCGCCGCGCGCGAGGTGACGAGGATGGCCGGCGTGACGGCGAGCGCGGGGTCGGCGCGGGTGGTGCGCACGAACTCGAACCCGTCCATCCCCGGCATCTCCACGTCCACCAGGAACAGCCCGAAGCGGCGCCGCCGCGCCTTGTCGAGCGCCTCCTCCGCAGAGACCGCCAGCTCGACCTCGTAGCCGGCCGACTCCAGGATGCTCTGCTGCAGCATGCGGGTGGTGAGCGAGTCGTCCACCACCAGCACCGGCGCGCGGGCGCGGCGCGGCGCGGGGGGCGGCGCGGCGGCGCGCGCCGCGGCGGCCAGCCCGGCGGGGTCGAGCACCAGCCGCGGCTGGCCCTCGCCGTCGAGCGCCGCGCCCAGCACGAAGGGCTCCGCGCGCGCGTGCTCCGGGACCGGGTGCACCACGATCTCCGAGGTGCCGAGCAGCCGGTCCGCGCCCAGCGCCACGCGCTCGCCCCCGGCGCGCACCACGAGGGCCGCGAAGGCCCGCCGCGGCCGCTCCGCGCCGCCGTCGCGCAGCAGGCGGCCGAGCGGCAGGAACGGGAGCACCTCGCCCTCGTGGGAGAGGCCCGCGCCGCCGGGCCCCTGCGCCAGCCGCTCCGGCCAGACGTGCACGGTACGCTCGACCGCCTCGAGCGGCACGGACGCCACCGCCCCGCCCGCCTCGACGTGCAGCGCGCGCACCGACGAGAGCGAGAGGGGCACCGCCAGCTCGAGGGTGGCGCCGCGCCCGGGCTCGCTCTCCAGGCTGGCGGTGCCGCCGAGCCGCGTCGCGCTGTCGCGCACCACGTCCAGCCCCACCCCGCGCCCGGCGAGGTCGTTCACGGCCGGGCTGGTGGAGAGGCCGCCGCGCAGGAGGAGCGCCGCCAGCGCCGCCGGCGCGAGCGCGGGCGCCTCGGCCGGCGTCGCCAGCCCCTTCCGCACCGCCGCGGCGCGCACCGCCTCGGCGTCCACCCCGCGCCCGTCGTCCCGGCACCTGAAGACGAGGGTGGCGCCCCGCCGCTCCACCTCGACCCGCACCCGGCCCGCCGGCGGCTTGCCGCGCGCCGCGCGCTCCGGCGCGGGCTCGATCCCGTGCGCGACCGCGTTGCGGACGGCGTGCAGGAGGGCGTCGCGGACCGGCGTCAGCAGGTGGGCGTCGATGCGGACCTCCCCCCCGCTCGCCTCGAAGGCGACCTCCCGGCCCAGCGCGTGCGCGGCGTCGCGGGTGGCGCGCTGGAGCGCGCCGAAGACGGCGCGCGCCGGGACGAGCCGCAGGCGCTCGGCGGCCCCGCGCAGCTGCGCGATCTCGCGCTCGGCCCGGTCCGCCCGCGCCGAGAGGCTCCGCTGCACCGACCCGAGCGCGCGCGCCAGCTCGTCGACCAGCCCGCGCAGGCGCGCCGGCGGGGGCGCCGGCTCGGCCTCGCCGTGCCGCGGGGCGAGCTGGTCGGACAGCGCGCGGGTGAGCTCGCGCGCGTGGCCGAGGGCCGCCAGCCCGCGCCGGAGCGCGCCCGCCTGCACCCCGGCCTCGAGCGCCGAGGCGAGCAGCGCGTCCGCCTCCGGCAGGTCCACCCGCAGGCTCTGGTAGGGCGGCTCGCCGGCAGCGGCCCGCCGCGGCGCCTCGGCGGCCGCGGCGTCGCCCGTCGCCCCGGGGCCGGCAGCGGCGGAGGCGGAGGAGGCGGCGGCGGCGGCGGGCGGCGCGTCCACCTCGGCCAGCCGCGCCGCCATGCCGTCGACCGCGCGGAGGAGCGCGTCGATCCCCTCGCGCGGGAGCGGCGGCGTTCCCTCGTCGCGGTGGGGAGCGAGCTGATCCTCGGCGGCGTGGGCGAGCTCGGCGATGGCGGGCAGCTGCACCACGCGCGCGGCGCCCTTCAGCGTGTGGGCGAGCCGGAGCAGCCGCGCCACCACGGCGCGGTCGCCCGGCGCGCGCTCCAGCTCCAGGATGCCCCGCGAGAGCCCGTCGAGGAGCTCGCGCGCCTCGACGCGGAAGTACTTGTACTTGTCGCGCCCCACTACGCGGCGGCCCTCGGCTGCACCAGGCGCGCCAGGTCGCGCGACATCGAGGCGAGCTGCGAGGCCGTCTGGAGCGACTGGCCGGAGCTGGCCTCGGCCTCCCGGGTGGCCTGCGCGACGTTGGAGATGGCGACGTTCACCTGCTCCACGGCGGTGGTCTGCTGCTTCGTCGAGAGCTCGATCTCCCGCGCGGCCTCGGTGGTGGTGGCGACGAGCCGCGCGATGTGGCCGAAGGAGCTCGCCACCTCCGCGAACTGGCGCGCGCCGGCGTCCACCGTCTTCGAGCCGCTCTCGGTGGCCATGACGGTGGTGTTGACCGCCGAGCGGATCTCGTCGACCAGCGCCCGCACGTCCTTGGTCGAGCCGCCGACGCGGTCGGCGAGCTTGCGGATCTCCTCCGCCACCACCGCGAAGCGGCGCCCGCCCTCGCCCGCCCCGGCCGCCTCGATGGTGGCGTTGATGGCGAGGATGTTCGTCTGCTCGGCCAGCTCGTCGATGATCTCCACGATGCCGCCGATCTGCTGCGACTTGCGGCCGAGCTCGAGCATGTGGTTCACGACCAGGTCGACCTGGCGCCGGATGCTGCCCATCGACTCCTGCCCCATGCGCACCGTCGCGTCGCCGGCCCGGGCCGCCCCGGCGGTCTCGGCGGCGACCGCCGCCACCCGCTGCGCGCTCTCCGCGATCTGGCGCGAGGTGGCGAGCAGCTCGCTGATGGTGGTGGTGATCTCGGCCATGGCGGTCGCCTGCTGCTTGGCACCGGTGGCCTGCTGGCCCGCCGCCGCCTGCAGCTCGGCCGACGAGCTCTGGACGTGCTGCACGGCGCCGAAGATGCGGCGGGAGAGGGCCCGCGCCAGCAGCACCGCCAGGATCGCGGCCAGCGCCACCCCGCCGGCCGCCAGCAGCACCACCAGCCGGACGGCGCGCGCGGCGGCCTCGCTCGAGGCCGCGCGCTGCTCGCGCAGGAGCCGGTCCTCGCGGGCGATGAAGCGGTCCACCAGCTCCTCGAGCCTCGCGCGGGCCGGGCGCACCTCGCGCTCGAGGCGCACCGCCAGCGCGTCGAGGTGCGCCTCCGGGGTGCGCGCCGCGAGGAGCGCGTCGACCACGCGCTGGTGCTCGTCCTCGGCGCGCCCGATGTCCGCCAGCAGCTGGCGCCCCTCGTCGGTCTGGACCTCGCGCTCGAGCGTCTGCACGACGTCGTGGAACTTGTCGCGCGCCTCGCGCATGTTGCCGCGGTACTGCGGCTCGCCGGTCATGAGGAACGCGCGCGCCTCGGCCCCCTTCCGCAGGAGGAGCGCGTGCAGCCGCTCGGTGTCCACCATGCGCTGGGCGGCGACGTCGATGACCTGATCCTTGCGCTCCACCACGTCGTGCAGGGCGTAGACCGCCACCCCGGCCACCGCCACCGCGACGGCCACCACCGCGGCCAGCGCGCCGACCAGCTTCTGTGAGTACGTGAACCGCTCCGCCATCGCGCCCTCGCTCCCGTGCGCCGGGGGTCTCTCCCCGGCGCCGTCAAGATAGACCGATCTCGCGCAGCAAGGCGGGCAGGCTCGCCACCGGCACCGCCGCGCCCTCGAGCCGCACCAGCTCCCGCAGCGGACCCGCGCCGCCGCGCGCCGCCTCGAGCGCCGCCGCCGGCACCCGCCGGTACGCCTCGAGCGCCCCGAAGGCGAGCCCGAGCCGCGCCGGCCCGCCGGCGAGGAGCAGCCACCGCGGCGCCTCGCCCCCTTCTTCCAGCCCGAGCAGGCGCGCCAGTCCGTAGACCGGGAGGAGCGTCCCGCGCAGGCCCGTGACCCCCAGGAGCTCCCGGCGGCGGCTGGGGACGGGCTCGATGCGCCCGCAGGCCACGAGCCCCCCGGTCTCGAGCGCCCGCACCGCCACGCGGCCCGCGCCGGCCCGCAGCACGAGCAGCGGGACCTCGGCCGGAGCGGGGCCCGCCGGCGGAGCGTCGAAGGCGGCGTCGAACTCCGCCCGCAGCTCCTCGAGCGTCGCGCGCGCGCTCACGGCTCGCCCCCGGCCGCCCGCAGCTCCGCCCGGCACAGCTCCGCCAGCGCGTCGCGGCTGAAGCCGCCGCCGAGGAGCAGCACGCGCGAGGCGTCCTCGCCGGCGAGCAGGGCCAGCGCCCGCGAGAGCTCGCCGCGCGCCTTCTCGCGCTCGCCAGCCCGCTGCGCCATGAGCCCGAGGTGGAGCCGCGGCAGGGCGAAGGTCGGGTCGAGGTAGAGGGCGTAGTGATCCTGGTTCCTGGCCCCCTCGGCGTCGCGGGCGTGCTCGCGGCAGAGCGCCATGACGTAGTGCGCCTCGGCCGAGAGCTCGTCGAGCGCGAGGACCCGGGCGCAGGCGGCCTCGGCGCCCGCGGGGTCGCCGCTGCTCGCGAGCACCACCGCGCGCAGGAGCAGCGCGTCGGGGTCGGTCTCGGCCTCGAGCGGCCGGGCCGCCAGCAGCGCCAGCGCGTCGGCGTAGCGCTCCTGCCGGGCGAGGTCGAGCGCGGCCGCGAGCTGGAGCGGTCCGCCCGGGGGCGGAGGCGTGGCCGAGTGCCCGGGCGCGGAGGCGCCGCCCGTGATCGCCGCCACGCGCGCCGAGGCGGCGCGGATGGCCTCCGGCCAGCCGGGGTCGGCGGGGGCGGCGGCGAGCGGCGGCGCCGCGGCCGGCGCCCGGCGCGGCGCGACCGCCCCGGAGACCGCGTCCTCGCCCGCGCCGCGCAGCTGGTAGTAGAAGGTGTCGTGCGAGTGCCGCAGGTGGAAGCGGCCCGACACCCCCCGCAGCGTCTCGGCGTGCCCCAGGAACAGGAAGCCGCCCGGCGCCAGGGACGCGGCGATGCGGTCGACGACGCGCCGGCTCACCTCGGGGGCGAAGTACATGGTCACGTTCCGGCAGAAGATCGCGTCGTACGCCCCGGGGGTCCAGAGCGCGGGATCCTCCGCGACGAGGTTCCGCTGGTCGAAGGATACCATCGCCCGCACCGCGGGCCTGACGGTGAACTCCCGGTCGGTCCCCTCGAAGAACCGCGCGCGCGCCTCCGCCGACGTCTGGCGCAGCGACCACTCGCCGTACCTTCCCGCCCGCGCCCGCTCCAGCGCCGCCGGGTTCACGTCCACGCCGCGCACGGAGACGTCCCAGCCCGCCAGGCCGGGGGCGTCCTGGAGGAGCATGGCGAGGGTGTAGGGCTCCTCGCCCGAGGAGCACCCGGCCGACAGGAAGCGCAGCCGCCGCTCCCCGTCGCGGGCCGCCAGCCGCGCCGGGACCACCACCTCGGCGAACGCGCGTAGGTCGTTGCCGTTCCGGAAGAAGTAGGTCTCGCCGACGGTGAGCCGCTCCGCCAGGAACGCGAGCTCCTCCGGGTCGCCCGCCTCGACGCGCCCGAGCCAGACGCCGGCCGGCACGTGCCGCAGTGCGCCCAGCCGCTTCGCGGCCACCGCGTCGAGGTCGTCGAGCTTGGTGTCGTCGAAGTGGAGCCCGAGCCGGGCCGCCACCGCGACCCGCAGCCGCTCCAGCTCGTCGCCGCGGAGGCCGAGCGTCACGGCGCCTCTCCCGCCGCGCGCAGCACCTCGTCCGGGACGAGGCGGCCCGCCTCGAGCACCACCAGGAGCTCGCGGTCGAGGGCCCGCAGCGACGCCAACGCGCCCTCCGCCGCCCTCGAGAGGAGCGGGAGCTCCCCGGCGGCGCCGGGCAGCGCCCGCACCCCCGCGACCTGCCGCACCGCCAGCGCCGCCACCCGCGCCCCGCAGCGGAGGATCACCCAGCGCGCCGGCGCGGCCTCCGCGGCCCCCCCGAGGAACGCCGCCAGGTCCACCACCGGCGCCGGCGCGCCCCGCACCAGGCCCACCCCGGAGACCCACGGCGGCGCGCCCGCCAGCGGGCGGACCGCGGCCGGCCGCCGGGTCTCGACGACCGCCTCGACGGGCAGCGCGCAGAGCCCCCCGCCCGCCCGGACGACGACGACACGCTGCGGCAACGGCTCGGACACGAGGCCTCCTCAGGAGTGAGATAGGCGAGCGGGAGCCCCGGCCGCAAGCGCGGCGTGCGGCGGCCGCCGCTACCCGGCGCCGCGGAGGAAGAGCGCCGCCATGGGCGGGAGGGTGAGGACGAGGGACCAGGGGCGGCCGTGCGCCGCCACCGGCGCCGCCTCCACGCCGCCGAGGTTCCCCCAACCCGCCCCGCCGTACACCACCGCGTCTCCGTTGAGCGCCTCCTGCCAGAAGCCGCCGCGCGGCACTCCGACCCGGTAGTTCACCCGTGGCACGGGGGTGAAGTTCAGCACCACCAGGATGTCGGCGTCCCCCTCGTCGCCGTGCCGCAGCAGCGTCAGCACGCTCGACTCGGCGTCGGTGCAGTCGACCCACGCGAAGCCGGCCGGGTCGAAGTCGTGGCGGTGGAGCGCCGGCTCGGCGCGGAGGAGGCGGTTGAGGTCGCGCACCCAGGCGCGAACGCCCTCGTGGCGCTCGTCGCCGAGCAGGTGCCAGTCGAGGCTCCGCTCGTGGCTCCACTCCTGCCCCTGCGCGAGCTCGCCGCCCATGAAGAGCAGCTTCTTCCCCGGCTGCGCCCACAGATCGCCGTAGAGGAGCCGCAGGCCGGCGAACTTCTGCCGGTCCTCGCCCCACATCTTCCCGAGCAGGGAGCCCTTCCCGTGCACCACCTCGTCGTGAGAGAGCGAGAGCACGAAGTTCTCGGAGAACGCGTACATCATCCGGAACGTGATCTCGTTGTGGTGGTACTTCCGGAAGACGGGGTCGTGGCGCAGGAAGCCGAGCGTGTCGTGCATCCACCCCATGTCCCACTTCATCCCGAACCCGAGCCCGCCCAGCCAGGTGGGCCGCGAGACCATGGGCCAGGAGGTGGACTCCTCGGCCACGGTCTGCACGTCCGGGTGCTCCTGGTAGACGACCTCGTTGAGCTTCCGCAGGAAGGCGACCGCCTCGAGGTTCTCGCGCCCGCCGAAGCGGTTCGGGACCCACTCGCCCTCCTTGCGCGAGTAGTCGAGGTAGAGCATCGAGGCGACCGCGTCCACGCGCAGCCCGTCGGCGTGGAAGACGTCGAGCCAGAAGAGCGCGGAGGAGAGGAGGAAGCTCCGCACCTCGTTCCGGCCGTAGTTGAAGATGTAGCTGTCCCAGTCCTGGTGGTGACCCTGCCGCGGGTCGGCGTGCTCGAACAGGTGCGTGCCGTCGAAGTACGCGAGCGCGTGCTCGTCGGTGGGGAAGTGCGAGGGGACCCAGTCGAGCAGGACGCCCACCCCGCGCTGGTGGAGCGTGTCGACGAGGTACATGAAATCCTGCGGGGAGCCGTAGCGGCTCGTGGGCGCGAAGTAGCCGGTGCACTGGTAGCCCCAGGAGCCGTAGAACGGGTGCTCCATGACGGGCAGGAGCTCGACGTGGGTGAAGCCCATCTCCACGGCGTAGTCGGCGAGCGCCGGCGCCAGCTCGCGGTAGGTGAGCGGCCGGTTCCCCTCCTCCGGCACGCGGCGCCACGACCCGAGGTGGACCTCGTAGATGCTCATCGGGCTCCCGAGCCCGTTGCGCGCCGCGCGATCCCTCATCCACGCTTCGTCGCCCCACGCGTGATCGTGGCTCGCCACGACCGAGCCGGTCCGCGGCGCCACCTCGGCGCGGAAGGCGAACGGGTCGGCCTTGTCCACGGCGTAGCCGGCGTGGCGGGAGCGCAGGTGGTACTTGTAGACGGTCCCCTCCGCGAGGCCGGGGACGAAGCCCTGCCAGACGCCCGAGGCGCCGAGCGGCCGGAGCGCGTGGCGCTCCTTGTCCCAGCCGTTGAAGTCGCCCATGACCGAGACGCGCTCGGCGTTGGGCGCCCAGACGGCGAACGAGACCCCCGCCACGCCGCCCACGACCGCGAGGTGCGCCCCGAGCGCGCGGTAGGCGCGGTAGTTCGTCCCCTCGTTCCACAGGTGCAGGTCGGCGTCGGAGGGGCCGCCGGCGTGGAGCACGGCGGGCGTGGGGAGCGGGGTGGCGATCGGCGCCGCGGGCGCGCGCGGCGCCGCGGCGCGCGGGGTGGCCCTCTTGCTCTTCACCGCGTCTCCCTCCTCCGCGCCGCCGGGAGCGGCGCGCCCGAGGAGATCTTCGAGCCCCGAGAGCGGCAGCGCCACCCATTCCGGCCGGTGATCGAGCTCGTAGCCGAGCTCGTAGGCGGCCTTCTCCACCAAGAAGAGATCGAGGAGCGCGCGCAGCTCCTCGGGACGCTGCGGCAGGAAGGCGGCCCCGCGGGCGGCGCCGAGGTAGGCGCGGAGGAAGGTGCTCGCGACGGCGCGGTACCAGGCGTGGGCCCAGGGGGAATTCGACCGCTCGGAGCACGCCGCGTAGTGAAAGCTGCGGATCATACCGGCCACGTCCCGCAGCGGGGAGCGCAGCGTGCGGCGCTCGGCGAGCGGCTGCGCGGGCTCGCCCTCGAAGTCGATGAGCACGAAGTCGCGGCCGGTCCACAGCACCTGGCCGAGGTGGTAGTCGCCGTGCGTGCGGAGGCGCAGCGACCCGAGCTCCTGATCGCCGAGCGCCCGCGCCAGCCCGAGGATCTCGCCCTCGCGCGCCAGCACGGCCTCGGCGGGCCGGCGGACCTCGGGCGGCAGCGCCGGGAGGCGCGCGCGGAGGAGGCCGAGGTTCCGGCGCACGAGCGCCGCCACCCCCTCGCGCAGCGCCGCGCGGTCGGAGGGCGCGAAGGGCGCGGGCTCGAAGCCGGGGTGACCGCGGGCGCCCGCCAGCGCCAGGTGCAGCTCGGCGGTGCGCCGGCCGAGCAGCGCCGCCGCGTCGAGGTACGGGCCCACCAGCTCGCGCGCCCACTCCGGTGGCCCGGCCGCCGCGAGCTCGAGGAGGTGCCCGTCCCAGGCCGGCGGCGGCCCCCGGCCCCGGGCGCGCTCGAGCGCCTCGGCGACCGCGCGGAGCGTGTACGACCACGCGTCGCCCTCGTTCGGCACGAACGCCTGCAGGACCCCGAGCGCGAGGGGCTCCCCGTGGCGCGGCCGGTACTCGAGCCCGCCCAGGGTGGGCGGCGTGTGCGGGAAGTGCGCCACGTCCGTCAGGAAGGCGCCGACCTCGAGGTCGGGGCTCGGCCCGGGCTCGGTCTTCCGGAACAGCTTCAGGATGAGGTGGTCGCCGAACCGGATGGAGGTGTTGCTCTGCTCGGCCAGCACGGGCCGCGGCTCGAGCCGGCTCGCGTCCACGGCGAGGCGCTCGAGCGCCGCCCCGTGGAACGCCACCAGCGCTCCGGCGCTCCCCTCGAACCGCCCGCCTCGGGCCACCGCCTCGAGCAGCGCCCGGCCGAAGGCGGGCTCGCGGTCGGCGGCGTACACGACGCCGCGCTCGCGCCCGGCGGTCGCCGCGGCGAGCTCGGCGCCGGGCTGCTCGCGCCGCAGCGCCTCGGCGCGGGCGCCCGGGGCGAAGGCGAGCGGCAGCGCGTACAGCTCCTCGCCGCCCCCGGCGTAGCGCACCCGCAGCAGCGCGAGGCGCGCCAGCCCGGGGCCCATCGGGATCGGCACCGCGTCCACGATCTCGACCCGCTCGACCGGGCGCGCCTTGCCGCCGAACCAGCGCCGCCCCGCGAGCCAGGCCGGCAGCGCCCGCTCGATCGCGCGCCGGACGGGCTCGTCGAGGCCGTCCTCCCAGGCGCGGGAGGCGCCCGGGGCAGCCGGTTCGGAGCCCTGGGTCGTCCGTGCCATGCCACCCTCAGAGGAAGTAGTCGAAGTCGCGCTCCGTCCGCAGCCGGCGGCGGATGCGGAAGATCTGCGCCGGAGCGGCGCGGGGGTCGATCTCGACGTAGTTGCGCGCGCCGCTCCAGGAATAGCGCCCGCCGCCGAGCAGGTCGTGGACCTGGAACGGCTCCCCCGGTTGGACCCCGAGCGCCTCGAGCGCGAGCTCCACCCAGCCGGCGTGGACGTGGTGCGGGTCGAGGTTCACCACCACCAGGATGCCGTCGGAGCCGTCCGGACGGGCCTTCGAGTAGGCGAGGAGCTGCTCGTCGTCCACGCGGTGGAACACGAGCCCCTCGTTGGCGTGGAGGGCGGGGTTCTCGCGCCGGATCTGGTTCACCCGCGCGATGAAGTCGCGCAGGGTGCCCCCCGCCGCCGGGTCCCAGGGTCGGAGCTGGTACTTCTCGGAGTCGAGATACTCCTCGCGCCCGGCCGCGAGCGGCCGCGCCTCGAGCTGCTCGAAGACCGGCCCGTAGACGCCGTAGCTGGCCGCGAGCGTCGCGGCCAGGACGAGGCGCGCCTGGAACATGGGCCGCCCGCCCCACTGCAGGGGCTCCGGCAGGATGTCGGGCGTATTGGGCCAGAAGCTCGGGCGGAAGAACTCCTTCACCGGCGCGCGGGTGAGCTCGCGCAGGTACTCGGTGAGCTCGAAGCGCGTGTTGCGCCAGGTGAAGTACGTGTACGACTGGCTGAAGCCGAGCTTGGCGAGCTGGTACATGACCTTGGGTCGCGTGAACGCCTCGGCCAGGAAGACGAGCTCGGGGGTCCTCCGGCGCGCGGTCGCGATGAGCCACTCCCAGAACCGGAACGGCTTCGTGTGCGGGTTGTCGACGCGGAAGATGCGGACCCCCTCCCCGACCCAGAACTCCACCACCCCCAGCAGCGCCTCCCACAGCTCGCGCCAGCGCGCGCACTCGAAGTCGAGCGGGTAGATGTCCTGGTACTTCTTGGGCGGGTTCTCGGCGTACTGGATGGAGCCGTCCGGCCGCCGCCGGAACCACTCCGGATGCTCCCGCACCCAGGGGTGGTCGGGCGAGCACTGCAGCGCGAGGTCGAGCGCCAGCTCCACCCCCGCCGCCCGCGCCGCCGCGAGCAGCGCGCGGAAGTCGTCGAGCGTGCCGAGCTCGGGGTGGAGCGCGGTGTGCCCGCCCTCGGCCGCGCCGATGGCCCACGGGCTCCCCACGTCGCCGGCCGCGGCGGCGGGGGCGTTGTTCCTCCCCTTGCGGTGCGCGCGGCCGATGGGGTGAATGGGCGGCAGGTAGAGGACGTCGAAGCCCATGCCGGCCACGTAGGGCAGCCGCGCCGCCACGTCGCGCAGCGTCCCGTGGCGCCCGGGCTCGGGCGTGGCGGACCGGGGGAAGAGCTCGTACCAGGCGCCGTACCGCGCCCGCTCGCGCTCGACGCACACCTCGAGCTCGCGGCCGAGGGCGGCGGCGCCGGAGCGGTCCGGGTGCCGCGCCATCACGAGGCCGAGCTCCTCGTCGAGCGCGGCGCGCGCCCGCGCCTCGACGGCGCCCTCGGCGCGGAGGACCCCCGCCGCCTCGGCGAGCCGCGCCGCGTCGGCGCCGCGGGCGCGTCCGGCGGCCGCCTCGACCAGCTCCGCGCCCACCAGCAGGTCGACCGGCTCCACCTGCCCCGCCTCGACCTTCTTCGCGAGGCCGGCGCGCCAGGTGCGGAAGGCGTCCACGAAGCCCTCGACCGTGTAGCGCCAGGTGCCGAGCGAGGTGACGGTGAAGGCGGCGCGCCAGCGGTCGTTTCCGCGCGGCTCCATGGCGAGCTCGGTCCAGCTGGGCTCCCCCTCGGCGCGGTAGCGGAGGAGGGCCGTGACGACGTCGTGGCCGTCCGCGAAGACGTCCGCCTCCACGGCGACCTGCTCGCCGAGCGTGCGCTTGACGGGGAAGCGGCCGCCGTCCACCTCCGGTGAGACGCCCTCGACCACCACGCGGGAGGGGCGCTCGCGGGGGTGCAGGCCGGGGGTGAGCATCGTCCAAGATGGTGCGGACGCGCCCCGCCGGCCGCCACGCGGCTCAGGGGGCGTGGTCGAGGGCCGCGAGCAGCGCCTCGTGGCGGGCGGCGAAGGGAGCGCCCCGGGAGCGGAGCGCCCGCGCGAGCGCCCGGGGCAGGTCGAGCGCGCGCCCCTCCGCCAGCCGCCGGCGGTAGAGCGCGCGGAAGTCGGCCGGCAGCCGCAGGGACCAGTTCGCCGGCGAGACCGTGCCGGGCACGTTGTACGGCTCGCGCTCGCCGAAGAGGTCGGTGAAGAAGATCATGACCTGGCGCGCCGGCCCCGCGAACAGGTCGGCGGCGCGCGCTTGTACGAGCGCCCCGGCGCTTCCCGCCACGCGCCGCACCCAGGCCTCCTGCGGCTCCCCGGGCGCGAGCAGCCGCGACGCGAGGTACTCGGCCTGCCGCGGCGCCGCGCCGGTCGCGATCCACCGCTCGGCGGCCGCGAGGATCGTCGGCGTGTCGTGGTTGCCGAGCATGATCCAGTCCTCCGGGCGCGCGTTCTCGCCGCGGTAGCCGTCCTCGGGGCGCGCCAGGTCGGCCTTCTGCGTCACGCGGAAGCGGCCGAGGCCGTGGCGCTCGAGCGCGCGCGCGAGCGGGTAGGGCTCCGTGCTCAGGATCTCGCAGGCCACCGCGTCGGCGCCGAGCCCGCGCCGCGCCGCCGCCGCCATGAGCGCGTCGAGGAGCACGCCGTAGCGCGTGACCTGCTCCGGGTCGAGGCGCGCCACCCACCCGTCGGCGTGGCGCGGCAGCTCCCGCCTGAGCTGGTCCGGGCGCGCCACCGCCAGCGGCCCGAGCGCGGGGTGATCCTCGAGGTCGGGGGAGGAGAAGAGCCGCGCCCCGGCCCGCACCGCCGCGCCCGGCTCCCCCTCGTCCCGGTACACCCACGGATCGACGAGGCCGTGCGGGTGGTCGAGCCGCAGCCCATCGTAGGCCGCGAACATCCGCTCGACGCGGTCGCGGAAGAAGCGCAGGGCCGGGCCGTCGCCGCCCGCCTCGCGGTATCGCCGCGGGTCGAGGAGCGGGTAGTGCCACGGCTGGCCGTCGGGGTTCGTGCGCGACGGCGGCGCGCCCATGCGGTAGCCGGGCAGGAGGAACGCCGCCGCGGCGTGCGCGTCGCGCGCCGAGATCCCGGCGTGGAGGTCGCCGAAGAGCGCGAGCCCCAGCGCCCCGGCGCGCTCGCGCAGCTCCGCGTGCTGCGCCTGCGCCAGGTACTGCGCGAAGGCGTAGCGGGCGCGCGCCTCGCCGTCCGGCGCGCCCTCGAACGCCGCGTCGCGGGCGAGCCAGGCCGCCTCCCGCGCCTGGAAGGCTTCGAGGTCCCGCGCCAGCGCCGCCACGGGGGGCGCCTCGCGGCGGCGCTCGAGCTCGGCGAAGGCGCGGCCGAGCGCGTCGTGGACGGCCTCGCGCGCGAACGCGAGCTCGGCGCGCGCCCCACCCCCGGGCCTCCCGGCGAGGCGCCGTGCCAGCCAGCCGCGGTCGAGGAGCTCCCCGAACGCCGGCCGGGTGAGCGGCAGGAGCGCCACCGAGGTGGGCTCGCGCGAGAAGAAGGCCCCGTCGTAGGGCGAGGCGTGGCCGGGCGGGAGCGCGCCCTGCGGGCCGAGCTGGAGGCCGTCGAAGCCGAGCTCGGCCGCGAATTCCAGCAGCGCGACGGCCCCGTCTCCGTAAGGCGTGCCGCGGCCGGTGTCCTCCTCCGGCGTGGAGGGGAAGGCGGCGTCGTGGAGGCCGAGGAGCAGCCGGCGGATCCCCAGCACCGCGAGCGCCTCCCGGATCGCGCCTGGCCGAGGCGAAGGCATGCCCTGGCCTATCGGGCGGCCGCGAGGGCGGCACGCAGTTGATGGGGACAGGACCCGTCGCCAGGCTCAGCGGTGAACCCCTCACCGAGAAGGAGAGACGATGGCCACCGCGAGCGGTCAGACCAGCTGGCAGCCGGGCTTCCAGGCGACCCCCCACTTCGGCCACATGGCCGAGCAGCTGCGGCGCTGCATCCAGGAGTGCCTCTCGTGCTTCAGCGTGTGCGAGCAGACGCTGGCGCACTGCCTCCGCAAGGGCGGGAAGCACGCCGCGGCCGAGCACGTGAAGCTGCTCGTCGACTGCGCCGAGTGCTGCCGCGCGGGCGCCTCGATGATGTCGCGCGAGTCGGCGTTCCACGCGCGGATGTGCGCCCTCTGCGCGGACGTCTGCAAGGCGTGCGAGGAGTCGTGCGAGGAGTTCCGCGACGATCAGCAGATGACGGCGTGCGCGGACGCGTGCCGCTCCTGTCACGACGCGTGCCGCGCCATGGGCGCGAGGGCCTAGCGCTCGCCGGCCCGACCTGCGGGAGCGGGACCCGGCCGGGGCGGAGACGCTGTCGGTGCGTCGGGGCGTCCGACCCACCCGCACGCGTCGTGGCGTCGAGGGATGCCGGTTCCTGGCGAAAGCGGTAGGTTCCGCCCCCCTCGACGCCGGCCGCGCCCGTACGGCAGCGGCCGTCGAGCGCCGCGAGTAGGAAGAAGGAAGAATGGACATGTCCCTGCTCTACGCCGTCCCCATCTCGCTCCTCGTCGCCGCGCGCCTGGCGCGCAAGCGGCGCGTGGTCGTCGTCTCGCGCTTCGACTCCGTCTCGACGCTCAATTCCACCCTCGCGAAGCGGCGCACGCACCAGTCGGAGCGCGCGCTGGACGCCGCCTCGGAGCTCCTCAAGTAGATCGCCGGCCGGCGCTGCGCCGGCCCCGCCGCGAGCCCTTCCCCCCGGGCGCCGTCGTCACCATCCCAGGAGCATGAGCGCGCTCCTGCTCGCGTCTCTGCTCGCGGCCGCGGGGACGCCCGGCGGGCAGGCGGACGCCGGCGCCCCGCCGGAAGCCGACGCCCGGGCCGCGGCGGACCGCGCGGCCCTGCAGGCGGCGCTGGAGCAGGCGCGCGCGGCGACCGCCCGCGCGGCCGCCCTGGAGCAGCAGGTGGGGGCGCTGCAGGCCGCGCAGGCCCGCGACGCCCAGCGCATCGCGGCCCTCGAGGCGGACCTCGCCGCCGAGCGCGCCCGGCGCGAGCAGGCGCAGCGCGACCAGGCGGCCGCCGGGCAGGACCTCGCGGGCGCGGCGGCGGGCGCCGGCAGCGCCTCGACGGCGCTGGCAGGGGGCTCGGGCGCAGAGGGTGACGTGGCGCGGGCGCAGGCGCTCGCCGCAGACGCGGCCCGCCTCGCCGGCCAGGGGTCGCCGCAGGCCGCGGCGCTCGCGGCCGCCGCCCAGGCCTCGCTCGCCGCCTCGCGGCAGGCGCTCGCGAACGGCGACCTCTTCCACGCGCGCGCCGCCGTGAACGAGGCGCGGGCGGCGCTCCAGCGCGCCCAGGCGCTGCAGCCCCCCGCCGGAGGCGCGGCTTCACCCTGAGGCGGTGGCGGCGCCTGGCCATCGGCGGCGCGCGTCCCCAACGTTCAGAGGATCCTGGCGAGGAGGCGCGTGCGCATGGCCGATCGACGCGGCGTCCGGCGTGGTCAAGTGGTCTACGGCTCGGACGGCGTCCACCTCGGGCGCGTCTTCCACTGCGAGGCCGCCGGCTTCGTGGTGGAGCGGGGGCTCGTGTTCGCGGAGGACTACCCCGTCTTCTACGACGAGGTCGGGACCGTCGAAGGGGAGGAGGTCCGGCTCCGCATCCCCTCCCACGCGCTCGTGCGCGAGGAGGAGGCGGAGCGGTGGGATCCTCCGCGGGACCCGGTGGGGAGCGCCGGCGGCACGGATCTCGAGCCCCTCCGGGCCGGCATGGCCGAGGTCGAGGAGGATCTCCTGCACCTGAGCGCCCTCGAGGCGGGGCTCGTGGTCGAGGTGCCGCGCCGCGGGGCCGGCTGGGCGGTCCGCGCCCGCCTGGCGCGCCCGCAGCCGAGCGGCGCGCCCGCCGGAGCGCGGGGCCAGGCGGTGCCCGCCGGCGCGGAGGAAGCGCCCCGGAACGCGGCCGCGGCCGCGATGGAGCTGGAGCGGCGGATCGCCGAGGAGGTGGAGGACTTCGAGCGGGAGGGCGGCTGCGCTCTCCCGGGCGCGCTCGGCGAGCGCGAGCTCCGCGCCGCCGCCGCCCTGGCCGCGCGGCTGAAGCGGCGCCTGGACGCCGCCGCCCGGCGCGGGGTGGCCCTCCTGCGGCGCGGCGCCGGCGCGAGCGGCGGCGAACCCGCGGCGGCAGCGGAGCCCCCGGCGCCGCGCCGCGCCGACTACGCGCGCACCGCCCCCGGCGCCCTGGCCGCCCTGCGCCGGCTCGAGACCTACGTCCGCCGGAGCGACCTCGAGCCGCCGCTGCTCGAGCTCGTGAGGCTGCGCGTCTCGCAGCTCAACGGCTGCGGCCCGTGCGTCGAGCTGCACGCGGCGGCGGCGCGGCGGCGGGGCGTCGACGACGAGCGGCTGCGGGAGCTGGAGGCGTGGCGGGAGAGCGATCGGTTCGCAGAGCGAGAACGGGCCGCGCTGGAGTGGACCGAGGCGGTCACCCGCGTCGGCGCCGCCCGGGTGGACGACGCGCTGTACCAGCGCGCCCGGGAGCACCTGGGGGAGCGGGGGCTGGTCGACCTGACGATGGCGGTGGTGGCGATCAACGCCTGGAACCGGCTCGCGGTCGCCTTCGAGCCGGGGCTCGGGGCGTACGGGCACGCGTTCGCGTGAGCGCGGCCGGCCAGGGTCGCGAGGCCGGCCCCGTCCGCAGCGCGCCCGTCAGACGAAGCGCGGCATGAGGACGTGGTTCTCGAGGTGGACGTGGCGGAGCACGTCCGTCTCGAGCGCCTCGAGCTCCGCCATGAGCACGCGGTAGCTGTTGCAGCCCCACTCCGGCACGGTGAAGCCGTCGGAGAGCGAGCGCGAACGCTCGAGGAGCGCGCCCACCGCGCGGTGCTCCTCCAGCATCCCGGCGAGCTCGCCGCGCAGCGCCGCCGGATCGCTGGAGGCCGCGACGAGCGCCGGGAAGAGCGTGCGCTCCTCGTCGTCGATGTGCGGCTCGAGCGCCGCCCGCAGCTCCGTGAAGGTCTCGAGGAGCGGCGCGAGCTTCGGGTTGTGCTCGCCGTGCACGCGCGCGACCTTGGCCGCGAGCGGCGCCAGGTACGGCAGGGCCTGCCGGAGATAGCCGTGGTGGCGCTCCACGATGAGGCCGATGAGCTCGGGGGTGGAGAGCGCGCGCGGGTCCTCGGCGTCGCCGGCGCCCGCCTCGGGGAGCGTCGCCTCGAGCTCCGCGAAGAGCGCGTCCGGCTCGACCGGCCGGTTGCGGCAGGCCTCCGCCACGGTGACGTCGCCGCCGCAACAGAAGTCGATGCGGTGCTTCTGGAACACGCGCGCGGCGGCGGCGTGCTCGGTGACGATCTGGGCGACGGTGGCGGTGCGATCGAGGGTCATGTCGTGATCTCCTTGTTGGCCCCTCCCGACTGCACCGCGCGTGCCGCGGTGGCGCGGGCCGCGCGCTCCGCTCTGCCCCAGCGTGATCCTCGCCCTCCGGCGCGCGCGCCCGCCGCCCGCGGCCCACGGCATCGCGGTGCGCACCCAAATCGCGGTGGCGCGTCACCCAAGGAGCGGTGCAGGAAGGGATGGAGACCTTCGCGGGGAGGAGTGAACGTGGGAGCGCTCGCACCGAACGAGGCGATGGCCAGGCGCGCGCTGGAGCTCGTCCCGCAGGGCGCCCGGCTGGGGCTCGGCAGCGGGCGCGCCGCGCAGGCGTTCGTGCGCGTGCTCGGCGAGCGCGTGCGGGAGGGCCTTCAGGTCCGCTGCGTGCCCACCTCGCGCGCCACCGAGGCGCTGGCCGCCCGGGAAGGCGTGCCGCTCGCGACGCTGGAGGAGCTGGGCGAGCTCGATCTCGCGGTGGACGGGGCGGACGAGGTCAGCCCCGCCCTCGACCTCGTGAAGGGCTACGGCGGCGCGCTCGTCCGGGAGAAGATCGTCGCCGCCGCCTCGCGGCGGCTCGTCATCCTGGCGCAGCCGGCGAAGCAGGTGGCGGCGCTCGGCGCGCGCGGCGTCCTGCCGGTCGAGGTGGTCGCCTTCGGCTGGTCCTACTGCGCCCGGCGCCTCGCCGAGCTGGGCCTGCGCCCCGCGCGGCGGCTGGCGGGCGAGGCGCCGTTCGTCAGCGACGGCGGCAACCACGTCCTCGACTGCGCCGTCTCGCCCATCGCCGATCCGGCGGACCTCGAGCGAAGCCTCGCGGCGATCCCGGGCGTGGTGGGCACCGGCCTCTTCCTCGGCCTCGCCAGCGTGGTGTTCCTCGAGGACGAGCGCGGCGAGGTGACCGTGCTTCACCGGCCGGGCGCCGCGCCGTAGCCCCCTCCGCGCGGACTCGCCCCACCCGAGGCGCGCGGCCCCTCCCCGCTCCCGGTATGCGGCCCAGTCGTCCCCCGGAGCCCGCCATGCCGAAGCCCATCACCGTCCTCGTCGCCGGCGCCACCGGGCGCCAGGGCGGCGCCGTCGCCCGGGCGCTGCTCGACCACGGCCACGCCGTGCGCGCGCTCACCCGCCGCCCGGGCTCGGAGCGCGCGGCGGCGCTCCACGCGGCGGGCGCCGAGCTCCACGAGGGCGATCTCGACGACGGCGCGGCGGTCGAGCGCGCCGCCGCGGGCGCCGACGCGTTCTTCCTGATGGCGACGCCGTTCGAGGAGGGCGCCGGGGCCGAGGTGCGGCAGGGGCAGCGCGCCGCCGAGGCCGCGCGGCGCGCGGGCGTGAAGCACCTCGTCTACTCGTCGGTCGCCGGCGCCGACCAGGGCACCGGCATCCCGCACTTCGACAGCAAGGCGGAGATCGAGCGGCACGTGCAGGCGCTCGGGGTGCCGTACACCATCGTGGCGCCGGTGTTCTTCATGGAGAACCTCCTCTCCCTGGCCGTCCTGCGGGGCCTGCGCACCGGCACCCTGGCGCTGCCGCTCCCCGCCGCGCGCTCGCTGCAGATGGTGGCGGTCGAGGACCTCGGCGCGTTCGTCCGGCTGGTGGTGGAGCGGCCGGGGTCGTTCCAGGGGCAGCGCGTCGAGATCGCCTCCGACGAGGTCACCGGGCGCGAGGCGGCGCGCGCGCTGGCCGAGGTGACGCGGAGCGCGATCGGCTACTCCGAGGTGCCGCTCGCGGAGGTCCGGCGCCAGAGCGAGGACCTGGGCCGGATGTGGGCCTGGTTCGACCTGAAGGGCTACGGCTGCGACCTCGCGGCGCTGCGCTCGGCGTACCCCGAGGTGGGCTGGCACGATCTCAGGGCGTGGGCGCGCGAGCAGGACTGGAGCGAGCTCGATCAGGCCGGCGCCGAGCAGCCCACCGCGTAGCGGCGGCGTGGATGAGCGGCCCCTCTCCCCCGCTCCGCGGGGCGAGGGGAGAGAGATCACCGTGCCGCGGGGGGCTCGCCCCGCGCGCCAGCGGCCCCGGCGCGCTCGTGGTAGGACTCGCGGCCCATGAGCGCCCCCCGCAAGCCCCTCGACGGCTTCGTCGTCGCGACCATGGTGGTGCTGTGCGCGATCTGGGGCGCGCAGCAGGTCGCCATCAAGCTGGCGGCGCACGACGTCGCGCCCATCATGCAGGTCGCGCTGCGGTCGGGCCTGAGCGCCGCGCTGGTGGCGTTGCTCATGGCCGCGCGGGGCGAGCGGTTCGCGCTCGGGGACGGGACGCTCGGGCCGGGGCTCGTCGCCGGGGCGCTCTTCGCGGGCGAGTTCCTCTTCGTCGCCGAGGGGCTGCGCCACACCTCGGCCTCCCACATGGCGGTGCTCGTCTACACCTCGCCGGTGTTCACGGCCATCGGGCTGCACTGGCGGATCAGGTCGGAGCGGCTGCGCCGCCGCCAGTGGCTCGGGATCGCGGTGGCCTTCGTGGGGATCGCGGTCGCCTTCGCGGGGGGCTGGCTCGGCGCCGGGGTGAGCCTGCGCACGCTGCAGGGCGACGCGATGGGCGTGCTGGCCGGCGCCGCCTGGGGCGCGACGACGGTGGTGGGTGCGCGCCTCCGCCCTCTCCGACGCCGCGCCCTCGAAGACGCTGCTCTACCAGCTCGCCGTCGGGTGCGCGCTCCTCCTCGCGGCGGCGGTGGGGCTGGGCGAGGTGAGCCACGTCGCCTTCACCCGCGTCGCCTGGGCGAGCCTCCTCTTCCAGGGCGTGGTGGTGTCCTTCGCGAGCTACCTCGCCTGGTTCTGGCTGCTCCGGCGCTACCTCGCCTCGCGGGTGGCGGTCTTCTCCTTCATGACGCCGCTCTTCGGCGTCAGCTTCGGCGTGCTCGTCCTTCGCGAGCCGGTGGACGGCTGGTTCGGCGCGGGCGCCGCGCTGGTGCTCCTCGGGATCACGCTCGTGAGCGCCCCGAGCCGCGTCCCGAAGGAGGCGCCCGCCGCGACCCCGCCCGGAGCTCACCGCGGGAGGCCACCCCAACTGCCCGTGGAAGCCGTCCCCTGCGACGGCACATCGGACCGAGCGTCGCCCCCGCGACGGAGGTCCCATCCATGAGCGCCCTCACGAAGCCACTCGCCCTCGCCGCGGCCCTGCTCTCCGCCGCCGCGCTGCCCGCGCCGGCGAGCGCGTGGAACCGCGGCCCGGCCCGCGTCTTCGCCACCCTCCCCGCCGGCGCCTCCGGGCCCGAGGGGCTGGAGGTGGGGCGCGACGGCCAGGTCTACGTGACGACCTTCGGGTTCACCTCGAGCGGCCCCGCCGCAGGGCCGGGTCAGCTCTACGTCTTCGACCGCAACGGCGGCCTCGTGCGCCAGGTCTCGGTGAGCGGCTCGAGCCCGCACCTGCTCGGGCTCCGGCTCCACCCCTCGACCGGCGCGCTGCTCGTCGTCGACTTCGGCGCCGGCCAGGTCCTGGAAGTCGACCCGCGCACCGGCGCCTCGAGCGTCTTCCTGACGCTCCCCTCCTCGCTCCCCCACCCCGGCGGCTCGGGCCTCAACGACCTCACCTTCGACCACGCCGGCAACGTCTACGTGTCGGACTCGTCGCAGGGCATCGTGTGGACCACCGGCCCGCAGGGCGGCCTCGCCTCGGCCTGGGTGGACTCGGCCCTCCTCCGGACCTCCGGCGTGCCGCCCTTCGGCGCGAACGGGCTGCGCTTCAACCACGCCGAGACGAAGCTCTTCGTCGCGAACACCGGGAACGACACCGTCGTCCAGATCCCGGCGACGTCCGGGGGCGCGGGGCCGGTGGCCGGCGCACCCGCCGTCTTCACGAACGGCATCAACGGCGCGGACGGGCTCATCGTGGACGAGGACGACAACCTCTGGGTGGTGGCGAACCAGGCGGACGAGGTGGTGGTGGTGGATCCGACCGGCAAGGCCATCGCCAAGCTGGGCGACTTCAGCGGCATCGAGCGCGGCGGCGCCCCGGTGCACCTGCTCTTCCCCGCCAGCCTGCGCTTCCTGGGCGACGACCTGCTCGTCACCAACCTCTCGCTCGACCTGCGCCTGTTCGACCCATCCTTCCAGTCGGTCGATTCCCAGTGGTGCGCGCAGGTCTCGCGCTACACCATCGTGAGGATGCACCCTCGCCTGCGGCGGTCCGCCGGCGAGTGGATCGACTGACGCGCCGCCGCCGGGTCCTCGCGGCCGGCGGGCGAGGGTGGGGCCATGAAGACCATCGGGCTCATCGGCGGGATGAGCTGGGAGTCGACGGCGCACTACTACCGGCTCCTCAACGAGGCGGTGAAGGCGCGGCTCGGCGGGCTCCACTCGGCGAAGTGCCTCCTCGCCTCGGTGGACTTCGCGGAGGTCGAGCCGCTGCAGCGCGCCGGCCGCTGGGACGAGGCGGGGGCGATCCTGAACCGCGCCGCGCTCGGGCTGGAGCGCGCCGGCGCCGACCTCCTCCTCATCTGCGCCAACACCATGCACAAGGTGGCGGACGAGGCGCTGCGCGGCGTCCGCGTCCCGCTCCTCCACATCGCCGACGCGACCGCCGACCGCATCGCCGCCGCCGGCGTCCGCCGGGTGGCGCTCCTCGGGACCCGGTACGTGATGGAGCAGGACTTCTACCGGGAGCGCCTGGCCGCGCGGCACCACCTCGAGGTGATCGTCCCCGGGCCGGCGGACCGCGCCGAGGTGAACCGGGTCATCTTCGAGGAGCTGTGCCTGGGCCGGGTGGAGCCGCGCTCGAAGGCGCGCTACGCCGCGATCATGGAGGCGCTGGTCGGCGCGGGCGCGCAGGGCGTCGTCGCCGGCTGCACCGAGATCACGATGCTCGTGCAGCAGCCGGACGTGACGGTCCCGCTCTTCGACACCACCGAGATCCACGCGCTCGCCGCGGTCGAGCGGGCGCTCGCGTGAGGGCGCCCCCATGAAGATCCTCGCCTTCGCGGCCTCGCTCCGGCGCGGCTCGCTCAACCGGAAGCTCATCGCGCTCGCGGCCGAGGTGGCGCGCACCGCGGGCGCCGAGGTCGACCTGGCGGAGTTCCGGGAGTTCGAGCTGCCCATCTACGACGGCGACCTCGACGCGAGCGCCGGGCTGCCGCCCGGGGCCCAGGAGCTGAAGCGCCGGCTCGACCAGGCCGCCGCCGTCCTCCTCGCCGCGCCCGAGTACAACTACTCCGTCGCCGGCCCGCTCAAGAACGCCATCGACTGGGTGTCGCGGGCGCGGCCGATGCCCTGGCGCGGCAAGAGCATCTACCTCCTGTCGGCCTCGCCCTCCCCCATGGGCGGCATCCGCGGCCTGTGGCAGACGCGGATCCCGCTCGAGGGCTGCGGCGCGCTCGTCTTCCCCGACATGTTCGCGCTGCCGCACGCGAACGAGGCGTTCGACGGCGCCGGCCGGCTGCGGGACGCGGCGGTGGCGGCGCGGCTCGAGCGCGAGGTGGTCGGCTTCGTGCGGCTCGCCGAGGCGGTCGCGCCGGCCTGCAGCGCGCACGCCCCGGCCGCGCCCGTGAAGCAGGCGGAGATCGCGAAGGCGCTCGAGAGCGAGACGGAGCTCCAGCCGCCGACGCGCTGAGCGCACCCACATCCCCGCACCGCCGCCGACGACCGCCCACGGCTTGCCCCGGGCGCCCGAGTCGTGCTGCAACTTCCCCGATGATCCGGGGCCTCGAGAGCGCGCGGGCGTGGCTGGGGAAGGTCCAGGTGGCGACCGAGCTGGAGCGCCGGCAGGCCGTCTCGCTGCAGGTGTTCGCCCTCTTCGGCCTCACCTGCACGGCGGGCCTCGAGTGCTGGCGCGCGGTGTGGGGCGTCCACGTCCTCGCCGCGACCATCTCGAACACGCTCACCATGCTGGCGCTCCTCGCCGGCGTGTGGGCCATCCGCGCCGGCCGCTTCCGGCTGGGGGCCTGGATCATCGCCTCGGGCTCGACGCTGGTCCTCGGCGCCGCCATCGGCGCCTCCGGGCTCGTCTACGCGCGCGACGCGCTCAAGAACCTCGCCATCCCGCTGGCGCTGGCGGCCCTCGTGCTGGGCCGCCGCGCGCTCTGGACCGCGCTCGCGGCGATGCTGGCGTTCATGGCGCTCGCCCTCGGGCGCGACCACCACCTCCTGGGCGGCGCCGGGCCGCGCCCGAACCCCTCCTCGGAGGAGGTGATGTTCGCGGTCTCGGCGATCGTGCTCGTCCTCCTCGCGATCGTCCTCGACCGGTTCGGGCTGACCGTGCTCGACGCCTTCGCCGACTCGGAGAGCCGGCGCCGGCAGCTCGAGGCGGCGACGGCCGAGCGCGATCGGGCGGCGCTCGAGCAGGAGCAGCTCCGCGGCCAGCTCCTGCAGGCGCAGAAGCTCGAGTCGGTGGGGCGCCTGGCCGGGGGGATCGCCCACGACTTCAACAACCTCCTCACGGTGATCAACGCCTGCAGCGACAGCCTGGTGGCGGAGCTCCCGGAGGGCAGCGCGCTCCAGGGCGACGCGGCCGAGATCCGCGACGCCGGGGCGCGGGCCGCCGCGCTCACCCAGCAGCTCCTCGCCCTGAGCCGCCAGCAGGTGCTCGAGCCTCGCGTGCTCCAGCTCGACGGCGTGGTCGCGGACGCGCGCCGGCTGCTGCAGCGGGTCCTCGGCGAGGACGTCGAGCTCGTGATCTCGCTCGGCGACGCCGGCCGGGTGCGGGCCGATCCCAACCAGCTGCACCAGGTGCTCATGAACCTGGCGGTGAACGCGCGCGCCGCCATGCCGTCGGGCGGCCGGCTGGTGATCGAGACCTCGCCGGTCGAGATCGACCGTCCGCCCGCCGCAGGCGCCGCCGGGCCTCGCCCGGGCCGCTACGCCCGGCTCCGGGTGACGGACACCGGGACCGGCATGGACGCCGCGACCCGGCAGCGCATCTTCGAGCCCTTCTTCACGACCAAGCCGCACGGGCTCGGGACGGGCCTCGGCCTCTCCACCGTCCACGGCATCGTCGACCAGAGCGGCGGGTGCATCGCGGTCGTGAGCGAGGTGGGCGCCGGCGCGACCTTCGATATCCACCTGCCGCGGGTGGAGGACGCGGCCGACCCGGCGCCGCGCGCGCCGGCCTCGTCTCCGGGCTCGAGCCGCGGCGGGACGATCCTCGTCGTCGAGGACCAGGCGGAGGTCAGGCGCGTCACCTCCCGGATGCTCCGCGCCGAGGGCTACCAGGTGCTCGAGGCGGGCGGCGCGGAGGCGGCGCTCGCGGCGGCGGCGGCCCACGCCGGCGCGATCGACCTGCTCGTCTCGGACGTGGTCATGCCCGGCACCTCGGGCCCCGCCCTCGCCGAGCGCCTCGCCGCGGTCCGGCCCGCGCTCCGCGTCCTGTTCGTGTCGGGCTACGCGCCCGAGGTGGTCGCCCACCACGGGCTCCTCGAGAGCGGCCGCGGCGTCCTCCAGAAGCCGTTCACCGCCGCCGCGCTCGCCGAGAAGGTGCGCGCGGCGCTGGCGGACGCGCCCGCTGGCGAGGAGCGGGCCGGGGGGCGGCGCGCGAGCTGAGCCTTCGCTGGTGCGCCGACGGCCGAGGGATCGGCCGGCCGGCTCCTGATGGCGGGTCCCCGGTTGCGCGTCGCCGTGGAGCTGGCCGGGGGCTATCGCCCTCGCACCGTCACCGCCGGCGGGAGGACCCGACATGAAGGCGCTCGTCTACCACGGACCCGGAAAGCGCTCCTGGGAGGAGAAGCCGCGGCCCGCGATCCAGAAGCCCACCGACGCCGTCGTCCGCGTCGAGCGGACCACCATCTGCGGCACCGACCTGCACATCATGAAGGGCGACGTGCCGGCGGTGACCGACGGCCGCATCCTGGGGCACGAGGGGGTGGGCGTGGTCGAGGAGGCCGGGCCCGCCGTCTCGAACTTCAGGAAGGGCGACCGGGTCCTCATCTCCTGCATCACCTCCTGCGGGCGCTGCGAGGCCTGCAAGAAGGGCATGTACTCGCACTGCGCCGACGGCGGCTGGATCCTCGGCCACCGCATCGACGGCACGCAGGCCGAGTACGTCCGCATCCCGTACGCGGACACCAGCCTGCACGCCGTCCCGCAGGGCGCGGACGAGGACGCGCTCGTCATGCTGAGCGACATCCTCCCCACCGGGTTCGAGGTGGGCGTGCTGAACGGCAAGGTGAAGCCGGGCGACACGGTGGCGATCGTCGGCGGCGGCCCGGTCGGCCTGGCGGCGCTCCTCACCGCGCAGTTCTACTCGCCGGCCGAGCTCATCCTGGTGGACCTCGACGACAACCGCCTCGAGGTGGCGAAGCAGCTCGGCGCCACCCGGCTCGTGAACAGCGGCGACGGGAAGGCGGTCGCGAAGGTGATGGCGCTCACCGGTGGCAAGGGGGTGGACGTCGCCATCGAGGCGGTCGGCGTCCCCGCCACCTTCGACGTCTGCCAGGACGTCGTCGCGGCGGGAGGGCACCTCGCCAACGTCGGCGTGCACGGCAAGAGCGTCGCGCTGAAGCTGGAGAAGCTCTGGATCCAGAACGTCACGATCACGACCGGGCTCGTGGACACGTACACGACCCCGATGCTGCTCAAGATCGTGACGGCCGGGCGGCTCCAGCCGCGGAAGCTCATCACCCACGAGTTCAAGCTCGAGGAGGTGATGAAGGCCTACGACACGTTCGGGAACGCCGCGAAGGAGAAGGCGCTGAAGGTCATCCTCCGGGGGGCGTAGCCGCGCGCGTGCACCCTTCTCCCGGCGGTGGGCGCGGCGCTACTCGCCCGAGGCGCCGCTCCCGGTGCCCCCGAGCGTGCTCTGCGGTTCGGCGACGGAGGCGTCCGCGCCCGGCGCAGGCGGCGCGCGACCCCCGCCATGGCCGGGGGATGCGCCCCCGTCCTCGACCGCGAGAGACAGCCCTCCCGCCGGCATGGTGCGCGGGAGGTCGATGCCAGGCATGAGGAGGAGCAGCCTCGGCCGGGGCGGCTCGGGCGTGAGCTCCGGTGGCGTTCCGGAGCTGAACAGGTCCCAAGCCAGGAGCGCCGCGCAGGGAAGGATCCGGGTCAACAGATCCGCGCGGACCTCGGACGGATAGGCAGGCCCAGGGTTGGGTGGGGCGTGGAAGAAGGTCTCCTGAGTCAGCGAGAGCGCGATCCACGACAAGCCGGCCGTCCAGAGACCCTTGCGACCGCCGACGAGCTTGCCCGCGAGAGGGACAGCGAGCGACCACCCGATATGGGCCGACGCGTTGGTCAGCGCGGCGTCGCTCTCGAAGATGTTGACGAACTTGCCGCCTCCAAAGACCGGAAGGTTGGGCGCGGTCGGCTGGAGACCCACCGGGAGGGCGACCGCGAGCGAGAGCAGGAGCGGCGCGAGCATATGCTGCCTCGCTCCAAGCGTCCGCTCGCCAGTTCGCTCAACACAGGCCTGCTGTGGGTTGGAGCACGTCGGTGACGCGTACGGATGGCTTTGGAGGCCTACTCGCACGCCTGCGCTCCGAGCTCCGCGGCTACCCCTGCCCGAGCTCGCCAATCCGCGCCGCCGCCGCGCGCAGGCCCCACCGGCTCAGCTCCACCGCCCGCGCCGGCGTCGCCGCCTCGGCGTAGCAGCGCAGCTCGGGCGCGTTACCCGACGGGCGGAGGTGCACGATCTCGCCGCTGGCGAGCGTGACGCGCAAGCCGTCGACCTGGTTCACCTCCGCCACCCCGCCCAGCTCGCGGAAGAAGCCGGCGAGCGCGTCGGGCGACCCGGCGAGCTCGTCGATGAGCCGGCGGCTCACCGCCGTGGCGAAGTTCCGCAGCCGGTCGCTGGCGGTGTAGCGCGCCGGCAAGCCGGCGCCGAGCTGCGAGAGCGGGACGCCCCGCTCGGCGGCCAGGGCGAGGAGCGACAGTATCGGCAGCAGCGCGTCGCGGGTGGGCAGCGCGGCCAGGGTGCGCTCCGCGCCGTCCGCGGCGCGCCGGACCTCGCTCCCCAGCAGGAACCCGCCGTTCGCCTCGTACCCGGCCACGGGGCCCTCGCCGCCGCGGCCCGCCTCGGCCATGGCGGCGATGACGTAGGGCGAGCCGATCCGCGTACGGATCACCCTGGGGAAGATGCCCCATCGCTCGACGGCGGTGTTGCTGCTCACCGGCGTGACCACGGTGCGCGCGCCCAGGAATCGGGCGCACAGCATCCCCACCACGTCGCCGCGGAAGAGCGCCCCGGTCTCGTCGCCGACGAGGGGCCGGTCGGCGTCGCCGTCCGTGGAGACGAGGCCGTCGAGCCGGTGCGCCATCACCCAGGCGCGCGCCTGCTGCTCGTCCGCCTCGCTCACCGCCTCGGTGTCCACCGGCACGAAGGTGTCGGTCCGGCCCAGCGAGACGACGTCCGCGCCGAGCTCGGCCAGGAGCTCGGTGATGAGGTCGCGAGCGACGCTCGAGTGCTCGTACACGCCGAGCCGCTTGCCGCGCAGCAGGCCCGGCGGGAAGAAGCGCAGGTAGCGGTGCCGGTAGAGCTCGCGCGCGGCCTCGTCCACCGCTGGCAGGCGCGGAGGGCTCCGGAGCATGCCGTGCTCGAAGGCGCCCTCGTCGAGCTCGACCACCGCGTTCACGATGGCGGTCTCGTCCTCCTTCAGGATCTCGCCTGCGCTCCCGTAGAACTTGATGCCGTTCCGGTCGAACGGGATGTGGCTGCCCGTGACCATGACCGCCGGGATCCCCTGCTGGAGCGCGTAGTGAGCCAGCGCCGGCGTGGGCAGCGCGCCGCACTGCACCGCGCGCCAGCCGCGCGCGTGGCAGGCCGCGAGGCACGCCGCCACCATGCGCGGGCTGCTCGGCCGGAGGTCGTGGCCGAGGGCGACCACGGCGTCCCGCCGCGGCGGGAGGGTGCCCAGGAAGCCGGCGGTGTAGGCGAAGCAGACCCGGTCGGTGAGGGCGTCGACCGTGCCGCGCACGCCGCTCGTGCCGAAGGCTGCGCCCGATTGCGCCAGGCTGCTGATGGGGGTTTGCGTGATCGGCATCGTTCCAACCCTCCGCGAGGGGTCGCGCCATATCGGGCGCTCGCAGGGCGCGAATCCTGCCGGAACGAACGGGGGATGTCGAAGAGACTTCCAGGCCGATACGACAGATTTCGCGATCCGCTTCCTCCGGGGAAGAGGGCGCGGCCCCTGATCCCTACGCCGCCGTCCCTGGCAGCTCCCGGCCGTCCACCAGCTTCCCGAGCCGCGTCACGTTTCCGGACGGATCCCTGAGCTCGACCAGCTGCAGCGGGCCGACCCGGGCGATGGCCTGCGAAACCGCCTCGTCACGCGATTCGGCAGTGCCCCGCGCACGCTGGCTGTTCACGCCGACTGCGGCCCACGTCCAGACGTCGGGCTCGGCTCGCGCAGCGCTTCGGGCCACGGCATCCTCCCCAGACAAGTGCAAGACTGGAGAATAACCATGCGGTCTGCGCTGCGCTTTGCCCAGTGCGCGTAACCGCGCACCCCCACTCTGTTGAGCCGAACCCCTGGGATTCGCTCAAGAACGCGCCTGCTGCGCCGGGCGAAACTCCACCACGTTGAGATCGACATCCTCATTTCGACTGGGGATCTTCGACACTGGCGCCGGGCGCGTACTCCGGCCACCGGTGTAGGTAGGCACCACGCGCCGGATCGCGTCGAGGACGCCGTCCCTGTCACCGGTGCTTGCGCTCGCACGCAGCTCCTTCAGCCGCTCCGGTAGATCGGAGGGCGGGGCCGGGCTGCGCGCGACGAGGATGCGGTTCCGGACCTCGCTCGTCTCCTCCTCCTCTTCGGTGAGCAGCTCCTCGTAGAGCTTCTCTCCCGGCCGGAGGCCGGAGAAGACGATGGGGATGTCCTGGCCCGGCACGTACCCCGCCATCGTGATGAGGTTCCGCGCGAGCTGGGCGATCTTGATGGGCTCGCCCATGTCGAGCACGCACAGGTCGCCATAGCCGCCGAGCCCCGCGAGCAGCACGAGCCCGACCGCCTCGGGGATGGTCATGAAGTACCGGGTGCAATCCGGGTGGGTGACGGTCACCGGCCCGCCGCGCTCGATCTGCTGCTTGAAGATGGGGACCACACTGCCGGCCGACCCGAGCACGTTGCCGAACCGGACCGCGGTCATCTTGGTCTTCGAGGCCCGGTCGAGATCGCGGATCACGAACTCCGCGATGCGCTTCGTGGCACCCATGACCGACGTCGGACGCACCGCCTTGTCGGTCGAGATGAAGACGAGCCGCTCGGCGCCGCAGGCGATCGCCATGCGGGCGACGTTCATGGTCCCGAAGACGTTGTTCTTCACCGCCTCCTCGGGTGCGTCCTCCATGAGCGGCACGTGTTTGTGCGCCGCCGCGTGGAACACGAGCTGCGGGCGATAGCGCTCCCCCAGCCGGCCGAGCCGGTCCGGCTCGCGGATGTCGGCCACCTCGGCATGGACGCGCAGCTCCGGGCAGTCCTCCTGGAGCCGGCGCGTCTTGAGGTAGAGCTCGTTCTCGTTCATGTCCACGAGCACGAGCTCACTCACCCCGTTCATCGCGAGCTGGCGGGAGATCTCGCCGCCGATGGAGCCGCCGGCGCCGGTGACCATCGCCCGTCGTCCGGAGACGAGCTTCCTGATCTCGCGGTCGTCGAAGGCGATGGCGTCGCGCGGGAGCAGGTCCTCTGGCGAGAGGTCGTGCAGGATCGCCGCGGAGATCCGCTCGTCCATCTGGGCGAAGGACGCGGGGATTATTTTGAAGCTCGCCTTCGAGCTCTCGCACATCCGGAGGATCTCGCGCAGCCGCGCCGCCGGCAGATGGGTGATGGCGAGCAGGACCATCGAGACGCCGCGCTCGGCGATGAGCCTCGGCAGCTCGGCGATGGTGCCCAAGACGGGCTTGCCGTTGAGCGACAGCCCGAGCTTCGTCTTCGCGTCGTCGACGTAACCGATCAGGTCGTACCTAGACTCTCGGGAGCGCAGGATGTCGCGTGCCAGCAGGTCGGCCGCTCCACCAGCGCCCACGATAATGGTCCGGAGCGCCCCGTTCGATCCGCGCCGGTACTGCTCGTCCAGCCAGGCCATGGCGAAGCGAGGGATGAAGCGAACGCCTCCCATGAGGCTCGCCGACAGGAAGAACTCGAGGACGTAGATGCTGCGCGGGAGCCCCGGTGGCGCGACTTGGTGGAGCGCCACGACGAACAGCCCCGTTCCTGCCGCGGTCGCCGACACGACCCGCACCCCCTCGGCCAGGCCTGACATCCGGAACGACCAGCGGTAGAGCCGAGTGGCGGCGGTGACTGACAGCCTGACCAGGATCAACAGCGGAACGGCGACCCGGGTCTGCGCCGCGACCCACCCTGGAACGTGCGAGTCAAAGCGAATGGCGAGTGCGGCAGCGAAGGCGCAGGCGGTGGCCAGGGCGTCGAAAGCGAGCATCGACGGGTAACGCAACGCGCGTACCGAGGCCCAACGGACGGCGAATGACCGGATCATCGAGTATCGCTCCCGCGAACGACTGGGGGAACCTGCCAAGGTCGTGAAGAGGCGGTTACGCGTGGGGCTGTGACAGTCCCGTGGCGCCGTCCATTCACTGCGGGAGCGTGCAATAGCCATGCGCTATTTTTGGACCCGCGGCCCGGTGACCCGTGCTTACGGTACATGTCGAACGCCAGGCACGCCTACCATCCCGCCACGTGATCCCCAGGCGAAACCCGCTGAGACGGATCCACAGTTGCTCCGGGCGCCACGCTCGAGTGCGCCCCCAGGACGACCTCCTCCCCGATGAACGCCCCACCCCCGACACAGGCGTATGGTGCGAGGTAAGAGAATGACGCGACGCGGGCGTCGTGATCGGCCGTGGCGTGGACGTTCAGTACCACGTGCGCGCCCAGCCGCGCCGCTGGCCCCACGAACGCGAACGGCGCGACGATACAACCGGGTTCGAGCTCGGCAGTCGGAGCGACGTAGGCGAGCGGGTGCACCAGGGTGAGGAACTGGCAGCCACGTTCCTCCGCTCGCTTCGCCAGGAGGCGCCGGCTCGCCGGATCACCGACCGCCACGATGAAGAGGGTATTGGCCGACAGGGGCACGTCCTCGAGCCTCGCGACGGGTAGCCCTGTCTCCCATCGGCCGGGAGCGTCATCGATGAATCCAGCCGGCGTGGTGTTCTTCCCGGCCACAGCGAGATCGCGCAGGTATTGCAGGACTTCGCGACCGAAGCCGCCTGCACCGATGATGTGGACCAGCGGCATGAAGGAGCCTTGCCGCCGCTTCAGGCTGCCCGACGATCCGCGTCCGGTCGCTCGACCCGCTCCGCGGCCATAGCGTGCGCCCGCTCCAGCCCGCGTACGACCTGCGCCGCCACGACGAAGACCAGCGCCGCGGCCATGAGTAGTGCGAGCCGCACCGGAGCGGTCGCGAGCGCCATCAAGACCGCGAGCCCCCCCAGGAGCGCGAAGCCCAGGTAGGCGGAGAGCGTAATGGCCCGATGTTCGATGCCCAGCGCCAGTGGCCGCTGATAGTGATGGGAGCGGTGCGGCTCATACCAGCGCTGCCCCTGGATCACGCGGCGGACGAGGGTCACGGTCGCGTCGAGCACGAAGAGCGAGAGCGCCACCGCGACGATGTCGAAGGAGACTGGTTGGCGGTCCGGCAGGAGCGGCACGCAGCCAAAGAAGAAGCCGATCGCCGTCGAGCCGACGTCTCCCATGAAGATGGATGATGGCGGGAAGTTCAGGAACAGGAAACCAAGGCTTGCGCCGGCGACGGCGACCGCGAGCGCCGCCGTCGCCGACGCGCCGCAGAGCCACGCAGCGGCCGCGATGGCGAGGCCGCCTATGAGCCCCTGCCCGCCGGCGAGCCCGTCGATACCGTCCATGAAGTTGTAGAGGTTGGTGAGCCAGACGATCCAGAGCACCGCCAAAGGTGCCAGTACCCACGGGGGCAGGATCGAGCCGAGCAGTGGTCCCGCCGCCTGCGGAAGGGCGGCGAAGCGGAACGCCACGACGGTGCTGGCCGCGGCGAGCTGGACCACGAACCGCCAGCGGGCGGGGACCTGGCGAAGGTCGTCGATGAAGCCGAGACACGCGATGACGCCGGTAGCGGCGAGCGGGCCCATCGCGGCGCTTGGCACGGAACCGGCCGAGACCAGGGCGACGCCCGCGACAAGAAAGGCGCCCATGACTCCCACGCCGCCGAGCCGCGGCTTGGGCGTGGCATGCGCGCTGCGGCCGTTGGGCTCGTCGAGGATCGCGAGCCGGACCGCGATGTTGCGGCAGGCATAGGCCACACTGAACGAGATGGCACCGGCCGTTGCGAAGAGTGCGATCCCCGTGATCATCATGGCGCACTGCGCGTATAACACGCAACCCGAGTGGGACGCTATCCGCCATCCCTCGTCGACCGTTACCGATCATCAGGCCGCCGCGCCGCGTGCTTCAGGCTTTGACGATCCTGGGCCTCGCCCGACCACCCGCGAACAGCGGCTCGACCATGTTGCGGGTATCCAATACGAGCGGAACGTGCTCGAAGAGCGCGGCGTCCTTGAAGAGGTCGTGGGCGGTCGCCACCACGACCGCATCGAAGGCGGCAAACGCCTCCGCGGTCACGGGGAGACTGCGCATCTTGAGGTCATGCCGCCGCGTCTTGCGGGCCTCCGAGAAGTAGGGATCGCAGTACTCGACGTGGGCATCAGCCTCACGGAGCAGCTCGATGATCTCGTACGACGGCGACTCGCGGTCGTCGTCGATGTTTGCCTTGTAGGCCAACCCCAGCACCAGGATCCTTGATCCCTTGAGCGGCTTGCCGTCCTCGTTCAGGGCTCGCTGGAGGCGATGGAGGACATAGCTCGGCATCCTCGTGTTGATCTCGCCGGCCAGCTCGATGAACCGTGCCCAGGATCCGTACTCGGCCGCCTTCCACGACAAGTAGAAGGGGTCGAGCGGGATACAGTGACCGCCCAGCCCTGGGCCTGGATAGAACGGCATGAACCCGAATGGCTTGCTCTTGGCCGCCTCGATGACCTCCCAGACGTCGATGTCCATTCGGTCGAAGAGCATCTTGAGCTCGTTCACGAGCGCGATGTTCACCGACCTGAACACGTTCTCGAGGAGCTTGCTCGACTCCGCCACGCGCGAGCTGGACACGGGGACGACCTTCTCCATGGCTGCGCCGTACAGAAGCGCCGCGCAGTCGGTCGAGGTCGATTCCACCCCGCCCACGACCTTCGGGATGTTCCGCGTCGTGTGATCGCGGCGGCCTGGGTCCTCTCGTTCGGGTGAGAACGCGAGGAGGAAGTCGTTGGGACAGCGCAGACCCGTAGCTTCGAGGAGCGGCTTCACCTCCTCGTCGGTGGTACCGGGGTAGGTGGTCGATTCCAGGACGATGAGCTGGCCACGGCGCAGGCGCTTCGCGATCTCGCGTACAGTCGAGTGGATGTACGAGTTGTCCGGCTCCCGGTGACGCCCGAGCGGCGTCGGGACGCAGATGAGGATGGCGTCACACGTGCCCAGCCGGTCGAAGTCGGTCGTGGCCCGGTAACGGCCGCTCTTCACCGCAGCAGCGACGCGCTCCGGGCCGATGTGCTTGATGAACGACTCGCCGCAGGCGATGGCGTCGACCTTCTTGGGATCGACATCGAACCCAGTGACATCGAAGCCAGCCTCACGGAATACGAGCGCGAGGGGCAGTCCGACGTAGCCCTGACCGATGACGCCGACGTGGGCAGCGCGATTCTCAATCTTTCTACGGAGTTCATTCATGGTGGGCGGAGCGCCAGGACCGAAGCCGAGCGCAAGGTCGGCAGTTTAGGGCGAAAGGCCCACCGAGAAAAGGGATCCCTGGCCCGCGATCCCCCTCGCAGCATGCGCCTCAACGCTTCCCCGCCTCTCGCCGCGAGCGCAGCCAGTCGGCGAGACCTCGCAGCCCCTCGTGCAGGGAGACTTCGGGCCGGAACCCCACCGCTGACGCGAGCTCACCGCCGTCGTAGGCCGCCGGCGCGATCAGGGTCTCGACCTGCTCACGCAGCCGGGCCCGGTGGCCGAGCAACGCGAGGACGGCTTCTGCGGCCAACGCGAGCGCGACAGCCAGCGCGCCGGGGACCGCCGGCGGCAGGCGCCGCCCGAGCGCGGCATACGCCGCGCGGTGGATCTCGCCCAGCGTGGGAGCAACTGGCGGAGCAGCGACGTAGGTCTGCCCGAGCGCTGCCGGATCTGTGGCGCACGCGATGAGGGCGCGCGCGGCATCATCGAACGCGAGACAGGACTTGGGGCAGCCCGAAGGGCCGATCGGCCAGTATCTCCGTGACGCGATCGCCTGCAGCATCTTCTCCATGTTGCCCCGCCCATAAGGGCCATACAGGAGCGGGAACCGCACGATCGCGAATCGAAGCCCGGCCTCGCCCTCGCGGCGAATCGCAGCTTCTGCGGCGAGCTTGCTCTGCCCGTAGGCCGTCCCGGCCCGCCGTCCGCGCGGCTCGGCACCCTCGAGAACCGCGACGGTGCTCGCGAACACGAGGATCGCGCCGGACTGACGGCAAGCCTGCGCCAGGCGAGCGGTGGAACCGGCGTTGAGCTCGAAGACCGCTGCCTCCTCATCGAGGCCGGCGGGCTTGCGGTGGACATAAGCGGCCAGGTGGAAGACGACGTCCTGCCCCTGCACCAGCGGTGCCCAGTCGACGCTGCCGAGCTCCGCGGCCACGACGCGCGCGCCCTCGAGCGTCACTTCCGCACGCCGGCAGGTTCCTGTGATGCGAGCGCCCGCGAGGCGCGCCGCCAGGGCTCTGCCCAATCCACCCGTGATCCCTGTGATGAGGACGTCCATACCGACTCGCGAGGCGAAGAGGAAGTCAGAACAGTGAGGGACGAACCATCACGTCGGCGTCGCAGGCAGTTCAGGCGCGGGCGCCGCGCCTGGCTCGCACCTGAACTGCATCGAGAGCAGAAGCACCAGCGCGTACCCGTTGCTGAACAGAATCCCTATCAGGGGCGCGGCATACAGCGCATACGCGAAGATCATCCAGAGCGCGCGAAGCGCCTCGTCCTGCGACCGCGCAAAGATCCGGAACAGGACCCCGACGAAGAGCGAGAAGACGACCGCCCCCACCCACCCGAAGTTGACGAACGCCTCGGTTAAGAAGACGGAATTGGCAGAGCCGGTCTCGGTCTCGTTCTGTCCCCACTGGGCCGCGAACACGTCCCGTTCGAACTTCACACGCTCCAGCCCGAAGGTCCCCGCGAGCAGGCTGCTCGTCGCTCCCATCAGCAACGTGCTGGAGTACTCCTGCTCGAAGACGCGCAGCGCATCAGCGGCAGTGATGACGGGGATGGCGACCGCTCGCCATCCGAGCATCCCGAGTGGTCCTTCCGGAATGTAGGTGGCGCTGAAGTACTCGTCGCCGCCTCGGTCGCTGTCGCTCGTGCCGATGCCGGACGCGACGGTCACGAGGAGCAGCAGCGCCAGGCCCCCCGCGAGTACGAGGCCGGGCCGGATCAGCGACGCGATGCGCCGCTGGACCGTCAGGTACAGCAGCGGGATCGCGGCGCGCAGGAAGAACGACTTCTCGACGAAGCTGATGCAATAGACGAGGAAGAAGCCGAAGAACAGCCACCGGAAGCGGTGACGGTGGAGCAGCAGGAGGGCGAGCGAGTACGGCACGAGTGCACCCGCGAGCGCCGCGTTGACATAGACGAAGCTTGCCTGCCAGCCTTCGCGCGCTTTCAGGAACTGCTCACGTAGCGTGGAGATGGTCTCCCGATCGGCCCCCTGGAGCGCCGCGACGAACGGGATCCGCTCCGCCGTTACGCAGACCAGGACCACGAACACGAGGAAGCCCCCCCAGACCGCCGCGAGGAAAGGTTCCATCCCGAGGACTCGCTTCTGATCCTCGCTGCGATTCAGCCTATCGAAGAACGGGAGGCGCGTGCCGATCAGCACGCAGGCGGCACCAACGGCGCCGAGCTTCGCGAGCTGCAGGAAGTACTCGTTCTCGAGCCCTGCGAGATAGACCGCGAGTGGCACTACGACATACGCGAGGGCAATCGCCGAGGCGAATATCGCCCCGCTCCACTCCACACGCGTGAGGACCCCGAGAACGCGATCGAGCGGCCCGGGCCGCCAGTGGGAAACGGCGTCGGGCGCCCGCACCTGAGAGACCGTACTCATCCGCGACCGCCGTCCATCACTGCGGCCGGTCCAGCGGGCGCAGCCTCACCCCGCATGACCGCCCGGGCGAACCGCCGATAGTCTTCCGCGAGGACCCGCAAGCTGCCTGGCTCCTCCACCGTGGGGAGATGGGCGTGCGCGCACCCCTCCGCAACACGCGCCAGCGCCTCGGCGACCTCGCCGGCGGAGTTCAGCCGGCACGACCGCCCCGCGAACCGAGCGAGCAGCGTGTCAATGTCCGAGCCCTTGGACACCGAGATCGGCAACACCGGCTTGCCCAATGCGAGATATTCGAAGAACTTCGTCGAGACGATGCCCTTGTTCCCTCCCCGGTGGAAGGCGAAGAACAGGAACGCGTCGGCGTTCTGCTGAATGGCCTTCGCCTGCTCGTGCGGAACGAGTCCCGTAAATACGAAACTATCCCCCGTCCCGCCCTGCCGTGCCACCTCGTGCTCGACCTCGGCGTTCGCGCCGACGAAGACGAGCTGGAGGCTGTCCGCCAGATCCGGCCGCGTCGCGCGGAGCTGCCTCACACCCCCTACCAGCGCGCCGACGTCATAGAACCCCTCGGGTGTACTGCCTGTGTAGACGAGCTTCCTGCGGGCGGGATCGATCCGCGCATCCAGCGCCTTCCAGTCAATCGGGAGGGTCGGCTGGACGTCGAAGTAGTGCGTCGCGACATTGTAGTAGACCTCGAACGGAACCCCGTGCGTCTTGGTCATCTCGTCGGCCAGGTCGACGGACATGGTGCTGACGTGATCGGCCGACCGAAGGACCCACTGTTCGATGCGGCGCTTCAGCCAGGTACTGCCTCGCAGCTCGGGGTGCAGCGCCCACGCATCTCGCATGTCCAGCGCGAGCAGGACTCGCCGCGGATAGAGCCGCTTCAAGGCAGCGCCGACAAGCGCGACGGAGAAGGGCGGTGACGAGGGCATGATCGCAATGCGGGCGCTACCGGAAACCAGCCTCCGCCGCGTCCGCAAGAACAGCCGGGCCACGTTCGGCAGATACATGTCGGCGAGGAGCAGGTGCTTTACCCGGCGCAACAGCGGAACCAGGGCACCTTCCCGAATGCCGGATACGCGCTTCGCACCGTCGAGAACGCGGTGCCGGAAGGTTTCGAACGCAGCGAGACTGTCCAGGCGGGTCTCGCTGACATGGAATGCACCGCGGATGTTGAAGATCACTATACGGGCGCCCGCCTCGAGAAAGATGCGGCACCATCGGACCTGTCGATGTGCTCCGGCGCGTTCGCCCTCGAGCTCCGAGGAGAGGAACCAGACTTCGTCGATGGTGGATGCCTGCTGCTCGCGCGCCTGGGTCATGACTTCACCGAGAACGCGGCCGCCCAGCGACCCACGGAGAGCGCTCGCCAGTAACGGAAGTCGAACGGGCGCCGACCGGCCACCACTTCGTCGAAGCGGTCGAGGAGCACCGGCGAGAGCACGCCCGAGAGCGCCTCGATGCCGGCCGCAATCTCTGCGCGGAAGCGAGCCGAGAGATCGCGCTGCATCCAAAGCGGCTCTGCGGTGACGAACCCCATCTTGTCGCGCCGATCGAGGACCACGTCGGGGACGATGCCCCGCATCGCGCGCCGGAGCACGGCCTTGGTGACACCGCCGCCCAGCTTCTCCGAATCGGCGAGCCGCAGGCTCAGCTCCACCAGCCGGTAGTCGAGAAACGGCACCCGAGCTTCGATCGAGAACGCCATCGAGTTCCGATCCTCCCATCGGAGGAGCATCGGCAGGTGCGTGGCGGTGATTTGCGCCAACGACATTCCTCGCACGGAGTGGGCACGGCCACCGGCGCTACGGATCGGGTCCGAGCGAAATGCGCCTGTGTGGTCACCGTGCAGCCAGGACGTGTCGGCATACGCGCGATTGTCGAAACGACCGACTACTTTGAGCAAACCCGGCGTCAGATACGCCAGCGTGTAGCCGACAGACCGTGGCCATGAGAAGCCGATGACGCGGCGCATGGCGGCTGCCTCGGTGCCCCAGGCTCTCAAGCTCCCCTTCCGCACGAGGCCCGCCAAGTACGCGCCGAAATAACCGCGGTACCCGCAGAGCGCCTCGTCCGCGCCCTGACCGTCGAGCATGACCACCACGCCACTCCTGCGGGCCGCCTCGAAGACGCTCCACTGGGCGAACATCGACGTCGAGCCGAACGGCTCGTCCTGATGCCAGGTGAGCCGGGACAGATCGTCGAACAGCTTGCCCGGCTCAGGCGTCACGAACGCCGCTTCAGAGCGCGCGCGCGCCACGATCGCCTGCGCGTACTTGCTCTCGTCGAACGCGCTGTCCTTGGATGCGGCGGTGAAGGTCCTGAGGCGTTCCCCAGCTCCTGCCCGCGCGAGCAACTCGCTCATGATGCAGACGATGCTGGATGAATCGAGCCCGCCCGAGAGGCATGAGCCGACAGGCACGTCCGATCGCAGCCGCAACCGGACCGACTCGCTCAGGGTGGCACGAACCTCCTCGGCGGCGTCTGTGTCGCTCACGATTGCCGCCGCTTGTCCGACTGTGTACCAGCGCTCCGGCCGAACCGCGCTCCCGTCGACCGCCGCTCCTCCCTCCAACGGACCGCTAACGTTCAGGAGCAGGGAGTGTCCGGCCGGGATCTGGTGGACGCCCTCGAACATCGTCTCGGGCGTGTGGTCGCTGACGGCCCAGACGAGGAAATCGAGCAGCCGCGGCAGGTTCGCCTGAGGACGCCAGTCCTTCAGAGCGGAAAACGCCTTGATCTCGGACGCGAAGGCTAGACGGCCACCCGCGACGCGGTAGTACAGCGGCTTCACCCCGAAGCGGTCGCGCGCAAGGAACAGGGTCCGCTTCGCGAGGTCCAAGATCGCGAGCCCCCACATGCCATTGAAGCGGGACAGGCAGGCGGGGCCCCACTCCGCGTACGCGGCGAGGACCACCTCGCTATCGCCGTCGCTCGTGAAGCGGTGACCTTTCGCCTGCAGCTCGTCACGGAGCTCGAGGTAGTTGTAGACCTCACCGTTGAAGACCATCCAGAACCGATCCTGGTATGCCATCGGTTGGTGGCCGTGCGCCGAGAGGTCGAGGATCGAGAGCCTTCGATGCCCGAGCGCGACACCGCCGGTTCCTAGCGTCGACGCGGGGTCGAGGCGCCTGCGTGGGTTGTGCAGGACGTCGCTGCCGAGCACGGTACTCGGGGTGTCCTCCCCACCGAGCCACGACGTGCCTCGTGGGCCCGCGACGAGAAACCCTTCGTCATCGGGGCCGCGGTGCCTGAGCGCGCGACTCATCGCCGCCAGCTCGCGCGCCGAGACGGGCCCAGCGCCTACGATCCCAAAGATTCCGCACATGTGTGAGCTCGGACTGCGAAGAAGATCAGGTAAAGGTACGCACCGTAAAACGCGATCTCGTGCACCGCATAAAAGCGCAGGTAGTCCCGGAACTCCGCCCTGGCCGCGACCAGCGGCATGATGAGAGCTGCCGAGCAGAAGTAAGCGGCCTGCCAGGCGAGCGTCAAACGGAACCGGCGCAGCGTGAGCAACGCCGTCGAGAGCGGCGAGACACAGGCGCGGACGAAGACCGCGACGCCGAGCAGCAGGACCATCTCACGGCTGATGTTCCACTTCGGACCGAGGATGAGCGACAGCACCGGCTTCCCGACGAACCACAGGATGATGAGCGCCGCGCCCGAGAGCAGCACGAGCACACGCAGGAGCCGCGCGAGAAGGGCGTGCAGTTGTGCAGGATCGTGGGCGAGCTCCGCCGTGTGCTTCAGCAGGATTTGGCCCAGGCTGATGCTGATCAGCATGAGCGGGGCGCCGATGAGGCGTTGCACCTGCGAGTACTCGCCCGCCGACCCGCGCCCATAGTGGGACGCTACCACCCAGATGCAGATGCTGTACCCGACGACATCGAGCACCGCTCCCGGCAGATTCAGCAGCGGGAATTCGCGGTAACGCTGGCTCACCTCCGTCCACCGCGCCTCGTGCGCGCCGCGTCGGCGGAGCACCTGAACGGCGCCGATCAAGCCGGCGGCGAACGAGGCCACGTGAGCCCACAGGAGCCCCAGGCCCGGGAGTGCCGCGAGCAGGCTGAAGCCGCCGCCCTGGGAGACCCGCATGGCTGCGAATGCTCCATACGCGCCCCGTCGTAGCAGCCAAGCGCTCGTCGCCTGATAACATCCGACGATGGCGACGCAAGCCCCCAGCAGCCAGGGATGTCGGAGCAGCACGCCCGCCGGTGTCTCCAGGGCGGGGGTAGCTGCGAGGCCCAGCGTCAACACCACCCCTACGACCCCGAGTGCCCCCGCGACCAGCGTCGAAAGGACGAGCAAGGCGCGCACATCCTCGCTCTTCGAGGACGGCAGTGCGATGTCATAGCGGAGACAGGCGACGGTGAGGCTGATGTTGCTGACGGTCAGCAGCAGCGCGAGGGCACCGAAGTCTGCCGGCGCGTAGCGCCTGGCGAGGTACGGGGTGGCCAAGACCACGAGCCCCTGCCCAAGCCCGGTGCCGAGCGCCACGGACCCCACGCGCCTGAAGATCTTGCTCAGCAATCGCTGACCTCGCGCGCGGGAGGACTGATCCTCGACTCATGGGTTGAGCGCGTGAGACAGATGGCTCGTCGATCTCGACGCCTGTCAACCCGCTGATCCGGCAATCCGTCTCCGTCGCCTGCTCGCAGAGGTCCTGCTTCGTCCGGTGCGGGTCGACTGCAGTTAGGCGGCTCGGGCCCCCAACGTCTCCCCAGACGCGAACACTCGGGCTTTCGAGAATACTTCCGCCCGAGCGGACGCCGCCACGGGCGCCCACACGGCGCAGTCGAACTCGGGGCCGGTGTATGTTGAGGTCGAGGAGGGTGGTTCATGTACCCACGGCTGAGGCGGTTGCTGGTGGGCTGTTTGTTGGTCGGAACTGTGGCTCGCGCCGCCGCCCAGGAAGCGGGTGGGTTCGCGCTCCTCGGTACGTACCATGGGCAAGGTGGTCAGTTTGCCTCCACCGTCGCGCCGGGCCCGACGGAGGGCTCCGAGCGCCTCTACGCGAGCTACTTGTACATGGGCAAGACGCTCGAGGTGACTTCCGTCGATCCGGCGACCGGCGCCTTCAAGACTTACGCAAGCCCAGTCAAGACTGAGTCCGGGGCGCGGTGCATGGTGACGGGGCCAGACCGTAACGTCTACCTGGGCACGATGCCCAACGCGCACCTGCTCAAACTCGATACGCGCACCGATCAGCTCGTCGACCTGGGACGGCCAGCACCTACCGAAGCGTTCATCTGGGACCTCGTGTTCGGCTCCGACGGCAAGCTGTACGCCGCCACGCAACCGAACGCGAAGCTCGCTCGCTTCGACCCCAAGGGTGGTCGCCTCGAGGACCTGGGCCAGATGGACAAGCTGGCGTTGTTCGTGCGGCACCTCGCGGCCAGCGACGACGGGTTCATCTACGGGGGGACGGGGCCGAGCAGGATGAGCGTAGTCGCCTACCATATCGCCACCGGCGAGCACCGTGCCATCCTGCCTCCTGAAGCTCAGATCGGCGGGATCGCGGAGGTCTGGCGGGCAGCAGACGGAAGGGTCTACGCGCTGGCAGGGGATCGATACTTCAGCTTGTCCGGCTTCACGGCGAGATCGATCGACGCCGCGCATGTCGGAGGGCGCGTATGGGCCGGCCGCCTACGTGATGGGCGTTATGCGAGCGTGAAGGGGCATTCGCTCATAGTCAAGGACGAGAAGTCGGGTCGCACCGAGGTGCACCCTTACGCCTACGAGGGCGCGGAGCTGCCGGTCTTCCGCGTGGGCTTCGGCCCAGACGCACGGCTCTACGGCAGCACCGAGCTGCCTGCCCGGCTGCTCCGCCTCGACGAGCCGCGCGGCGTCCTCGAAGAGATCGGCGAACTGGGCTCGGGCGAAGTCTACTCGTTCCTCGCGCACGGCAAACGTTTGCTGATGGCGGCCTACGCGGCCCTCGGGCCATTGATGAGCTATGACGTGACGCGGCCCTTCCAGCATGACGAACCGGGAAGGAACCCTGCGCCGGTCAGCTGGCCCGGCGCGGATGACTCATGGCGCACGTTCGCCGCCACGATAGGCCCCGACGGAAAGGCCTACTTCGGTGGTCTGGCTGGCTACGGGAAGTTGGGCGGCCCGCTCGTGTCATGGGACGTACGGACCGGCGCGGTGCAGGCCTTCCCCGTCATGCGTGACCAGAGCGTCTCGGCCCTGGGCGTATGGAAGGACAAGCTGGTCGTGGGGACCACCATCTACGGCGGCATGGGCAGCACGCCGACGCAGAAGGATGCCCGCATCATTCTGTGGGATCCCGCGAGCCGCGAGGCGGTCTACAACCTCGAACCCATCCCGGGTGCGGTCTCCATCGAGAACCTTGCCGTTGCGTACAATGGCCTGGTCTATGCCATCGCTTCCCGAAAGATGTTCGTGCTCGATCTAAATGCGCGGAGAGTTACCTCGGTGAAGGACCTGCCCTTTCCAGGCGGGACCGTGTACGGGTCGATGGCAGTCGGTTCCGACGGGCGGATCTGGGGGTTCGCCCCGAACGCGCAAGCCGGAATCTTCATGATCGACCCGACCACGGACGAGATCAGGCTGATGGCGCATCCGCCCAAACCGATCACTGCGGGCTTCGCCATCCGCGGCGACCACATCTACTTCGCGAGCGGAGGGGAAGTTTACCGGTATACCGTCCCCTCCGCGGCAACACCCCCGACGCCCAGGCCGCGACGTTAGACCAACTTCCACCCGTGCTTCGAGAAGAGGCGGAACGCCGACCGGATTGTCGTGAGTGTGAGGCGCAAGGAGTTGTGCGAACCGCGCGCCCAGTGGTGGAAGACCTGTGCGCCGGGATAGTAGAGCACCCGATATCCCGAGTTGCCGACCCGGAGCGAGATGTCGGCGTCCTCGAAATACAGGAAGAAGCGGGGATCGAATCCCTCCACCCGATCGAAGGCCGCGCGGCGGAACAGCATGAAGCATCCGCTGGCGTAGGGGACCTCCATCACCTCTTCGTAGCCGCTGTCCCGCATCTCGTAATGATCGAGGCGCCGCCTCAGCAGGAACTGAAGCGGGCCGGGCAGGAAACGGCGGCCGAAGAGCACGAGGAAGGACGGGTAGCGCTTGCACAGGTACTGCGGCTCGCCATCGGGGTGCAAGATGCGCGGAGTCACCATCCCGATCCGCTCGTCCTGGCGCAGGAAGGCGAGCAGCGCCGGCAAGGCTTCAGTCGTGAAGTAGATATCCGGATTCACCACGAGATGGAACTCGCGCCGCGGCAGAGCCTTGACCGCCCGGTTGTGAGATGCGCCGAACCCCGGGTTTGTGGGATCGTGGACGTAGGTCGCGCCGGAGCCTGCGACCACGCCAGCGAGTGCGGCCGTGGGCGAGTTGTCGACGACGGCGATCCCAACACCTGGGCAAGCGTCCTGCAGAGAGCGCAGGACCGTCTCGACCATGTCCGAATCGTTGCGGTAGAGCACGAGGGACGCCGTCAGCGCGCGGCCGTCAGATGTCATCGTCGCAGTCACGGTGTATTTACCAAGCGTTACGGGCGAAGCGGAGGTGCGGCCCGAGTTTGAAATAGCCGGACAGGAAGGCTGCAGCGGGGCTGCTCTCGAACGCTACACGTTGGATGCGTGACGAAGCGTCATACGCAAGCACCGTCAGCGTCGCGATCTGGGTGCTGTCGACGGCTGCCCTCGTCAACTGGGCCGAGTTCAGCAAGCCCACCCCGGCCTGGTCCACGCCAAGCAGGCCGAGCTCAAGATCGAAGTAGACCCAGCGACCCCGGATATCATCGTAGACCTCGACCGCCGCTCGTTGCGCCGCGGCATCGATCGCCAGATCGACGGTCCCGGCGGCCTCGCGGCCCATCTCCACCACTCGCGCCGGGAGTCCCAGGCTATTACAGGCGTGCGCGAAGATGGCTGAGAGACCGCGGTTGTCCAGATGATCGACCGCCGCCACCGCGCGACCATACTGCTCGAACGGAGCGGCTGCGATCATCCCGTCGGTGGGAACCCCGATCGCGGGCGTCACCTGGTCTAGGATTGCAGCCGCGATCGCGCCGGCGCGCGCCGCCGGTGCAGCCGTGGGGTCAACCACCGCGCCCCACGTGGCGTTCGCGAACGCGACGTCGTCCGATGACGGGCTATCCACGATCCAGTCTTCGACGGCGCTCGCGGCCGCCGGCAAGCCACCGTCATCGAAGATGACATAGGCGGCGCTCGTCTGCCCGAACGCTTGGTAGAACTCGGTAGAATAGTACCTGACAGTCACAGCGTATTGGCTCGACGCAGCGCCGGAGGTGCCCACAGCTCGCACTGAGTACACCCGGGCGCGGCCGGCCGGGGAGTGCGGGTCGTCGAAGGAGATGTCGACGACACCGTTCGGGCTGACGCCAACGCCCCCCGCGGCGTTCCCCTCCGAGTCATAGGTTAGCTCGTACTCGAAGCGATCGAGGTCTGGCAATGAGGACACGAGCTGCAGGCGCATACCACATCCGCTCTCGAGAGGACGAACCGAAGCGAGCGCGATGTCGTTCCGCCGAGGGAAGAGCTCGAACTCGTTCGAGCTCATCTCGCGCGCCAAGCGCAGCCCGCTCGCCTTCGTGATGGCGGGGATGCTAGCGCGCGTGAGGAAATGCTTGATGTCCGCGAGGTATCGGCTCTGCCCCAGGGGAATCTCGGTGACCGCTTTCCCCGGCGAATACTCGATGGCCGTGAGCGCCGGGAGCAGGGATGGGTCATTCACTGCGCGCTGCGTCTCGAAGAGGCTCAGCAGCCGGCCCCCCGGCCCTCGAGCACCGAGCTGGTACATGGTTGGATCGATCCAGACCCACCGATTGGCTCCGGCGTCGAACACCTCTGCGCTTGCATGGCCCTCGGCCGTCTCGAGATAATAGCTTGGACCCTTGTACGAGACGTTACCCAGCGCAATCGTGCGGACCGGCAGCCCGAAGCACTTGCAGGCCCAGGTGAAGATCGCGTTGATGTTGACACACCAGACCTGGTCCGCCCCCGACATCGCGCGCCGATACTGCGCGAAGGGCGTCGTGTTCATCGCGTCGGATGGGACTCCGCGATGTGGCTCGAGCTCGTCGATGATGGCCCGGCCCAGCGCCTGCGCGATCTCGGTTGGCGTACCCACACCAGCGACGATGCCTCCCCAGGTCACTTGCGCAAACGCGATGTCACTGGCCGAGGGTTGACCGATGACCCAGTCCTCCACTTGGGTCGGCGACGCCAGGGGTAGCCCACCCTGCGTGAGGGCAATCCGAGCGGGCCCCGACTGCCCGTGCGCCGCGAGCCACGCGGGACTCTGGTATCGCATCGAGAGGCTGGAAGACACCGCCGACCCCACCGGCGCGGCGGGCAGGAGCGTGAGCGTGGCGGTCTGCAGGTCCGGTGAGGTTGGATCGGAGAAGTCGACCGCGAGGGTTGCATCCGAGATGTTGGGCGTGACCGCCGACGCGGCCGACGCGGCAAAGCCGTAGGTCGGCAACCCGCCCGACTCACCTGCGAACCCAATCGTGACACCGGCACCCGACGGCGACGGCGACAGCGACCGCATCGTGAGAGCGCTGCGCTGAGGATAGACCTCCGACTCGTTCGAGAACAACGTGTAGACGTGCCTGCCCGGGACAGCCTCGACAACGTCGACCCCCCACGCTGGGCTGGTGAGGCTCGCGACCTGGTTGTAGACCGTCACCGCATAACTCGCGCCGTTGTCGTCCTCGCCGAGCGGCGGCGTCGTGAGCGTGGAGCTGTTACCACGAGTCCAGAAATAGCTTCCGGGGATGTACGCGCCGTTCCGTGCCCATACGAAGACGAACGGCGGTGTCCCGGTCGCAGTCACGGTGAAGGTTGCAGCTGCCCCCTTCAAGATGGTCGTATCCCCCGTCAGCGACGCAATCCCCGCCGGCGCGTAGAACTGCACGGACGTCTTCGCGATCAACGCACCCGCTACGCTCGCGGTAATGTCCTGCTCCCCGGCAGCGCGCGACGTGATGCTTCCCGTCGAGCGGCCGGCGGCATCCGTGGCAGGCGGCTGCGCGAGCGTCGCACTGCCAGACGTACCGAGGGTGACATTCACGCCAGGCACGGGGTTCCCGTATGGATCTTCGAGCGTGGTGGTGAGCGCGAACGGACTATGTCCGTCAGCGATCACCGCCGTCGGGGCCGCGGCGAGCGTAGAGGTGACCGCGCTCGGGGCTGCCGGTTTGAACGTCACCGCTGCGGAACCTGTCGCGCCGTGCAACACGGACCCGGTGATGGCTGTGCCGTCGGCAAGGCGGGCGGTGATGATCTTTGCTTCCGACCTCGTCGAGGAGAGCGTTGCTGTCACTTGTCCCGCCGCATCGGAAAGCGCCGCCGTTCCGAGAGTATTGGCCGAGCCCGTCGACTGGAACGTCACCGCCTCGCCTGATACCGGGTTTCCATAGAGGTCGCGGATGGTCGCAGTCAGTGCGACGGAACCGCCGGCGACCGCGCTGCTCGGCGAAGCGATCACCTCCGAGTTCGTGGCGTCCGCACCTGCGGCGCTCACCGCGAACGGAGCGCTCGAGACGTCCTGCAGGCCCGCCGAGCGCGCGAGGAGCGTGTAGCCGGCGCCCGCCCTGTCGACCGTCAACTCACCGAAGGACGCGGTGCCGAGGATCACCGCCGTAGAAGCTGTCCCAAGCAGAGTGGCGCCAGCCGATCCTCCCTGAAGCGTCACCGTGACGTAAGTGATCCCGCTGGTGATCAGATTACCAAATGCGTCAGTCGCATGGACGGTCACCGCCGGCGCGAAGCTGCTCCCAGCGGTGCGATCCGACGGCTGCGTCCCGAAGGCGAGCTGGCTCGGTGAACCTGCGACGACCTCGAAGGCAGCAGTCCTGATGCTGGGAAGGCCCGGGGCGCTCGCCTGTATTACATAACCGGGTGCGGCCTCTTGCACGCTCAGGTCGTTGAGCCTGGCGACCCCCTCCACCGCGTTCGTATAGAGAGGCCCGCGCAGAGTTCCGCCGAGCAAGGTCGCCGTGACTGGGGCGCTCGAGTTCGACACGTTGCCGAAACTGTCGCGAATCTCGATCACCAACCCGAAGGCGGCGCCCGCCGTCACGGATCCCGTCGGCGACGAGACGAAGGCCAGCGTGCTCGCTGGGCCCGCCACGACGGTGAAGCGCGTACCGTCCACCTGGAGAGGACCGCTCGTCGCCCTCAGCGCGTAGCCGCCAGCCCTCTGCAATCTCAGCCCGCCGAAGGTCGCGGCGTCGCCGTCCGGCGTCAAGACGGTTTCACCGATGAGCTCCCCACCAGGCGGCCCGCTCGACAGCGAGAGCGTAACCGGAGCCGTCATCTTTGCCACGTTACCGTGCGCGTCAAACGCCGCGACCGCGACGTCGGCGAGAGTGTCCCCTGCCGTTCCAGTGGGGGGTTGCGCTGTGAACGCGAGCGTCTTGGGAGGCCCGGCAATGAAGGCGACGACCGCTTGGCGTGCCAGCGCGATACCGTCGATGCTGACCGAGACGACCTTCACCTCCGCTCTCGTCGAAGCGAGCACGAACATGGCCAAGCCATTCGCCAGGGTGGCCGCCTCCACTGCCGATAGCTGGTTCTCCGAGCCTGTCACAGCGATCTTCACGCGCCGGCCGGAGAGCGCGGCCCCCATGGCGTCACGCGCCACGGCGATAAGCGCCACCTTGTCCTGACCGTCTGCCACCGGTACGCCTGGTCGAAGACGTAGTGTGACGACAGTCGAAGCATCCGCGCTGACAGGCGAAGCGCTCACCTCGCCTCGCCCGCCACACGCGAACTGAGACGCCGCGACCGCGATGACGATGGTCATTCCGAGGCGGCCCACTTCTCACCTGCCCTCGATCAAGGCGAACACTGCTGAGCCAACGGCCCGTTCGCACCCGGGGTGCCTGGGCTCCTGTCGGCGCGACCCGCGGATTGTCGCAAGGTGCTTCGTCGCCCCTCCCGGGTCGGCTCTCGAAGTCTCTAAGCTACACGACCGCTCTAGCCACAGGCTCGGCGACGCTGTTCGACGGAGCCCTGCCCCTACCACTGCTCCACCACTCGAACGCCACCGCCGTGCCCAATCCCAGCAGCAAAGCCAGCACCGCAGTGGCCAGCCGCTTTGGCCGCGTGGGTCGCGTGGGCAGCGCCGGCGGGTCGAGCACGAGGAACGTGGAGGTGTCGCGGGCCTCGTCCGCCTTCGCCGCCTCCAACCGCTCCAAGGCGAAGATGAGCGTGGCCTCGGCCACCTTGCGATCACGGTAGAGCGTCTCGAACTCGGCCCGGAGCTTGGGGACCGTCAGAGCGGCAGGGAACATTCCGTTGCTAGGGCGGCGAATGGTCGCCTTGGCTGAGGCCAGTGGAGTCGCGGGCCGCTCTTCCTCCATCGACCGAAGCTTCCGATCGACCACCGAGAGCTGCGATTCGAGCTGCCGCGTCGTCGCCTCGTCGCCAGAGGAGAACGTCTGCGCGTACTCCAGCTCGAGCTGCTTGCTAATGCGTTGGCTGTTCAGCGACGCCATGGCACCGACGACGGCCTTGGTCTGCGTCTCGAGATCGACGATCTGGTACTTCTCCTGGAAGTCCCGCATGTGCGCAGCGGCCTGATCTGCCTGCAACCGCAGCTCCCCAACGCGCTTATCCAGAAAGCGCACCTGCTCGGACGCGGAGCTCACCCCGACCCGGCGAAAGACCTGGTTGCCGTAGTCGGCGAAGAACCCGAGCAACTGCTGAACGAAGCGCGGGTCTGTGTCCTCGCAAGAGAGCTGGACCAGGCCCGGCTTCGGGAGAGCCTTCAGATCGCAGTGCCTCCAGAGCACCTCCCGCGTGGTCTCCTGGTATTTCTCGTCATACCGCTTCTTCAGGTCGAACTTCGCGATGACAGCATCACTCACGTCATTGCTCTGAAGTACAGCGACGATACGCTGGACGTCGGCGCCCACGCCCATCGCACCATCGGCCAGGCCGGCCGCCAGGCCGCCCAGCTCACCGCTCAGCATGGACGAGAGCCCGCTGCCCTTCTGCGACTTGGCGGGGACCACAGTGACGACGGAGCGATACCACCTCGGCGCGAGCAGCACATAAAGCAGGCCGACGATGACAAAGCCTGCCGTAATGGCGCCAATTCGCTTCTGCGCCCTACGGTCGCGCAGGAACGACAAGTCGAATGTCTGTGAAGTCCCGCTCATCACTTCCTCGCCGCAATGACGACGGCCACGCCGCTCAGGACGATTCCCGCACCGGCAAGGATGATCTGAACCACCTCGGACCGCGAGAAGTTCCGCTCCGGCACCACGAGCGACGAGCCGGGGTCGATCTTCAGATCCGGCCGGTAATCCTTCGTCTCGCCGTTCGGGGTGATGAGCTTCACGTTGTCAATCGACTGCGCATTGCGACTCCGGCCACCCGCCAGGGACAGGTACTGTTCGACGCCGAAGGCGGGGTTATACGGGTAGGACCCTGGCGCGAAGACGGAGCCTTCGACCAGGATGTTCCGGCGCTTGAACGGAATGACCAGCGTGTCTCCCAGCTCGACCGGGAGATCGGCCTTGAAGTCACGCAACATGACGAGCGCGTAGAGATCCACCGGGATCGTTCGTCCGGCGCGCAGGATGTACGCGCCGGTGAGGTCCGCCAGGGGCCCGACGCCGCCGACGCGCTCGAGTAGCGTGCGCACCGTGTCCCCGTCCACGAAGGGCAGCCGCCGCGTCGCCGCCGCCTCGTCCGCGGTCACGGCCGGCGTCACGGCGGCGGTGGCCGGCACCGCACCAGCGATTGCACCGACGACCACCACCGACTGCTGCAGCTCGGCGGCGGAAGGGATGCGGACGGCGTCCTCGGGGTGCAGCGGAATAGCCGGGGCTTTGCCCGCGACGAACTCGAATGTCTTGAGGTCCTCTCGGTCATCCTGCCCACGGCGGATCAAGGTGATCGGGAGGAGCTGCGTCGCGCTGGGCAAGAGTCCGCCCCCGAGCTCCACCAGCTCAGCGAGATCACGCGTCTTCACCAGCTCGTAGCGACCCGGGCGGTTCACCGCGCCGCCGATCGTCGCGGCCAGCTCTTCGAACGGTACACGCACCACATCGCCGTCGAGCAGGTACGGGTTGAACTTCAAGTCGCCGGTGAGCGTGTAGAGGAGCAGGTCGGCGGTGAGAACCGTCCCGTCCCGGCGCCGGACCTCGACGCGCCGCTTCGAGGCGCTCGGGCCGAAGCCGCCGGCCTTGCCGATGGCCGCCGCCACGCGCTCGATGGCGCGCGACGGGTACGAGCCGGGCCGCGCGACGTCGTCCACCACCTGGACGAGGAACGTCCGCGGCTCGGCGAGCGTCACGTCGAAGCTGAGGCGCGGATAGAAGCGGGCGACCGAATCGCGCATCACCCGGCGCGCCTGGGTGAGCGTCTTCCCCTGCAGCGCGAAGTAGCCGACCTTCGAAACGAAGGCGCGGCCCTCCACGTCGATGGTGACGCGCAGCTTGAAGTTCTGGACGCCCCAGAAGTTGAGCTCGAGGACGTCGCCGGGGCCGCAGATGTACTTGTCCGGATCGATCGTCTCGTCGATGACGGGGGCCACCGGAGCAGCAGCGCTCGCGAGGCCGCGCTCGCCGCGCATGACCTCGATGTCGGCCGGGGCGAGCGGGCCGGGCACCGTGACGCCACCGGCCCCGCTCGCGCCGAAGCCGCCCGGCGCCTGCATCGTCTGCGCGTACGCGACGTTGCTCATCCAGAAGATGGGCTGGGCTGCCAGGAAGGTGGCGAGGCCGCGGCGGAAAGGCTTGTTCGTCATCTCGCTCATCAGATTTCGGGGGTGGGAAGGCGGGTGCGCGGCCGCGCGCAGCTCCCAGGGGTGAGGCCCGTTACACCCAGATTGTGACAGTCGAAAGGGTCACACGACGCAACGACGAGTCGGGGGATGCACGGCAGCCTTTCGGAGAAAACGTGAGTCGGTGAGGCGCACTCGCCTTCGGGCCCCGCGCGGGGATACCGGAGGAGGTTGCCTCTTACCGTGTTTCGTACGGAGAGTCGATACTGAGGGTCAGACCCACCCCAGCCGACACGCAGGAGTTGCGCGGAGATAGCGCACCTGCGTCCTGTCTGCGCGGGACGAGCGCCGCTCGCCGATGCTCCCCGCTTGGCGGGAGTGGCGCGCACGCCTGGAGTAGCATGAACTTCCCCATGCTCCCCCCGGCGCCCCCCGCCATGCGGCTCGTCGCCGCCGCGGTCCTCTCGCTCGCGCTGGCGGCCCCCGCTTGCGGCGAGGACCCGGCGCTGCGCCCCACCTACGACCTCGCGGTCGACGGCGCGGTGACGGGGGCTGCGGCGGCGGGGACGCTCACGCTGCTCGCGCTCAAGAACACCCTCGCGCCGGCGGAGTGCCGCTGGTGCACGCCGCCGGGGTTCGACGGCGATCTGGCCCGCTCCTTGGCCTGGGGGAACCGCGACCTGGCCTCGAAGGGCTCCGACGTCTTGCAGGTGGCGATAGGCGCGGGCGCCCTCGGGTACGCGGTGCTCGACGGCCGGCGCCGCGGCGATCTCGAGGCGGGGCTCGCCAATGCGCTCCTCATCACCGAGGCGACCAGCCTGGCGCTGCTGGTGGACGAGAGCGTGAAGTACGCGGTGGGCCGCGCGCGGCCCTACGCCTGGCTCGGCGGGACCCGGACCGCGGACCGCGACGCCAACCTCTCCTTCTTCTCCGGCCACACCACCTTCGCGTTCGCGGTCGCCGCCTCCACCTCGACCCTGCTCGTCGAGCAGGGCGCGCCGGACGCGGCGCTGGTGAGCGTCGCCGCCTTCGCGCTGGCGGGCACCACCGGCTACCTCCGCCTCGCGGCCCAGCAGCACTACCTCAGCGACGTCCTGGCGGGCGCGGCGGTGGGGACGGCGATCGGCTGGGCGGTGCCGCACTTCTTCCACGCGCCGCGGGAGGGCGGGCTCCGGCTGCAGCCGGCGCCGGGGGGGATCGCGTTCGCGTGGTGACGCGCCGGACCGCGCGCGAGCCCCTCCTGGAGTAGCATCCGGCTCCCATGCTCGACCGTCCCCTCGCGCCGCGCGCCCCCGGCCGCGCCGGGCTCCTCGCCAGCTTCCGGCACGCGCTGCGGGGGGTCGTGGAGGTCGCGGCGCGCGAGCGCAACATGAAGCTCCACCTCTGCGCCGGGACGGCGGTGGGCGTCCTGGGGAGCGAGGTCGCGCTCTCGCTCGGCGCGCGCCTGGCGCTGGTGCTGTGCGTGACGCTCGTCCTCGCGGGCGAGGCCCTCAACAGCGCGCTCGAGTCTCTGGTCGACCTGCACACCCGGGAATTCAGGGACGAGGCGAGGCGGGTGAAGGACGCCGCGGCGGGCGTGGTGCTCCTCCTCGCCGGCGGGGCGGTGCTGACGGGGACCGCGGTCGTCGCGTCCAGCGGGCGCGAGCTCGCCGAGGCGTGGCCGCGCCTGCGGGGCGGCGCGGCGGTGGACGCGACCGCGGTGGGGTGCGTGGCGGCGCTGCTGTTCCTGCCGCTCGCGCGCCGGCCGGCGGCGGTGATCGCGCTCGCCGGGGCGGCGAGCCTGCTCGGTGTGGCGGCGAGGAGTGTGAGCCCCACCTTCAGCGCGATGGCGCTCGCGATGCTGGCGCTCGCGGTGGGGGCGAAGTTCGCGGCCCGGCGAGACGGTGCCGGGCGCGGCACAGGCGGGCCCTGACCGCGGCCGCCGCACCCGTCTAGCCCGCGAACACCTCCGCCTCGCGGAACCGCTTCCCGGCCGCGTCCTTCGCCGACACGGTCGGGGCTGCACCGATCGCCGGCCAGGCGACGGCGAGGTCGGCGTCGTCCCAGCGGATGCAGCGCTCGGACTCGGGGTGGTAGTAGTCGGTCGTCTTGTAGAGGAACTCGGCCTGGTCCGACACGACCACAAAGCCGTGGGCGAAGCCCTCCGGGATCCAGAGCTGCCGCCGGTTCTCGGCCGACAGGGTCTCCCCCACCCACTTTCCGAACGTGGGCGAGCCGCGGCGCAGGTCCACGGCGACGTCGAACACCTCGCCGCGCACCACGCGCACGAGCTTCCCCTGCGGGTGCGGGAGCTGGTAGTGGAGCCCGCGCAGGACGCCCCTCGACGAGAGGCTGTGGTTGTCCTGCACGAAGCTCACCGGCCGCCCGACGGCCGCCTCGAACGCGCGCTGGTTGTAGCTCTCGTAGAAGAAGCCGCGCGCGTCGCCGAACACCTTCGGCTCCAGCACGAGCACGTCGGGGAGGCTGGTCTTGCGCGCGTTCATCTAGAACACCCGGCTCGCGAGGAGCGACTTGAGGTACTGGCCGTAGCTCGACTTGCCGAGGCTGGCGGTGCACCGCTCGAGTTGGGCGTCGTCGATCCAGCCGTGGCGCCAGGCCACCTCCTCCGGGCAGGCCACCTTGAGCCCCTGCCGCTTCTCGAGGGTGGCGATGAACTGGCCCGCCTCGAGCAAGGACTCGTGCGTCCCGGTGTCGAGCCAGGCGTAGCCGCGGCCCATGAGCTCCACCGCCAGCCGCTCCCGCTCGAGATACAGGCGGTTCAGGTCGGTGATCTCGAGCTCGCCGCGCGCCGAGGGCTTGATGCTCCGCGCCAGCTCCACCACGTGCTCGTCGTAGAAGTAGAGCCCGGTCACCGCGTAGCGCGACTTGGGCCTGGCCGGCTTCTCCTCCAGGCTCACCGCCCGGCGCCCCGCGTCGAACTCCACCACGCCGTAGCGCTCGGGGTCGGTCACCGCGTAGGCGAACACGGTCGCCCCGTCGCGGCGCGCGTCGGCGGCGCGGAGGAGCTGCTGGAACTCGTGGCCGTGGAAGATGTTGTCGCCCAGCACCAGCGCCGACGGGCCGCCCTTCACGAAGTCCGCGCCCAGGATGAACGCCTGGGCCAGGCCATCCGGGCTCGGCTGCACCGTGTACCGCAGGTTCAGGCCCCAGCGCGACCCGTCCCCGAGGAGCTGCTCGAACCGCGGCGTGTCCTGGGGCGTCGAGATGACGAGGATGTCCCGGATCCCGGCCAGCATCAGCGCCGAGAGCGGGTAGTAGATCATCGGCTTGTCGTACACCGGCAAGAGCTGCTTCGAGATGGACAGCGTCGCCGGGTACAGCCGCGTGCCGGAGCCGCCGGCCAGGATGATGCCCTTGCGCGGTTGGGTCATGGGTCCCCAGGTCGGACGCGGAGAGCGCGTCGTACGGTCAAGCGTCATACCGTGTTTCCGGGCTGCGATCGACAGGCGGCCGGGCCCGCGCGCCGCTCACAGGAAGAAGCGCGCCATCGCGGTCAGCTCACCGCGGCTCCAGCCCTGCTCGCCGCGCTCGTAGCCGCCGCGCAAGGCCACGGCCCAGCGGTCCTGGCGCAGCTCGGCCTCGCCCCGGCCGCCCACGCTCCTCCCCGCGGCGGACGGCGCGTACAGGTTGTCCGGCGAGCGCTCCTGCACCCACCCTGCCCCCGTGAGCCGTATCCGCGCGTCCCACAGATCGGCGGCCCCGAGGAGCCTCAGCGCGCGGCCGTTGCCGCCGAGCGGGTCCCCGAGCGGCGTCTGGCCGGTGACCCAGCCGCCCGTGTACTGCCCGTGCGCGTACCAGCCGAACGGGGTGTGATAGCCGAACGGCCCCTTGCCGAAGTAGGCGTACTCCACCCCAAGCGCGGCCGGCAGGCTGCCCAGCATCGGCGCCGAGAGGCCGGCCACGAGCCCGGGCCACTGCACCAGCGCGCCGGGGTTGTCGTCCGAGCCCCACTCCACCTTGGCCGTGAGCGGCAGCCAGGCCTCGGTCGGCAGCCGGACCTGCACGGACCCCGAGTACACGTTGTTCTCGTTGAAGTTCTTGATGCCGAGGAGCGACAGCGGGACGTTCTTCGTCGGAATGCCCTCCCAGTTCTTCCCGCCGAACATGAGGCCGCGGCTGGCGGCCAGCGTGAGCCGCGGGTGCGGGCGCCACTGGAGCTGGAACGTCCACAGGAGCGGGTCGTACGGGTGGCGCGCCTCGTCGAAGCGGGCGAGCGCCGTGTCGAGCGCGAAGTCGCCCAGGACCTCGAGCGGACCGGGCAGGCGCAGCGGGGCCGTGGTCATGAGCTCGACGCGGTCGAGCGGGACCGCGCCGCTCGTGACCACCGCGCCCAGCTCGTTCGGCCCGTAGCCGACCGGCCCGCGCCCCACCGACAGCGCCCATGGCCCGAGTGCGCCCACCAGCTCGGCCGCGGGAAACGCGACGTCCGAGGTGTCCACCTGCAGGCGCGCCCCGGCGGCGAGGTGCTCGCCGAGGAGCGCCGCCGCCGAGGCCTCCGCCATCGCCGCGTCGGCGGGGGCCGTGAGCGCGACGAAGCCGGGCTGCGGGGCCGCCGGCTTCGGCTCGGCCACGTGCCCGAGCTGCGCGCCTGCTCCCACCTCCGCGCCTGCGAGGCGCACGCCGTCCGCCGCCAGCGCCCGCGGGAACTCGGCCGCGAACCGCGCTGCCCAGGCCCGCGCGAGCGGCGCCCAGCGCGGGGCCTCGCGCGCGGCGCGAGCGGCCGCCTCGCTGAGCGCCGTCCCCACCACCCTCAGCGGCGCCGCCCGTTGCGCTGGAAGCCAGTCCGGAGCGAGCCCGACCTCGTGCAACCGCTCGGCGGCACGCACCGCCCAGTGATCGGGTGGGAGGAGCGGCGAGGCCGGCGGCCACCCCTCGGCGGGAGCCGCAGCGAGCAGGAGAAGGACGGTGAGCAGGAGGAGGGTGAGGCGCACCGCGGGAAGAGAGCACGGACCCCCTGGTGAGGTCGAGCGCTCGAGGGCGCTCAGTGTGACTTTCCCGTCGCGTGCTGCCAGGCGTGCAGCACATGCCCTGCGACGTCCTCCACACCCACGCCGTGCGTCACCTGCGCGAACACCACCGGCCCTTCGCCGCGCATGCGCCGGGCGTCGCGCGCCATGACCTCGAGGTCGGCGCCGACGGCGGTGGCGAGGTCGGTCTTGTTCACGACGAGGAGGTCGGCCTGGGTGATGCCGGGTCCGCCCTTGCGCGGGATCTTGTCGCCGCCAGCGACGTCGATGACGTAGACGGTGAAGTCCGCCAGCTCGCGGCTGAAGTGCGCCGCCAGGTTGTCGCCGCCCGACTCGCAGAAGAGGAGCTCGGGGCGGTGCAGGGCGGTGAGCGCCTCGAGCGCCAGCACGTTCGCGGTGACGTCCTCGCGGATGGCGGCGTGCGGGCAGCCGCCGGTCTCCACGGCGCGGATGCGATCGGCCGGGAGCGCCTCGTTCCGCACCAGGAACTCGGCGTCCTCGCGGGTGAAGATGTCGTTCGTCACCACACCGAGCGACATCGCCTCGCGGAGCCGCCGGCAGAGGGCCAGCACGAGCGCGGTCTTGCCGCTTCCCACCGGACCGCCCACGCCCACCGTGAAGGCGCGGCGGTCGAGGTCGCGCCGGCGCGGCGCCGGTGCGCGGCCGGCGAAGCTGCCGGGGCCTTCCTCGCGGTCGTGGTCGTGGCCGCCGTGGAGCGACAGGGGAAGCGCGCGCGGGTCGAGGTGCATGGTCAGCTCCGGAAGAGGCGCGAGTAGAGGCGATCCTGGTGCGCCTGCCAGAGATCGAGGAGCGGCGAGGTGCTGGCGGCCTCCTCCGGCGCCCGGCCGGCGGTGGCGGCGGAGACCGCCTCGCCGGTGCGCCGCGCCAGGGCAAGGAGCCCCTGCACCTCGAGCGGCCCCGCCGCGCCGAGCCGCACCGCGGCCGAGAGAACGCCGCGCGCGGTCTGGAAGAGGAACAGGCTCCGCGCCACCCCGGGCTCCGCGCCGAGGAGCCCCAGCACCGCGCCGAAGACCGGCGCGTGGTGGCCCGGGGTCCCGCCCCGCTCCGCCTCCGCGCCGAGCCGCGCCACCCGCTCCGGGCGGACCGCGGCGGCGGCGCGCAGGAAGGCCTGCCCCTGGAGGCGGCTCGCGCGGTTCTGCACCGCCGACGGCAGCGAGGCGTCGCAGCGCAGGTCGAGCGCCGCGAACCGCGCGGGCTCGGCGTGCGCCGCCGAGACGAACGGCAGGGCGGCCGAGCCGGCGCTCCACAGCGCCTCGTCCACGAAGCGGGCGAGGCCCTCCGGCCCCCCGCAGCGGCCGAGCTGCAGCGCCGCCTCGAGGCCGCCGGAGTGGGCGAAGCCGCCGGTGGGTAGGGCCGAGTCGGCGAGCTGGAGGAGGGTCCAGGGGTCCATGTCAGAAGAGGAAGTAACGCTGCGCGAGCGGCAGGCGCAGGGCGGGCTCGCTCCGGAGGAGCTCGCCGTCGGCGCGCACCTCGTAGGTCTCGGGGTCCACCTCGATCCTCGGCAGGGCGTCGTTCTGGCGCATGTCGCGCTTGCCGAGCCCGCGGCAGCCGCGCACCGCCTCGACGCGCTTCGCGAGCCCGTAGCGCTCCCCCACCCCGGCCTCCGCGGCGCCGCGCGACACGAACGCGACCGCGGTCGCGCCGACGGCGCCGCCCAGCGCGCCGAACATGGGCCGCATGAGGAGCGGCTGCGGGGTGGGGATGCTCGCGTTCGCGTCGCCCATCTGCGCCCAGGCGATGAGCCCGCCCTTCAGCACCACCTCCGGCTTCGCGCCGAACAGCGCCGGCCGCCACAGCACGAGGTCGGCGAGCTTGCCCCGCTCCACCGAGCCGACGAGGTGGGACATGCCGTGGGCCACCGCCGGGTTGATGGTGTACTTCGCGACGTAGCGGCGGATGCGGAGGTTGTCGTTATCGCCCTGCTCGCCGGGGAGGCGCCCGCGCTGGCGGCGCATCCTGTCCGCCGTCTGCCAGGTGCGGGTGACGACCTCGCCCACCCGGCCCATCGCCTGCGAGTCGGACGACATCATCGAGAGGGCGCCGAGGTCGTGCAGCACGTCCTCGGCGGCGATGGTCTCGGCGCGGATCCGGCTCTCGGCGAAGGCGAGGTCCTCCGGCACCGACGGGTCGAGGTGGTGGCACACCATCAGCATGTCGAGGTGCTCGTCGAGCGTGTTGACGGTGAACGGGCGGGTCGGGTTCGTGGACGACGGCAGGACGTTCGGCTCGCCGCAGACGCGGATGATGTCGGGGGCGTGGCCGCCGCCGGCGCCCTCGGTGTGGAAGGTGTGGATGGTGCGGCCGGCGAAGGCCGCCACCGTGTGCTCGAGGCAGCCCGCCTCGTTGAGCGTGTCGGTGTGGATGGCCACCTGCACGTCGTGCGCCTCGGCCACCCGCAGGCAGGCGTCGATGGCGGCCGGCGTGGTGCCCCAGTCCTCGTGGAGCTTGAGGCCCATGGCGCCGGCGAGGAGCTGCTCGGCGAGGCCCTCCGGCCGGCTCGCGTTGCCTTTGCCGAGGAGGCCGACGTTGAGCGGGAGCGCGTCGGTCGCCTGCAGCATGCGCGCGACGTTCCACGCGCCGGGCGTGCAGGTGGTGGCGTTCGTGCCGGCGGCCGGCCCGGTGCCGCCGCCGACGAAGGTGGTGACGCCGCTCGCGATGGCCTCGGCGGCCTGCTGCGGGCTGATGAAGTGGATGTGCGAGTCGATGGCGCCGGCGGTGAGGATGAGCCCCTCCCCGGCGATGCACTCGGTGCCGGGGCCGACCACCAGCTCCGGGCTCACCCCCGCCATGACGTCCGGGTTGCCGGCCTTGCCGATCCCTGCGATGAGGCCGCCCTTCACCCCCACGTCCGCCTTGTAGACGCCGGCGTGATCGACCACGAGGGCGTTCGTGATGACGAGGTCGAGCGCGACCTCGTCCGGCACGCCGGCCGCCTGGCCCATGCCGTCGCGCAGCACCTTGCCGCCGCCGAACTTGCACTCGTCGCCGTAGGTGGTCGCGTCGCGCTCGACCTCGAGCACGAGCGCGGTGTCGCCCAGGCGCAGGCGGTCGCCGGTGGTGACCCCGTACACCTCGGCGTACTGGCGGCGGTCCATCCGGCGGCTCATGGCGTGCTCCCCTCGTCGAGCGCGAACCCGCGCCGCCTCGCCTCCTCGACGAGCCGCGCGCGACCCTCCTCCGTGACCGGCCCCGGCGAGAGGGCGTTCCCGCCTTGCACCACCCGGCGCCCGGCGAGCTCCACCAGGTCCACCTCGCGCGTCTCGCCAGGCTCGAAGCGCGCCGCCATGCCGGCCGGCACGTCGAGGCGGCGGCCGTAGGCGCGGGCGCGGTCGAAGCGGAGGTAGGGGTTCGCCTCGGCGAACGGGAAGTGGCTGCCGACCTGGATCGGCCGATCGGCGAGGTTCGTCACGGCGAGCCGCACCGCCTCGCGCCCAGCGTTGAGGACGAGCTCGCCCTCGCGCGGCAGCGCCTCGCCCGGCGCCTGCTCCTCGGGCGCCGGGGCGCCTTCGTCCCCGAAGGCGGAGAGCGGCGGTACGGGCAGGAACGAGCCGTGGAGCGCGAGCGAGAGGTCGCCGTCCTCGCCGGCGATGGGATGGTGGACGGTCACGAGCTTCGTGCCGTCGGGGAAGGTCCCCTCCACCTGGACCTCCTCGATGAGCCCCGGCACGCCCGCCATCACCTGCCGCCGGCCCAGGAGCCGCCGCCCCAGGTCCATGAGCTCCGCCACCCGCCGGCCGTCCCGGATGAGCTCGAGCAGCACGGTCGCCACGAGCGCGACCGCCTCGGGGTGGTTGAGGCGCAGGCCGCGCGCCAGCCGCTTCTGCGCGAGCGCGCCCGCCTGGTGCAAGACGAGCTTGTCGATCTCCCGCGGGGTGAGGTGCATGGTCCCCTCCTCTTCTAAGGTCTGCGGTCGAACGGCGAGCCGCCCAGCAGCGGGGCGGCGAAGGCGAGCGCGCGCCGCAGGTAGGCGGCGCCGGCGACGACGGTGCGGGCGGCGACGCGCAGGTGGAGGCCGTCGGCGAGCGGGCTCGCGGCGGCGAGCACCTCGGCCGCGGGATCGACCGGCGCGGACGCGAGCGCCTCGAGCAGCGCGGCGGCGCCGGACCGGAGCGCCGGCCCGACCGCGACGGCGGTGGCGACGAGCGCGAGGCCGTCCATGCGCGCGGCGGGCGGCGCGCCTTCGCCCTGGGCGAGCCGCACCGCGTCCGCCAGCGCCAGCCGGCCGGAGAGCGCGATCTCGTTGCGCGAGGCGTAGGCGTGGAACGCCCAGCGCTCGCCACGGGCGCCGCGCCCCTCGGTGAACGCGTCGAGGAGGAGCAGGCTCCCGCCCTCCTCCACCTCGAACCGCTGCTCCTGCTCGAAGCGGGCGCCGGCGAAGCAGGCGGTCGGCTCGGGGAGGACGGCCAGCAGCGCGCCCTCGGCGACGCGGGCGCGGAGCCGCTGCGAGGCGACCGCGCCGGTGGAGCGGTAGACGCGGGTGTTCGACTGGGTGGCGAGGAGCGCGGTGGCGCCGCGTTCCACGGCGACCTCCACGTCGATGGCGTCGCCGGCCACGAGGCCCCCGCCGTGGGTGGTGGCGACCGCCCACACGGCGCGGCCGCGCGACCGCGGCGTGAAGAGGCGGAGCGGGCTCGTCGAGGCACAGGAGAGGACGGCGCTCTCCCCCGCCACCAGGGCGGCGCGGAGGGAGCCGGCGCCGGGGGCGGCGGCGAGCGGCTGGGCGAGAGCAGGCAAGGTCGGGCGTTTCTCCTGCAACCGCGGCGCCAGGGGCGAAGAGGTACTCGCGAAGTGCTTGGAATGCGGGCGCCGCTTGGGTCGGCGGGCGGGCATGCGCGAAATGCGGTCAGCGCCTGCGAGCCGAACGAGCAGCTGGCCGGCCGCGCGTCACGCTCGGTGCGCCTCCGCTCACCTCTACCCTCCCGCCAACGCGAGGGGTTCGCGCCGGCCCCCGGCGGCCGCCGGGGCCCTGGCACGCTCCTCGCTATCGCGTGCTCCATCGCCTGGACGGCCTCGCCGCCAGCGCACCAGAAAGGGACGACATGCTCCGCAACACACGCTCCGTGAGGTGGCTCCCCGCAGCGCTCGGCCTCCTCGCCGCCTTGCTCCCGTCGAGCGGTCACGCCGCCGGCACCATCAAGGTCGGCGTCCTCCACTCGCTCTCCGGGACGATGGCCATCTCCGAGACGGCGCTGAAGGACGTGGCGCTCATGACCATCGAGGAGATCAACGCCTCGGGCGGCGTCCTGGGGAAGAAGCTCGAGCCGGTGGTGGTGGACCCCGCCTCCAACTGGCCCCTCTTCGCCGAGAAGGCGCGCCAGCTCGTGGCGCAGGACAAGGTGGCGGTGGTCTTCGGCTGCTGGACCTCGGTCTCGCGCAAGTCGGTGCTCCCCGTCTTCAAGGAGCTGAACGGGCTGCTCTTCTACCCGGTGCAGTACGAGGGCGAGGAGCTCGAGAAGAACGTCTTCTACACGGGGGCCGCGCCGAACCAGCAGGCCATCCCGGCCGTCGAGTACCTCATGGGCGAGGAGGGCGGCGGGGCCAAGCGCTTCTTCCTGCTCGGCACCGACTACGTCTACCCGCGCACCACCAACAAGATCCTGCGCGCGTTCCTGCACTCGAAGGGCGTCTCGGACGCCGACATCGCCGAGGTGTACACGCCGTTCGGCCACGGCGACTACCAGACCATCGTCGCCGACATCAAGAAGTTCGCCCAGGGCGGCCGGACCGCCGTCATCTCGACCATCAACGGCGACTCGAACGTGCCCTTCTACAAGGAGCTCGGCAACGCCGGCCTCAAGGCCACCGACGTGCCGGTGGTGGCCTTCTCGGTCGGCGAGGAGGAGCTGCGCGGGATCGACGCCCGCCCGCTCGTCGGCCACCTCGCCGCCTGGAACTACTTCATGTCGGTGAAGAACCCGGCCAACGACGCCTTCATCAAGAAGTACCGCGCCTACGCGAAGAAGAAGCACCTCGCCAACGCCGAGCGCGTCGTGACGAACGACCCGATGGAGGCCACCTACGTCGGCATCCACCTCTGGAAGCAGGCGGTGGAGAAGGCGAAGTCGACCGACACCGACAAGGTGATCGCCGCCATGGGCGGCCAGGCGATGCCGGCGCCCTCCGGGTTCGAGCTCCAGATGGACGCGACCAACCACCACCTCCACAAGCCGGTCTTCATCGGCGAGATCCGCCCGGATGGTCAGTTCAACGTGGTGTGGAAGACGAAGGCGCCCATCCGCGCGCAGCCGTGGAGCCCCTTCGTCCCCGGCAACGAGGCGAAGCAGAGCATGTGAGGCGCGGCCCTCGGTCCCCGCCATGCGCGCGCTCCGCCACCTCCTCCTCGCCGCCGCCTGCGCGGCCGCCGCGCCCGCCGCCGCCCTCGACGCCGTCGCGGTGCGCCGGCTCGCCTCCGACGACGCCGCGGAGAAGCTCGCCGCGGTGAGAGCGCTCGCGCAGGCGCCCGACCCGGACGCGCTGCGTGTCCTCCGGGCGCTCTCGGAGGGCGCCCTCCAGGTCGCGGGGGACGAGGTGCTCATCGCGGCGGGTGACCGCGTCCTCGACGCGGTCACCGGCGCCGAGGTGCGGCCGGCCCCCGAGGACCGGCAGGACGTCACCTTCAACAACCGCGTGCGCCGCGAGCTCGAGGCGGCGCTCGCCGCCGCGCGCCTGCTCGATCCCGACCGGCGCGCCCGGCTCGCGGCGGCCCAGGCGCTGGCCGGCGCGCCCGAGGCGGCGCTCTCCCCGCTGGTCCTCCGCGCGCTCCAGGAGGAGCAGGACCCCGAGATCCGCGCCCTCCTCGCCACGGCGCGGGCGGAGGCGCAGCTCCGCGACCCGGCCCCCGCCGCACGGCGTGCCGCCGTGGATGACCTGGCGGCGCACGGCGGGCCGCGCGCGCGGGCGCTGGTGGCGCGGCTCGCCGGCGATGGCGGGGAGCCCGACCGCGAGGTGCGCGAGGCGGCGCGGCGCGCCCTCTCGGCCATCGACGCGCGCCTCGCGCGCGGCGAGCTCCTGGCGCGCCTCTTCTCCGGGCTGTCGCTCGGGAGCATCCTCCTCCTCGGCGCGCTCGGCCTCGCCATCACCTACGGCGTCATGGGCGTCATCAACATGGCGCACGGCGAGCTGCTCATGGTGGGCGCCTACGCCGCCTTCGCGGTGCAGGGGGCCTTCCGGCGCTTCCTGCCGGGCGCCTTCGACTGGTACCCGCTGGCGGCCGTCCCGGTCGCCTTCCTGGCGGCGGCGCTGGTGGGCGCCGCCCTCGAGCGGACCGTGATCCGCTTCCTCTACCGGCGGCCGCTCGAGACGCTGCTCGCGACCTGGGGCGCGAGCCTGCTCCTCGTGCAGGCGGCGCGGATGGCGTTCGGAGCGCAGAACGTGGTGGTCGCGAACCCGGCCTGGATGTCGGGCGGCCTCGCGCTGGCGGGCGCGGTGCTGCCCTGGAACCGCGTCGTCATCGTCGCCTTCGCGCTGGCGGTGCTGGGGGCGGTGGGGCTCGTCCTGCAGCGCACGCGGCTCGGGATGTTCGTCCGGGCCGTGACGCAGAACCGGGAGATGGCGAGCTGCGTCGGCGTCTCCACCGGCCGCGTCGACACGCTCGCCTTCGCGCTCGGGTCCGGCATCGCCGGGCTGGGCGGCCTCGCCCTGTCGCAGGTCGCGAACGTCGGGCCGGACATGGGCCAGGGCTACATCGTCGACGCCTTCATGGTGGTGGTGCTGGGCGGCGTGGGCCAGCTGGCCGGCGCGGTGGGCGCCGCGCTCGGGCTGGGCGTCGCGAGCAAGCTCCTCGAGGGTTGGGCGGGCGCGGTCATCGCCAAGATCGCGGTGCTCGCCTTCGTCATCGTCTTCATCCAGAAGCGCCCCCAGGGGCTGTTCGCGGCGAAGGGCCGCCTGGTGGAGGGGTGAGCGTGGACGCCGCCAGCCGCGCCGACCTGCTCGCCCTGCCGCGCTGGCCGCGCGCGCGGAGCTCCTGGCTGCCGGCGGCGGCGCTGGGGGCAGCCGCGCTGGCCGTCGTGCTCGTCCCGGCGCTGCACCTGCTCGCGCCGGCCGGCAGCCGGCTCCACGTCTCCGCCTATGCGCTCACGCTGGGCGGGAAGCTCCTGTGCTACGCCATCGCGGCCGTCGCCCTCGACCTCATCTGGGGTTACGCCGGGATCCTCTCGCTGGGGCACGGGCTCTTCTTCGCGCTCGGCGGCTACGCCTGCGGCATGTACCTCATGCGCGCCATCGGGCGCGAGGGCGTCTACGGCGCCGACCTGCCGGACTTCATGGTGTTCCTCGACTGGAAGGCGCTGCCCTGGTTCTGGCGCGGCACCGACCACGCCGGGTGGGCGCTCCTGCTCGTGCTCGTCGTCCCGGCGCTGGTCGCGCTCGTCTTCGGCGCGTTCGCGTTCAGGTCGCGCATCAAGGGCGTCTACTTCTCCATCATCACCCAGGCGCTCACCTACGCGGCGATGCTGCTCTTCTTCCGCAACGAGACCGGCTTCGGCGGCAACAACGGGTTCACCGACTTCAAGCGGATCCTGGGCTTCCCCATCGCCGCGCCCGCCACGCGGGCGGCGCTGTTCCTCCTCTCGGCGGCCGCGCTGGGCGGGGCGCTCGCGCTGAGCCGCTGGCTCGTGCGCTCGCGCTTCGGGCGCGTCCTCACCGCCGTCCGCGACGCCGAGCCGCGGGTCCGCTTCCTCGGCTACGACCCGCTCCCCTACAAGCTAGGCGTCTGGACCCTGTCCGCGGTGCTGTGCGCGGTGGCCGGCGCGCTGTACGTCCCGCAGGTCGGGATCATCAACCCCTCCGAGATGTCGCCCGCCAGCTCGATCGAGATCGCCATCTGGGTGGCGGTGGGCGGGCGCGGCACGCTCCTCGGGGCGGTGGCGGGCGCGTTCCTGGTGAACCTGGCGAAGAGCTGGTTCACGGTCGCCTTCCCCGAGTACTGGCTCCTCTTCCTGGGCGCCCTCTTCATCGCGGTGACGCGCTTCCTGCCGGACGGCGTGGTCGGGCTCTCGCAGCGGCTCCTGCGCCGGAGGGCGGCGTGACCCCGGGCCAGGCGCCCGGCGGGGACGGGGTCCTGCGGAGCGCGGGGAGCGTGCACCCCGTCGTCCCCGGCGTGCTCGACGTCACCCACGACGTCATCCTGTACCTCGAGGACATCACCGTCACCTTCAACGGCTTCCGCGCCCTCGACCGGCTCACGCTCTACGTCGGCGTGGGCGAGCTGCGCGCGCTCATCGGCCCGAACGGCGCCGGCAAGACGACGCTCATGGACGTCGTCACCGGCAAGACGCGGCCCGACTCCGGGACCGCCTACTTCGGCCAGACGATGGACCTCACCCGCATGAGCGAGGCGGAGATCGCGCGCGCCGGCATCGGGCGCAAGTTCCAGAAGCCCACCGTCTTCGAGCAGCACACCGTCTTCGAGAACCTGGAGCTGGCGCTCCGGGGGGACCGCCGGGCGCGGCGCAGCCTCTTCGCGCGGCTCGACGCCGACGCGCGCGACCGGATCGCCGACACGCTGCGCCTCGTCCGCCTCGGCGCCGAGGCGGACCGGCCGGCCGGGCTCCTCTCCCACGGCCAGAAGCAGTGGCTCGAGATCGGGATGCTGCTGGCGCAGGACCCGCAGCTCCTGCTCCTCGACGAGCCGGTGGCCGGCATGACCGACGACGAGACGGAGCGCACCGCGGAGCTGGTGAAGTCGCTCGCGGGCCAGCGCTCGGTGGTGGTGGTCGAGCACGACATGGAGTTCGTGGAGGGGCTCGACTGCCAGGTGACGGTGCTCGACGAGGGCGCGGTGCTGGCGGAGGGCTCGCTGGCGGCGGTGCAGCGCGATCCGAGGGTCGTCGAGGTCTACCTGGGGCGGTGAGCCATGCTGAGCGTCGAGGACGTCCACCAGCACTACGGCGGCAGCCACATCCTGCGCGGCGTCTCGCTCGAGGCGGCGCCGGGCCAGGTGACGGTGCTGCTCGGCCGGAACGGCGTCGGCAAGACCACGCTCCTCCGGTCGATCGTGGGCCTCGTGCCCGTCTCCGCGGGCCGGGTGGCGTTCGGCGGGGCCGACCTCACCGGCGCGCCGGCGCACGCCCGCGCCCGGGCCGGCATCGGCTACGTGCCCCAGGGGCGCGAGATCTTCCCCCGCCTCACGGTGGAGGAGAACCTCCTCATGGGCCTCGCCACCCGGCGGCGCGGGGCGGCCGTCCCGGAGCGGGTGTTCGCGCTCTTCCCCGCGCTGCGGGCGCTCCTCGGCCGGCGCGGGGGCGACCTCTCGGGCGGCCAGCAGCAGCAGCTCGCGATCGGGCGCGCGCTCGCCATGGAGCCGTCGCTCCTCATCCTCGACGAGCCCACCGAGGGCATCCAGCCGTCGATCATCCGCGACATCGAGCGCGCCATCCGCGCGCTCGCCGCCGAGGGCCGGATGGCGATCCTCCTCGTCGAGCAGTACTACGAGTTCGCGCGCTCGCTCGCCGACCGCTACCTGGTCATGGAGCGCGGCGAGATCGTGCGGCGAGGCGCAGGAGCGGAGATGGAGCGCGACGGCGTGCGCCAGCTGCTGGCGCTCTGACCTACCCCTCCAGGCCGCCCCCGCGTCACGCCTCGGGCGGGCCGCGCGCGACGCGGCGCGCTAAGCCGTCTGTCGCCGGCCCGCTGGGCGCCTCACGCCCACCCCGCCCCTTCCGGTACGCCGGCCCGAGGAGAGGACCATGGATTTCCAGAGCGAGGTGGCCGAGGTCCGCCGCTGGTTCGCGAGCCCCCGGTTCGCCGGCCTGAAGCGCGTCTACTCGGCGCGCGAGGTGGTGGAGCAACGCGGCACCATCCGGCCCGACTACGCGGTGGCGCGCGGCGCCGCCGAGGCGTTCTACGCGCGCCTCCGCCAGCTCTTCGGCGAGCAGCGGTGCATCACCACCTTCGGGCCGTACTCGCCCGGGCAAGCGGTGGCGATGAAGCGGATGGGGATCGAGGGCATCTACCTCGGCGGCTGGGCCACCTCGGCCAAGGGCTCGGCGCACGAGGATCCCGGCCCCGACCTCGCGAGCTACCCGCTCTCCCAGGTGCCCGACGAGGCGGCGCCCATCGTCCGCGCCCTCCTCACCGCCGACAAGAACCAGTTTCACACCCGCGCCCGCATGACCGAGGAGCAGCGCAGGGCGACGCCGGAGGTGGACTTCCGGCCGTTCATCATCGCCGACGCGGACACCGGCCACGGCGGCGACGCGCACGTCCGCAACCTCATCCGGCGGTTCGTGGAGGTGGGCGTCCCCGGCTACCACATCGAGGACCAGAAGCCGGGCGTGAAGAAGTGCGGGCACCAGGGCGGCAAGGTGCTCGTGTCCGAGGACGAGCAGCTGAAGCGCCTCTCCGCGGCGCGGTTCCAGCTCGACCTCATGGGCGTGCCGGGGATCCTGGTGGCGCGCACCGACGCCGAGTCGGCCACCCTGCTCGACGGCCGCGGCGACGACCGCGACCAGCCGTTCCTGCTCGGCGCCACCCACCTCTCGCTGCCCACCTTCAAGGCGGCCTTCCTCGCCATCCTGCGGCGCTTCCAGCGCGTCGGGGTGGAGGAGCTCTCCGGGCACGAGCTGTACGCGCTGTGCGAGGAGGAGTACGCCGCCGCCGACGCCTGGCTCGAGAAGAACGGCTTCGGGCAGGCGATCGAGGCCGCCGCCGCGGCGCTGGCGAAGGGCGCCGTGGCCGGGGTGGACGCCGCGCTCGACCGCGTCTTCGACAAGTTCGTGGACGCCTGGCAGCAGGAGGCGGGGATCTCGACCTACGCCGAGGCGGTCGGGAACGCCATCGCCTTCCGCGCCCACGAGGGCGACGCGCCGGCCATGACGCAGGAGGCCTGGCTCGCCTTCGCGGCGCGCGCGCCGCTCTACCAGGCGCGCGAGAAGGCGCGCGCGCTCGGGCTCGACGTCACCTGGGACTGCGAGCACGCCAAGACGCCCGACGGCTACTACCAGGTGCGGGGCGGGATCGACTACGCCATCGCCAAGTCGCTGGCGGCGGCGCCGTTCGCCGACCTGCTCTGGATGGAGACCAAGACCGCCGACCTCGCCGACGCGAAGCGGTTCGCCGACGCCATCCACGCCGCCTTCCCGGACAAGATGCTCGCCTACAACCTGTCGCCCTCCTTCAACTGGGACACGACCGGCATGAACGACGAGCAGATGCGGCGCTTCCCCGAGGAGCTGGGGAAGATGGGCTTCGTCTTCAACTTCATCACCTACGGCGGGCACCAGATCGACGGGCTCGCGGCCGAGGAGTTCGCGACCGCCCTCCGCCAGGACGGCATGCTGGCGCTGGCGCGGCTGCAGCGGAAGTTCCGCCTGCTCGAGTCGGGCTACCGCACGCCGCAGACGCTGGTGGGCGGCCCGCGCGCCGACGCGGGGCTCATGTCGATCTCGGGGCGCACCTCCACCACCAAGGCCATGGGCCAGGGCTCGACCCAGCACCAGCACCTCGTCCAGACCGAGGTGCCGCCCAAGCTGCTCGAGGAGTGGCTCGACCTCTGGAGGAAGCAGCACGGGGTCTCGGCCAAGCTGCGGGTGGCGCTGAAGCCCATCACCGCCGGCTCCGACCTGCTCCAGCTCCAGGTGCTCTCCGCCGACGGGGAGAAGAAGCTCGACGTGACGTTCGCGAGCATCCACGACCGGCGCGGGCGCAGCATCCTGTCGGTGCGCGACCAGAACACCTTCGACCTCGCGCTCCGCCGCAAGCGCCTCATGACGGTGGCGCAGCTCTTCCTCTTCCACCGCTACAAGGTGGACTCGGTGCACTACGTCACGCCGACCGAGGACAACGAGCGCCAGGCCGAGGGCATGAAGGCGCTCGGGCTCTTCGGGACGGTCACCCAGGAGGTGGGCGAGATCATCGTCGCCGACGTCCAGAAGGCGCGCGTGAAGGAGCTCGTGGCGCCGGACCGGAAGGCGCTCGCGGCGCTCATCGGCTAGCGGGCGCGGTCAGCGGAGCGCCGCCCTCACCGGGCCGGGCAGGTGCTCGGCCTCGCGGAGGAGCAGGCTCACCTGCCACAGCTCCTCCTCGCTCAGCGTCTCCTCGAAGCCGGGCATCCCGGTGAGGCGGATGCCGTGCTTCACCTTCCAGTAGGTCTCGCCCACCGGGTCGTCGGCGACGCCGTGGCCCGGCGCGAGGAGGCTGGGCGGCCGCGGGAACATGCCGCGCGCGATGGGCGAGGGCTGCGCCTCGCCGGGCGCGCCGTGGCACACCTGGCAGTTCGCGCTGTAGACCTTCGCCCCCGCGACGAGGTTCGGCCCGTCGGCGGGGATGGGGGCCGGGCGCCGCGCGTCCCTCCCCATCGCGTGGTGCAGCGCGCGGCTCGCGAGGAACCGCTCCAGGGGCAGGGGTCCGCCCCGGGTCGCGACCGGCATGCCACCCTGCGTCAAGAAGAGGAGCGCGGCGGCGAGCACGAGCGCGACCCCGAGGGCGATCCCGGCGAGCAGGTTCCTCATGCCCGTTCCAACGACCGCGCGGGAGCGTCCGTTCCGCACCCCTTCGTGGGGGCCCGGCCGCCTCAGCGCATCCGGTACGCCGCCGGGACCTGCTCCGCCGACTGCACCACCAGGTCGAGGTCGTGCAGGAGCCCGTCCGCGAGCGTGTAGATCCAGCCGTGGACCGCGAGCGGCTGGCCGCGCCGCCAGGCGTCCTGGACGATGGTGGTGTGGCAGACGTTCGCGACCTGGGCCGCCACGTTGAGCTCGCACAGCCGGTCCTGGCGCGCCACCGGGTCGTCGAGGCGCTCCAGCTCGTCGCGGTGCGCCATGTAGACGTCGCGCACGTGGCGCAGCCAGTTGTCGATGAGCCCGCGCGGGTCCGGGCTCATGGCGGCCGCTACCCCGCCGCAGCCGTAGTGCCCGCAGACGATGACGTGCTTCACCCCCAGCACCTCGATACCGTACTGGAGCACCGAGAGGCAGTTCAGGTCGGTGTGCACCACCACGTTGCCGACGTTGCGGTGGACGAAGATCTCGCCCGGCAGCCGGCCCACCACCTGATCCGGCGGGAGCCGGCTGTCGGAGCAGCCGATCCAGAGCAGCTCGGGCCGCTGGGCGTGCACGAGCCGCTCGAAGAAGCCTGGGTCGCGCTCGCGCATGCGAGCGGACCAGGCGCGATTCGCCTCGAAGCAGGACTGGAGAGCCTTCATGCCCTCCTTCTTAACCGGGCGCCGGCTACAGGCCGTAGCAGTGATTCACGAGGGCCTGCGCCGCGCTCTGACAGGTGGTCCCGGTGGTCGAGCACTGGAAGCACTGGTTGTCGCTCGAGTGGTAGAACTCCTTCCAGGTGTCGCTGCCGTTCAGCTGGAAGTAGCAGGCGCAGGACTGCCAGTTGCACGACGACCCGGAGATCCACTGCGAGCACTGCAGGTTGCCGGAGCAGGTGCCGCAGGCGCCCATGCTGCCGGTGCCGCTCGTCCCGCCGGTGGTGCCGCCGGTCGTCCCGCCCGTGGTGCCGGCCGTCGAGCCCGAGCAGGAGTTGTAGGAGCTCCCGCAGTCGCCCTGCGCCGCAGCGGCGGTCTGCCAGCAGTGCCCGGTGCTGGCGCAGTGGTAGGGGTAGCCGGACGGGCAGCACTTCCCGTCGTTGCAGTCGAGCGGCGCCGTCGCGGGGCACGTGGAGGCAGTGTTGCCGCCCCCGCCGCAGGCGAGCGCTCCGAGGACCAGCATCCACCCCAGGTAGTTCCTCATGGCGAGCTCCTCCGCGAGCCGGGCCGCCGCCGCGGGCTCCCGGTCGCCTCGATCGTCGTGTACCGATCACGGTGAGTGTCTCAGCGGACCGTCCCGGTCGTCAATTCCCGCTCGCCAGGGACAGCGCGCCGGCGGTGGCGCGCGCGGAGTTGACCTGCGCCGCCTCGGCGCGGCGCCGCGTCCTTCACCGGAGGTACAGCCGCGCGCGGAGCATCCCCCGAACGCGTGAGCGCTCGCCCCGGCTCCGCGGGGGGATCCCGAGGAAGGCGACGACGGCGGCCAGCGCGAGGAGGGCCGCGCAGAGCAGCATGGCCGCGCGGTAGGCGGGCGCCAGGGCGGCGGGATCGGTGAGGCTCCCCGCGCCGAGCCCCGCCGCGAGCGGGAGCACCGCCACCGCCAGCAGGCCCGCGGCGCGCGCCACCGCGTTGTTCACGCCGCTCGCGACGCCGGCGTGGCGCTCGTCGACCGCGCCGAGGGCGGCGGCGGTGAGCGGCGCGACCGTCAGGGAGAGGCCCAGCCCGAGCACCACCACCCCGGGGAGCACCGTGCGCAGGTAGGTGGCGCCCGCGCCGACTCGCGCCAGCAGGAGCAGGGCCCCGGCGCAGAGGAGCGGACCGGCGGTCATGGGGAGCCGTGGGCCGATGCGCTGGGCGAGCGCGCCGGCGCGCGCCGAGAGGAGGAGCATCAGCACGGTGACGGGCAAGAGGGCGGTCCCGGCGGCGAGCGGCGTGAACCGGGCGACCACCTGCAGCTCGAGGACGAGCAGGAAGAACACGCCGCCGAGCGCCGCGTAGACGGCGAAGGTGACCAGGTTCGCTGCGCTGAAGACGCGGGAGCGGAACACCTCCAGCGGCAGCATGGGGTGATCCGTGGCGCGCTCGACGGCCAGGAAGGCGAGCAGGCCCGCCGCGCCGGCGGCGAGCGCCGCCTGGACGGCCGGCGCGCCCGCGCCGAGCGCCGGCCAGGCGGTGAACCCGTAGGTGAGCCCGGCCAGGCCCGCGGCCGCGGCGAGCGCCCCGGGGACGTCCAGGCGGCGCGCGGCGCCCGGGTCACGCGACTCGGGCACGTGGCGGAGCGCGACCGCGACGACCACCGCCGCCAGCGGCGCGTTGACGAGGAAGACGAGGCGCCAGCTCGCGACCTGCACCAGCCACCCGCCGAGGAACGGGCCCAGCGCGCCGGCGAGGCCGCCCAGCCCCGACCAGGCGCCGATGGCGCGGGCGCGGTCGTCCGGGTGGAAGGACGTCTCGAGGAGCGCGAGGGCGCCCGGCGTGAGCAGCGCGCCCCCCACGCCCTGGAGGACGCGGGCGGCGACGAGCGCCGCGAGGCTGGGCGCGAGCCCGCAGGCGAGCGAGGCCAGCGCGAACCAGGTCACCCCGGTGACGAAGACGCGCCGCCGGCCGTAGCGGTCGCCGAGGGAGCCTCCGAGCAGGACGAGCGAGGCCAGGCTGAGCGCGTAGCCGTTGACGGTCCACTGCAGGCCGGCGGCGCCGGCGCCGAGGTCCGCGCCGAGGCGCGGCAGCGCGATGTTCACCACCGTGGCATCGACGAAGGCGAGCGCGGAGCCGAGCACGGCGGCGAGGAGCACCCAGCGCCCGGCGGGCGCGCCGTAGCGGACCTGGCCGGGCGGCGGGAGCTCGCGGGGGCGCGGCATGCGGGATCATGTAAGGCCGCCGCGCCGAGGTGTTCACGCACGCGTCAGGGGTGGCGCGCCGCTCACGGCGCTCGCGCGCACCCTGCCCTGACCGGCGCCCAGGCGGCGGCCGTCACGGCGCGGCGGCGGGCGCCGGCACGACCAGGACGGGGCACCGCGCCAGCTGCACCACGCCCTCGGCCACCGAGCCGAGCGCGGCGCGGCGCAGGCCGGTCCGGCCGTGGGTGCCCACCACGACGAGGTCGCAGCCGAACTCCTGGGCGCAGCGCGCGATCTCGTCGGCCGGCTCGCCCCCGAGCTCGAGCGAGGTCGCGAGCCCGCCCGCGCGCTCCTGCGCCTCCCGCGTCCAGCTCCGCAGCTCGTCGTCGTCCGCCCGTCCGTCCGGGGCCCGGCGGCCGGGTGGAGCGAACAGCGCCTTCGCGCCCGCGGGGGGCCGGACGTGCACGAGCAGCAACTCGGCGTGGAGGTTCACGGCGAGCTCCGCGGCCTGCTCGAACGCCGCGCGCGACGGCGCGGAGAAGTCGAGCGCGCAGCAGATCTTTCGCCAGGTGGCCATCGCGCGGCCCTCCCGCCGAACTTAACCACGGCAGGCGTGTCCGGGCGATCGCACCCCATCCGCGTCACCCTGCCGCTCACGGGCGGGCGCTGGTCGGGCGGTTCACGCTCGCCGCGCCGCGAGCCCTGGACCAGCAGGCGCCGATTCGCTCCGCGTGCGGGTGACGCCCTCGCGACGCGATCGCGAAGCCGACCCGCGAGGGGTCCACCTCGCGCTCGGCCTTCACGCGCGCTGCCGCTGCCACCCGGGCTGCCGCTCGCCCGGCGCAAGGACCTGGGGCGAGCGCTGCGCAAGCGGCTCCCGCGCAAGCAGCAGCGCGACTTCAGGGCGGTGCGTGGTCGCCCGGCGCGAGGCCGGCTACGAGGATCGCGCCTGCCGGGACGCCGTCCGCGCGATGGTCCGCGCCTACCGCGAACACCTCGCGGTCTTCGCGGAGCTGCGCTGGCTGCCGTACGTCGCCGGCGGCGCGAAGGTCCGGAGCGGCGCCCTGCCCGCCTAGCGTCAGTGCGGCGGCGGCGCCGCGTCCGCCGGGAGAGCGCCCTCGCCGGCCGCCGCGGCGGGCTCGGCTGCAGGCGCTCGCGAGCCGGCCTCGGCGCCCGCCGCCTCCGCCGGGAGCGAGCTCGGGTCCTCGGTCAGCTCCCGCACGACCCACGGCCGCAGCCAGTCCGGGATGGGCGCGCCGGCGGCGTGGGGTAGCAGCTGCGTCTCGGCGACGATCGCGTGCCGCTCCGCGAGCTCGTCGATCCACCAGGTCACGCCGCCGTCGGAGACCTCGCGACGCCGCCTCGTCTCCCGGCGCCCCTCCGTGAGCGGCCAGAGCGCCTCGAAGACCTCCCCGCTCGTCTCCTCCTCGACCTGGAGCCGGTGCACGCCCTCGCCCTGGATGAACCCTCGCCAGTAGCGCTCGCCGTCGGCCGCGCGCACGGTCCGGAGCCGTTCCCGCACGGGCTCTCCGGGGAGCCACCCGATCGCGATCTCCACCTGCGGGCCGCCCTCGGCGCGCGGCGGCAACGCCGTGAGGAGGTAGCGACGCTGGATCTCGACCCTCCCTCCGGCGCGCTGCTCGAGCGCCGTGGTGAGGCGCTCGACCTCCGCCGCGAGCGCGGCGAGGCCGTCCGCGCGCCAGGCGCGCTCCAGCTCGGCGAACAGCCCGTCGCGCCGCTCGCGCACGATCCTCACCAGCGCGAGCAGCCCCGCGCGCGGCCCGCCCCGGAGCTGGTCGCGCAGCGCCGCGCCTCGGGCGCCCGCGCCGTAGACGGCGGCGAAGAGCCGGTGCGTCCGCTCCGCCGCCGCCTCCAGCAGCGCGGCCTCGAGGTCGTGGGCCAGCGTGTGCGCGTCGTGCAGGTCTCCCAGGACCTCCTGCAGGCGCTTCAGCTCGCCCACGGCGCCGCGCGCGTCGGCGAGCGCGTTGCCGCGCAGGGGCTCGAGCAGGTAGCGGAGCCTCTTCACCGCGATGCGCGCCTTGTGGACGTGCGGCTCGTCCGCCGGCCCGGCGATGCCCGCGATCCGGGCGCGCACCGACGCGAGCGCCTCGCCCAGGACCGCAGCCAGCGCCGCCCCGAAGGTGGCGCGGGACGGCGCCTCGTCGAGCCGGACCTCGTAGCGCGGCATGCGCTCCGCGAGCTTGCGGGAGATGCGCTCGTACCGGGCGACGAGCCGCCCCACGCCGGCGCCCTCCCGGCGCCGGGCCTCGAGCCGCCCCTGCAGGAACTCGAGCCCCGCGCGCCGGCGCGCGCTCCCGTGCGGCGCCTGGCTCGCCAGGAAGGCGAGGTGGACCTGCGCGTCGCGCGCGGCATTGCTCGCCCGGGCGAGCTTGCGCAGCCGCTTCGGGTCCCTGGGCTGGACGCTCGCCTCGAGCCAGGGCGCGAACGCCCGCAGCACCGTCCTCAGGCGGCGCAGGCCGACGCGGAAGTCGTGCAGGGCCTCGTCGTCCGACGGCTTCGCGAGCCGCCGGGCGGCCTCGCCGCATTCCCCGAGGAGCGCGAGCGCGACCTGGCGCGATCCCTCCTCGGCCGATCGATCGATCACCGCGTCGTCGAGCTGCATGAGCGCCTCGGGGTTGGCGCGATCATGCCGGGGGTGGCAGGGGCCGGGCCTCTCCTGGAGGGGTTCGAGGGCCTTCGACGTCGACGCCGTCGACCCCGCCTTCGCCCCCGGGACCGGCACGCCGGTCCCGGGCGGGCTCACCTCGCGCGAGGCGCTGCAGCTCGTGCGTGCGCTGGCCGGGGTCGCGCTCGCCGGGATGGACGTCGTCGAGGTCTGCCCCCCGCTCGACCACGCAGATGTGACCAGCCACCTCGCGGCGCACGTGCTGTTCGAGGGCCTGGCGCTGGCCGCGGTGATCCGCGGCCCCGCGTGAGCGCGAGGCGGAGCGCGATGCCGCGCAGGCCGCGTCCCCCGACGAGGAGTCCGGCGCCGGCCGGCGGCCCCCGCTACGCTCATGGCGTGACATCGACCGAGGTGGACCAGCAACGCCCCGCGGGGGCTGTTCGGCCGGGCGCGCTCTCGGCGCTGCTCGAGGAGCTGGTGCGCACGCCCGAGTCGCCGCCCGAGCCCGCGTGGCAGGGCGTGCTGCACCCGGGCCTCGTCGTCGGCCGCTTCGAGCTCGTGCGCGAGCTCGGGCGCGGCGGGTTCGGCGTCGTCTACGAGGCGCGGGATCGCGAGCTCGGCCGGGCGGTCGCCTTCAAGGCGATCTGCACCAGCGGCAGCCCCGAGGTCCGCGAGGGGCGCCTGCTCCAGGAGGCCGAGGCCGCGGCGCGCCTCTCGCACCCGAACATCGTGACGCTGCACGACGTCGGGAGGACCGAGCACGGCCCGTACCTCATCCTGGAGCTCTTGCACGGCCGCAGCCTGGCGGCGCGCCTCGCCCACGGCCGGCTGTCGGTGGGCGAGGCTGTGCGGGTGGGCGTGGAGGCGGCGAAGGGGCTCGCCCACGCGCACGCGCGCGGGGTGGTCCACCGCGATCTCACCCCGGGGAACGTCTACCTGTGCGACGACGGCCAGGTGAAGCTCCTCGACCTGGGGATGGCGCACGCCTTCGGCTGCAGGAAGCTGGAGGGCGGCACTCCCGCCTACATGGCGCCGGAGCAGGGGCGCGGCGCGCCGGAGGACGAGCGCACCGACGTCTTCGCGCTCGGCGCCGTCCTGTACCGCATGCTGGCGGGGGAGCTCCCGTACGGAGAGGGCGGCGCGGGGGCGAGCCACGGACCCCGCGCCGCGCCGGCGCTGGAGGTCCCGGAGCTCCCGGCGCTGGGCGAGCTGGTGGGCCGGATGCTGGAGCGCGATCCGGTGGAGCGCCCGCGCGACGCCGCGGAGGTGCTGACCGCGCTCGGCCTGTTCCAGGCCGAGCTGGCGCGCGCCCCGACCTCCGGCGCCACGCTCCCCGTGCGCCGGCGCCGCCGGGCCCCCTCGCGCCGGGCGCTCCTCGCGGCCGCGGGCCTGCTCCTCGCCGCGGGCCTCGTCGCGAGCGCCGCGCTCGTCGCCCACCGGCGCCCGGCGGCCACCGGGAGGTCGGCCGCGCCCTCCATCGCCGTGCTGCCCTTCGTGGACCTCAGCCCCCATCGCGACCAGGAGTACTTCTCGGACGGGCTCTCCGAGGAGATCCTGAACGCGCTCGCGCACGTCGACGGGTTGCACGTCGCGGGCCGCTCCTCCGCCTTCGCCTTCAAGGGGCGCGACGGCGACCTCCGCGTCATCGGGCAGAAGCTCAACGTCGGCACCGTGCTCGAGGGCAGCGTCCGCAAGGCCGGCGATCGCGTCCGGATCACGGCGCAGATCATCGACGTCTCGAACGGCTATCACCTCTGGTCCGAGACGTTCGACCGCGACCTGGCGGACGTCTTCGCCGTGCAGGACGACATCGCGCGGGCGGTGGTGCGCGCGCTCGAGGTGAAGCTCCTGCCCGGGCGCGCGCCGCCGGCCCGGGCGCTCCACGCCACCTCGCCGGCGGTCTACGAGCAGTACCTCCTGGCGCGCCAGTCCTACGCGCAGTTCACGCAGGAGGGCTTCCGCCGGGCGGCGGCGGCGTACCAGAAGGCCATCGCCCTCGACCCCGGCTACGCGCCGGCCTGGTCCGGGCTCGCCATCCAGCTCTCCAACACCATGGAGCGCGCCTCCACGCCGGCCGAGGTGGCCGACCTGGGGCGGCGCTCGCTGGCGGCCGCCGAGCGGGCCATCGCGCTCGATCCCGAGCTGGCCGAGGGGTACGCGGCGCGCTCCCTGTTGCGGGCGCTCGTCCAGTGGGACTGGCGCGGCGCGCAGGCCGACATGGACCGCGCGCTCTCGCTCGCGGCCGGGGACGCCGCCACCCAGCGGCGCTCGGCCATCCTGCTCGCGGCCCTGGGCCGGAACGGGGACGCGATCGCGGCCGCCCGGAAGGCGGTCGAGATCGACCCCCTCTTCGCGGCGAACTGGATCGCCCTCGGCGGCTACTACCTGAACGACCACCAGCTCGTGGAAGCCCGCGGCGCCTACGAGCGCGCGCGGGAGATGGCGCCCCAGATCGCCGACGTCGACTTCAACCTGGGGATCGTCTCGCTGCTCGAGGGGCACCCCGCGGCGGCCCTGCCCATCTTCGAGCGGCTCCCCGATGAGCTCTCCCGTCTCACGGGCGTGACCCTGGCCCAGCACGCGCTCGGGCACCCGGCGGAGGCGCAGCGCGCGCTCGACGCGTTGATCGCGCGCCACGGGGAGCGGCACCCGGTGACGATCGGCAGCCTCTACTCGTACTGGGGCGAGGTGGACCGCGCGTTCGAGTGGCTCGACCGCGCCTACGCCCAGCACGACCCCGAGCTCGTCGGACTCCAGGAGCACGTCGCCTTCGCCCCCGCCGTGCGCGCCGACCCGCGCTTCGCCGCGCTGCTGCGGCGGATGAACCTCCCGGTGGAGTGAGGGAGCGGCCGCGCCGGCGGCGCGGGCGGTCCCATCCGGGTCCGCGCCGCGTCACCGACCCTGGGTATCCCTTACTCATGGCTTTCGCGGCCGAACCGCCCGTTTTGCGGGGGCGCGGCTGCGGCATGACCCACGCATGAGAGACGGACCGGCGGGGGCCGGCCTCGCTCTCACCATGGCGCACATCCTCATCGTCGACGACGACGACCTCGTGAGACGGGCCCTCGAGCTCGCCGTCGCGCGCATGGGGCATGAGCCGGAGAGCGCCTCGTCGGGCAGCGTCGCGCTGACGTGCCTGCAGTCGAGGCGCCCCGACCTCGCGCTGGTGGACGTCACCATGCCGGGGATGGACGGGCTCGAGCTCGTGGGGCGCATGCAGGAGGATCTGGGCGAGCGCTGCCCGCCGGTGATCTTCGTCTCGGCCGTCCCGCCGGAGGACGCCAGCGTGGTGGGCCGGCCGCTCGACCGCGTCGTGGCGCACGTCAAGAAGCCGTTCCTGCTCGACGAGCTGTTCCGCGCCATCCGCGGCGCGCTCGGCTAGCGCGCGCCGCGACCGTCCGGGGGTTGGCCGCGGGCCGCCGTGGGTGAGGTCTCGGCGCCGCGCGCCGGTTAGAGTGTCCTCCGATGAGCGAGACGCTGCCGCTCCGCGTGCTGGTTATCGACGACGAGCGGAACATCCGCCAGACGCTGGGGATCTGCCTGGAGGGCTTCGGGTGCAAGGTCGAGCAGGCGGCGACGGGCGCGGCCGCCCTCGACGCCCTGCGGCGAGAGCCGTTCGATCTCGCGTTCTGCGACCTCAAGCTCGGCGGCGAGAGCGGGCTCGACCTCCTGCCCCAGCTCCTGGGAGAGCGCCCCGGCCTCGACGTCGTCATCATCACCGCCTACGCGACGGTGGACACCGCCGTCGAGGCGATGCGGCGCGGCGCGAAGGATTACCTCCCGAAGCCGTTCACGCCGCCGCAGATCCGACACCTGGTGGATCGCGCCCGGGACCGGCGCACGCTGTCGCGCCGGCTCGGAGAGCTGGAGGCGCGCCTGGAGGAAGCCGCGCCCGAGGCGCGGCTCGAGACCGCGTCGCCCAAGATGCAGGCGGTCCTCGACGTCGTCGCGCGCGCGGCGAGCCACGACGTGGCCGTGCTCCTCCGTGGCGAGAACGGCACCGGCAAGGGGGTCCTGGCGCGCGCGCTGCACGCGCAAAGCCGGCGGCGCGACCGGCCGTTCGTCGTCGTGAACTGCCCCACCCTCTCGGAGGAGCTCCTCGCGAGCGAGCTGTTCGGCCACGCGCGTGGCGCGTTCACGGGGGCGGTGCGCGACCAGGAGGGCCGGATGGAGGCTGCCGAGGGAGGCACCGTCTTCCTCGACGAGATCGGCGAGATCTCGCCCGGCGTCCAGGCGAAGCTGCTCCGGTTCCTGCAGGAGAAGCGGTTCGAGCGCGTGGGCGAGCCCCGGACGCGGACCGCCGACGTCCGCATCGTCGCCGCCACCAACCGCGAGCTCGACGCCGAGGTGAAGGCCGGCCGCTTCCGCGAGGATCTCCTCTATCGGCTCAACGTCATGGAGATCGTCGTCCCGCCGCTGCGCGAGCGCACGGAGGACATCCTCCCCTTGGCGCGCGCCTTCGTGGAGTTCTTCGCGCGTCAAGCGGGGCGCCCGCCGCCGGATCTCTCGGCCGCGACCGAGAAGCTCCTCGTCGGCCACGCGTGGCCCGGGAACGTCCGCGAACTCCGGAACGCCATCGAGCGCGCCCTCATCCTGGCCCGCGGGCAAGTGCTCGAGCCGGAGAGCTTCCCGGAGCGGATCGCGGCGAGCGCGAGCGAGGCGCCGGTGCTGGGTGGGAACTTCACGGCGGACGAGATCGAGCGGGAGCACGCGCTCCGCGTCATGGCGCACACCGCCACCATGGAGGAGGCGGCGCGGATCCTGGGCATCGACGCCTCGACCCTGTGGCGGAAGCGCAAGAAGTGGGGGCGCTGACCCGCCGTCCCCTGGCGGCGCTCGGTCGAGTTGAACGCGGCTGCGGCGCCGCCCCGCCGTGAGACCAGGCGTCACTTCGACTGCGCTGCGCCATCAGGCGGCGGGGCGCGGCTCGTCCGCCGGCGGCGAGCTGGCGGCGTCCGCGCGCGGCACCGTGAACCAGAACCTGCTCCCCACCCCGGGCGCGCTCTCGACGCCGATCCTGCCCCCGTGCGCCTCGACGATCTCGCGCGCGAGGTAGAGCCCGAGCCCGACCCCGCCGGCAGGCGCGCCCGGGATCCGGTAGAACTTCTCGAAGATCCGATCCTGGTGCTCGGCCGCGATGCCCGGGCCCGAGTCTTTGACCTCGAAGCGGACCGAGCCTTCACCCTCCACGGCCGTGACCTCGACGGTGCCGCCGCGCGGCGAGTGCCGGACCGCGTTCGCCAGCAGGTTCGAGATCACCAGCTCGACGCGCTCGCGGTCGACGCGGACCTTCGGGAGGTGCCTGCCGGCGATCCCGGTGAGCTGGATCCCCTTCGCGGCGGCCTCCGCGCGGTGCGCCTCCAGGACCACGCCGACGAGCTCGGACGGCGCCGCGGAGCCCCACGCGAGCTCGAGCCTTCCCGACTGAATGCGCGACAGGTCGAGCAGGTCGTCCACGATCGACTGGAGCCGCTCGCAGTCCTGCCTCGCCGCGAGCATGAGGTCCCCCTGCTTGTCCGTGAGCGGCCCGACGAGCTCGTCGGCGCAGAGGTGGATCGCCATGCGCAGCGACGTGAGCGGCGTGCGGAACTCGTGCGCGACGGTCGCGACGAGGTCGTTCTTCAGCTCGTCGAAGCGCATGAGGCGGGTCACGTCCTGCAGGACGATGGTGGCCCCGGTGATGGAGCCTTGCTCCGAGTACAGCGGCGACGCGCGCGGGAGGAGGCTGCGCGCCCCGTCGGCACCTTCGACCCGGACCGCCTCGTCGAAGCCGCGCGGCACGTAAGCGCCCTTGCCGGCGAGCACGTGCGCGCGCACGCGCTCCACGGTCGCGCGGAGCTCCGGCTCGAGCGCGGTCACGGACGGCGCGACCCCGCCGCCGCGCCGGAACAGCGCCTCCGCCGCGCCGTTCAGGTTCAGGATCGCGCCGCTGGCGTCGACCACCACCACCGGATCCGGCAGGCTGTCGATGGCGGCCTGCGACGCCTGCTGCGCCTGCAGGAGCTCCCCGAGCGAGCTCGACCGGTACTGGCGCAGCCGCTCCGCCATGGTGTTGAACTCCACGCCGAGCGCCGCGATCTCGTCCCGGCCGGCGACGGGCGCGCGCACATCGAGGTCGCCCTCGCCGATACGCCGAACGGTGTGCGAGAGCGCCGCGAGCGGCCGAAGCAGGCGCGCCATGAGCCACACCGACGCCGCGAGCCCGGCGGCCACGGCGGCGACGATGACGCCGATGACCTCCGCGGTCGTGTGCTCCGCCGCTCGCCGCGCCTGATCGCTCTTCCGCTGCATCGCGTCCTGGTTGATGGCGAGGATGTCCTGGGCGGCGTGCTGAAGCTCGCGCGCGGCGGGCATGAAGGCGTCGAAGTAGACGTCCAGGCGCGCCCGGGGCGAAGCCGCCACGACGGCGTCCAGCGCGCGGAGGTACTTCGCCCAGCGTCCCCGCATGTCGCGCGTGGCCTCGGCCTCGCCACGCTCCGTGATGTTGCTCTCCTGGGCGTGCAGCTCCGCCTCGAAGCTGGCGGTCGCGCGCGCCCGCTCTGCGTCGGCCCCGGCCCGCCCCGCGGCGCGGGCGAGCGCGAAGTCGTCGAGGTCCTTCTCTGCCCGGAGCATGCGCTCCGCGGCGAGCACGCTGCGATAGTTGTCGCGCAGGATGAGCGCCGGGCTCAGGCCGAGCGAGGCGATCGCGCTCACCGACGCGGCGCCCACCAGCGCCAGCGCCAGCGCGAGCGGCGCCTGCGCGAGGAGGAGCTTCGCCCGGAGGGTCATGCCCGCGGCTCCTCCTCGAAGAAGGAGACCACGTGCAGGTCGAGCCCCTCGCCCTCGCGCACGAGCCGCTCCAGCACCGTGCCCCGCCCGAGCCGGCGCCACCAGGGCAGGTTCGTTCGGCCGACGATGACGTCGCTCACCCGATGCGCGCGCGCGAAGTCGATGAGCGCCGCCGCGGGGTCGGAGGACTTCAGGCGGACCACCTCGGCCCCGAGCTCGCGCGCCTTGTCGACGTTGGCGAGGAGGTGCCGCTGCGCCTCGGCGTCGATTCGTGCGGGCGCCTCGCGCGGCGTCTCGACGTACACGACGTACCAGTCGGTGTTGAGGCGTCCCGCCATCCGGGAGCCGCGCCGGAGCAGCGCCAGCGCGTGCGGCGGATTCGAGGAGAGGCACACCATGACGCGACCGGAGGCGCGCTGCGCCGGCGCGCCGAGGGGGACCCGCTGGGCCGCCGAACGGTCGAGGCTCTCCGCGACCTCTCGCAGCGAGAGCTCCCGGAGCGTCGCGAGGTTCGCGTCCCGGAAGAAGTGCTCGAGCGCCCACGGGATCTTGTCGGGCGGGTAGATCTTGCCCGTCCTGAGCCGCTCGACGAGGTCTTCGACGGCGAGGTCGAGGTTCACGATCTGGTCCGCCTGCTCGACGAAGCTGTCCGGGACCGTCTCGCGCACCGTGACCCCCGTGTTCCGCGCGATGAGGTCGTTCAAGGACTCGAGGTGCTGGATGTTGAGCGCGCCGATGACGTTCACCCCTGCGCCGAGCAGGTCGAGCACGTCCTGGTAACGCTTGCGGTTCCTCGATCCCGGCACGTTGGTATGGGGGATCTCGTCCACGATCGCCACGGCCGGCGCTCGCGCCAGCACGGCCTCGAGGTCCAGCTCCTCCACCGCGACCCCCCGGTACTCGATCTTGCGCCTCGGGACCACCTCGAGGTCGCCGATGAGGGCGGCCGTCTCGGCGCGCCCGTGCGTCTCGATGAGCGCGCCGACGACGTCGACCCCGCGCCGGGCGAGCGCGTGCGCCTCCTCCAGCATGCGCCACGTCTTCCCGACCCCGGCCGCGAACCCCACGTACAGCTTCAGGCGGCCGCGCTTCCCGCGCTCGACGAGCTCCAGGAAGTCCTGCGCGGTCGGGCGCTGCGTCGTGGACACGCTCGTCGCCATGGCCGATGTTCTACCCCCGCGGTCGGGTCACGTCATCGCCCGGGTTCCTGCGCCCCCGGCGGCGCCCCGGACGCGCCGAAGCGGCGGTCGACCGCGAGGTTCAGCTCGAGCACGTTCACGCGCGGCTCCCCGAGCACGCCCAGATCGCGCCCCTCCGTGTACTCGTCCACGAGCGCGCGCACGCGGTCGAGCGCGACGCCGCGCGCCCGCGCGACGCGCGGCGCCTGCCAGCGCGCCGCCGCGGGCGAGAGGTGCGGGTCGAGCCCGCTGCCGGAGGCGGTGACGAGCTCGACCGGAACGGCGCCGGGTGCGTCCGGGTTCTCCTTTCGGAGCCGGTCCAGCGCCGCGGCAGCCCGTTCGCGCAGCTTCTTCGAGGTCGGGGCGAGGTTCGAGCCGCCCGAAGCCAGGGGATCGTATCCCTTCTCGCCGGCCGCGGACGGGCGCGGCTGGAAGTAGCCCGGGGCGGCGAAGCCCTGCGCGAGGAGCTCGGAGCCGACGATCTTCCCGCTCGCGTCGCTGACGAGGCTGCCCTGCGCCTGCCGGGGGAACAGGACCCGCGCGACGCCGGTCATGGCGAGCGGGTAGAGGAGCCCGGTCAGGACGAGGGTCACGGCGGTGGCGCGCACCGCCGGCGCGAGCTCGTCGCGCAGCCGCGCCTCGCGCGGCGAGGCCGGTTCGGGCCCGGGCGGGGGGGGAAGCGCGTGGGCGACATTCCTGATCATGGCGGCCTCCTGCGATCTGCGATCAGACGACGCCGGCCGCCGACAAGGCCAGGTCGATGAGCTTGATGCCGGCAAACGGTGCGACCACGCCGCCCACCCCGTAGACGAGCAGCGACCGCCGCAGCACCGCCGCGGCGCCGAGCGGCCGGTACCTCACGCCCTTCAGCGCGAGGGGGATGAGGAGCACGATGATGACGGCGTTGAAGATGACCGCCGAGAGGATGGCGCTGTACGGCGACGCGAGGTGCATGACGTCGAGCGGGGCCAGCTCCGGGTAGGCCGCGACGAAGAGCGCCGGCAGGATGGCGAAGTACTTCGCGACGTCGTTCGCGATCGAGAACGTCGTCAGCGTTCCCCGCGTCATGAGGAGCTGCTTCCCGACCTCGACCACCTCGAGCAGCTTCGTGGGGTTGGAGTCGAGGTCGACCATGTTGCCGGCCTCCTTCGCCGCCTGCGTGCCGGTGTTCATGGCGACGCCCACGTCGGCCTGCGCGAGCGCCGGCGCGTCGTTGGTGCCGTCCCCGGTCATCGCCACCAGCTTCCCCTTCGCCTGCTCCGCCTGGATGAGCTTCATCTTGGCCTCGGGCGTCGCCTCGGCGAGGAAGTCGTCCACGCCCGCCTCGCGCGCGATGGCGGCCGCGGTGCGCGGGTTGTCGCCCGTGATCATGACGGTGCGGATGCCCATGGCGCGGAAGCGATCGAAGCGCTCCTGGATGCCGCCCTTCACGACGTCCTTGAGGTGGATGACCCCCAGCACGCGCGCGCCGTCGGACACCGCGAGGGGCGTCCCTCCCGAGTCGGAGATGCGCGCCGCCTCGACCTCGAGCCGGTGAGGCATCGCGCCGCCGAGGGCGACCACGTGCCTCGCGATGGCCTCGACGGCGCCCTTCCGCAGGATCCGCCCCTGGACGTCCACCCCGCTCATCCGCGTCTGCGCCGTGAAGGGGATGAACGCGTGCTCCGCGCCGCGCACCTCGCGGCCGCGCAGCCCGTAGCGCTCCTTCGCCAGCACGACGATGGAGCGGCCCTCGGGGGTCTCGTCGGCGAGGCTCGCCAGCTGCGCGGCGTCCGCGACCTCTTCCACCTTCACGCCCGGCGCGGGCAGGAGCTCCGTCGCCATCCGGTTGCCGAGGGTGATGGTGCCGGTCTTGTCGAGGAGCAGCGTGTCGACATCACCCGCGGCCTCCACGGCGCGGCCGCTCATGGCGAGCACGTTCTTCCGCAGCAGCCGATCCATCCCGGCGATGCCGATGGCGGACAGGAGCCCCCCGATGGTGGTCGGGATGAGGCACACCAGCAGGGCGACGATGGCCGTCGCGCCGAGATCGATGGCGGAGTAGCGCGCGATGGGGACGAGCGTCACGCACGCGAAGAGGAACACGAGGGTGAGGCCCACCAGCAGGATGTGCAGCGCGATCTCGTTGGGGGTCTTCTGGCGGGCGGCGCCCTCGACGAGCGCGATCATGCGGTCCAGGAAGGACTCGCCTGGGTCCACCCCGACGCGCACCACCAGGCGATCGGAGAGCACCTTGGTGCCGCCGGTCACCGCGGAGCGGTCGCCGCCGGCCTCGCGGATGACCGGCGCCGACTCGCCGGTGATCGCCGACTCGTCCACCGAGGCGATGCCCTCCACGATCTCCCCGTCGCCGGGGATGAGCTGCCCGGCCTCGACGACCACGACGTCGCCCTTGCGCAGGGACGACGCGTCCACGGTCACCTCGCGTCCGGAGACGAGCTTCCGGGCCCTGATCTCGCGGCGCATGCGCCGCAGCGTGTCGGCCTGCGCCTTGCCGCGCCCTTCTGCCACGGCCTCGGCGAAGTTCGCGAAGAGCACCGTGAACCACAGCCATACGCTCACCGTGAGGGTGAACCACCCTGGCGCCGCGCCGGCGGGGGGCGCGAGGCGATCGCGGAGCCACAGGAGCGTGGTGAGCAGGCTCCCGACCTCCACCACGAACATGACCGGGTTCCTCGCCACCAGGCGTGGATCGAGCTTCTTCAGGCTCTCGAGCGCTGCCTGGCGAACGATGGCGGGATCGAACAGGGAGAGCTGCCTCGCGCGCTCGATGGCCATGGCTAGAACACCTTCCCGGAGACCGCCGCGAAGTGCTCGAGGACGGGGCCGAGCGACAGCGCCGGGAAGTAGGTCAGCGCGCCCACGATGAGGACGACGGCGACGAGGAGGACGGTGAACGTCAAGCCGGTGGTCGGGAAGGTCCCCAGCCCGGGCGCCACGACCTTCTTGCCGACCATCGAGCCGGCGATGCCGAGGGCCGGGATGATCATCCAGAAGCGCCCGACGAGCATGTCTACCGCGAGCGTGAGATTCCAGAATCTCGTGTTGCCGTTCAGGCCTGCGAAGGCCGAGCCGTTGTTGGCAGCGCCGCTGGAGTACGCGTAGAGCAGCTCGGACAGGCCGTGCGGTCCAGCGTTGCCGAGCGACGACGTCCCGAGGCCGACCACCGAGGACCACGCGGTCAGCGTGAGCACGATCGCCGGGAAGACGAGGAGATAGAGCATGGCGAGCTTCAGCTCGCGCCCCTCGATCTTCTTGCCGAGGTACTCGGGCGTGCGGCCCACCATGAGGCCGGCGATGAAGACGGTGAGCACCACCATCACGAGGATGCCGTAGAGCCCGGCGCCCACCCCGCCGAAGATCACCTCGCCGAGCTGCATGTTCACCATCGGCACGAGGCCGCCCAGGGGGGTGAAGCTGTCGTGCATCGCGTTCACGGCGCCGCACGACGCGTCGGTGGTGACGGTGGCGAACAGCGCGCTGTTCGCCACCCCGAAGCGGAGCTCCTTCCCCTCCAGGTTCCCCGGGCCGTGGTCGACGGCGAGGCTCGCCAGCGCCGGGTTCGGGTGCGACTCTGCGTGATAGGTCGCGAGGACACCCGCGAGCCACAGGATCGCCATCGCGCCGAAGATGGCCCATCCCTGGCGCGTGCTGCGCGCCATCTTTCCATACGTGTAGGTGAGGCCGGCCGGGATGGCGAAGATGAGCACCAGCTGCACGAAGTTCACGAGCGGCGTCGGGTTCTCGAACGGATGGGCGCTGTTGGCGTTGAAGAAGCCGCCGCCGTTCGTCCCGAACATCTTGATGACCTCCTGCGACGCGACCGGCCCGAGCGCGATCACCTGCTTCGCGCCCTCGACGGTGGAGATCTCGCGGTACGCCGAGAGCGTCTGCGGCACCCCCATGGCCACGAGCGCGAGCCCGACGGCGACGGAGACCGGCAGCAGCAGGTAGACGATGGACCGGACGAGGTCGACCCAGAAGCTCCCCAGGGTCTTCGGGCCGCCGGGGCCCGGCTGGCGGGTGAGCCCGCGCGCGAGCGCCAGCGCGACGCCGATGCCGGCCGCGGCGGAGGTGAAGTTGTGCCACGCCAGCCCCGCCATCTGCGTCAGGTAGCTCATCGTGCTCTCGCCGCCGTAGTTCTGCCAGTTGGTGTTGGTGGCGAAGCTGGCGGCGGTGTCGAGGGCGAGGTCCGAGGCGACGGGGCCGAACCGCTCGGGGTTGAAGGGGAGCAGGTGCTGCAGCCGCTGGAGCGCGTAGGTGACGAGGACGCCGCAGGCGCTGAAGAGCAACAGGGCGGTCGCGTAGCCCTTCCAGCCCTGCTCCCTCCTCGGATCGACGCCGCAGAGCCGGTACAGCGCGCGCTCGAGCGGACCGAAGACGCGCGGCAGAGGCGGCCGCTCGCCCTCGAACACGCGGTACATGTAGCCGCCGAGCGGCCTCGTGGTCGCGAGGATCACGAGCGCGAAGAGCGCGATCTGGAGCCAGCCGTTGGTCGTCATGACGCTCCCTAGAAGCGCTCGGGACGGATCAGCGCGTACCCGAGGTAACCGGTGAGGAGCACCGACAGGATGACGCCGATGGCGTACTCGAGGCTCATGGTCACCTTCACAAGCCGTCGCACCCGCGCAGATACGCGAGGCTCACGGCAAAGAACACGACGACGCCGGCGACGAGGAGCAGGTCCATGGTGCCCAGCGACGAAGTGCACGGGAGGTGCCATCCCCTTTTCCGTGCGGGATCGCGGCGGCGCGCGGCCTCGCCGTGCATTTCGCAAGTCGCGCCAGGGACCGTTCGTGCAACTTGCGGTTCCTCGCCGGGTCGAGCGTGCGCTTCTCGCTCCACCGGAGTCCGGGGGCCGGCCTGGCACGCGACGTGCTGCTGGATCGGCCATGCGCGCCGCGGTCCCTCCTACGCTCCGGCTCCTCCGAGGCGGCGCTCCAGCTCGTGCCACGTTGGCCTGGGGCGAGCGGTCGCTACTGCCCAGGATCGCGGCGCTCGTCGCGGTCGCCGCGCTGTCCGTCCTTGCGTCCACCCTGTCCTCCGAGCGGCGAGCGCTTCGCGCCCTCCCCCTGGAAGAGCGCAGCTCGCTGGTCGCTCGCACGGTCGCCGAGCTGCGTCAGTCCTGCACCGAGCAGCGCCCCGAGGCGCTCAGGGGCCATTGCCGCGAGCTGGCCTCCTTCGCCGCGCAGTTCGAGGAGTGCCGCGGCGAGTGCGAGGCGCTCGTGCACCGCCAGCTGGCCCCCATCCCGACCCGGTAAGCTGGAAGGCGAGGCAGCTCCGGGCGGCCACTTCTTCTCGGCCGTCCGTCACCCCGAGATCCTCCCGCGCAGCGTCGCGGCGTCGTGCGGACCAGGCTCGGAGATGAGCGCGCGCGCCGCGTCCATCTTCCCGAAGATCCCCCACGTCAGGACGCCGCGCACCCGGCCGCCCGACAGGTAATGGACGACGCCCTTGCGGAACCGCTCCGTCCAGTCGGCCACGACCTCGAGCCGCGGGTCGAGCACCCCCACCGCCTCGTAGCCCAGGTCGAACAGATCCGAGTAGAAGAACGGCAGGTGGCGATAGGCGACGGCGGCGCCCGCCATCGCGCGACCGGCCTCGCGGCCCATGCGGTTGGCGTTGTCCTCGTGCTCGACGCGGATCCGCTGGCCGAGCGCCGGGTTCGGGAACCGCGCCACGTCGCCGGCGGCGAACACGGCCGGATCCGAGGTGCGCAGCCCCTCGTCGACGAGGATGCCGTCGTCCACCGCCAGCCCCGCCCGGGCGGCGAGGCCGTCGTCCGGGACGATCCCGAGCCCCGCCACCACGAGATCGGCCCGGAGCTCGCCCCGATCGGTCCGGAGCACGAACCCGCCGCCTCGCGCCTCGACCCCGGTGAGGCGCTCCTGCGGGCGGACCTCCACCTCGCGCTCGGCGTAGTAGGCGTTCAGGTGCTCCGAGAGGTCCGGCGGGAACAGGCGCGCGCCGATCCCGCGCTCCGGGAAGAGCAGCGTGACGCGGTGGCCCGCCGTCGTGAGCGAGGCGGCCAGCTCGGAGCCGATGAAGCCTCCGCCGACGACCGCCACGTGCTTGCCGACCGGGAGCGCCCGGACGCGCCGGTAGTCCGCGACGGTCCGGTAGTAGACGACCCCCGCGTCGGCGAAGGGCAAGCGCCGGGGCGTGCCGCCGGTCGCGAGGAGGAGCCGCTCGTAGCCGAGGCTCTCGCCCCCCTCCAGCGTGACCCGACGCGCGCCGCGGTCGATCGCGATCGCGCGCTCCCCCGCGCGCAGCGAGACGCCCTCCACCGCCGGCAGCCAGATGGAGCCCTCCTCCTGCCCCGTCCACAGCCCCTTCGTGAGCGGCGGGCGAGCGTACGGGCGCGCCGGCTCGTCGCCCACGATCGCGATCGACCCGGCCGCGTCCACCGACCGGATCCCCTGGGCCGCCGCGTGGCCCGTCATCCCACCGCCGATCACCACGTACTTGAACTCGGCCATCCCGCCCTCCTTGGACGATCCATGGAGATGCGCGGGCCCGGCGTCAGGTGACACGCCGGCGGCGGCCCGCGGACGTCCGGTGCCCGGGCGCCAGGCCGGCTGACCGAGGACTTGCCCGCGGCGCGAGAGGAACGACTTTTGTTCCTGGAGCCACTCCATGTCGCTGGCCAGGTTCGAACATCGGGGCGCCTCCGTGCTCGTCTACCCGACTTGCCGGCGGCTCGACGCCGAGGTGGCCTCGGAGTTCAGCCGCCAGGTGGCCGGCCAGGTGCAGGGGCGCTCGCTCGTGACCGTCTCGCTCTCGGAGGTGGAGGCGATCGACTGCTCGGGGCTCGCCGCGCTTGTGGTGATCCTGCAGAAGATGCCGCCGGGAGGCGTGCTGCGGCTCGCGGGCGTCCGCCCCTCCGCGCACGAGCTCCTCGAGGCGACCGGCCTCGGCGCCCTCTTCCCCGTGGTCGACGCGGCCGCCGCAGCGCCGGGGGGCGACTCCGGCTGGACGACGACGCCGCTCCCGGATGACGCCCTGGTGCCGTGACCGGAGCCGGGGGGCCGACCGTGGACGCGACGTGCGCTCGCTGCGAGGATCGGCTCCCTGGCGAGCCCGTCGCTCCGAGCTCCGCGCGCGACCTCACGTTCCAGGCGCTGGCGGTCTTCGCGTTCCTCCTCGGGCTCCGCTACCTGACCTGGCGGTGGACGTCCTCCTTGAACCCGTCGGCGCTCGCGTTCGCGGTGATGATCGCCGCGGCCGAGTCGCTCGCCTTCCTGGGCGACGTCCTGTTCTTCCTCTCGATCTGGCGCATCACGCCCGTCGCCTCCCCGCCGCCTCCCGCGACGCTCCGCGAGATCGGCGCCTCGCCCGCGACGCCGGATCGCGAGCTCCGCGTCGACGTCTTCATCGCGACGTACGACGAGCCGGTCGAGCTGGTCGCGCTCTCGGTGCGGGACGCGAAGCGCCTGCGCTATCCGCACCCCCTCACGCTCCGGATCCACGTGCTCGACGACGGGCGGCGGGGCGCCATGCGGGACATGGCCAGGGAGGAGGGGGTGGGCTACCTCACCCGCCCCGACAACGCCGGCTACAAGGCGGGAAACCTCCGGAACGGCCTCCAGCACACCGACGGCGACCTCGTCGTCATCTGCGACGCGGACACGCGCCCGCTCCCGGGGCTGCTGGAGGAGACGCTCGGCTACTTTCGCGATCCGCGCGTCGCCTGGGTGCAGACACCGCAGTGGTTCTACGACGTCAGCCCGGGGACGCCGCTGCCGGAGTGGCTGGCGAGCCGCCTGCGGCTCGGGCCGGCCGGCGGCGCGCTCGGGCGCGGCATCGAGCTCCTGCTCGGGCCGATCACGGTCGGCGGGGACCCCCTCGGCAACGACGCCAGCACGTTCTACGGCGTGATCCAGGCGAGCCGGAACTGGTGCAACGCCGCGTTCTGCTGCGGAGCCGGGAGCATCCACCGCCGCGAGGCCGTGATGGAGTCGGCCCTGAAGCAGTTCGCGCAGGAGGTGACCGCGGCGACGCGTCGCTTCGCCGACCGGGTGCCGGATCGAGCGCTCCGGCGGCCGCTCGCCGCCGCCGTCGCCGGGGCGGCGGCGCGTCGCACGGAGCTCATGCCTTACCGCTTCCACGTCTCCGAGGACATCTACACCAGCATCATCGTCCACGCGGATCCCCGGCGGCGCTGGCGCTCGGTTCACCACCCCCGCCCGCTCACGCGCATGCTCTCGCCGCAGGACCTGCTCGCCTGGACCATCCAGCGGTTCAAGTACGCGAGCGGCACGCTCGACATCGGGTGGCACGACAACCCGCTCAAGCGGCCGGGGCTCACCGCCTGGCAGAAGCTGATGTACCTCGCCACCATCTACTCCTACCTGTCGCCGCTCTGGCTCGTCCCGCTGCTGCTCGCGCCGGTCGTCTTCTTCTTCGCGGGCGTCACGCCGGTGGTCGCCTTCGACCCGGAGTTCTTCGCGCAGATCGTGCCCTTCCTGGTCGCCAAGCGGCTCGCCTTCATGGTCGGGACCTGGGGCTTCCGCACCTGGCGCGCGGAGCAGTACCACCTGGCCTCGGCCTGGCTCCACCTGAAGGCGCTGCTCCACGTCCTCGCGGGCAAGCCCCTCCGGTTCCCGGTGACCCCGAAGACGCGCGCCGAGCGCCGCTTCCTGCGCCTCGTCGCGCCGCACGTGCTCCTGGTCGCGGCGATGGCGGCGGGGCTCGTGTACCGCGGCAGCCTCATCGCCTCCGGGCGCGCGCCGGCCGACACCACCGCGTACCTGGTGAACGTCTTCTGGAGCCTGTACGGCACCCTGTGCCTGCTGCCGATGATCGCGGCGGGACTCGGGCGCCGTCCCGGAGCCGCGCTCGCATGACGTTCCTCCGGGGACTGCTCGCCGCCCGCTCGCACCTCGCCGTCCTCGCCGGCATCGTCGCCGCGCTCGTCACGATCCGGCTCGCGACACGCGTCGTCCGCCTCGGCACCCCGGCGCACTACCCGTCGGCCGCGGCCTGGGAGCGACAGTTTCCGCTCCGCCCGCCGCGGCCGCCGACGAGCGCCGAGCTCGCGCAGGCGCGCGAGGCGTGGAGCTACTTCACGCACAACACCGACGCGCGCACGGGGCTCACCTCGACGGTCGAAGGGTACCCCTCCACCACGCTCTGGGACCTGGGCTCCCAGCTCCTGGCGACGCTGGCGGCGGAGGATCTGCGGCTCATCTCGCCCGAGGACTCGGCCCGGCGCCTGAGCTCGGCGCTCGTCAGCCTCTCGGCGCTCGAGCTCGTGGGAGGGCTCCTCCCGAACAAGGCGTATCACACGCAGACCCTCCAGATGGTGAGCTACGACAACGTCCCCGTGAGCGGCGGCGTGGGATGGTCCGCGCTGGACCTCGGCCGCCTGGCGGTGGCGCTCACCGCGGTCGAGCACCGGCACGCCGAGCTCGCGTCGCGCGTCCGCCGGGCGGTCGCGCGGTGGGATCTGTCCGCCGCGAGCGACGGCACCGCGATGTTCGGCGCCGCGCGCCGCGCCGACGGCACCCTGGAGAAGCTCCAGGAGGGCCGCTTCGGCTACGAGCAATACGCGGCGAAGGGTCTCCTCGCCTTCGGCGTGCCCGTCGGGCTCGCGCTCGACTACGGCGCCCACGCCGTCTACGCGGACGTCGACGGTGACACCGTGGCCTCCGACGACCGCGTCCCGGAGGCGCACGGGGGGACCCCGGCCCCGGTGCTCTCCGAGCCCTGGGTGCTGGACGGCCTCGAGCACGGCCTGGACGCGCTCACCCTCCCGCACGCGCGCGCCGTCCTGGCGGCCCAGCAGCGCAGGTTCGCCGCCACGGGGAAGCTCACCGCGGTCTCCGAGGACCACCTCGATCGGCCGCCGTGGTTCGCGTACTCGGCGGTGCTCGGCGGCACCGCCCGCTGGACCGCGTTCTCGGCGGACGGGCGACCGCGGCCCGACGACCTCACGTTCTCCACCAAGGCGGCGATCGGCTGGTGGGCCCTCTTCGGCGGCGACTACCCCGATCGCCTGTACGCCGCCGCGGCGGAGCTGGTCGACCCCGGGCACGGGTTCTGGGCAGGCCGGTACGACGCGACCGGGGCGGTGAACCGCGTCCGCTCGCTCAACACGAACGCGGTCGTCCTGGAGGCGCTCGCCTACCGCGCCCGCGGCCCGGCCCTCGGCACCGCGCACGGCTTCGCCGCGGCGGAGGCGAGGCGCTGAGTGACCACCCTGGCCGCGATCGCCCTGGCGCTCTCGGCGGCGTCCTCCGCGCCGGCGTCCTCCGACGCGGCGCCGCCGCCGCGGTGTGACCTGGCGGCCGGCCCTCCCACCCGCGCCCAGCGCGACGCCGCCAGCCTCGCCTGGCGCTACTTCGAGCGGAACTACCAGCCGGGCACGGGCCTCGTGAGCTCGGTCGACGGGTATCCCGCCACCACGATGTGGGACCTCGGCTCGACGGTGTTCGCGACGCTCTCCGCGCGCGCGCTCGACCTCATCCAGCCGGAGGAGTTCGAGCGCCGGATCTCGACCCTGCTCCGGACGCTCGCCACGATGCCGCTGTTCGAGGACGAGCTGCCGAACAAGTCGTACGACGCGGCGAGCGGCGCGATGACCGACTACGCGAACCGGCCCGCGCCGCGCGGCCTCGGCTTCTCGGCGCTGGACGTGGCGCGGCTGGTGTCGTCCCTGCACGCGCTCACGTGCCTCCACCCCGAGCACCTGGCCGAGGTCGAGCGCGTCCTGAGGCGCTGGCGGACCTGCAACCTGGTCGGCGACGGCCAGCTGTACGGCGCGTCTCGCGACGCCAGCGGAGCGGTCGAGCACCACCAGGAGGGCCGGCTCGGCTACGAGCAGTACGGGGCGCGGTCGCTGGCGCTGCTGGGGTTCTCCCTCGACGACATCCAGCGGTTCGACCACCTCGCGGTGGAGGAGCCCGTCGAGGGGATCCCCATCGCTCGCGACCGCCGCGATCCCGCCAGGTTCGGAGCCCGCACCCCGGTCCTCGTCGAGCCGTGGGCGCTCCACGCCATCGAGTTCGGCCTCGCGGGCGTGGGCGCGACGCAGCTGCGGCGGATCTACGACGTCCAGCGACGCAGGTGGGAGCTGACCGGCATCCCGACGGCGGTGAGCGAGGACCACGTCGACACCGCGCCGTGGTTCGTCTACGACGCGATCGTCGAGGGCGGCGTCGCCTGGCGCACGATCACGCCGGAGGGCCAGGAGGTCCCCGCCCTGCGCAGCCTCTCGACGAAGGGGGCCTTCCTCCTCGCGACGCTCTACCCGGACGACCCCTACTCGCGCGTCCTCCTCGACGCCATCGCGGACGCGCGCGACCCCGAGCGCGGGTGGTACGCGGGCGTCTACGAGCGCGGCGGGCTGAACCGCTCCCTGAACGCGAACACGAACGGCGTCATCCTCGAGGCGGTCCTCTACCAGCTGCTGGGACCGCTACACGGTACGTGCGCGTCCTGCGGCGTGCGCTGGCCGCCGGGGCTCGCCGCCGGGGACTCGTCGGGGCGATGCGTCTCCGCGGTGGGGCGCGCCGCGACGGGGGCTCCGCCGGTCGCCAGCACGGTCGAGGGCGGCGGCCTCGTGACGAAGCACGAGCTGCAGCCCTCGTCGAGCCTCCACCTCGGCGGCTCGCTGTTCAGCTCTTACCGGCAGGTCGACGGGCCCGCCGCGGGCGCGGTCGCGCAGTGGACGCCGTTCTCGTACTTCTTCCTGCGGCTGGGCGGCGCGGTCACGCCGCTCTGGCAGGGGGGCGCCACCCGGGCGCTGTGGGGCTTCGGCTACGACGACTGGCACGACAACACCTTCTCGATCCAGGTGAACAACTGGGGGCCGATCCAGCCGTACGCGTCGGACGTCGGGCCTCGCGGCGCCCAGCTCGACCTCTCGTACAAGGTGCCGCGCCTCTGCGCGGGCCCGGTCTGCCTCTCCACCATGGCGTTCGCGACCGTCCCGTACGTGGGAGGTCCCTACGTGGGGGCGCGTGGCTACCTCAGGTTCTGGGAGCGGTGGTTCGTCTTCGGCGGCATGGGCTGGGTGATCCCGAACGTCTTTCCGGGACCTGCCGGCACGCCGCGCTGGCGCCCGATGTTCGGCGTCGGGGAGTGGGATTGGCGACCGGGGTCGATCTTCTTCCAGTACTACAACTGGGGACCCGACCGCTCGTGGCGCAACGGAGTCTTCAGCGTGGGGATGAACTGGTCCTACTGAGGAGGTGGGCGTGGAGGCGAGAGAGCACCAGGCCGCCGGGGCGCGCCGGCGAGGCGCGGGCGCGGCGCGGCGCGCGCGGGGCGCGACCGCCGCGCGCGCCGCCGCCCTGCTGGCGCTGATCGCCGGCGCCTGTGGCTGGGAGCCGCCCGGAAGCTCCAGCCCACCGGCGTCGAGCCTGGGCAGCACACCCGCCGCGCCGCCTGCGAGCGGCCCACCCGCGTCGCCGCCGCCGTCGAGCGACGGGGGCCCGCCCGCGACGAGCGACGGGCTCCAGCCCACCGGCTATCGGCTCGCGTGGCGCGAGGAGTTCGACGGCTCGGCCCTCGACGGCTCGCGCTGGTCGGCGTCGTCCGACCCGCGGCGCGACGCGGTGAACACCCCCGACGCCGCCGCGGTGGCGAACGGCGCCCTCACCCTCACGACGTACACCCAGGACGGCGTCCACCGGACGGGGTTCCTCTCGACGGAGGGGAAGTTCGACTTCACCTACGGCTACGTGGAGGCCAGGATCCGCCTCCACGGCGCGCCGGGCACGTGGTGCGCGTTCTGGCTCAATTCGCCGACCAACGGCACGCCGCTGAACGACCCGTCCGCCGCCGGCACGGAGATCGACCTGCTGGAGAACCGGGTCGTCGATCAGTACGGGAACGACGTCAGCGACATCGACGCCATGAACGTGAACTGGAACGGCTACGGCGTCGAGCACCAGGACCGCCAGCGGACCGTCCAGGGCTCACCGTCGCTGCAGGGCAACTGGCACGACTACGGGGTCCTGTGGACGCCCACGGGATATACGTTCTACCTGGACGGCAGTCCGATCTGGACGCCGGCCGCCGATGTCCCGGTCTCGCGCCGCAGCGAGACGCTGTACCTCACGTGCGAGGTCCACGACCACGACTGGGCCGGGAACATCCCGGCGGGTGGCTACGGGACCCGTGACGCGAGCGCGAACCGGATGGAGGTGGACTGGGTGAGGGTGTGGCAGCCCGCGCCCTGAAGCCGAGCGCTCCTCACAGCTCCAGGCCCAGGCGCCCGGCGACCCCGAACGTCGGGCCCCTGCCCGCGCGGTAGATGGTGGCGCCGACCGCGGGCGCGGGCGCCGGCACCGCGACCTCCTCCGCCGAGAGGTTCCACCGCGAGAAGCCCCAGACCCCGAGGACCCACCGCACCGAGCCGGCGAGGGGGAGCCGGACGGAGAGGCCCGGCCGGGCGCCCACGAAGCCGACCGTCATCCGCTCGCCGGAGCCGCCCACCGTGCCGTAGCGGTGGCCGCCCCACTCGGCCAGGAGCTCGAAGCGCAGCACGGAGACGTCGAAGGCGAGCCCGGCGAGCGGCGCCAGCGTCGAGACCTTCGTCCTCGGCGACGAGAAGGAGGTGTCGAACGAGAGGCCCACCTCGAGGAACGAGGCCTTCGCGATGACCGACGCTCCCGCGAGGCCGAAGTCGCCGCTGAGGCGGTCCTGCTCGGTGGGGGTCACGGAGGCCGTGCCGCCCGCGAGCTGGAGCGGATCCGTACGCTGGGCGCCGCCAAAGCCCTCCAGCGTCAGCGAGACCGGCCCGAGCGCGTCCGCCGCCGACGGGGCGGCGAGCAACGCCACGAGGAGCAGCGCAGGGTTCCCGGGGCGGATCACGTCGTTGCCTTCGAGAACGTTTGCCAGTCCCCGCCCGGAAGCGTAGCGACCTAGGAGGGTGCTCGTCCCGCGATGGGGCGCGAGAGCACCTGCGCCACCCCTCCCAGCGCCAGGTTGCCGTAGTCGACGACGAGCACGCGCCGTGCGCGCGCACCGGCCCTGCGAGGGGTGACGTCACCGCGGGGCAAGGCACAACTTGGTCCGCGTGGGCGCGGATGCGCGGCGCGGGCGGGGCGGGGCGAGCGGCGACCGGAGGCCGGAGCACGCGCGGAGAGGACTGCGGTGCGCGTCGGCCGCGGCGCTCGCGCTGCTGTGGGCGGCGCCGGCGCCGGCCCAGCCGAGCGCCTGTCCGGGCCCTACCCTCACCACCAGTGCTCCACCCCCGTCGGCGCGGCCTTGGATGGACGCCTCGCTCGCTCCGGACGCGCGGGCGGACCTCCTCCTCTCGGCGATGACGCTGGAGGAGAAGGTCGACCTGGCGACCGGGGAGTCGTGTCTCCTGTACGGCTTCTACAACGCCCCCATCGCACGGCTCGCCATCCCCGCCCTGACGATGACCGACGGCCCGGCCGGCATCCGCATCCCCTACCGGCGCGTGAACGACGGGCGCGCGACGCTGCTTCCGGCGCCCATCGCGCTCGCGGCGACGTGGGATCCGGACCTCGCCGCGGTGCAGGGGGACGTGCTCGGGAGCGAGGCGTTCTCGACCGGACACAACGTCCTCCTCGGGCCGACGCTCGACCTGGCGCGCCTGCCGCTCGCCGGGCGGAACTTCGAGACCTTCGGCGAGGATCCGCTGCTGGCGAGCCGGATGGCGGTCGCGGTGATCCAGGGCATCCAGCGACATCCGGTACTCGCCACCGCGAAGCACTACTCGACCTACACGCAGGAGAGGGATCGCTTCACGGTCGACGAGCGCGTCGACGAGCGATGGCTGCACGAGCTCTACCTCCGGCCGTTCGAGTCCGCGGTCCGCGACGGGCACGTCGCGGCCGTGATGTGCGGCTTCAACCGCGTCAACGGGGTCTTCGCCTGCGAGGACCGCGCCCTGCTCAGGGACGTCCTCGACGGCGAGCTCGGCTTCGACGGGTACGTCATGAGCGACTGGGGCGGCACCCACACGACCCTCGGCGCGGCCGCGGCCGGGCTCGACCAGGAGCTCGCGTTCGGCAAGTACTTCGGGTGGGCGCTGTTCGACGCCGTGCAGGGCGGCGCGGTGGCGGCGCCGATGGTGGACGCCAAGGCGCGGCGCATCGTGAGGTCGATGCTCGGGCACGGGCTGTTCGATCAGCCCGTCCAGGAGGGGCCGCTGCCGGACGCCGAGCACGGGCAGCGCTCGCGCGAGATCGGGGAGCAGGGGATCGTGCTCCTCCAGAACGCCGGGGGCCTCCTGCCCCTCGACGCCTCCGCTGTCCATTCCATCGCCGTCATCGGCGCCGACGCCGCGAACGCGAGCACCGAAGGCGGCGGGGCCGCGCGCGTGGAGCCCACCTACGCCGTGACCCCGCTCGACGGCGTCCGGGAGCGCGCGGGAGGCGGCGTCCGCGTCGACTACGCTGCCGGCACGGACCCCATCACCGCGGCACACCTCCTCCCCGGGCTGCCGCCCGTCCCGTCCTCGGTGCTGTCGCCCCCCGGCGCCAGCGCGCATGGGCTCGAGGCGGAGTACTGGTCGAACACGCGCTTCGATGGCGACCCGGACATCCGGCGCGTGGACGGCCAGGTCGCGGTGTCGCTCGGGTTCTTCAGCTACCAGAGCGTCAACGCCTCGTCGGTGCCGCAGTCGCTCGTCCAGTACACGCTGTCCAGGTTCTCCGCGCGCTGGACGGGGACGCTGACCGCGCCCGCCACCGGTCCGTTCCAGTTCTCCCTGACCACCCGGGGACGAGGCTGGCTCTGGATCGACGGCAGCCTCGTGATCGACGACTCGGTCTCGCACGATCTCGGCTCGAAGACGGCGACGGTCCAGCTCGTCGCAGGTGAACGGCACGCAATCCGCATCGACTACGCAGCGGACGCGGACGCCATCGGCACCAAGACCGACGTCGGGGGCGACGTGATGCTCGGCTGGGAGGTCCCGGCGGGCACCGTGTTCCCATCGGTCCGGGAGGCCGCGCGCCTCGCCGCCGCGGACGACCTCGCGATCGTGGTGGTGCGCGATTACGGCACCGAGGAGCGCGACCGTCCGAGCCTGGCGCTGCCGGGCGATCAGGACCAGCTCGTGCGCGAGGTGGCCGCGGCGAACCCGCGCACGATCGTGGTCCTCATGACGGGACAGCCGGTGGACATGCCGTGGCTGGGGAGCGTCGCCGCCGTCGTCGAGGCCTGGTATCCCGGCCAGGAACAGGGCCGCGCCATCGCCCGCGTGCTCTTCGGGGACGTGAACCCTTCGGGCAAGCTCCCCATCACCTTTCCGCGCACCCTGGCCGACACCCCGGCCGCCTCGCAAGGGGTCGCGTCGGACGCCGTCGGCCCCGTGCTGACCTTCTCGGAAGGTGGGCTCCTCGGCTACCGCTGGTACGACGCCAGGGGCCTCGGCCCGCTCTTCCCCTTCGGGCACGGGCTCTCGTACACCTCGTTCCGTTACGACGGGGCGGAGCTGACGTCGCCGGCGTCCCCCGCCGACGCGTGGCGCGTCGGGTTCACGATCACGAACGCAGGCCCGCGCGACGGGACCGAGGTGGCGCAGGTGTACGCGGAGGCGTGCGGCGGCGACCCGGAGGCGGCCCCGAAGCAGCTCGCCGGCTTCGCGAAGGTCTCACTCCGAGCAGGCGAGTCGAGGCGCGTCTCGGTCGACGTCGACCCGCGCTCCAGGTCGTCCTGGAGCGCGACGGCTCACGCCTGGCAGCCGGCATCGTGCACCCCCACGGTGTACGTCGGGAGCTCCTCGCGCGACCTGCGGCTCACGGCCGGAGCGGCTGCGAGCTCCGGCGGGGCGCCCGGCCAGGCGCCACCCACCGGGACGTCGCCCACCGGGACGTCGCCCGGCGGCGGAGGCCCCGCCGGTGGATCGCGGGGCGGCTGCGGACAGAGCGGCGACGGCGGGCTCGGCGTGGGGCTCGCGCTCTGGGCCCTCTTCAGCCGCAGGCGGAGGCGCTGAAGCAGCGATCGCGCGGCGCGCGCCCCGGCGCCACCGTTCGCCGGGCCTAGCGCCGGCCGACCCTCCCCGGCCGAGCGGAGCACGCGGCGAAGTGACTAAAGTCATGGGAGGAGGTACGCATGCCCCATCGTTCCTGGAGCCCCGCAGCCAGCCGCGACGCGGCGCCCGAGCAGCGTCCGCCCGCGCCCGCCTCCGTCCACCCGGACGGGAGCGTCGATCGCGAGCTCTGGGCGCCCAGCGAGGGGCCGTGCCGGCACGAGGTGGGCGGCGCGGGCGGCGAGCCCGAGGGCCGGAGCCTGCCGATCAGGAAGGTGTGCTGGGATTGAGGCGGGCGACCGCGTAGCTCGCGCTGCTCACCGCGAAGGGAGGCCAGGTGGCGCACGAACCCGCAGCACCCGAGCTGCTCGCGCCGCTCGACGGGCTGCTCCCCGACCTGGAGCGGCTCTACACCGATCTCCACGCGCACCCCGAGCTCTCGATGCAGGAGACCCGGACCGCGGCGCTGGCGGCGGAGCGGCTGCGGGCGGCCGGCTACGAGGTGACGGCGGGCGTCGGGAAGACCGGCGTGGTGGGCGTGCTGCGCAACGGCGACGGTCCCACCGTCATGCTGCGCGCCGACATGGACGCGCTGCCGGTGAAGGAGCTGACGGGCCTGCCCTACGCCAGCGCGGCCACGTCCACCGACCGCGAAGGCAAGGTCGTGCCGGTGATGCACGCCTGCGGCCACGACCTCCACGTCACCTGGCTGGCGGGCGCGGCGGCGCTGTTCGGACGCACCCGCGGCGGGTGGCGGGGGACGCTGCTCGCCGTCTTCCAGCCGGCGGAGGAGATGGCCGCCGGGGCCCAGGCGATGATCGACGACGGGCTCTTCACCCGGTTCCCGAAGCCCGACGTCGTGCTCGGGCAGCACGTCATGGTCGGCGCCGCGGGCGTCCTCGGCTGGCGCGCCGGCGTCATGACCTCCGCCGGCGACAGCCTGCAGCTCCGGCTCTTCGGCCGGGGCGCGCACGGGTCGATGCCTCAGGCGAGCATCGACCCGGTCGTCATGGCGGCGGCGACGGTGCTCCGCCTGCAGACCATCGTCTCCCGCGAGGTGGCGGCGACGGAGGCCGCCGTGGTGACCGTCGGCGCGCTGCAGGCGGGCACGAAGGAGAACGTCATCCCCGACGAGGCCCTCATCAAGCTCAACGTCCGCACCTTCGACGAGGGGGTCCGCGCCCGCGTGCTCGCAGCCATCGAGCGGATCGCGAAGGCGGAGGCCGCGGCGTCCGGCGCCCCCAGGCCGCCGGAGATCACGCCGCTCGACCGCTACGGCTCCGTCCGGAACGACCCGGAGGCGACCCACCGCGTGGTCGCCGCCTTCCAGCGGCGCTTTCCCCCCGAGCGCGTGCGCGAGGTGGAGCCGACGTCGGCGAGCGAGGACTTCGGGTGCTTCGGCGCCGGGTGGCACGTGCCGTCGGTGTTCTGGTTCGTGGGCGGGACCGATCCCGAGACGTACCGGAAGGCGCGGGAGGCCGGCCGCCTGGGCGAGCTCCCCACCAACCACAACCCGCGCTTCGCGCCGGTGCTGCACCCCACCCTCCGCGCCGGGGTGGAGGCGGCCGTCGCCGCCGCGCAGGCGTGGCTCTCGCCGTGACCGTCACCCGCTTCGCCGTCGACCTGGGCGTGCTGCCCGTGGCGCTCGACCTCGGCGGCACGTTCGTGTTCGCGCTCAGCGGCGCGGCGGCAGCCGTGAAGCACCGGCTCGACGTCTTCGGCGCCCTGGTGCTGTCCCTGGTGGCCGCCAGCTCGGGCGGGATCGTGCGCGACGTGCTCATCGGCGCCGTGCCCCCCGCGGCCCTCGACGACTGGCGGTACGTCGCGATCTCGCTCCTCGCCGGCCTGGTCGTGCTCCTGCGGCACTCCGCGGTGGAGCGCCTCCGGAACCCGGTGCAGCTCTTCGACGCCGCCGGCCTGGCGCTCTTCGCGGTCGCCGGCGCACACAAGGCGCTCGTCTTCCACCTCGGCCCCCTCTCGGCCGCGCTGCTCGGCATGGTGAGCGGGATCGGCGGCGGCATCGTGCGCGACCTGCTGGTGACGGAGGTCCCCGCCGTGCTCCACGCCGAGATCTACGCCGTCGCCGCCCTCGCCGGCGCGACGGTGGTGGTCGTCGGGAGCCGCCTCGGGATCCCCTCCCCGGTGGCCACGACGGTGGGCGCGCTCCTCTGCTTCGGGCTCCGCTTCCTGGCGCTCCGGCGCCGCTGGCGCCTGCCCATCGCCGGCGAGGCCGCGCTCCCCGCCGGCGAAGCGAAGCGGCGACGAGGAGCGTGACGGGTCACGCGCCGGCGCGCTCCCGCCGCTACTCGCCGGCGCCGCCTCAGGCCTGCGGCGCCTCCGCAGGCGGCGCCTCGGTGAAGAGCCGCTCCAGCTGCTCGGGATCGGCCGGCTTGACGAGGTGGCGCTGGAATCCGCTCTCCCGGGCGCGGCGCAGGTCGTCGGGCTGGGCGTAGCCGCTGAGGGCGATGAGGTAGGCCCCCCGGAGCGCCTCGTCCTCGTCGGCGCGGATCGCGCGCGCGACCTCGCACCCGTCCATCCCCGGCAAGCCGATGTCGCAGATCACGATCTCGGGGCGGAGCTCGTGCGCCTTGGCGAGCCCCTCCGGGCCGCTGAACGCGACCCCGACCTGGTGCCGGTGCAGCTCCAGGAGCTCCCGCAGCGCCTCCGCCGCGTCGACGTTGTCCTCGATGATGAGCACGCGCCGGTGCGCGCGGGCCCGGTCGGGCGGCGCCGGGTGAGCCGGCTCGGCCGGCGGGCCCGCGAGCGGAAGTCGCACCTCGAACTCCGAACCCGCGCCGAGCCCTTCGCTCCGCGCGGCGATCCGGCCGCCGTGGAGCTCGACCAGCCCCTTGGAGAGCGCCATCCCGAGGCCGAGGCCGCCCTTGCTCCGGTCGAGGGTGGTGTCCGCCTGCATGAAGGGCTGGAACAGCCGCGCCAGCATCTCGGGCGCCATGCCGACGCCGTCGTCCGACACGCGGACGACGGCGCACCGCTCCCGCCGGCTCGCGGCGACGGTGACCCGGGTCTTCCCGCCGCGCCGGCAGAACTTGGCCGCGTTTTGCAGGAGGTTCCCGATCACCTGCGCCAGCCGATCCCAGTCGCCCTCCACCACCACCGGGGCCGGCGGCGGCGCGAGCTCGAGCCGCACGCCGCTGCGCTCGAAGAGCGAGCGGTGGTCCTCGACCATGCAGCCCGCGAGCTCGTAGAGGTCGAGGCGCTGGCGGCGCAGGTGGATCTTGCCCTGCGTGATCCGCGTGACGTCGAGCAGGTCGTCGACGAGGTGGACCAGGTGGCCGATCTGCCGGTGCATCACCTCGCCGGCGCGCCTCGCCTGGTCGCTGCCCGCCTCCGCCTGCTCCAGGACGGACAGGCTGTTGCTGATGGGGGCGAGCGGGTTCCGGAGCTCGTGCGAGAGCGTGGCGAGGAACGCGTCCTTCGCCCGGCTCGCCTCCTCGGCGCGGGCGCGCGCGTCCTGCGCGACCTGGAGCAGCTCCGTCCGCTCCTGCAGGAGCCGCCAGCGCTCGGTGACGTCCTCGATCGTGAGCAGGATCTCCGGGTCCCCGTGCCACAGCAGGGAGGTCGTGAGGCGGGCGCGCCGGACCCCGCCCTGGACGAGCGCGAGCTCGCGGCACGATCGCCCGTCCTCTCCGCCCTGGAGCGCCTCGGCCAGGAGCTCCCGCAGCGCCGCCTGGTCCGCCGGCGCCACGAACCACTCGAGCGGCTTCCCTACCAGGCGGGAGCGCTCGGCCCCCAGCAGGCGGGCGCCGGCGAGGTTGAGGGCGCGGAGCCTGCCGTCGCCCGAGAGCGTGGCGTACCCGAGCGGCGCGAACTCGTAGAGCTCGGCGTAGCGCTTCGCGGCCGCCTCGGCTTCGAGCCGCGTCGCGCGGAGCTCCTCGTTCTGCAGCTCCAGCTCGACCTGGTGCACCTCGAGCTCGTGGACGAGCCGCCGCGCCGCCGCGCGGGGCGGCGGGGTCCGAGCGGGCTTCTGCCGCTCGAGCCGCTCCTCGGCGCGGCGCCGCAGCGGGGCACCGTCGTCCTGGCCGGCCATGCCCGTCTCTCTCACGCCACCGGCTCCTCCCCCGCCGACCGCGCGCCCGCCTGCCGCTGCGCAGCCTCCTCGGCCCGCTTCAGGTCGTCCACCTCAGTGTGTGTCCCGTACCACTTCACGACCAGGGCCTGCTCGTTGCGGATGGGCACGGCGCGCGTCTTGTGCCAGCGGTACCTGCCCTGCCGATCGCGCAGGCGGAGCTCGGTGTCCAGGCCCACGCCCGCCTTCACCGCCGCCCGCCAGGCGTCCCGCACCCGCTCGCGGTCGTCCGGGTGCACTTGCTCCAGCCACCCGGAGCCGAGCTGGTCCGCCTCCGCGACCCCCGTGTACTCGACCCACTGCCGGCTCAGGTAGTCGCAGGCGCCGTCCGGTCGGGCGCCCCAGACCAGCGTCGGCAGCGACTCGGCCATCTGCCGGAGCTGGCTCGCCTGCTCGCGGAACGCCGTCTCGAGCGCCTTCGTGGCGCTGGCGTCGGTGAAGGTGATGACGACGCCGTCGATGACGTTCTCGATGGTGCGGTACGGCATGATGCGCACCGTGAACCAGCGGCCGCCGCGCGAGGCGACGACGGTCTCCTTGTAGATGAGCGTCCGCAGCACCTCCCGCGCGTCGTCCGGGAGCGCCGGGTACTGGAGCTCGGTCACGAGGTCGGTGATGGGCCGTCCGGCGTCGCCGGGGATGAGCTTGATGATCTTGGCGGTCTGGGTGGTGAAGCGCCGGACGTGGAGCTCGCCGTCCAGGAAGAGGGTCGCGATGTCGGTGCTGTTGAGGAGGTTCTTCATGTCGTTGTTGGCGCGCGACAGCTCGTCCACCTTGGCCTGCAGCTCGTGGTTCACGGTCTGCAGCTCCTCGTTCAACGACTGCATCTCCTCCTTCGAGGTGGTCAGCTCCTCGTTCGTGCTCTGCAGCTCCTCGTTGGTGCTCTGCAGCTCCTCGTTGGTGGACTTGAGCTCCTCCTGCGAGGTCTGCATCTCCTCGCGCGTGGTCTGCACCTCCTCACGCGCCCGCTGCAGCTCGCGCTCCAGCTCGGCCAGGCGCGCGCCCTGGCGCGCCGTGAGCGGCCGGTTCTTCCCCTTCGCCTCCGCCGGCGCGGGGTGCGCGTCCGTGAACACGATCAGGACCGTGCCGCGCAGCTCCCGCGGCTCGTCGAGGCGCTGGACGGTGAGGTCGACGGCGTGGGCCCCGTCGTCGGACTCGAACCGCGCGCCGCGCACGGTGACCGCGCGCTCCTCCCGCAGCGCGCGCGAGAAGGCGTTGCCGAGATCCACGCGCAGCCCGTCGCGGGCCATGGCGAAGACGTTCCAGTTGGCCTTGCCCATGGCCGGCTCGAGGTACTTCCCCGTGCGCCCGCTGATGTAGATGATGTCGCCCCGCTCGTTGACGAGGACGCCGGCCGGGGAGAAGCGCTGGAGCAGGACGCGATCCGCCAGCGCCTGGAAGCTGGGCGAGGGCTTCGCGCCGGCGGGCGACTCGGCGTGCGGCGCGCCTCGCGCCTCCGGCTGGGTGCCCGGGAACGACGCCGGGAAGTCGACCGGCATGGCCACGGCCGCGTCGAGCCGCCGGTAGAGCCGGGTCTTGCCGTCGAGCGCGGCGAAGTGGCTCGAGAACGCGCCGACCGTCTCGGCGCTCCCGAGGAACAGGATCCCCCCGGGGTTCAGGCTGTAGTGGAAGAGCGGCACGAGCCGGCGCTGCATCTCCGGCGCGAGGTAGATGAGGAGGTTCCGGCAGGAGAGGAGGTCGAGCTTGGTGAACGGCGGATCCATGATCACGTTCTGCGGCGCGAAGATCACCATCTCGCGGACGTCCTTGCTCACCCGGTAGCCGCGCTCCTCCTGCACGAAGTGGCGGCGCAGGCGCTCGGGGGAGACGTCCGCCGCGATGTTCGCGGGGTAGAGGCCCTGGCGCGCCTTGTCGATGGCGTCGCGATCGAGGTCGGTGGCGAAGATCTGGAGGATGAGGTTCTTCGGGTTCTTGAGCCGGGCCATCGCCTCCTTGAACACGATGGCGAGCGAGTAGGCCTCCTCGCCGGTGGAGCAGGCCGGAACCCAGGCCCGGATCACCGAGCCGCTCCGGCGCTGGGCCAGGAGCTCGGGCATGACCTCGCGCGCGAGGTGCTCCCAGGCCGGCCCGTCGCGGAAGAAGCTCGTCACCCCGATGAGCAGCTCCTTGAAGAGCAGCTCGACCTCCCTCGGGTTCTCGCGCAGGTACCGGACGTAGTTCGAGATCCGGTCGATCTGGTGGAGGCCCATCCGCCGCTCGACCCGCCGGTAGACGGTGCTTCGCTTGTAGAGGGAGAAGTCGTTCCCGGTGTGCATCCGGAGCAGGACGATCACCTTGTCGATCGCGCTCTGCCCCTTCTCGACCGGCGGCGCGGGCGCCGGCTGCCTGAGGTGCGGCGCGTGCGAGAGGTAGGCGAGGATCCGGCCGGGGAGCTCCTCCACCGGCGCCACCACGTCGGCCAGGCCCGCCTCGATCGCGCTGCTCGGCATCCCGTCGAACTTGGCGGAGGCCGGCGCCTGCACGAACCCCGCCCCGGCCTTCTCCTTGATGGACCGCAGGCCGAGCGTGCCGTCCGACCCCATCCCCGACAGGATGACGCCGATGCCGCGCTCCTGCTGATCGTTCGCGAGCGACCGGAAGAAGCCGTCGATGGGCAGGTTCATGCCGCGCGGCGCGACCGGCGGCATCAGGTGGAGCGCGCCGCGCAGGATCGACAGATCCTTGTTGGGCGGGATGACGTAGACGCGGTCGGGCTCGACCTTGACGTTCTCCTTGACCTGCACGACCGGCATGTTCGAGACGCGCTGGAGCAGCTCCACCATCACGCCCTTGTGCGTCGGGTCGAGGTGCTGCACCACCACGAACCCGATCCCGCTCCGCTCCGGGACGTGAGCCAGGAACGCCTCCAGCGCCTCGAGGCCGCCGGCCGACGCGCCGATGCCGACGATGGGGAAGCCGCCGTCGCGCGCGCGGTGGCCCTCCGTCGCCGGCGCCTCGAGGTCCGCCGCGGGGGGGGATCGCGGCGGGCGCACGACGCCGCGCGCCTCCGCCGGAAGGCGCGCGCGCTTCCGTCGAGCTCGCTTCCCGGCTTCGTGCTGCGGACGCTCCCGCTTCGGTGGCTTCCTCATCGCGACGCTCCTCCGTCCGTATACGCCGGCGCCGGGTGGAGGCCCGGGGCCAGGCACGCCCCCCTGCCCTCCCGGACCGCCGGACCATACGCTACCCAACCGTGGATCGGCGGCCTTCGTGGACGCTCCGTCCGGCCCCTCGCGCTCACCCCGGGTGGCCAGGCGCGGCGGGGGCGTCGCCCTCCGCGACGTCGCTCCGCTCCTTCGCGCGCCCGTGCAGGAGCATGCCGCGGATGAGGTCGGCCTGCTGCAGCTGCACGTCCTCCTTCTCGCCCAGGCGACCCTGGAGATCCCCCGTCGCGCGCGCGCGCGCCCGCCGGGTGATGGCGGCGCTCTCTTCCAGGGATCGCACCGCTGCCCAGAGCGCGCGCTCGACCTCCTCGGACTGCTCGATGGCGAGGCTCTCGAACGAGAACGCGTGCCCGACGTGGCAGCGGAACACCTGGAAGCCGCCGACCTCGCCCAGCGTGAGCGATCCCTGGCACTGCGGGCAGACGATCTCCGCCGGGAGCCCTGGCTCTTCCCCCTCGAGCTCGCCGAGCGCGACTGGCTGACGCGCCGGGCGGGAGCTGGTGACGGGCTCGGCCACGAGGCGCTCGAGGAGGCTCGGCAGCTCGGGGAGCCGCGCCACGTGGTCCACCGCGACGTACTGGATCGCGCTCGCGGGCATCTCCGGGGCGGCGGCGTCGTCCGGGTCCTGGACGACGGCGATCCCGCCCCGCGCCTTCACCGAGAGCAGGCCTGCGGTCCCGCAGTCGAGGTGCCCCGTGAGCACGACCCCCACGACGCGCGGGCCGTAGGCGGCCGAGGCGCTCCGGAACAGCGCGTCCACGGAGGGCCGGTGGCCATTCTCCTTCGGGCCGCGCACGACGTGGACGTAGCCGGGGCGCACGAGCAGGTGGTTGTCCGGAGGGGCGACGTAGATCCGCCCGGGGACGATCTCCTCGCCGTGGACCGGGTGTACGGCGCGGGGGCCTCCGCGGCGGGAGAGCAGCTCGGGCAGCGCGCTCGGGAAGGCGGGCGCGAGGTGCTGGACGACGAACACCGCCGCGGGTAGATCGCGAGGGAGCTGGGAGACCAGGGTGGAGAGCGCCTCGACTCCCCCCGCCGACGCTCCCACCACGACGATGTCATGCGTCTGGACCTTCGCAGCCGTCGCCATGTGGAAACGATCCGTCGGCGGGCGCCCCGGTGCAGCGAGCTTTCGCGGGAGATCTCAGGCGCAGGGCGGCATGGAGGGAGAGGGAGGCCCGAGGTGCACCCTGGCTAGACCCCTTGGGGGGATGCGGTCCGAGGACCTTCCTGACCTAGAGTGCATGGAGCTCACGCGACGATGGTGGTGTCGCGCGCTCCAGCACCGCGCGCCGGAGCTGCACGGCTCCAGGAAGGCTGCTGCGGGGATGGCACGGGCGAGGAAGCGGCCGGGGAGCCGAGCGGCGAGCGGCGCGGTGCACGCGCGCGCCGGGCAGCGGACGCAGCGGGCGCAGCAGGGCCCGCCCGTGAAGCGGCGGCCCGCCCGCCCGGATCTGGAGCGCGTCGTGGGCGAGCTGGAGCTCCACCAGCTCGAGCTGGAGAAGCAGAACGACGAGCTGCGCTCGGCCCGGAGCGGGCTCGAGTCCGCGCTCCAGCGGTACCGGGAGCTCTTCGACTTCGCCCCCGTCAGCTACTTCGTCATCGACCGCGCCGGAGCCATCCGCGAGGCCAACCTCGCCGGCGCCCGGATGCTGGGGCTGGAGCGCCGCGCCGCGATCGGCCGCCCCTTCGCGCTGTTCGTGGTCCCGCGCCACCGCCGCGAGCTCGACGAGCTGATCCGGCGGGTGCTCTCCGGCGAGCCTGGGCCAGCCCTCGAGTCGCGCGAGCTCACGATGACCCCTCGGCAGGCGGAGCCGCTCGAGGTCCGCGTCACCGCCACGGTCCTCGAAGAGCCGGCGCCCGGCGTGCTGCTCGCCTGCGAGGACGTCACCCGCCGCAAGCAGGCCGAGGAGGCGCTGCGCCAGGAGGGCCGCCGCAAGGACGAGTTCCTGGCGGCGCTCTCGCACGAGCTCCGCAACCCGCTGGCGCCGCTCCGCAACGGCCTCTTCGTGCTCGAGCGCGCCGAGCCCGGCAGCCAGCGCGCCCGCGACGCGGCGAGCATCATCCGGCGCCAGGCGCATCACCTCACCCGCATCGTGGACGACCTCGTCGACACCGCGCGGCTCGCGCGCGGGACGATCCGCCTGGAGCGCGAGCGGCTCGAGCTGAACGAGCTGGCGCGGCACGCGGCCGAGGACCACCGGCCGCTGTTCGAGACGCGCCAGGTCCAGCTCGCGGTGCACGCGAGCGGCGAACCGCTCTGGGTCGACGGCGATCCCATCCGCCTCGCCCAGGTGGTCTTCAACCTCCTCGGGAACGCGCTGAAGTTCACGTCGGCCGGAGCCAGCGTCCAGCTCGTCCTGCGGCGCGAGGGCGCCGCGGCCCAGCTGACCGTCGCCGACACCGGCATGGGGATCGCGCCCGAGGTCCGCGAGCAGCTCTTCAAGCCCTTCCGCCAGGGGCCGCAGTCGCTCGATCGCAGGCAGGGCGGGCTGGGCCTCGGGCTGGCGATGGTCAAGGGGCTCGTCGAGCTCCACGGCGGGACGGTGAGCCTCGCGAGCGCGGGTATCGGCCAGGGCGCCCAGTTCACGGTGCGCCTGCCGCTCGCCGAGCCCGGCCCCGCGGTCGCGGCGCCTCCTCCGCAGCCCTCCGCCGTCCGGGCTCAACGGGTCCTCGTGATCGAGGACAACACGGACGCCGCCGAGAGCCTCCGGATCGCGCTGGAGCTGATCGGGCACTCGGTCGAGGTGGCGTACGACGGCGCGGCGGGGCTCGAGCTCGCCCGAAAGGCGCCGCCCGAGGTCATCATCTGCGACCTCGGCCTGCCGACCCTGAACGGCTACGAGGTCGCCCAGCTCGCCCGGGCCGACGAGGCGCTCCGGGGCGTCTACCTCGTCGCGCTGAGCGGCTACGCGCTGCCGGAGGACGTCGAGCGTTCGCTCCGCGCCGGGTTCGACTGCCACGTCGCGAAGCCGGCGACGCTCGAGAGCATCCAGCAACTCCTGGGCGAGAAGCCGTCGTGGGCGTCTCGCGGCTTCACGCGAGGCCACGGTTGATGAAGGGGTACGAGGTGCTGGCGGCGGCCCGCGGCGCCCCGCTCCGGCAAGACCTGATGCTCGGCCGGCTCGGGCCGGAAGGTCCGTCAGAAGTCGCTGAACTTCGTGTCGCCTTCCATGGGGAAGGTCTCCTCCGGCCGGAGCGGGATCGCCTGCGAGGCGGGCGCGGGCGTGTTCTTCTGGAGCTTCGCTTGTTGTAGCTGGGCAGCTGCGACCTTCGGGCGGTGCCGTGCAGTCGCCGCGCCGTCCAACTGGAACATGGCGACCATCGCGCCGAGTTCCTGCGCCTGCCCGGACAGCTCCGTGGCCGCCGACGACGACTCCTCTGAGTTCGCGGCGTTCTGCTGAGTCACCTGGCTCATCTGTGCGACGGCACGGGTGACCTGGTCGATCCCGGCCGCCTGCTCCTTCGCGGCGGCCGCGATCTCCGCCACGATGTCGGTCACCTTCGAGACCGAGGTCGCGATGTCCCCCAGGACCCGCGTCACGTGCTTGGCCGTGACCTCCCCCTCGCCGGCCTGCGTCACGGAGTCGCGGATGAGCCCCTCGGTCTTGTTGGCCGCCTCCTTCGCCCGGAGCGCGAGCGACCGCACCTCCTCCGCCACCACGGCGAAGCCCCGACCCGCCTCGCCCGCGCGCGCCGCCTCGACCGCGGCGTTGAGGGCGAGGAGGTTCGTCTGGAACGCGATCTCGTTGATGTCCTTGATGATCTGCGAGGTGCCCTCGGCCGACGCCTTGATCTTCCCCATGGCGCCAACCATCTGCTCGACCGCGGCGCCGCCCTCGGCCGCCGAGGTCTTGGCACGCTGGGCGAGCCCGTTCGCCTGCTGGGCGTTGTCGGCCGACTGCTTCGTCATCGTCGTCATGGACTCGAGGCTCGACGATGTCTCCTCGAGCGAGCTCGCCTGCTCCGACGCGCCGGAGGCGACGGTCTGGCTCGAGGCGGCGATCTGCCCAGCAGCCGAAGATACCTGCCCCACGGCGCGCGCGACCTGCGCGAGCGCACCGTGCAGGGCCTCGGCGGTGGCGTTCACGGCGGCGGCGATTCGCGCGTGCTCGCCCTGGTACTGGCCGTCGGCGCGCGCCCGCAGGTCGCGGTCCGCGAGTCGCCGCAGCACCTGGGTCGCGTCGTGCACGGGCGCGAGCATCGAGTCGAGCGTCCGGTTGACGCCCTCCAGCACGCGCCGGAAGTCGCCCTGGTGCCGGGTCGCGTCGGCGCGCGCCCCGAGCTGGCCTGCGGTCGCGGCGCGCGACAGCGCGTCGGTGTCGGCGACCAGCGCCTGGACGGTCGTGATGCAGGTGTTGACGGCCTCCTTGATGCGGTTGAAGTCGCCGCGGAAGTCCTCCGCTGTGGGCGCCGGGATCTTGCCCGCGGCGATGCCGTCGAGCCGCGCCGCCGTGATCTGGATGGGCGCCACGAACGCGTCCATCGTCGCGTTCAGGCCGTCGACGATGGGACGGAACTCCGGGTGGATCGCGGCGGCGTCGCCGCGGACGTCGAGCCGGCCGTCGGCGACCGCCTCGCGGAGCCGGCGCGCCTCGTCCCCGACCGCCTGGATCTGGCGCCGGACGCTCCGCGTGATGAGCCCGCCCATGAGGGCGAGGAGCGCCGCGGTGGCGAGGCCCGCGCCGAGCGTGATCGCCCGCGCGCCCCTGGCGGCGCTCCCGGCCTCGCCGTACGACTCCGTGGTCCGCGCGGCGATGGCATCGACCTTCTGAGAGAGCGCCGCCGCGAGCTTGTTCTGCGAGGTCTTGGCCGCGCGCAGCGCCGCCTGGACGGTGCGGTCGATCTCCGCCGCCGCCGGGCTCTGGCCGAGCCCGTCGGCGACCAGCACGTCCCGGTCGCGCTCGTTGCCGACGATCACCATGATGTCGTGCTTCCAGGCCCGCCAGGCGGGTCCATCGCCTTCCACTCGCGCCACCCGGAGTCGGTGTGAGGGAGCGCCTCCCACGCCTCGCGCGCGTCCGCCACGAGCCGCGCACCGTCGTCGATGTCGGCGTACGCACGGGCGCGCTCCTCGTCGGTCGCCTGCCGGTTCGCGAGCCGCTCCAGCGCGGCGCCGATCGCGAGCGTTCCATTCTCGAAGCGCAGGAGGGCGACGTTCGACGGAGCGTACTGCGACAGGATGACGTCGGTGGCGCCCTGGAGGCGCTGCAGGCCGAGCCAGGCGGCCGCGCCGATGGCGGCCGCGGCGGCGAGCGCGACGGCGTAGGAGAAGACCAGCTTCTGGCCGATGGTGACGCGAGAGAGCATGAGCGTTCCGTCCGGGAGAGGTGAGAGGGTGCGCCCGCTCAGCGCGAGGCGGCCACGATCTTGCCGTCGCGCACCACGCCGACCCGGCCGGTGCGGATGGCCTCGTGCTCCGTCGGGCTCCACGGCTTCTCGAACTCCCCGAGTGCGCCCACGTAGCGGGTCCTCAGGTTCTCGAGCGCGGTCTTCACGCGCGATGCGTCGGTCGTCCTGGCCTGCTGGATGGCGAGGGCCAGCAGGTGGAGCGCGTCGTAGCCCTGCGCCGCAGCCGAGGCGGCTGACATCGGGCGCTCGTTGAACGTGCGCCGGTACAGGTCGACGAAGCGCTGGGCGGCGGGCGTGCCGGCCTCCTCCTCGATGAAGCAGGTGACGGTGATGGCGCCCTCGCCGGCCGCGCCGGCCTGCTTCAGGAACGCCGACTGCGAGATGCCCCACGGCCCCACGACGGCGGGCGGCTTCCAGCCGGCCGCGGCCGCGGCGAGCACGAAGGCGGCCTGGTCGGCGCTGACTGCGTAGATCACGACGGCATCCGGCTTGGCCTTGCGGGCTTCCGCGATCCAGGAGGGCAGCTCGGGCGACTTGCCCTTGAACGCGCGGACGTAGACGGGGGCCACGCCGCGGCGCTCGAAGCCGGTCGCGAGCTTCGCCTGGCCCGACCGGCCAAACGGATCGTCGGCGTAGAACACGGCGGGGCGGCGCGCGCGCAGCACGTCGACCACCTCGCGGACCACGGAGGCCGCCTGCGCCGCGTCCGGTAGCGCGAGGCGGAACACGTAGTTCTCGGGCGACCGGACGAACAGCCCATCGACCGTCGAACCGGTGGCGGCCGCGACGATGAGCGGGATCTCCCGCTCGTTCGCGATGTGCGTGGTGGCATCCGCGACCGCGGTGTAGGACGGGCCGAACAGGAAGCCGACGTGCTCGCGCTCGATGAGCTCGGTGACGGCCGCCACGCCGCGGTCCGGCACCCCGCCGTCGTCGCGCTCCACCAGCTCGATCTTCCGGCCGAGCACGCCGCCCGCGGCGTTGATCTCTTCGGCGGCCAGTCGCAGGCCGTTCCGCAGCGACGTCCCCGACGGCGCGGTCATGCCGGTGAACGAGGCGTACACACCGACCCGAATCGGCTCCGCCGAGGCGGCGGCGAGCACCAGGGCACAGAGGGAGGTCGCGAACATGCGCCCGCCACAGGCATGGGACGTGCCAGGGGGCCGCGCGACGATAAGGCAAACGCGATGGCTCCGCGCGTCGATACGCGGAACGGGTCGCAAGGGCCTCGCGGGTCCGGCCGCGGCGGTGCATCGCCCGGCCGGACGCCTCGCGGAGGAGCAGGACCCCAGTCACCTTGGCGGCGCGCGTGCGGCCGCATCGGTGTACGTGGTCGTTCGGAACATCCCGCGACTGCGGGAATCTCGCTGATCGCAGTATTCGGTACCTTCGGCGCCATGAAAGACATCTCTGCGCGTCCGACGGCCGATCTCCTCGCTACGGCAGGGCAGCGCGCAGCCGACCTGTGCCGCGCACTGTCGCCGGACTCGTCGCCGCGCCGATCGCGCGATTCGGAGGTGGACGTCGCGGAGCTCGCGCAGGAGTTCCTCGCCGACGCCCGCGCAGCCGTCGCGCGCATCGAGTCGCTCCTGTTCGACGTCCGGACCGAATAGCGCGCCACCGGGAGCATCTCCTCGAAACGTCACTCCATGACCCGCTGGTGGGCGCTGCCCGCGGGGCTCCGCTCCCAAGCAGCGGACGGCCGAATCGTCGAAGAAGGCGTGACGAGCGAACCCGAGCCGGCGTGGAGAGATCGCGCCATGACGCGCGAGCGCCCCGGCGCGGCGTGAGTTCCGCACCGGGGCGCTCGCGTTGTCGCTGCTGCGGGTGGGCCGAGCGGCCCGGGACGTCAGCCTTCGCGCTTCCTGACGTGGCGGACCAGCAAGGAGCCCGACGCGCCGTCGTCGGGTCCCAACGGCAACCTGACGGCAACGGAGCCGGCCCGCTGGGGACGGGCACGAAAAAGCCCCGGTAACCGAGGTGGTTACCGGGGCCTAGATGGAGCGGGAAAAGGGATTTGAACCCTCGACCCTCGCCTTGGCAAGGCGATGCTCTACCACTGAGCTATTCCCGCGAAACCGCTCGCAAGGCGGCAGTTTATAGAGGTCGCCGGAGGGGGGTGTCAAGGGGGTTTCGACGGGCCTCGGCGGCCGCGCGCGCCGGCTGGAGGGGCGCGGGCGGGTGGTATCCTCCCGCCCCTTCATGGCCCGGCTCACGGTCACCGTCATCACGCAGGACGAGGAGGCGAACCTGCCGCGGCTCCTCGAGTCCGTCCGCGGGGTGGCCGACGAGGTGGTGGTCGTCGACTCGGGCTCGAAGGACCGCACGGTCGAGCTGGCGCGGGCGGCGGGGGCGCGCGTCTTCTCGAACCCCTGGCCGGGGTTCCGGGAGCAGAAGGCCTTCGCCCTGGCGCAGGCGTCGGGCGACTACGTCCTCAACCTCGACGCGGACGAGTGGCTCGCCCCCGACCTGGCCCGGGCGCTGCGGGCGGAGCTGGACCGGCCGGAAGGCCCGCGGGCGGGCGCCTTCCGCATCCACTTCCGCCACCGCTTCGCGGGCGAGCCGATCCGGTTCGGGCAGATGTGGCGCGACCGGCGCGTGCGCCTCGTCCGGCGCGAGGGCGCCGCCTGGACCGGCTCCGCGGTGCACCCCAAGCTGCGCGTCCCGGGCCCGGTCGCCGACCTGCCGGGCCGATGCGAGCACCTGGGCTACCGCGACCGCGCGGAGGCCGAGCGCAAGCTCACCCGCTACGCCGAGCAGGTGGCGCGCGAGCGCTTCCGCGAGGGGCGCCGGGCCAGGCCCTGGGACCGGCTCCGCTGGCCGCTCGCCTTCCTCCGCCGCTACGTGCTGTGGCTGGGGTTCCTGGACGGTGCGGCGGGCTTCACCCTGGCGCGGCTCTACGCCCGCTACGACGCGGACAAGGCGCGCTGGCTGCGCCGGCTCGAGCGCGAGGTGGGCGGCGCCCGCGGCCGCGGGGCGCTCGCCTCCGGGGTGCGCGAGCTCGGCCGCCGGGCGGCGCTGGGCCTGGCGTCGATGCTCCTCCCCCGCTCGCGGCGGCCGCTCCCGCCGGCGCCCGCGCTGCGCAAGCTGCTCGTCATCCGGACCGACGAGCGGGTCGGGAACCAGCTCCTCACCACCCCGCTCCTGCGGGCGCTCAAGGAGGGGCTGCCGCAGGCGGAGCTGCACCTCCTCGCGGCGGCGCGGCAGGCGGGCGTGATCGAGAGCCGCCACGTCGACCGGCTCATCCCCTTCGAGAAGCGGCTCGCCTTCCGGCGCCCGTGGCGCCTCCTGGCGCTCCTCCGCGCGCTCCGGCGCGAGCGCTACGACCTGGTGGTGGAGGCGGGCCACTGGTCCGGCTTCTCGCTCACCGCCTCGCTCCTCGCGCGCGTCGCGGCCGGGAGCGCGCCGGTGGTGGGCCACCTGCGGGGCGAGAGCGGGCGCTTCCTCTCGCACCCCGTCCCGCACGACCCGGCCAACGAGAACGAGGTGCGGGCGAAGCTCGAGCTGCTGCGGCCCCTCGGCCTCCTCCCGCGCGGCCTCGCCCCGGAGACGGAGCTCGGGCGCGAGCCGGAGCTGGCCCGCGCGCTCCTCGCCCAGGCCGGCGTGGCGGGGCCGTTCGCGGTGCTCAACCCGGGCGCGCGCATGGCCGACCGGCGCTGGCCGCCGGCGGCGCACGCGGCGGTGGCGCGCGGCCTCGCCGAGCGCGGCCTCGCGGTGCTGGTGGTGTGGGGGCCGGGCGAGGAGCCCATCGCGCGCGCGGTGGCCGAGGGCGGCGGCGCGCGGCTCGCGCCCGCGACCGGGCTGCGGGAGCTGGCGGCGCTCCTGCGCGAGGCGCGGCTCTGCGTCTCGAACAACAGCGGGCCGATGCACCTGGCGGTGGCGGTGGGCACGCCGGCCGTGGTGGGGGTGTTCCTCTCGGGCGACGCGCGGAGGTGGCGGCACGAGCTGCCGGGGTTCGAGGCGGCCGAGCCGCGGGGGGAGGACGACGCGCGGGCGGTGCTGGACGCGTGCGACCTCCTGCTGGGCGCCGGCGGGGGACGAGCCCCCGCCCTGCGGGGCTGAAGGGAGCGCGGCGGTCAGCGCGCCGCGCGCCGCCGCGCCTCATCCTCGTCGCGCGCGGCCTGCGCGTCCTTCCGGTACACCGCGTCGATGAAGCCGGCGAAGTACTTCCAGGCCGACCACACCGAGAAGAAGACGCTCAGGTAGAGCAGCGTCGTCCCGACGCGGTTCGCGTCCACCACCCCGGTCGCCACCACGAAGTCGATGGGGTACGGGTAGTGCAGCAGCAGGAAGACGATCGCCACGAGCTGGAGCGCCGTCTTGTACTTCCCCTCCTGCCCGGCCGCGATGACGATCCCCTCGCTCATGGCGATGGTGCGCAGGCCGGTGACGGCGAACTCGCGCGCCATCACCACGATGACCACCCAGGCCGTCACCCGGCCGAGGTGCACCAGCATCACCAGCGCCGCCATGGCGATGAGCTTGTCGGCGAGCGGGTCGAGGAACTTCCCGATGACGGTGACGAGGTTCTTGCGGCGCGCCAGCCAGCCGTCGAGGAAGTCGGTGGCGGCGGTGGCCGAGTAGACGAGCGCGGCGATGAACGAGTTCGCGCGCGACTCGTAGTACGTGAAGACGAGGAAGACCGGGATGGCCGCGATGCGGACCAGCGTGATGAGGTTGGGGGAGCTCCAGAGCTCCTTGCGCAGCGATCGTGCCACGAGCCTCGGCGGCGCTAGGCCGCCGCCCCTTCGTCCACGAGCACGCGCCCCTGCCCGATGAGCTCCACCACCCGGGGCGCGCCGGCGTCCTCGTGGAGCGCGACGAGGCGCGGCGTGAGCGCGCCGGCGAAGCCGACCAGCGCCGCCGGCGGGATCCGCACCGGCGCCCCGGTCCGCACCTCGAGGCCGCGCAGCGGGCCGCGCGAGGCGACGAGGAGGTCGCCCGAGCCGCGCAGGTGCACGAGGTCCAGGTCGGGCACCGAGGTGCCGGCCACCCGCCCGTTCTCGAACCCGAGGCCCGCCTCGAAGGCGAAGAGCGTCTCCTCGCGGAGGTAGGCGGCGTCGTCGGCCAGCCGGAGCACGGTCAGGAGCGCCGCGCCGGGCCGGAGCAGGAGCGAGCCCTCCCCCGTGGCGCGCAGCATCTGGAGGGCGCCCTCCCCGAACGGCCGGTCGGTGGCGCGGCCGCGGAAGCGCTTCAGCTCGGGCGCGAGGCGGGCCGCGCCGCGGACGGCGAGCAGCCCCTGCCCCCGGACCAGCACCTCGCGCGCGGTCGAGACGGCGAGCAGCCCGTCGCGGACCGCGAAGACGTCCGCGCCGGGCTCGGGGGCGCGCCGCGCGGCGGCGAGGTCGCGCAGCGCGGGCGGCGCCGCCGGGACGGGGCTCGGGGGCGGGAGCGCGTCGTCGGCCGCGTGCGCGGCGGCGGCCGGCTCGGGCGCGGCGGTGGCGAGCGCCAGGAGCTCGTCGCACTTCGCCACCATCTGCTCGCTGCCGGCCCGCTCGAACCAGGCCCGCGCCTGGCCGAAGTCGCCCTGCTCCAGCCAGGCGAGCCCGAGGTAGCCCATGGCCTTGCGGTGCTCGGGGTTCAGGTCGAGCGCGATCTCGAGCTGGCGCACGGCGTCGGCGTGCCGCTTGGCCTTGAGGCTCGCGAGCCCCAGGTTCACCCGGGCCGCGGCCTCCACCGGGCTCTCGTCCACGAGCCGCGCGTAGACCTCCACCGCCTCCGGGTAGCGGGCGAGCTTGTAGAGCGCCTGCCCGAGCAAGCCCAAGACCTGAGGATCCTTCGGGCGCAGCTCGCGGGCGCGGGAGAGCGACTCGCGCGCCGGCTCGAGCTCGCCGCGGGCCAGCTGCTCCGCGCCGCGGTTCACGCGGAAGACGACCTCGTCGTCCACGCCCTCGACCTCGCCCGTGGCGCGCGCCAAGCTAGCGGCCCCCCAGGTAGGCCTGGTACAGCGCCAGCACCTTCTTCACGTAGGCCTGCGTCTCCGGGATGGGCGGCACCGCGCCGCCGGAGCGGCGCACCGCCTCCGGGCCGGCGTTGTAGGCGGCCAGCACCTTCTCGAGGTCGTTGCCGAACCGATCCTGCAGGTGGCGCAGGTAGCGCGCCCCCCCGTCGATGTTCTGGCGCGGGTCGTACAGGTCGTCCACGTACATGTCGCGCGCGGTGGCGGGCATGAGCTGCATGAGGCCGGTGGCGCCCTTCTCCGAGACCGCGGTGGGGTTGAAGTTCGACTCGGCCGCCATGACCGCCTTGAGCAGCGGCGGCGCGAGCCCGTACTTCTCCGCGGCGGCCTGGATGTGCTCCTCCCAGGGCGAGGCGCGGCGGAGCGGCGCGGGCGCGGTGCGCGCGCGGACGGGGCGGCCCTGGATCGAGATGCGGTGCACGCCGCCCGGCGCGGCGGGCTTCTCGCGCAGGCGATGGTAGCGCGCGTCCTGCGGGACGTTGGTGACGTGGATGACCCCGTCGGCGTCGACGAACGAGTAGAACTCGTCCGCAGCCGCCGGGCGCGCGAGGAGTGCGGCGGCGAGCGCCAAGCCGGCGAGCAGACGGGCCATTCCAGAGGAGAACGGTAACAGGGACCCTCGCGTCCCCACAACTTCCTTCCCGGCCGCGGCGTCGGTGGTAGAGGTACCGACATGAGCCCTCTTCCACGGCGAGAGCACGTCGACTTCCTGGTCCTCGGAGGGGGCGTGGCCGGCCTCTCCTTCGCGCTCGAGGCCGCCTCGGCCGGCTCGGTGCTGGTCCTCGCCAAGCGCCAGCGCTCGGAGGGCTCCACCCAGTACGCGCAGGGCGGCATCGCCTCGGTGCTGGGCCCGGACGACGACTTCTCCCAGCACATCCAGGACACCCTGGTGGCCGGCGCCGGCCTCTGCCACCAGGACGCGGTCGAGGTGACGGTGCGCGAGGGCCCCGACCGCATCCGCTGGCTGCAGTCGCTCGGGATCGAGCTCGACCGGGAGGGGGAGCGCCTGCACCTCACCCGGGAGGGCGGGCACTCCCGGCGGCGCGTGGCGCACGCCAAGGACACCACCGGCCGGGAGGTCGAGCGCGCGCTCCTCGCCGCCTGCGACGCGCGCGGCATCCGCATCGTCGAGGACGCGGTGGCGGTGGACCTGCTCTCCTCCGGCCGCCTGGGGCTGGGCGGGCCGAACCGGGCGCTCGGGGCCTACGTGCTCGACCGCGACACGGGCGAGATCGCGACCCTCACCGCGGGGGTGACCGTGCTCGCCACCGGCGGCGCGGGCAAGGTGTACCTCTACACCTCGAACCCCGACGTCGCGACCGGCGACGGGGTGGCCATGGCGTTCCGCGCCGGCGCCGCGGTGGCCAACATGGAGTTCTTCCAGTTCCACCCCACTTGCCTCTTCCACCCGGCGGCGAAGAGCTTCCTCATCTCCGAGGCGCTGCGCGGCGAGGGCGGCATCCTCCGCAACCGGGCCGGCGAGGCGTTCATGTCGCGCTACGACGCGCGCAAGGAGCTGGCGCCGCGCGACATCGTGGCCCGCTCCATCGACGCCGAGATCAAGCGCCGCGGCGACGACTGCGCCTACCTCGACATGACGCACCTGCCGAAGGCGTTCCTCATCGAGCACTTCCCCAACATCTACGCGACCTGCAAGGAGTTCGGAATCGACATGGCGGTGCAGCCCCTGCCGGTGGTCCCGGCGGCGCACTACCAGTGCGGCGGGGTGGTGACCGACCTCGCCGGCGCCACCACCGTGCCGCAGCTCCTGGCCGTGGGCGAGGTCTCCTGCACCGGGCTGCACGGCGCGAACCGGCTGGCGTCCAACTCGCTGCTCGAGGGGCTCGTCTTCGGCCGCCGCGCGGCGCTGCACGCCAAGGAGCTCATCGGCGGCCTGCGCGGGCCGGCGCCGGCGGTGCCGGACTGGAACCCGGGCCACGCGCTCGATCCGGACGAGGGCGTGGTGGTGACGCACAACTGGGACGAGGTGCGGCGCCTGATGTGGAACTACGTCGGGATCGTCCGCAGCATGAAGCGGCTCGACCGCGCCCGCACCCGGCTGCAGCTCCTGCGCACCGAGATCCGCGACTACTACTGGCAGTACAAGCTGACGCCCGACCTGGTCGAGCTGCGGAACCTCGCCGACGTGGCCCTGCTCATCGTGGAGTGCGCCCGCCGCCGCAAGGAGTCGCGCGGCCTGCACTACCTCATCGACTTCCCCAAGGCCGACGCGCAGCAGCTGCACGACACGGTGCTGACCCGGGGCGACCTGGACTGACGGCGGCCCGGCTCAGCGCGTGGCCTGCGGCGGCGCCCCGTAGTCGAGGTCGACCCGCCCGCGGGCGCCCGCCAGCCGGAGCGTGAAGGGCCGGCCCACCAGCGGCTCGGGCTGCTTGGGGAAGCGCACGCGGTAGACGGCGTCGAAGTCGCCGACGTTGGGGTAGAGCTCGCGGACGTTCGCGTCGATGCGCTGGAGCTCGATCTTCTCCGGGAGCACCTCGCCGCCGCCGGGGACGACCAGCGCCACGTGCCAGATGCTCCGCCGGGTGTCGAGGTCGTTGTCGGCCCGGTCGGTGGTGAAGAGCGAGACCAGGAACTCCTCGTACCGGGCGGCGTCGGCGCGCTCGCTCGCGAGCAGCGCCTCGCGCTCGGGGGCGGTGAGCGCGCGCCAGGTGGCGAGCCGGTCCACCCGCGCCTCCCGCACCTCGGCGGGCTCGTAGACCGCGCTCACGAAGGCGTTCGTGGCGAGCCCGTCGTAGATCTTGCCGGAGCGCGTGAACCGGGCGCGCTCGGCCCCCCAGGCGCCCTCCCGGGCGGTCGGGTTGGGCTGGGGCTCGGTGAGCGGCAGCCGCACGCAGGCGAGCAGCGCCGCGGCGGCGAGGAGCGCGAGTGGCGGCCTCATGCGAGGAAGTCCTCCCGCGCGAAGAGCGCGTCCAGCGCGACGCCCTGCGCCTCGATGGCCTCCCGCCCGCCCTCGCCGCGGTCGACGAGCGCGAAGCAGCCCACCACCACCAGCTGCTCGGCGCGGCAGCGCTCGATGGCCTTGAGCGCGCTCCCGCCGGTGGTCACCACGTCCTCCAGCACCGCCACCCGGCTCCCGTCGGGGATGGTCTTGCGCCCCTCGATCCACTGCCCGGTGCCGTGGCCCTTCGGCTCCTTGCGCACGATGAAGGCGTCGACCGGCTCGTGCTCGAGGAACGAGGTGAGCGCGATGGCCGAGGCGAGCGGGTCGGCCCCGAGGGTGAGGCCCCCCACCCCGCGCACCAGCGGGCGCAGCTTGCGGACGCGGTCGAAGAGGCAGCGGCCGATGAGCGCGTGCCCCTCGGCGGTGAGGGCGGTGCGCTTGCAGTCGATGTAGAAGTCGCTCTGCTTCCCCGAGGCGAGCGTCACCTGGCGCCGCTCGAAGGAGAGCTCGCGCAGGAGCTGGAGCAACCGCGCGCGATCCGCCGTCAGGCTCATTTCGTCTCCATGTAAGGGAGGGCGGCCGCCAGCCAGCGCGCCTGCTCCACGAGGAGCCGCTTCCCCTCCGCGGGGAGATCCTCCCAGGCTTCGAGCGCCGTGGCGAGATCCTGGTTGAGCGCCGCGAGCCGCGCCCCCAGGTCGGCCACCAGCTCCTCGGGGGTGACCTCGACGACGTCCGCCGCGTTCTCGGGGGCCCTGGCGGGGAGAGGACCGGGGAGAGGGGCCGGCGACGCGGCCAGGAAGGCGAGGAACCGCTCGCGCTCCTCCGGCGCCACCGGCGCCTTCGCCAGCGCGTCCTCCACGAGCTCCTCCGCCCAGGGGGCGACCCCGCTCGCCTGGAGCCGCTCGCGGAGCGCGTCGAGCTCGCCGGCGGCGAGCGGCTCGCGCAGGAGCGCGTCGGACAGCGCGAGCCCCCAGGCGTCGTCGTCGGAGAGCTCGCGGTGCAGGCGCGCCAGCACCCGCTCGCGCGCGAGCATGCGGACCGCGGCGAGGCGGCGGAACCCCGCCACCACCTGGAAGCGCGGCCCGTCCGTCGCCGCGCCGGGCCACGGCCGCAGCTCGACCGGGGCGAGCTGCCCCAGCCGGCCCACGCTCGTGGCGAGGTCCGAGACGTCGCCCTCCGGCCGGAGCCGGAAGGCGTCGTCGGGCGCGATGTCCTCCAGCGCGACGAACTCGACCGCGCCGGTGGCGTGGGCGGGCGCCGCGCGCTGCTCGAGCTCGAGCGGCACGGTGGCGGCCAGCCGCTACTTGCGGCGGACGATGACCTTCCGCTTCACGGCGCCCATCGCCACCGGCACCGGCGGCGCGGGGGGCTTCACGGCCGCGGCGGCGCGCTCGGCGAGCGAGGCGCCCTCGCCCTCCTCGCTCCGCTCCTGCCGCTCGACGCGCTCGGGGCGCGGGGCGATGGCGTGGCGCGGCGGGGGCGAGCGCAGCGCGGGGCGCGAGGCGGCGCGGGCGAGGCCCGGGCGCTCCGCGGCCTCCTCCACGTCCACCTCGCCCGTGTCGATGCGGCCGCGGAAGCCGGCGCCGTCGTGGATCACGACGCGGGGCGCGGCGATGTCGCCGACCATCCGCCCCTCCTTCGTGATCTCGATGCTCTCGGTGGCGGTGAGGTTGCCCACGAGCGCGCCGGAGACGACGCAGCTCTTCACCTGCACCTCGGCCTTCACCACGCCGCTCGCCTCCACCAGGAGGTGGCGCGTCAGCGTGATGGTGCCCTCGACGCGGCCGCGGACCGTGAGGTCCTCGTCGCCGTTGAGGTTGCCGTTGATGACGATCGACTCACCGATGATGGTGCTGCCGTCGGAGATGGCCACGGGTCACTTCCCCTTCACGTCCATGTCGACGCTGCCGCGGAACACGGCGCCGTCGGCGATGAGGATGCGGGGCGAGCGGATGTCGCCCACCACCTTGGAATCGGCCTTGAGCTCGACCTTCTCGCTCGCGACGATGTTGCCGGTCACCTGCCCGGCCACCTCGATGGCGGCGGACTCGATGTCGGCCTCGATCACGCCGGAGCCCTCGACCACCAGGTTCTCCTTGAGTGAGATGCGGCCCTTCACCGTCCCGAGGACGACGAGGTCCTCGCCGCCCGAGATCTCGCCGTCGATCACGATCGACGAGCCGATGAGCGTGTGCGCGCCTGCGCGGGAGGCGGGCGCCTTCTCGATACCTGTAGCCATGCGGGAGAGATCCTCCGAGGGGCGCGAGGTGTCCCCGCGCCGCGGGACGCGAGAATAGAGGCGCCCCTGGCGAGGCGTCAACGTCCAACGCGCCGCGCGGCCCGGATTCAGCCGGCCCGCTGCCGGAGCCAGGCGACGGCGTCGCCGATCGGGCGCCCGGCCTCCCGCTCGTTGAAGAGCTCGTGCCGGAACCCGGGGTAGCGCTGAAACGCCTTGTCCGCCGAGCCGGCCGCGTCGAAGAACGCGCGCGCCGCGCCCGCGTCCGCCACCCGGTCGGCCTCGCCCACCAGGACGAGCAGCGGGTGCGCGAAGGTGGGCGCGCGGGGCAGGACGGAGCGCTGCGCCCGCTGCGACTCGGCGAACCAGCGCGGGGTGGTCGCGCGCCCGTAGAGCGGGTCGGCCTCGGTCCAGCGCCGCATGTCCTCGTCGCTCGTCAGGTCCTCCATGCGCAGCCCGGTGGCGACCGGCAGCCACGGGACCAGGGCGCCGGCGAGCCGCGCCCCCATCACCTTGAGTCGCGGCGGGTCGAGCGCGAGCTTGAAGTAGGGCGAGGAGAGCACCACCCCCGCGACCTCGCGCCGGCCCGCCAGCGCCCAGAGCGTCGCGACGAGCCCGCCCTGGCTGTGGCCGACCAGGAACACCTTCCGTCCGGCCGCCCCGGCCCGCACGTGCGCCATGAAGACGTCGAGGTCGCCCACGTAGTCCGAGAAGGCGTCCACGTGCCAGCGGCGGCCGTCGGACTGGCCGTGCCCGCGGAAGTCGAGCAGCGCCACCTCGAAGCCGGCCCGCGCCAGCGCCGCCGTGAGCCCCGGATAGCGGCCGGCGTGATCGCCGCCACCGGGCGCGACCGCCACCGTCGCGCGCGGCGAGGGCGGCGTGTAGCGCTGCCAGTAGAGGCGCAGGTTGTCGCGGGCGTGGAGGAAGCCCTCCTCGCGGCGCGCCTCGCTCGAAGAGGGGTACGCGGGCACGGGCATGTCGGTCACCGCCGCGTCTGGACGGCGCGGGCGCCGGAGGGCCCCAGCTCGCGCAGCTTGCGCTCCACCGCCGCGCGGCGCGTCGCGAGCACCTTCTCGTCGTCGCCGCCGGGGTCGGGCGCCGCCAGCGCGCGCTTCCAGGCGCGGGCGGCGTCGGCGGGGCGCTGGGACCGCTGGTACGCGTCGCCCAGGTGGTCGAGGATGGTGGGCTCGGGCCCCACCAGGCGATCCGCCTTCTCGAGCGCCGCCACCGCGCGCGGCAGGTCGCCCTTCTTGAAGAGCACCCAGCCGAGCGAGTCGAGGAAGAAGCCGTTGTCCGGCTCGACCTTGAGCGCGCGCTCGACGTAGGCCTGCGCCTCGTCGAGCCGCTCGCCGCGCTCGGCCCAGGCATAGCCGAGGAAGTTGAGCGCCTCGGCGTGGTCGGGCTTCACCTTCAGCACCTCGCGCATCTGCGCGAGCGCCGCGTCCCGCTGCCCGGCGCGGTCGTACGCCTCCCCGAGCGCGTAGCGCAGCCCCGGGTCGTCGGGCTGGGAGGCCAGCCCGCGCTTCACCGCCCGCAGCGCCTCGGCCGGCCGGCCGGCGCGCGCCAGCACGTACCCGAGCGCGGCGCGGGCGCTGGCGTAGAGCTCGCCCGCGCCGTGCGGCACCTCCGCGAACGCGGTGGCCGCCTCGCCCCAGCGCCGGAGCTGCTGCAGCGCCAGCCCGCGCAGCAGGGCGAGCCGCGGGTCGTCGCCGCCGGTCGCCGCCTCCAGCGCGTCGGCGGGCTGCCGCGCCTCGAGCCACAGCGCCGCCACCCGCGCGCGCGCCTCCGCCTCGCCGGGCGCCGACCGCAGGAGCTGCCGCAGCCACCCGCGCGCCGCCGGCAGGTCGCCCTTGCGCAGCGCGAGCTGGCCGGCCGCGAGCAGCGCGTCCGGGTCGTCGGGGTCGGCGGCGATCGCGCGCTCCCAGGCGGAGCGCGCCTCGGCGTCGTGGCCGCGCGCCTCCTCGACGCGGGCGAGGAGCTTGAGCGTCTCCGGATCGCCGGGCCCGAGCTTGAGCGCGCGGTCGAGCTCGCGCCGCGCGCCCTCCAGCTCGCGCGCGTCCGCGAGCCGGCCCGCCAGCTCGCGGTAGGCCTGCGCGCCTTCGCCCGGGTCGAGCGCCGCCAGCTCCTCGCAGGCCAGCGCCGCGCCCGCCTCGTCGCCCATCCGGACGCGCTGCCGGGAGAGCTCGCGCCACGGCTCCGGGTCGAGCTCGCGCTCCGCGGCCGGCTCGGCGCGCGCCCGCGCCCCCTCGAGCTGGGCCGCCTCGGAGAGCTCGCGCACCGCCTCGGCCGAGCGGCGCGCCTGCGCCAGCACCCGCCCGAGCGTCAGGTGTCCGTCGGCGGCGGCGGGACCGGAGGGGGCGAGCTCGAGCGCCCGGCGCGCCTCGGCCTCGGCCGCCGCGAGGTCGCCGGTGCGCGCCAGCGTCTCGGCGTAGGAGAGGTGCAGCTGGGCGCTCTGCGGGTCGTGCAGGAGCGCGCGCCGGAGCGCCTCCAGCGCCGCCGCGTGATCGCCGGACGCCTCGGCCAGCCGCGCCCGCACGTAGTCGGCGATGGCCGGCGCCGAGGCGCGCTGGGGCGCGGGCGCGGCGCGCGCCGGGGCGGCCGCCGCGAGGGCGAGGAGTGGGAGCGCGCGCAGGAGGTGCGACAAGGGAGGTCCTCGGGGTGTCGGCGTTCGATCCTAGCGGCTGCGGCGGGGGGCATCAATGCGCCGGACGCCGCGGCGGCGCTACCCGCGCGAGCGGGCGCCGCGCCTGGGAGCGGCGCCGGTCGCCGCGGCGAGCGCCTCGGCGGCCGCCTTGACGAGCGCCCCCTCCGGCACCGGACGGGTCAGCACGGCGCAGCAGCCGGCGGCGGCGAGGCGCTCGGCCGCGTCGGAGAGCGCCACCGCCACCACCGGGACGGCGCCCAGCTCCCGGTCGGCGCGCAGCGCCGAGACCGCCTCCGCCCCGTCGGACGGGCCCTCCGCGACCACCACCAGGTCCGGCTGGAACCGCGCCGCCGCGGCCCCGGCGGCGAACCCGGGCGAGGCCTGCTCGACCGCGTAGCCCCCCTCCGCGAGCTGGCGCGCGAGGCCCTCGCGCACGGGCCCGGGCTCGCCCAGCACCAGCGCCTTGCGGCGGCTCGGCGCCGCGCCGGTGAGCTCCTCCGGCAGCGGCATGCCGTGCCGCACCATGAACGCCGCCAGGTCCTCGCGCGCGATGCGGCGGTGGCCACCCGGCGTGCGGTGGGCCTTGAGCCGCCGCGCCTTGATCCAGTTCACCACCGTCGGCAAGGACACCCCGAGCAGCCGGGCCGCCTCGTGGGTGGTGTAGAAGCCGCGCATGGGAGGGAGAGCTTAGCGCGCCGCCTCGCGGACGGGGGCGCGACGAGGGGGGGCCGTGGTAGAGGAACCGGATGGCGCTCTCGAACTTCCTCGTCGGGGCGGTGCAGATGACCTCGACCGCCGACCGGGCGAGAAACCTCGCCACCGCGCTCCGCCTGGTGAACGAGGCGGCCGATCTGGGGGCCAAGCTGGTGGGCCTCCCCGAGAACTTCTCCTTCATGGGGCGGGACGAGGAGCGCATCGCCGGCGCCGAGACGCTGGAGGGGCCTACCCTCTCGGCGCTGCGGGAGCTGGCGCGCCGGCGCGGCGTCCACGTCCTCGCCGGGTCCATCGCCGAGCGGGTCGAGGCGCCGGGCAAGACCGCCAACACGAGCGCGCTCATCGCCGACGACGGCGCCATCGTGGCGGCCTACCGCAAGATCCACCTCTTCGACGTCGCCATCCCCGACGGCGCGCGCTACGCCGAGTCCGAGACGGTGGTGGCGGGCGACCGGGCGGTGCTGGCGCCCTCCTCGCTGGGCCGGATCGGGCTCACCGTCTGCTACGACCTGCGCTTCCCGGAGCTGTACCGGCAGCTCTCCGCCCTGGGCGCCGAGATCCTGTGCGTGCCGGCGGCGTTCACGCTCTTCACCGGCAAGGATCACTGGGAGATCCTGCTGCGGGCGCGCGCGGTCGAGAACCTGGCCTACGTGCTCGCGCCGGCGCAGGCCGGGCGCCACTCGGCGAACCGGGTGACGTTCGGGAACGCGATGGTGGTGGACCCGTGGGGCGTGGTGCTGGCGCGCTGCCCGGGCGAGGGCGAGGGCGTCTGCGTGGCGCCGGTGCGGCGCGAGCGGCTGGAGCAGGTGCGGCGGGAGCTCCCGTCCCTGAAGCACCGGCGGCTGTAGCCCGGCGTCAGAACGCGAACAGGAGCCCGCCCGCGAAGCTCACCTTGCGGTCGTCGGAGAGGTTCCAGCTCTTCGACGAGCCGAAGTCCTTCACGTAGCTCTTCGAGAGCTCGACGAAGAAGTAGGTGTGGTTGATGCCGGTGTCGCGGTCCATCTCGCGCGCCAGCATGGTGTCGATGGCGCCGAGGTCGAGGGCGACGCCGCCGGTCACCGAGTAGCCGTTGGTGGCGCCGGAGCCGGACTTGCCGCTCGCGTTGGCGGTGCCGCCGGCGCCGTTGTTCACCCACCACCAGTACCGGTCGAGCGCGACCCGCGCGTAAGGCGCGAGCGGGAACCAGCGGTACTGGTTCGAGAGCACGTCGAAGCGGTAGGTGAGCGAGAGGCGCGTCGGGTAGACCTTGAGCGCGGTGGGGTCGGAGACCCGCGCGCCCGTGTCCTGGGCGAAGCCGTGGCCGTACTTCTCCCAGTAGCCGGCGCCGAGCCCGACGTCGAGCGTGCCGTAGCTCACGAGGAGCGAGTAGGCGACGTCGAAGCGGAACATGAGGTTCCGCTTGCCGCCGAAGGCGCGCTCGTAGGGACCAGGGCCCCCGCCGAACTCCGAGTCGATGTTGGGCCGGTAGGTCTCGAGGCTCATCTGGAACGAGCCGTAGCGCGGCGAGGGCCCGCCGCCCGAGAACTGCGCGGCGGCGGGGAGCGCGGCGGCGAGCGCCAGCGCGGCGGCGAGGGCGCGGATCACGGGCGCCTCCTCTTGCGGCGCAGGACGAGCGGGGCGAGCGCCACCAACGCGGCGAGGCCCGCGGCGCCGCTGGCGCAGCCGCCCTGCTCGCGGCCGCCGGCGTTCTGGTAAAGGCGCCAGAAGTCGTCGACCGGGATGGGCGAGCCGGTTATCGGATCGGACGGCAGGCTCTCGTTGCCGCCGATGGTCAGGGCCGTGACGGTCACCGTGTACGGCACGTTGTTCGTGAGCCCGGTGACGCGGCCGCTCCTCGTGCTGGCGCCCGTGAACTCGCGGTACTGCTGCGCCGCCGAGCCGTCCGCGGGGGCGTAGTGGACGCGGAAGCTGTTGGCCGAGCCGATCGTGCCGGCGGCGGCGCTGCCGGTCCCGAGGTCCCAGTTGGCGTTGAGCGAGCCGTCCCCGGGGGTCAGGCTGAGGAGGTTCGGCTTCGCGGGCGACGCCAGGTCGAGCTGCACGCTGCCGGTGGCGAGCGGGCTCCCGCTGTTGGCGTTGGTGCCCGCCGCGAACACGCAGATGTACGCCACCGAGTTCGTGGTCGACGTGCACTGGATCGGCACCTTGCTGAGGAGCGTGGCCGCGGTGATCCCGGTGTAGCTCGAGGACGCGACGCCGGTGACGAAGGAGTTCGTGTGCGCGTTGGTGTTGGTGTTGGTGCTGGGGATGGGGCAGCCGGCGGTGTCCGAGACGTAGAGGTCGTAGCTGGCGGCGGTCGTAGTCACCGACCACTGCAGCGAGAGCGTGTCGGCGGGCGCGTTGTTGCACTCGCCCGAGTTGATGTAGACGGTGCCGGATCCGGTCGATTCGGACACAACGACCTGAGCGGCGGCCAGCGCGGGAGCGCACGCGAGGCAGGCGAGGACGGAGAGGCGTCGCGTCATGCGCGGCCATCCTGCAACGGGGAGGCCACCCGCGCAAGGAAGGGACCCGCGCCGCGACTGGAGTTTTTCCGGAGGCGCGGGCGGCTCGAGCGGGAGCCCGCCGACTTTTTGGCAAGCGCCCGGGCGCGACCCCCGGGGCGCTGCCAAATTGTCAGCCGAGCTTCAGGTGCTTCTCGGCGAGGAGCTTCGCGAGCTCGATCGCGGTCGAGGCGCCCCCCTGCCGCAGGTTGTCGCCGCACAGCACGAGGTCGAGCCCGTGCTCCTGGGTCGGGTCGTCGCGCACGCGCCCGACCAGCACCGCGTCGTCGTTCACCGCCAGCATGGGCATCGGGTAGACGCCCTCCTGCGGCGCGTCGACGAGCTTCACGCCCGGCGCCTGCCGGAAGAGCTCGCGCGCCGCGGCCGCGCCGAGCGCGCGGCGGAGCTTCACCGAGACGAGCTGGACGTGCCCGTAGAACACCGGGACGCGCACGGCGGTGACCCCGACGCGGAGGGAAGACCCGAGCAGCCGCCGCACGTCGGCGGCGACCGCCCGCTCCTCCTCGCTCGCGCCGTCGTCGCCGAACGGGCCCACCTGCGGCACCACGTTGAAGGCGGCGCGGTGCGGGAGCGCGGTGGGCGGGGGCGGCTCCTGGAAGGAGAGCATGGCGCGCAGCTCGGCCTCGAGCTCGGAGACGCCCTTCTGCCCCGCCCCCGAGACCGCCTCCAGGACCACGCTGCTCGCGCGCTCCACCCCGGCGGCGCGGTGCAGCGGCGCCAGCGCCAGCGCGAGCTGCGCCGAGGCCGGGCCGGGCACCGCCACCACCCCGCGCCGCGCGAAGCCGGCGAGCGCGTCGGCGTTGAGCGGCGGCAGGACGAGCGGCACCTCGGCGTCGCCGCGGAAGGCGGGGGTGAGGTCGACCACCGCGCACCCGGCCGCGCGCGCGGCCTCGAGGTGCGCCCGTGAGGTCGCGGCGCCGGCGGCGAAGAAGGCGAGGTCCTTCCCGGCGAAGGCGCCCGGCCCCACCGCGGCGGCGCGGAGGACGTCGTCGCGGAAGTCGAGCTCGGCGCCGGCGGAGTGCTCGCTGGCGAGGAGCGCCAGCGAGGCGACAGGAAGGTCGCTCTCCTCCAGCGCCTGCACGAGGGCCCTGCCCACGGCGCCGGTGGCGCCGAGGACGGCGAGGTGCAGCGGTCGGATGGTCATCACTTGGCCTGGATGAAGCCCTCCGCCGACAGGAGCTCGGCGGTGAGGACGGCGCCGCCGGCGGCGCCGCGGACGGTGTTGTGCGACAGGCAGACGAACCGCCAGTCGAAGACGGCGTCGGGGCGGAGCCGGCCGATGGTGATGCCCTGCCCGCTCCCCGCGTCGCGGTCGAGGCGCGTCTGCGGGCGCGCGTCGTCCTCGAAGTAGGTGAGGAAGGGCTTCGGCGCGCTGGGGAGGCCGAGCTGCTGGGGCTTCCCCTGGTACTCGCGCCAGCGGGCGAGGATCTCGTCCTTGCCCGGCTTGCGCTCGAACCGTGCGAACACCGCCGCCAGGTGGCCGTCGGAGACCGGGACCCGGATGCACTGGGCGCTGATGACCGGCGCGGCGGCGTTCACGATCTGGCCGTCCCGGAGCTGGCCCCAGATCTTGAGCGGCTCCTTCTCGCTCTTCTCCTCCTCGCCCTTGATGAAGGGGATGACGTTGTCGACCATCTCCGGCCAGGTCTCGAAGGTCTTCCCGGCGCCCGAGATCGCCTGGTAGGTGCAGACCGCCACCTGCTTCGGGCCGTAGTCGAGCAGCGGGTGCAGGGCGGGGACGTAGCTCTGGATGGAGCAGTTCGGCTTCACCGCGATGAAGCCGCGCTTCGTGCCGAGCCGGCGGCGCTGCGCCTCGAGGACCGCGGCGTGCGCCGAGTTGATCTCGGGGATCATCATCGGCACGTCGGGGGTCCAGCGGTGGGCCGAGTTGTTCGACACCACCGGCGTCTCGGCGCGGGCGTAGTCCTCCTCGAGCTTGGCCGTCTCCTCCTTCGACATGTCCACGGCGCAGAAGACGAAGTCCACCTCGCCCGCGATGCGCGCGACGTCCGAGGCGTTCTGGACGGTGAGCGCGGCGGCGGCGGCCGGCACCGGGGTCTTCATGGCCCAGCGCCCCTGCACCGCCTCGGCGTAGCGCTTGCCAGCCGAGGAGGCGCTCGCCGCGACGAGCTTCACCTCGTACCAGGGGTGGTTCTCGAGCAGGGAGAGGAACCGCTGACCGACCATGCCGGTCGCGCCGAGGACGCCGACCTTGAGCTTCTTCGCCATCGCGTGAGGCCTCCGGGCCCGGGAGGGAAAGGGCGAAAGCTTAACATGCCCGCGGCCGTTTTCCCTCCCTAGCGGGCGAGGAGGTCCCGCAGCGCCGGCAGGAGCTCCGGGTAGCGGAACCGGTACCCACCGGCGAGCGCCTTGCGCGGCAACACCCGCTGGCTGGCGGTGACGGCGCCCGCCAGCTCGCCCAGCACGAGCTCGATCATCGAGCGCGGCACGGGCAGGACGCTCGGCCGGTGCAGCACCTCGCCGATGGCGTGCGCCAGGTCGCGGTTGCGGGCCGGCGCGGGCGCGGCGGCGGCGAGCGGCCCGGCCACGGTCCCGTGCTCGAGCGCCCAGGTGATGAGCCCCACCTCGTCGGCGAGGTGGATCCAGGGCTGCCAGAACGCGCCGTCGCCGATGTGCCCCCCGGCGAAGTAGCGGAAGGGCCGGAGCAGCTGCGGGAGGGCGCCGCCGTCGCGGGCGAGGACGATGCCGGTGCGGAGGAGCACCACTCGCGCCCGCACCGCGGCGGGGGCGGCGGCCGCCTCCCAGGCCACGCACACCTCGGCGAGGAAGTCGCGGCCCGGCGGCGAGCCCTCGTCGAGCTCCTCGTCGCCGCGCGAGCCGTAGTAGCCGACGGCGCTGCCGGAGACGAGGACCGCCGGCCCGCCGCGCGCCACCACCTCCGCCACCAGCCGGGTCGAGGCGAGGCGGCTCTCGCGGATGGCGCGCTTGCGCTCCTCGGTCCAGCGCCCGGCGGCCACCGGCTCGCCGGCGAGGTGCACGCAGGCGTCGCAGCGCGCGAGCGCGTCCTGCCAGGCGCCCGGCCGGGTGGGATCGCCCTGCACCACGGCGGCGCCCGAAGGCGACCGCCCCGGCGCGGCGCCGCGCGACAGCGCCGTGACCTCGTGCCCGGCCGCGCGCAGCGCCGGGACGAGCGCGCGGCCGATGAGACCGGTCGCGCCGGTGAGGAAGACGTGCATGCGCCTCTCCTAGCTCGTGCGCGGACCCGGGGGACGGCCCCGGCGGGGGGCCGCGCGGCGAGGCGGCGCCGCGGTCACTTGAGGTCGTACTTCGGGATCGCCTGCGACTCCTGGCTCGCTCCCGCGACCCACTTCGCCACCGCCGGGTGGCGCCACACCTCCTCCGCGTAGCCGGCCTCCGGCCCGTCGAGCGCGACGCCGTAGGTGCGGCAGCGCCCGACCACCGGGGCGAAGAACGCGTCCGCGATGCCGAAGCGGCCGAACAGGTACTCGCCCTGGCGCGGCGCGGCGAGCAGCTCGCGCCAGAGGGCGCGGATCCTCGCGAGGTCGGCCGCGACCTCGGCCGAGGGCGGGGTCGGCCGGTGAAGCCCGAGGTTCATCGGCATCCCGGCGCGCAGGGCCTGGAAGCCCGCGTGCATCTCGGCCGCCGCCGCCCGCGCCACCGCCCGCCGGGCCGGCGCCGCCGGCCACAGCTCCGCCGAGGGGAACTTCTCCGCCAGGTACTCGCAGATGGCGAGCGAGTCCCAGACCGTGAGCTCCCCGTCGCGCAGCACCGGGACGCGGCCCGCCGGCGAGTGGGCGCGGATGCGCTCCGCCGTGTCGGGACGATCGAGCGCGACCAGGATCTCCCGGTACGGCGCGCCCGTCAGCTCGAGCGCGAGCCACGCCCGCATCGACCAGGACGAGTAGTTCTTGTTTCCGATGACGAGCTCGAGCACGGCGCCTCCTCGCGGGTGGACGGCGGAGACGATGTAACCCGTGCGCGCCGGCGCGTCACCAGCGGGATGGCTCCGCTTGGTACCGGTGGACCTCCGGGATCGAGCGAGTGCTTCCTCCACGATGGGTGGGGAAGGAGATGGCGGGCGGCACGGTGTTCTCACCTCCTTGCTGCGGGTGGCCCATTGATCTCCTCTCCCTGATACGCCGGTGGCACGGTGATCCCATCCCCCTGATGCCGGCGGCCCGGTGCTCTCATCTCCATGCTGCCGGCGTCCGCGCTATCCCCTCCCCCTCGCCCCGCGAAGCGGGGAGAGGGCCGGGGAGAGGGGCCGCCCGACACCGATCGGCCTCGCAGCATGGAGCGACTGCCTCCGCGACGTCGGCGGACTTCGGGCAAAGAGGGGGCGCGGCAGGCGGGCAGGCGGCTCCGCGGTGGCGTTCGCCGCCGAAGCGGGGGCGTCGAGCGCGAGGCGTGCCTGCGCGTCCGCGGCGACAAGGCGTGGCCCGGCTTACGGGGGCGAAGGCGCGCGGGTGCGGGCATGCGGCGGCGACGGAGCTGATGGGCCGCGGGACCGCCCTGATCAGGTCTACTCTGCGTGCGGTTTGGTTGACTGTTCGTGTCAGACCTCCGTGCGATGATCTCTCCCATGGACGCGGCACCCGACCTCGCTGCGTGCTCGCCCTCCGAGGCCTGGAGGACGCGCTTCGCGCCGCCGGCCGTCGAGCCCGCGCCGCTCACCGGGCGCGAGCTCGACGCCTGGTTCCGCGGCGGCGAGCCGGAGGCCGACGCCTGCGAGGCGCTGCTCACCTGGGCGGCCAGGGCGCGGGGCGCGCTCGACGTCGCCATCGCCGAGGGGCTCGACGCGCTCCGGCGGGGCGACCGGCTGGCCGAGCTCGCGTGCCACCTCGACGACTACGCGCGGGAGGTGCTCGACCTCGGCAAGCGGGCCGCCGAGGGGCTCGCCCTGCTCGGCCGGGAGCTGCGGACGCGGCCGCTCCTGCGCGAGGCGCTCACGGCGGGGCGGGTCAAGCTCCGCGCCGCGCAGACGGTGCTGAAGGTGGCGGTGGGCGAGGACGAGGCGGCCTGGGTGGAGCGCGCGGCGCGGATGACCGTCCGCGCGCTCGAGGCCGAGGTCCGCCGGGCGCGCGCGGCGCCGGGCGACGAGGAGGAGCCGTGGCTGCGCCTCGACGCGCGCCTCGAGCCGGAGGAGTGCGAGGTGGTCGATGAAGCGCTGGCGCTCGCGGGCGAGCTCATGCCGGGCGCGACGCGCGCCGAGCGGCTCGAGGCGATCGCCCAGGAGTTCGCGGGCGAGTACGCGGGCGAGGGAGACCCGGACGCGGCGCGCGTGCTCGGCGCTTGGGTCCGGCCGTCCGGTGAGCGCACCGGGGACACGCGCGCCGCAGCGCTCGAGGAGGAGACGGAGCGCTGGGCCGCGCTTCGCGCCCTGCCAGACATCGCGGCCCCGGACGTCCGCTTCTACGAGACCGCCACCGCCCAGGAGGTGGACGCCCGACTGCGGGAGCTCGCCGCCCTGCGGGCGGAGTGGGAGGACCTCGTCGGCTACTGCGCCCTCGCGGTCCGGAAGAGCCAGCTGTACCGGCTCCTCGGGTTCGCGAGCTTCCGCCAGTACTGCGAGGAGCGGCTGGGGCTCGCGGCGCGCTCGATCGAGGAGCGGGCCAAGGTCGAGGAGCGGCGCTGGGCCTCGCCGGCGCTCCAGGAGGCGAAGCGCGAGGGGCTGCCGTTCGAGAAGCTGCGGCTCCTCTCGAAGCTGCCCGAGCCGGAGATCACCCGCTGGGCCGCGCGGGCGAAGGGCCTCACCTGCGTCGCGCTCCGGCGCGAGCTCGAGGGCGAGGCCGAGCGGCGGATGCGTGCGCAGGGGAAGCTGGCCGTCCCGCTGGCGCTCCGGATGGCGGCGGTGCTCGCCGCCGCGGTGCAGGCCGTCCGCGACCGGACCGGGAAGCGGCTGCCGCTCGGGACCTGCCTCGCCGTCCTCGCGCAGCACTTCCTCGACACCTGGAAGGGCGGGAAGTGCGCCCGGACCCGCTCGCGGAAGGTCCGGGAGCGGGACGAGGGCCATTGCCAGGTCCCCGGCTGCAGCCGCCGCGCGACGCACGCCCACCACGTCCTCTTCCGCTCGCAAGGCGGCGGGGACGAGCTCGACAACCAGCTCGGCCTCTGCGCCTTTCACCACCTCCGGTGCATCCACGCCGGCCACCTGCGCGTGGTGGGGCGGGCGCCTGAGGCGCTGCGGTGGTTCCTCGGCGGGAAGGCGTGGAGCGGGCCGGAGCCCGCGAAGTGGTCTGGCGGGGGCGTGGAGGTTTCGGCGGCGTGAGTCCGCGGGGCAAGGGGAGCAGGGCCCGACCTCGACCGCGACTGCGACCTCGACCTCGACTGCGACCCCGACCTGCGGACGGCAACGCCCGCCAGCGGGCGGCGGGGTGGCCCTCCGAAGGAGCGGAGGTCGACCTGCGTGAGACCGCGCTCGCCCTACTGCCGCCAGCAACGCCGGTGCCGCGCCGACGCACGGACCTCGTGCGCCGTGTCGGCGCGGCACGTTGCGTTGCCCGGCGTTCGCGCGTTTCTGCTCCGGCCGCCGTACCTATCCGGTAGGTCGTCCGGAGCGACGCAGGAGGGCCACCCCTCCGCCCGCTCGGAACCCCCGCCAGCGTTTCGCAGGCACGAGCGGGCTCGAGCGGCCCTCTCACCGCTGCGCGGGGCGAGGGGGGCAGGCCCCCCGGCGACCTCGACCTCGACCTCGACCTCGACCTCCGACCTCCGACCTAGACCGCGACCTCGAACGCGATCGCGACCTCGAACGCGAACGCGAACGCGAACGCGAACGCGAACGCGACGAGGTCCTACCGCTGCGGGTCGCCCGGCGCGCGGGAGCAGACGGTCCCGATGTCCGGCTGGCGGCGCATGACGTACTCGTAGCGGTCGGCGGCGCGGCCGGTCAGGCCGAGCAGCGGAGAGCCGCCGGGGTAGGTCGTGCCCTCGGGGTCGCCGAACTCGTTCAGTCGGCGGGCAGTGAGCTCGCGGTCCACGCAGCGGTTGCGCTCGCCCAGCACCGCGCCGGGCGCGAGCTGCCAGTCTTCGGGCTGGTAGGGGCCGGCGGACCGGCGCGGGAGGCTGACGGCGCCTTGCGCCGGCCGGACGGCCTCGGGGCGGTGGGCACACCCCGCGGCGAGGAGGAGGGCGAGCAGCGCCAGGCGCGGGGTCATGGAGGGACGATGCCCGAGCGGCGCCGCGCTCGCAACCGCTCCGACGTCGCTGCCCCGGCTGGGCTCGCGCTACTCGAGGATCCGGCTCGCCGCGTCGGCGCCGGGGACGTGGCGCATGAACCAGACGAGCAAGACGAGGGCAGCGGCGAGGGCGGCGTAGGTGAGCCCCCACCGGACGAGCTGCCCCGCCGTGAGCGGCGCGGCGCGGGCGGCCTTCTCCTGCCGCTCGAGGCCGCGCAGGAACAGCGCCTCGCCCGCCACGCCCGGGCTGCCGCCGAGGACGGCGCGCAGGTAGAGCCAGTGCGGCGCGCCGAAGCGGGCCGGCGCGGGCAGGAGCCGCAGCGCCCGCGCGCCGGTGCGCGACTGCACCTCGCCGGCGAGCTCCATCGCGCCGAGGACAGCGACGAGCCAGATGAGCGAGAAGCCGGCCGCGCTCGCGAGCGCCACCGCGCCGGCGAGGCCGAGCGCGGAGAGCGCCACGCCCAGGCCCGAGGAGTACGAGTACGCGAACGCCTGCAGCGCCCGCCCGCCGTCGAGCGGCGCGATCGGGAGCAGGTTGAACAGGTTCACCAGCGCCCAGAAGGCGGCGATGGCGGCCCACTGCGGATCGTGCGTCCACAGCCACAGCCCGGCCGGCGCGAGCGCCGCCAGGGAGCCCCACAGCGGGCCGTTCAGCGCCACGTAGACCTGCTGGCGGCGCGAGGTGAACGCGTCGTCCGTCACCGCCAGGGCGCCGAGGAGCGGCACGAAGTACATGCCCCGCACCCGCATGCCGGTCCGCCGCATGGCGTGCACGTGGCCGTACTCGTGGATGAAGAGCTGCACCATGAGCGCGAGCGCGAACTTCCACGAGAAGAGGAGCGAGTAGGTGGCGACCGACGCCGCCGCCCAGCCCACGTTGGCGGTCTTCACCGCCTTGAGGCCGGTCGCGGCGAGCTTCCCGAACGAGGCGGCGAGCTTCGAGCCGAGCTTCGCGGCCAGCGCCCACACGCCCATCCGCGCCCGGCGCGCCTCCCGCCGCGGGCGGAGCACCGGCCCGGCGGCTGCCGGCGCCTCGGGGTCCACCGCGGCCGCCGCCGGCGCGGCCTGCAGCGCCTCGGGCAGGATCTGCCAGGCGGGCACCCGCTGCACGAGCAGCGCCAGCAGGAGCGGCGCGTCGCGCAGCTCCACCACCGGCACGCTGCCGCCGTCCGCGCCCCGCACCGGCGCGCAGGGCGCGGCGCTCGCGGACAGCTCCGCGAAGGCGAAGCTGCGCCCGCGCGCGTCGGCGAAGACGGCGTACCGCTGGACGGTGCCGTCGGCGCGCTGGGCGAGCCCGAAGCCGAGCCGCAGCTCCCCCCAGGCCGCCTCCACCGCGCCCGGGGCGGCCGGGGGCTGGCGCGCCGAAGAGGTCGGGGCGGCGGCCGCGCCGGCCACCCGCAGCCCGCGCTCGTCCGCCAGGACCCGCAGCCCCCCGGCGTGCCGGGCGGTCAGGGCGATGGCGGCCGCCACCGCGCCGAAGAGGACCGCCACGAGCGGCGGGATCTCCGCGGCGAGGCCCACCAGCGCCCCGGCGGCGCCGCCGGCGAGGAGGTGGGCGCCGAGGCGGCGCAGCGGCGGGCGGAAGGTGGCGGTTTCCATGGGGGTGGGGCTCGGCGCTACGGCCGGTCGGCGCCCGGCCCGAGGCCGTGCGGGAACTTCACCTCGGCCTCGCTCTTGCGGACGTAGTGCGGCTCCAGCGCGAAGAGCTTCGCCTGGTCGTAGCCGGCGGCGAGCTCCGCCGCGCACAGCCGCGCGACGGCCAGCGCGGGCGGGCTCGCGGGAGCCCCCTCCGGCGCCGCGAAGGCGGCGAGCGCCTCGGGGTAGGCCGCGCGCCCCGGCCCGAACGCGACCGGCCGCGCGCCCTCGGCGGCGAGCGCCGCGAGCCGCGCCGCGAGCGCCTCGGGCGGGAGCGCCGCGTCGGGCGCGGCCGCCTCCACGCCGGCGCCGCCCGCCCGGTAGAAGCCGGCGTAGAGCTCGCCCTTCTTCGCGTCGAGGAGCGGCACGAGCAGCGCGCCCGGCTCCGCCGCCGGCGCGGCCGCCAGCGCCAGCGCCGCCAGGCTGGAGACGCCGGCGAGCGGGCGGTGGTGGCCGTAGGCGAGGCCCTTCCAGGTGGCGAGCCCGATGCGCAGCCCGGTGAACGATCCCGGCCCGAGCCCCACGGCGTACCCGTCGACCTCGGAGAGCCGCCGCCCGGCCGCCGCGAGCACGTCCTGCAGGACGCCCGGGAGCCGGCCGCCGTGCCCGCCGGTGGGGCCCTGCGGCCCGGCCTTGGCCGGCGCGTGCTCGGTGCGCTCGGCGACGAGGCGCACCTCGCCGCCCGCGAGCTCGCAGAGCGCGCAGGAGAGCGCGAGGGTGGAGGTGTCGAGGGCGGCGACCCACATCCGGCGCGTCTTACCCCATCACCCGCACGATGTCGTTCTTGAAGACGGCGATCATGAGCATGACGAGCAGGATGATCCCGACCAGGTTCGCGATCTCGCGGGCGCGGATCGAGAGCGGGCGGCGCGTGACGCCCTCCACCAGACAGGTGGCGAGGTGGCCGCCGTCGAGGACCGGGATGGGGAGCAGGTTCATGAGCCCGAGGTTCACGCTGATGAGCGCCATCGTGAACAGGAAGCTCTGCAGCCCCTCCTCCGCCGCCTTGGAGGCGATGGAGAAGAGCATGATGGGGCCGCCCACCGTCTTGAAGCTGAGCTGCCCGGTGACGATGTGCGCCAGGCTGACGACGGTGAGCCGCACCGCCTCGTGCACGCCGGCCAGCGCGGCCCGCCCGGCCTCGAGGGGCCCCATGGCGAGCGGGACGCGCTCGACCAGGAGCGCCGAGCTCTCCACCAGCGCGCGCTGCTCGGGGAAGAACCCGAGGACGAGCTTCTTCTGCGGCTCGCGCGTCATCTCGTCGAGCTCGGTGCGCTCGCCGGGGACGAGCGTCACCTTGCGCCCGTCGCGCAGCGCGAGCTCGACCGGCTGGCCGGCCTTGAACTCCGCGGCGCGGGCGTTCACGTCGCGGAACGAGCGCACCGGGTGGCCGTTCACCGCCGCGAGCGCGTCACCGCGGCGCAGCCCCGCCTGCTCCGCCGGGCCGCCGGGCGCCACCGCCGCGATGAACGTCGACACGCCCGGATCCGCCACGGCGAAGGTGGGCGCGCCGCCGGCGCAGGTCGGGACATCCGCCAGCGCCACGGGGCGGTAGGTGGAGACGGTCGCGCCGGGGGCGGACACGCCCTGCTCGCGCAGCACCTCCAGCGCCACCGGGCCGCAGCGCGCCGCGTCCAGCGCGCGCCGCAGCTCGCCCGCGTGCGCCACCTTCTTCCCGTTCACCGAGGCGACCAGGTCGAAGGGCTCGAGCGGCCCGGCCGCGCCGCGCGCCACCGGCGCCACCACCGCCGGGGAGTACGCGGGCGTGACCCCGATGACCCCGCGCCAGGTGGTCTCGATGGGGTTCGACTCGCGCTCGCGCGCCGGGGTGAGGGTGAGCGGCGGCAGCCGGCGGCCGTCGCGCTCCACCTCGAAGGTGAGCGGCTCGCCGGGATGCGGCGACACGAGGTCGCGCAGGTCGTTGAAGTAGCGGACCGGCTTCGGCGCCTCGCCGGGGGCCGCCACGCTCACGATGCGATCCCCCGGCTCGAGCCCCGCCTCGGCGGCCGGAGAGCCGGGCGAGAGCGACCCGACGCGAGGGCCCGCCACGAGCTGCCCGTTCTGCGCCAGGCCGAGGGCCAGGTAGACCAGGACCGGGAAGACGAGGTTCATGCCCGGCCCGGCGGCGGCGATGACGAAGCGGCGCCAGGGCTGCTGCTCCAGGAAGCCGCGGCCGCGGTCCTCCGGCTTCACCTCCTCGGAGGGGTCGTCGCCCGCCATCTTGACGTACCCGCCGAGCGGGAGCGACGCGACGCGGTACTCGGTCTCGCCGCGCGTGAAGCCGAAGAGCCGCGGGCCGAAGCCGATGGAGAAGCGGAGCACCTTCACGCCGAGCAGCTTCGCGGCGACGAAGTGGCCCAGCTCGTGGACGAAGATCAGCCCGCCGAGCAGGAGGACGATGGAGCCGGCCTTGAGGAGGAAGTCGCTGGGCATTCTCGGGTCACGGGGGAGCCGCGGACGGGCAGGTGGGCGGCTCCTCTGCTGATCATGCGCGCGGAGGGCGCCGCCTGCACGCCCTTCCACCCGGCCTGTGGTGCTCGGGCCTACCCCGCCACACGCCGCTCGGCCTGGCGCCGGCCCCAGTCGCTGGCGGCGAGCGCCTGCTCGACCGAGCCCACCGGCTCCGGCGCGAGCGCCTCCAGCACCTCCGCGCACACCTCGGCGATGCGGGTGAAGCTGCAACGCCCGGCGAGGAAGGCGGCCACCGCGGCCTCGTCGGCGCCGGAGAGCGCGGCCGGGGCCGTGCCGCCGAGCTCGAGCGCGCGGTAGGCGAGCATGAAGGCCGGGAAGCGCGCCGGGTCGGGGGCCTCGAAGGTGAGCTTGCCCAGCCGCGGCAGATCGAGCGCGGGCAGCTCGAGCGGGATCCGCTCCGGCCACGCGAGCGCGTAGCTGATGGGCCCGCGCATGTCGGAGACGCCGAGCTGCGCCACGACCGAGCCGTCCACGTACTCGACCATCGAGTGCACGATGGACTCGGGGTGCACCACGATGTCGATCCGGCGCGGGTCGACGTCGAAGAGCCAGCGCGCCTCGATCACCTCCAGCCCCTTGTTCATGAGGGTGGCGGAGTCGATGGTGATCTTGGCGCCCATCGACCAGTTGGGGTGCTTGAGCGCCCGCGCGGGCGTCACGGCCGCCAGCTCGGCGGCGGGGACGGTGCGGAGCGGGCCGCCCGAGGCGGTGAGGAGCAGGCGCCGCACGTGGGGGCGCTGGTGCCCGGCCAGCGACTGGAAGATGGCGCTGTGCTCGGAGTCGACCGGGAGGATGGCGACCCCCTTCTCGGCGGCGCGGCGCATGAGCAGCTCGCCCGCCAGCACCATCGACTCCTTGTTGGCGAGGCCGACCGTCTTGCCCGCCTCGATGGCGGCGGCGGTGGAGGCGAGGCCCGCGCCGCCCGAGATGGCGGCCAGCACCACGTCCACCTCGCCCAGGCTCGCCAGCGCCGTCACGCCGGCGGCGCCCTCCAGCACCTCCGGGCCGCCCGGGCCGAGCAGCTCGCGCGCGCGCCGGGCCGCGGCGGGATCCGCCAGCGCGACCGCGCGCGGGCGCCAGCGCCGCGCCTGCTCCACCAGCAGATCGGCGTTCGACCCGGCGGCGAGCGCGGCGACCTCGAAGCGTCCGCCGGAGCGCGCGACCACGTCGAGCGCCTGGACGCCGATGGAGCCGGTGGAGCCGAGGATGGCGAGCCGCTTCATGGGCGTTCTCCTCACCCTCTCACTGGGCGAGGGTGGCCCAGAGGTAGACCCAGGGCGCCACGAAGAGCAAGGCGTCGATCCGATCCAGCAGCCCGCCGTGCCCGGGGATCAGGCGCCCGGAGTCCTTGACCCCTGCCGAGCGCTTGAGCATCGACTCGCACAGGTCCCCGAGGGGGCCCAGCACCGACGCGCCCAGCCCGAGGCCGACGCAGCCCGCCCAGGACAGGAGGAAGGCCTCGCCCTCCGGCTGCGGCAGGACCCCGGGGCCGAAGAGCGCCTTCACGACGAGCGCCCCGAGCACGCTGCCGAGGACGCCGCCCCCGAACCCCTCCCAGGTCTTCTTGGGGCTGACGCGCGGGTAGAGCGGGTGCTTTCCGAAGAAGCGGCCGGCGAAGTACGCGAGCGTGTCGTTGAGCCAGGTGGTGACGAAGGTGAGGATCACCCACGCGAACCCGTGCCGCAGGCGCAGCCCGACCACCGAGCTGATGAGCACGCCGCAGTAGAGCCAGGCCAGCGCCGAGGCGGCGACCCGCTGCGGCGAGCCCTCGATGGGCCCGGCGCGGAACAGGTTCAGGACGAGCAGCGCCATGGCGGCGACGGCGAGCGCGAGCGGGACGATGCTGGGGTAGGCGCGCGAGGCGTCCTGCGCCGTCCACCAGGGGACGAACGGCAGGAGCGCGGCCACCGCCACCCCGAACGCCTCGGGGACGCGCACCGCGGTGAACATGCCGGTGAGCTCGATGGCCGAGATGGCCGCCGCGACGGCGAGGAGCACGGTGAACGGCAGCCCGCCCAGCCAGGTCACCCAGACCAGCGCGGGGAACAGGAGGAGGGCCGAGACGACCCGCAGCGCGAGGTTCTTGTTCTTCTCGTTCATGCGCGGTCGCGCGCCGCCACCTGCGCTCCGGTGAGCCCGAACCGGCGCTCGCGCCTCTGGAAGTCGTCCACGACCTGCAAGAGCTCCAGCTCCCGGAAGTCCGGCCAGAGCAGCTCGGTGAAGGCCAGCTCGGCGTAGGCGCACTGCCAGAGCAGGAAGTTCGAGACGCGCCGCTCGCCGCTGGTGCGGACGAGCAGGTCGAGCTCGGGCAGCCCCACCGTCCACAGCCGCGCGTCGAGGGCGTCCCGGTCGAGCGACACGCCCTCGGCCGCGGCGCGGCGCGCGGCCTGCGCGATGTCCTCGCGGGCGTCGTAGGAGAGCGCGAGCGTGAGGATGAGGCCGCGGTTGCCCTGCGACTCCTGCCGCATCCGCTCCAGCCGCTCGCGGACGAACCCGGGCAGCCGGTCCAGCTCGCCGATGGCGTGGAGCCGGACGTCGTTGTCCATGATCTCGGCGCGCTCGGAGTCGAGGTACTCGGCGAGGAGCTGCATGAGCCCCGCCACCTCGTCCGGCGGCCGCGACCAGTTCTGCGCGCTGAAGGCGTAGAGGGTGAGCGCCTCGAGCCCGATCCGGCGCGCCTCGCGGGTCACCGCGCGCACGGACTCGGAGCCCTCGCGGTGCCCGGCCAGCCGCGGCAGGCCGCGCGCCTCGGCCCAGCGGCCGTTCCCGTCCATGATGATGGCGACGTGGCGGGGCAGCGGGCGCGCGCGCACCTTCTCCCGCAGGCTCTCGGCGAGCGTCCTCTCGGCCACGCGCGGCTCATAGCACGGCGGCCCGGTGGTGGCGAGGGACGCGCGCGGCGCGCCCGGCGGCCCCGGGACCCCCCGTTGCCGGGCCAGAATCCCCCCCGTATGCTCGACCGGATGCCCCCTCGCGCGGTCGGCCCATACGAGGTCCTGTCGGTCATCGGCCGCGGCGGGATCGGCACCGTCTACCGCGCCCGGCACCGGACGAGCGGGGCCGAGGTGGCGGTGAAGCTGCTGGGGCCGCCGCCCGCCTGCGACCCCACTGCCGCGCGGCGGCTGGCGCGCGAGTTCGAGGCGCTGCGGGGGCTCGATCACCCGAACGTGGTGCGCGTGTACGACGCCGGCGTGCACGAGGGGTACTCGTTCCTCGCCATGGAGCTGGTGGAGGGGCTCGACCTGCGCAGCTACCTCTCGCCGGCCCTCGACGCCTCCCCCTACGCCGGCGCCGCGCCCGGCGCACCGGCCCCGAGCGGCGACCGCCCCGCGCTCGACGCCTGGTCCGACGAGCCGGACACGGAGAGCCTGCTCACCCCCGCCCTCGACGTGGAGCCGCCGGCGCAGGGCCCCGACGCCATCCGCGCCTTCGCCGCGCTCATGGACGAGCCGGAGACGGAGGGGAGCTTCGCGCAGGCCGAGCCGCGGGAGGCCTCGCCGGAGAAGGTCCGGGCCGGGGAGGCGAAGCCGCTCGCGGACGAGGTGCTCGAGGGCCTGAACGGCCCCTCGCGCCGCGCCCGCCTCGTGGACGCCGTGGCGCAGGTGTGCGACGGCCTCGCCCACGTGCACGCGCACGGCCTCGTGCACCGCGACCTGAAGCCGTCCAACATCATGGTGGACGACGCGCGCCGGGTGCGGCTCATGGACTTCGGGCTGGTGAAGCTCGCGACCGACGCCACCCACCTCACCCTGCACGGCCGGGTGGTGGGCACCTACCGCTACATGGCCCCCGAGCAGGCGCGCGGCGAGGCGGTGGACCACCGCGCCGACCTCTACAGCCTGGGCGTCATCCTGTTCGAGCTCCTGTGCGGGCGGCCGCCGTTCCTCTCCAAGCGGCCGGTGGAGCTGTGGAACGAGATCATCTCCCGGCCGCCGGTGGCGCCCGCCGCGCTCAACCCCGGGGTCGACCCGCGCCTGGCGCGGCTCGCGCTGCGGCTCCTCGCGAAGGACCCGCGCCAGCGCTTCCAGACCGCCGCCGAGGTGGCCGCCGCCGTGCGCGGCGGCTGAGCGTCAGGGAAGCGGTCCACGATGGGCTGCGCGCATGTCCGATCTCCCGCCCTCCCAGCTCACCTACGAGGTCGTGGTGGCCGAGTACTTCCTCGGGCTGCGCGGCGCCGGGCTCATGCTGTCGCCGCTCGACCTCGAGCAGGTGCGCGCCTGGGAGCGGCGCGGGCTGCCGGTGGCGGTGGTCTGCCGCGGGCTCAAGCACGGGCTCGAGGCGGCGCTGCGCGACCGGCCCGAGGGCTCGCCCCCGCCGCGCGCGCTCCGCGCCTACCGGCGCGCGGTGGAGGACGCCTGGCGCGCCTACCAGGGCGGGCGGGTGGGCGACGCGCCGCCGCCGCCGGGCGAGGCGGAGGTGGCGGCCGCGCGGCTCGCCGCGGCACGGGCGCTCCTCGCCGCCGCGCCGGCCGGCGGCCCGGCGGCCGGCGGGCTGGCCGCGGCCCGGGCAGCGCTCGCCGCCTGCGCCGGCGCCGGCCTGGCCGAGGTGGAGGGGGCGCTCGACGCCGCGGACGCCGCGCTCCTCCGCGGCTGGATCGGCGCCCTGCCCCGCGCCGACCGCGCCGCGCTCGGCCCGCGCTGCCGGCGGCTCGCCGGCGACCGCCCTCCCTGGACGCGGCCAGCCGCCTACCGCCACGCGCTCCGGGCGCACCTGGCCGACGCCGGGCGGGAGGCCGGCCTCCTCCGGCTGGCGGCTTCGGTGTAGACTCCCGGGCCCCATGGCCGACCCAGCGCAGAGTGGTCCCTGCCGCGCGTGCGGCGGGGTGGGCTACCTCGTCGAGCAGGTGCTCGGGCACCCCGCCCGCGCGCGCCGCTGCGACTGCCAGGCCGCCTGCCCCCGCTGCGGCGAGAGCGGCTACGTCCTGGTGCAGAACGGGCCGTCCGCGGTCGCGCAGCCCTGCGCCTGCCGCCGGCTCGACGAGCGGATCGCCCTCTTCAACCGGATCGGCATCCCGGCCGCGGTGGCGCTCGCCTCCTTCGACACCTTCCGCGCCTGGTCGCCCGACCACGCCGCCGCCAAGGCGGCCGCCGAGGACTTCGCCCGGAAGTTCCGCGGCGATCGGCCGACGAAGGGGTTCCTGCTCTACGGCCGCCCCGGGGCGGGCAAGACGCACCTCCTCTGCGCCGCGCTGCGCTGGCTGGCGCTGGAGAAGGGGGTGGGGAGCCGGTACGTCGAGTTCATGCTGCTCCTCTCCGACATGAAGTCCGGCTTCGACGCGAACCGCAGCCACATGGAGGTGCTGCGGCCGCTCCTCCAGGTCCCGGTGCTCGCCATCGACGAGCTGGGCAAGGAGCGCGGCACCGACTGGGAGCGGTCGATGCTGGACGAGCTCATCAGCCGCCGCTTCAACGCCGGGCTCACCACGCTCTTCGCAACGAACTACTTCCTCGAGGACCGGGCGGTGCCGGAGTCGCCCGGACGATCCGTGAACACCCGCTCGGCCCAGTTCCAGCGCGACGCCGAGAGCATGACGCTCGCGCAGCGGGTGGGCGACCGCATCTACTCGCGCCTCAACGAGATGTGCGTCTTCGTGAAGCTGGACCCCGGCCATGACCTCCGCAAGGAGCGGGCCGACGCGGGCAGCGCCGGGTTCTGGAAGGGGTAGGCCGCGCCCTTGACAGCGCGCGCGGCTGCGCTATCGCTCCCCGCCATGATCGAGGTCTCGCATCTCACGAAGCGCTACCGCGAGCGCCTGGCGGTGGACGACCTGTCCTTCACGGTCGCGAAGGGCGAGGTGATCGGCTTCCTCGGTCCGAACGGCGCCGGCAAGTCCACCACCCTGCGCATCCTCACCGGCTTCCTGCCCGCCACGAGCGGCACCGCCACCGTGGCCGGCTTCGACGTGTTCGAGCACCCGCTCGAGGTGAAGCGGCGCATCGGCTACCTGCCCGAGAACCCGCCCGTCTACCTCGACCTCACCCCGCGCGCCTGCCTGGAGCTCGTGGCGGGCCTGAAGGCGCTGCCGCGCCGCGCGGTGAAGGGCGAGATCGAGCGGGTGGCGCACCTGGCCGGCATCGAGGACGTGCTCGACCGCGTGGCGGGGAACCTGTCGAAGGGGTACCGCCAGCGGGTCGGGCTGGCGCAGGCGCTGGTGGGCGATCCGGAGGTCCTCGTCCTCGACGAGCCCACCGTCGGCCTCGACCCGCTCCAGATCCGGGAGGTGCGCGAGCTGGTGAAGGGGCTCGCCGAGCGGCATACGGTCATCCTCTCCACCCACATCCTCCCGGAGGTGGCGATGACCTGCCAGAAGGTGCTGGTGCTGAACGCCGGGCGCCTGGTCGACTTCGACACGCTCGACGGACTCATCGCGAAGCACCTCCCCGGCCGCCAGGTCACGCTCGACGACATCGCCTTCCTGGAGGAGATCTACGGGAAGCTCGTCTCGCCGTCCGGCGCCGCCCCGGTGGCCGCCGCCGCCCGGTAGGAGAGGACCTCATGCGCAGCACGCTCGCCCTCGCGAAGAAGGAGCTCCAGGTCTACTTCACGACCCCCATCGCCTACGCCGCGTTCATGGTGATGGCCTTCTTCGCCGCCCAGTTCTTCACCGGCGCGCTCGACGCCTACCGCACCTTCGTCGTCCGCGTGTCGGGCTCCGAGGCGCAGGGCGTGCTCGAGCACCTCAACCTCACCGACGTGGTGGTGTCGCGGCTGTTCGCCTCGGTGGGCGTCTTCATCGTCATCTCCGCCCCCTTCCTCTCCATGCGCCTCCTCGCGGAGGAGAAGCGCGGGCGCACCTTCGAGCTGCTCATGACCTCGCCGGTACGCCCGCTCCAGATCGTGGCCGGCAAGTACCTGGCGGCGCTGGTCGTGATGGCGGTGTCGGTGGGGATCGTGGCGCTCTTCCCCGCCCTGCTGTCGCTCTTCGCCAAGGGGGCGCAGGGCGGCCCCGCGGTCGAGTGGCAGACGGTGGGCACCGGGCTCCTCGGCCTGCTCCTGCTCGGCGCGATGTGCATGGCGGTGGGGCTGTTCGTCTCGGCGCTCACCGAGTCGGTCATCGTGGCGGCGCTCGTGTCGCTCATCGTCCTGCTGGGGCTGTGGGTGGTGACGCTCTTCACGGTCGGCACGGAGGGGCCGCTGCGCGACCTCGCCTCCGGGATGAGCGCCTCCGAGCACCTGATGCCGTTCCTGCAGGGCCGGATCGAGCTCAAGGACGTCGTCTACTACCTCTCGTTCGTCGCGCTCGGGCTCTGGCTCACCGACCGCGCCGTCGAGGGGCACCGCTGGGCCTGACGCCATGAAGAAGCCCATCCTCTCCCGCGTCCTCGGCGCCGTCGGCCTCGTCCTCCTGGCGACGAGCGCGGTCACCCTCTTCTTCGGCAACACGCGCTTCCTGGTCGGGAAGCTGGTGCTGGCGGCGGCCTGCGCCGCCGCCTCGTTCGCGCTCGGCGAGGCGGGCGGGCTGCGCCGGTTCTTCACCGGCCGCGCGCTCCACTTCGGGGCGGTGACGGCGGTCTCCGCGCTGGCGCTGGTGGTGGCGCTCGGCGCCGCCAACTGGATCGCCTACCAGCGCCCGAAGAGCTGGGACCTCACCAAGAACCGCATCTTCACGCTGCAGGAGGACACGGTCCGGACGCTCCGGGCGCTGAAGACGCCGGTGAAGGCCCTCGCGGTCTACCGCCTCGACGAGGAGGGCTACGCGCAGGCGCGCGCGCTCCTCGAGCGGTACGCCGCCGTCACGCCGCGCTTCACCTTCGAGCTGGTGGACCCCTACAAGAACCCGGAGAAGGCGCGCGCCTACGGCGTCCTCTCCTCCGGCCCGCGCATCCTGCTCCTCTCCGGCGACCAGCGCGCGCCCGCCTCGGCCGCCGACGAGCAGGGCGTCACGAACGCGCTGGTGAAGGTCACGCGCACCGCCGCCCGCAAGATCTACTTCCTCACCGGCCACGGCGAGCCCGACCTCGCCTCGCAGGAGCCGCGCGGCTACGGGCTCCTCGCGAAGGCGCTCACGGCGGAGGGGTACGAGGTGGCGCCGCTCTCGCTGCCGGAGCAGGGCCGGGTCCCGGCCGACGCGGCGGTGCTGGTGGTGGCGGGGGCGAGGAAGGCGCTCCTCCCGCCCGAGCTGAAGCTCCTCGACGCCTACGCCGACCAGGGCGGGCACCTCGGCCTCTTCCTCGAGCCGGAGGCGGACGCCGGCCTCGACAAGCTCCTGGCGCGCTTCGGCGTGCAGGCCGATGACGACGTGGTGGTGGACCCGTCGCCGGCGGCGCAGCTGCTCGGCTCGCCGGTCTCGCCCATCGCCCTCCCCTCCGGCGCGCACCCCATCTCGCGCGAGCTGGCCGACACCGCGCTCGTCCTCCCCACCGCGCGCTCGCTGGTGGCGCTCACGCAGGCCGGCGTCACGCCGACGCCGCTCGCGCTCACGGGCAGCGAGGCCTGGGGCGAGACGGACCTCAAGGGCGTCTTCGAGCGCGGCCAGGCGCGGCGCGACGAGGGCGAGAAGGGCGGCCCGCTGCCGCTCGCCATGGCGGCGGAGAAGCCGGCGGCCGGCGAGGGACAGCGCCCGGCGCGGCTGGTGGCCGCCGGCGACTCCGACTTCTTCACGAACCAGTACCTGCAGCTCGGCGGCAACAGGGACTTCGCCATGAACGCGCTCTCCTGGCTCGCCGAGCAGGAGGACCGCATCACGCTCCGGCCGCGGAGCCGCGAGGCGTCGCTGGTGCTGCTCACCGACGCCCAGGCGACCGCGCTCAAGTTCCTCTCGGTGGACGTGCTCCCGGTGGGGCTCCTGGTGCTGGGCCTGGCGGTGTGGATGGTGCGGCGGTCGCGGTAGGCCCGCCCGGAACGGCCATGACCTCGCGCGCCCGCTCGCTCCTCTCGGCCTTCGCGCTGCTCGCCGTCGCGGCGGGCGCGGTCGCCTTCGCCTGGTTCGGCGTCGCGCGGAAGGACGAGGCCGCGGCGGCGCGCAAGGCCGCCGGCCAGCGGCTCTTCGCGTTCGAGCCCGCCCAGGTGAAGGCGCTCACGCTCCGGGCGAAGGGCACCACCACGGCCCTCGCCCGCGCGGGCGACGGCTGGCGGCTCGAGGGCGAGCGGCCCGCGCCGGCGCAGCGGCGCGTGGTGGAGGGCCTCCTGGAGGCGGTCGCCGGGCTCCAGAAGAAGGCGGTGCTCTCTCCGGCGGACGGTCCGGCGCTGGAGCAGTACGGCCTCGCGGCGCCGGAGGCGCAGCTCACGCTGACGCTCGACGGCGGCCGCCAGGTCGAGCTGGCGCTCGGCGGCGAGAACGCCTACGACGGGACGCGCTTCGTGCGGACCGGCGACGGGACGGTGGCGCTGGTGGACGGCGGGGTGGCCTGGCGCCTCACCCGGGACCGCCAGGCCTTCGAGCAGCCGCCCCCTCCCCCGCCCTCCCCGGACGCCGGCGTTGACGCGGGGCGTCCACCCCCTTAAAGTTCGCCCCTTCGACTTCCGGGAGAGAGATCAGACATGGCCCGCGTCACCGTAGAAGACTGCCTGCCGATGGTGGACAACCGCTTCGCGCTCGTCCTCCTGGCCACCAAGCGGACCCGCCAGCTCATGGCGGGCGCGCGGCCGCTCCTCCCCGCCTCCAAGAACAAGCCGGCCGTGCTGGCCCTGCGCGAGATCGCGACGAGCAAGGTCCGGTTCGACCGCTCGGTGCGCGACGCCCTCTCCGGCAAGTTCGACCAGGAGAAGGTGAACATCGGCGCCGGGCAGACCCGCACGCTGAAGTAGGGCGGGGGCTCGTCCCCCCGGGATCGCCGCGCCTCACTGCAGCGCCCGCGCCCCCAGGTACCCCAGCTTCTCCGCCCCGCCCATCCGGTAGCTCTGCCGCAGCTCGCGCAGGAGCCCGTCGGCGTCGGCCCCATCCACGTAGCGCGCCTCCAGCCACCGCGCGTAGCCGCCCGCCAGGCGGTTCGCGAGCTGGTAGCGCTCGCGCTCGTCCGGCGCGAGGTGCGGCAGGTACGCCACCCGCTCGAACAGGCGCCGCCGCAGCGCGCGCGACGCGCCCCGGTGGCCGCGCCGCCACAGGTGCAGGACGAGCAGCGCCCACTTGTCCACCTCGGCCTGGACCTCGAGCTCGAGGAGCGACACCGGCAGCCCGGCCGCGGCGCGGGTCACGAGGTAGACGAAGTGCGACACGCCCTCGGCCGCGCAGGCGAGCCGCGGCAGCACCTCCGGGGCGGTGAGGAGCGGCCGGCGATCGTGCGGGTCGGCGGCTCGGGCGGCGAAGAGCACCTCGTCGGCGAGGAAGAGCCCCAGCTCGAGCCCCTCCTCCGACTCGCGCACCAACAGCGCCTCGAGGGCGCGCGGCTCACCCGCCGCCGCGCGCGCCCGCTCGCGATCGACGAGGAAGTCCTCCACCGCCGGCGCCCGCACGCCGTAGATGGCCTCGAGCTCCGCCTGGAAGAAGGGGATGGTCACGTCACTGCTTCAGGTCGCGGCGCGGCCGGGACGGGCCGGCGAAGAGCGCCACCCCGCGCTCGCGCAGCTGGCGCGCGAGCCGCTCGGAGCCGGTGGCGAGGAACCGCTCGTAGAGCCGGAGGACGCCGCGGTTCGAGCGCAGCTCGGACTGCTCCGCGATCTCGGCCAGCAGGTCGACGAGCTGCGGGAACCGCTCGGCCAGCTCGGCGAAGAGGAGCTGCGCGCCCGACGGCCCGCGCGGCTCGCCCGAGAGCGCGTCGTACGCGCGCTCGCCCATGGCGATGTAGTAGTCCACGTCCACCAGCGACCGCGCGAGCGAGTCGCCGAAGAAGCCGGAGACGAAGAGCGAGGTGTCCCCGAGCTGCTTCAGGTTCCGGTACCGGGCCTCCCGGTCGCCCTCGAGCGCCCGCTTCAGCATCAGCGCCAGCGGCTCGTCGGGGGCGCCCCGCGCCGCGCCCCCGTGCAGCCGCTCCGCGAGCAGGTTCACGAGGTAGAACTCGGTCGCCTCTCGCACCCGCAGCCTGCGCTGTGCGAGGCTGTCCGACACCAGCTCCTTGAAGTACTCCTGCGCGCTCTGGCCGACGACGATGGGTTCGCTCACCTGGTGGAGACCTCCACACCGCGGGTTCGTCCGCCCGGGCGCCTCCCGTCGCACCGGACGTCCCTTCGAAAAAGGTACCCTCGGCGGGTCGCCGACACAACCCCTCGTGATTTCGTGAGTTTTTGGCAGTCGGCGCCTGCGAGCGCCAGCGCGCCTCGACTGCCAGCCCGGGGCGAAATCTCCTGCCGCGCCGCCCCCCTCGCAGGCGGCCGGGCGCGCTTGACAGGTGATCGCGCGTGGTTAAAGTACCCCGCGTCGTTGGCAGTCGGCTCGGCTGACTGCTAACGACGTTCCCTTTTCCCCAGCCGGCCGCCCCCCCGGGCACCGCATCTCAAGAAGGAGGAGTCCATGAAGATCCGTCCGCTCCAGGACCGCATCATCGTGAAGCGCGTCGCCGAGGAGGAGAAGACGAAGGGCGGCATCATCATCCCCGACACGGCCAAGGAGAAGCCGATCGAGGGTCAGGTGATCGCCGTCGGCAACGGCAAGGTCCTCGAGGACGGCAAGGTCCGCCCGCTCGACATCAAGGCCGGCGATCGCGTGCTGTTCTCCAAGTACGCCGGGACCGAGATCAAGATCGAGGGCGAGGAGCACCTCATCATGCGCGAGGAGGACATCCTCGGCGTGATCGAGAAGTAGTTGCCCCCACCCTACCCACCCCGAGAAAGGCGGGCACGCCCCGCCGTCACGTAGGGCGGGGGCTCGCCCCCCGCCGAGGAGAATACGAATGGCTGCCAAGGAAATCCTGTTCGACCAGCGCGCGCGCGAGGCGATCCTCAAGGGGGTCAACACGCTCGCCGACGCCGTGAAGGTCACGCTCGGCCCGAAGGGCCGCAACGTCGTCATCGAGAAGAGCTTCGGCTCGCCCACGATCACCAAGGACGGCGTCACCGTCGCGAAGGAGATCGAGCTCGAGAACAAGTTCGAGAACATGGGCGCGCAGATGGTGAAGGAGGTCGCCTCCAAGACCTCCGACGTCGCCGGCGACGGCACCACCACCGCCACCGTGCTGGCGCAGGCCATCTACCGCGAGGGCTCGAAGCTGGTCGCGGCCGGCCACAACCCGATGGACATCAAGCGCGGCATCGACAAGGCGGTCGAGGCCGTGGTGGCGCAGCTCAAGAAGCTGTCGAAGCCCACCAAGGACCACAAGGAGATCGCCCAGGTCGGCATCATCTCCGCCAACGGCGACCAGACCATCGGCAACATCATCGCCGAGGCCATGGAGAAGGTCGGCAAGGAGGGCGTCATCACCGTCGAGGAGGCGAAGGGCCTCGAGACGACGCTCGACGTGGTCGAGGGCATGCAGTTCGACCGCGGCTACCTGTCGCCCTACATGGTGACGGACCCGGAGCGGATGGAGGCGGTCCTCGACGACGCGTACATCCTCATCCACGAGAAGAAGATCTCGAACATGAAGGACCTGCTCCCGCTGCTGGAGCAGATCGCCCGCGGCGGCAAGCCGCTCCTCATCGTGGCCGAGGAGGTCGAGGGTGAGGCGCTGGCGACGCTCGTCGTCAACAAGCTGCGCGGCACCCTGCACGTCTGCGCGGTCAAGGCGCCCGGCTTCGGCGACCGCCGCAAGGCCATGCTGGAGGACATCGCGATCCTCACCGGCGGCAAGATGATCGCCGAGGAGCTCGGCCTCAAGCTCGAGCAGGTGACGCTGAAGGAGCTCGGCCGCGCGAAGCGCATCACGGTGGACAAGGACAACACCACCATCGTCGACGGCGCGGGCAAGAAGGCCGACATCGAGGCGCGGGTGAAGACGATCCGGGCCCAGATCGAGGAGACCACCAGCGACTACGACAAGGAGAAGCTGCAGGAACGGCTCGCCAAGCTCGTGGGCGGCGTGGCGGTCATCAACGTCGGCGCCGCGACCGAGACCGAGATGAAGGAGAAGAAGGCCCGCGTCGAGGACGCGCTGCACGCGACCCGCGCCGCGGTCGAGGAGGGCATCGTCCCCGGCGGCGGCGTGGCGTATCTGCGCTGCCTCAAGTCGCTCGCCGAGGTGAAGGTGACCGAGGGCGAGAAGTCCGGCCTGGAGCTCGTGCGCCGGGCGCTCGAGGAGCCCATCCGCCAGATCAGCGAGAACGGCGGGCTCGAGGGCTCGATCGTGGTGAACAAGGTGAAGGAGTCGAAGGAGGCCGCGTACGGCTTCAACGCCGCCAGCGGCGAGTACGAGGACCTGGTGAAGGCCGGCGTCATCGACCCGACCAAGGTCTCCCGCACCGCGCTGCAGAACGCCGCCTCGGTCGCCTCGCTCATGCTGACCACCATGGCGATGATCGCCGAGAAGCCGAAGGAGGAGTCGGCCGGTGGCCCCGCCGGCATGCCGGGCGGGATGGGCGGCATGGGCGGGATGGGGATGTAATCCCCCTCACCCCGAACCCGACGTGAACGAGAGGCCGCCCCCGGGCGGCCTCTTTTTTTTGCCCTCCGCCCGACCTCACCCGACGAGCGGGAAGAGCCGGCGCGCGACCTCCCCGAGCAGCGCGAGGAGCTGCCCCGGGAAGAGGAGCACCGGCGCGGCGAGCGCGAGCGCCGCCAGGAGCGCCCAGGCGCGCCGCCGGACGATCCGGTCCTGCCGGTCCATGAAGACGGAGGTGCCGAAGAGGGCCAGCGTGAGCGTGCCGCCGGTGGCGAGCGCCGCCGGCAGGGGGAACCCGTAGGCGCGCAGCGCGGCCGCGACGGCCGCCAGGCCGAGCGCGTTGAGCAGGTCGCGGCCGTTGCCGGCCCACCAGGCGCGCGCCTCCTCGCGCCGCAGCCGGACGCCCAGCTCCTGGAGCACCACCAGCAGCGCGACCGCGACCAGGTAGGCCGCGGCCGCGACCGCGCGCGCCGTCTCGCTCCTCGCCTCGAGCGACCAGAGGGGGCCGGGGGTCATCGCCGCGCATCGTACCTGCGCGGGGGGCGCGCCGCACCACGGATGGCGCCGCGCGCCCCCGGGGCCGCCGCCGGCCATTCCCGGCTCGGTGGGTTCCGCCGTCCGGGGCTCCTCTGCAACGGCGCGCGAGGCGCACCATGCTCTTCGGACGGAGGAGACGACCATGGCCGAGACGAAGAAGGGCGGGTTCCACGCCCTCGAGGAACGCATCCACCAGCTGGAGGAGGACGACAAGAAGCGCGAGCAGCAGGCGTCGGCCGAGCCGGAGCGCGGCCGAGGATCGAAGCGGGGCGAGGGCGAGGCGGCGCCGCCCGCCGAGCGGAAGTGACCCGCGCCTGGCAGGGAGCGCCGCCATGAGCGTGCTGGTCGAGGACGTGGTGAGCCACCGCCTGTACGAGCTGCCCGAGGACGCGCCGACGAGCGATCGCCCGCGGCGCCGTCCCATCTCCGCCACGGTGCCGGTGGAGGGGCGCGAGACGCGCGAGGAGTTCTACCTCGCCGCCGCCAAGTGGCCGGAGCTGCGCGGCCACCGGCTGCGGGTGGTCGGATAGCGCCGCCGCCGCGGCGAGGGGGACGTCATGAAGGTCGTCGTCATCGGGGCCACCGGCACCATCGGCAAGGCCGTCGCCGAGGCGCTGGCGCCCCGGCACGAGGTGGTGAGGGTCGCGCGCCACGGCGCCGTCCAGGCGGACCTGGAGGACCCGGCGTCGCTGGCGCGGCTGTTCGAGACGGTGCGGGACGTCGATGCGGTCGTGTGCTGCGCCGGGAGCGCCGCCTTCAAGCCGCTGGCGCAGCTCGCCGACGCGGACTTCGAGCTCGGCCTGCGGAGCAAGCTCATGGGGCAGGTCCACCTCGTCCAGGCGGCCGCGCCGCGCCTGCGCGACCGCGGCTCCATCACGCTCACCGGCGGCGTGCTGGCGCACGAGCCGATGCCGGGCGGCGCCGCCATCTCGCTCGTGAACGCGGCGCTGGAGGGGTTCGTCGCCGGCGCCGCCCTCGAGCTGCCGCGCGGCCTGCGCGTGAACGTGGTCAGCCCGCCCTGGATCACCGAGACCCTGAAGGCGCTGAAGATGGACCCCTCGATCGGCATCCCGGCGGCGGCCTGCGCGAAGGCCTACCTCGCCGCGGTCGAGGGGAAGCACCAGGGCGAGACGCTCGAGGCGCGGAAGTTCGCCTGACCGGCGCGCCCCGCCGCCGGGGGCCCTTCAGGCCCCCAGGTAGGCCACCAGCTCGCGGCGGAGCGCCTCGTCCGGCAGCGGGCCGCGCGCGGCGCCGAGGTCGTCGGAGAGGTGCTCGGGGTTGGCGGTGGCGGGGATGGCGACCGTGACCGCCGGGTGCGCGAGGATCCACTTCAGGAAGAGCTGCGCCCAGCTCGCCGCGCCGAGCTCGCGGGCGAAGGGCGGCAGCGGGCGGCGGCGCGCCTCGGCGAAGAGCGAGCCGCCCTCGAACGGGCGCATGACGATCACGGCCGTGCCGCTGTCCTTCGCCGCCGGGAGGAGCCGCGCCTCGGCCTGGCGCACGCCGACCGAGTACGGGAGCTGCACGAAGTCGAGCTTCTCGCGCCGCACCAGGCGCTCGAGCTCGTCGAAGGCGGACAGGGCGTAGTGGGTCACGCCGAGGTAGCGGATGCGGCCCGCCTCCTTCCAGGCCCGCAGCGTGGGGAGGTGCGCCTGCCAGTCGAGCAGGTTGTGGATCTGGACCAGGTCGAGCCGGCCGCCCATGCGCCGCTCCGACGCGGCGAGCTGCGCCTCCCCCGCCTCGCGGCCGGTGGACCACACCTTGGTCGCGACGAGGGCCCGCGGCTGCCACGGCGTGCCGCGCAGGAGATCGCCCACCACCTCCTCCGACCGGCCGTACATGGGCGAGCTGTCCACGAGGCGCGCGCCCGCCTCGAAGAAGCGCCGGAGCACCTCGCGCAGCGGCGCGCGGGCGGCCGCGTCGGGTCCGACGTCGAACGTCTGCCAGGTGCCGAGGCCGACCGCGGGGAGCGGCTCGCCGGTGGAGGGGATGGTGCGGGTGAGCATGCGCGGGCTCGCGGCGCGGGTGGAGCGCGGCCAGGCCAGCGCGGCGGCGGCGCCGGCCGCCAGGGCGAGGAAGCGCCGGCGGGGGTGTGATCGGACCCGTGGTCGCGGGCCGGCGCGTCCACCGAGGTGGGGACATTTTCGTGACATCACGCCAGTACCGAATAGGCTGCGCCGCTATCGGTCGCCATCGCGTCGACCGCAGGAGGAGAGGCGCCCATGGGACCATTCCACCAGGAGCTGGAGCCGTCGGGCCAGGGCCGCGGCCGCTGGGTGCGCGGGCTCGTGCTGGCCGGCGCGGTCGCCGCGGCGCTCGCCCCGGCCCGCCCGCTCGCGTTCTGGAACGTCGCCGTCGGAGACCGCATCCGCGATCGCGAGCTGACCGCGCTCGACGGCGGGCACCAGCCGCTGCTCGGCCGCGCGCAGGCCACGGTCTTCGTGCTGTTCCGCCCGGACCACGACTTCTCGCTGCAGACGCTGCGCGACGTGGCGCGGCTGCAGGGCAAGTGCGCGGGGAGCGTGCGCTTCGTGGCGGTGGCCTCGAGCGGCTACGCCCCCGCCGCCCTGCGCGCCACCCTGCGGCAGTCGGGGCTGCGGGCCACGATCCTGGTGGACCAGCGCGACGCGCTCGCCGGGGAGCTCGGCGCCGACGTGCGGCCGGCGGTGGCCATCGTCGACGAGACGCACCGACTCGTCACCTACCAGCCTTACCTCAGCGTCAACATGTACGACGCGCTCTGGGCGGACCTGCGCGGGGTGCTGGAGCGCGGGGGCCTGGCGCGGCGCTGACGGCAGCGGGCGCGGTCTCGCGCCCGCGGCGCCGGCCCCGACAGGACGAGCGGCCGCGTCAGGCGCCCACGGCGGGCTGCCAGCTCGCCCGGTGATCCTCCGGCCGGCGCCCGGAGGCGCGCGGCAAGGTGACGGTGAAGGAGGTCCCGCGCTCCGCGGTCGAGTCGACGGCGATGCTGCCGCCGTGGGCCTTCACCACCTGGCTCACGATGTACAGGCCGAGCCCGAGACCGCGCGCGTGGGTGGCGTCGCGGAGGGCGGACCCCCGGCAGAACGGCTCGAACAGCACCGGCATCAGCTCCGGCGCGATGGCCGGCCCCGCGTTCGCGACCGCGAGCACGACGGTGGCCTCGTCGCCGCGGACGGACACGCGCACGGGCGCGTGGCTCGCGCCGTGCTGGAGCGCGTTCGAGACGAGGTTCGAGACGACCTGCGCCAGGCGGGCAGGATCCCAGGTGCCGCGTCCGTCGCGCTCCAGCGACAGCTCGATGGCGTGATCCGGCGCCGAGGCCCGCAGCTCGGCGATCACCTCGCGGCACACCTCGTGGAGATCCGTCGCGACGGGGGCGATCGGCAGGGTCCCGGTGAAGCGGCTGTTCGTGAAGTCGAGGAGGGTCCCGATCATCTCCAGCATGCGCTGCGCCGCGCGGCCGATCTCCGCGACCGGGTCCCGGGCGCTCTCCGGCAGCTCGTCGCGCCGCAGCAGGAGCGAGGAGAGCGCCCGGACCGCGCCGAGCGGGCTGCGGAGGTCGTGGCCCAGGATCCCCATCATCTGCTCGCGGAAGGCGAGCGCCTGGGCGAGCTGCTCCTGCGCACGCTTCTGGTCGGTGATGTCCGTCGCGGCGCCGGTGAGGCCGACGATGGCGCCAGAGCGGTCGCGCAGCGGCTCCTGCGAGACGAGCAGGTGGTGGACGCCGCCCCGTCGGGCCGAGATCCGGACCTCCTCCTGGGCCCGGCCGCCGGTCTCGAGCACGGCGCGGTCGAGCGCGTTCAGCGGGGCCGCCTGCTCGGGCCCGACCAGCTCCTCGGTCGTCTTGCCGACGATCTCGCTCGCTCGGTAGCCGAGCGGCGGGTTGTAGACCCACCGGTAGCGGCCCCCCGCGTCCTGCTCGAAGAGGGTGATGTTGGAGTGGGCCAGGGCCACGCGGAACCGCTCCTCCGTCTCCCGGAGCTTCTGGTGCACCCGCGCGCTCTCCACGATCTGGCCCGCCCGCCGCACGAGCTCGCCGGCCAGCGCGACGTCCTCCTCGCCGTACCTCCGCCCCGATTCGGACGTCATCACGAAGGTCATGGTGGCGACCGACCTCGAGAGCGTGACCGGGATGACGAGCAGCGAGCAGACGCCGAGCTGGAGGATGAGCTCGAGGTACTCGCCGTCGGCCTCGCTCCGGAGCGTCTCCTCGGTGCAGTCGGCGACCAGCACCGGCCGCCCGGACCGGGCCGCCCTCGACGCCGGCAGGCGGCGGCGTCCGGCGTGGTCCAAGGGGTACCGGCGCAGGGCCTCGGCCAGGGGGGCCCGCCCGGGATCCCGGTGAGCGACGTGCATCCGGCGGGCTTCACCGTCCTCGATCACGTCGAAGATGCACCAGTCCGCCAGCTCCGGGATGGCCAGGCGGCCCACCGCCGTGAGCGCCTCCTCGTACTCCAGGGCGCCGGCGAGAGATCCCAGCTTCGAGAGGAGCGACAGCCGGGCGACGAACAGGCAACTGCGGTCGCCAGCGTGCGTCATGCTCGACTCCTCCGGAGGGGGTTGCGCGCGGGCGCCGCGCCGGCTTTCCATAGCGGCCGGTCCCTCCCGCGCCAGCCGATGAGGGAGGGACCAGGGGGATGCCGCGGCGAGCCCGGGTCGCGATGGTTGGGCCGGCGGGCCACCTGCTCAACCCTTGAGCAATCTGCGCCGGCTCGCCGCCCCATCGGGCTCACGGCGCGTCGGACGGAGGGGGACGCATTAAAGGGTACGGGCGTGGAGCGACTCGTCTGCCTGGCTCGAAACTTGCGAAGAGGCTCACCATGGTCGTCACGACCCTCGTTCAGCCGGACGTCCCCGCACGGCCGGGGATCGCGGTGCGCGCCGTCCGCGCGCTCCAGCACCCACGTCCGGAGGACGTTTTCCCGCTCGCGTATCACGCCGTGGCGGCGGTGATCCTGGCGGCGGCCCGCTACCCGGGATGGCGGATCGCCGTCCTCGCGATCCCCGCCGTGCTCCCGCGCGCGCACTTCTATCTCTTCAGCGCCGCCCCGGGGTCGCCGAGGTATGACCCGAAGCGCTGCGTGAACACCGGCCCTGCCGCGGTCGCGTGGTGGGTCGTCCTCTCGCAGTCGAGCCTGCTCGTCACGACCGCGCTCGCGGTCGCCGTGACCGGTGGCGTGCGAAGCCCGCTGCTCGTCACGGTCTTCGCGGCGTACGCCGCCGCCGCCTGCCTGGTGGGCGATCGACTCCAGACACGGTTGCTGCTCGGGGCGACGGCGCTCGCGGTCGCCGCGATGGCCATGCTGCCAAGCGCCTGGGCCGGGCCCGAGCTGCCGGCCTCGGCGCACGCCCTGCTCGTCGCGGTCGCGGTCCTCGGCGCGGGGGCGCTCATCAAGCCGGCCGACGCCATGAACTGCAAGCGGCGCGGCGAGCTGGCCCGCGCCCGCGAGGAGATGGCGGCGGACGCGCTCACCCGCGCCCAGAGCCTCGAGCAGATCGGCACGAAGGTGGCGCACGAGCTCAAGAACCCGCTCACGGGGGTGAAGGCGCTCGTCCAGCTCGGCCTGCGGAACCCCGCCGAGGCCGCGTCGCGCGACCGGCTCGAGATCGTCGACCGGGAGGTCACGCGGATGCAGGAGATCCTGCAGAACTACCTGTCCTTCACCCGCCCGCTCCAGGAGGTGACGCCGAGGCGCGTCGAGCTCGGGAGGCTGGTCTCGGACACCCTGGAGGTGCTCTCGGCCAGGGCCGACGGCGCTCGCGTCCGCCTGTACACCCAGGGCGAAGCCGCCATCGACGCCGATCCGCGCCGCCTCAAGGAGGCGCTCCTCAACCTGGTCGCGAACGCGATCGAGGCCACCCCTCCCGGCGGAGAGGTGGACGTCGAGGTGCGGCCGGCGGGCGGCGACGCCGAGATCGTGATCCGCGACACCGGGCGGGGCATGACGGCCGAGACGCTCCGGCGCATCGGCACGCCCTTCTTCACGACCCGTGACGACGGCACCGGCCTCGGCGTGGTCCTGGCGCGCTCGGTCATCGCGCAGCACGGCGGGTCGCTGCGGTACGAGAGCGAGCTCGGCCAGGGGACCCGGGTCCGGGTCGCGCTGCCGCGCGTGGCGAAGGGAGGCCGCGATGGCCCGTGTGCTCGTCGTCGATGACGAGGCCTCCGTCCGCGCGGCCCTGAAGGAGCTCGTCCAGAGCCGCGGATGGGAGCCGCTCGTGGCGCGCTCGGGCGCGGAGGCGCTGGAGCTCGTGGAGCGCGCCGACGCCGTGGTCACCGACTTCTCCATGCCGGAGATGGACGGCATGGACCTCCTGCGCGCCATCCACGAGCGGGACGAGGCCCTGCCGGTGATCCTGCTCACCGCGCACGGCTCCGAGCGGCTCGCGGTGCGCGCCATCCGGGCCGGCGCGTACGAGTACGTCGCGAAGCCGTTCGACGTGGACGAGATGCTGCTCGCGCTCGCGCGCGCGCTCGAGGCCCGCGAGCTGCGCCAGCGCGACCGGCAGCTGACCGCGGAGCACGCCATCGGCCGCCGCGTGGTCGGCGTGTCCGCGCCGATGCGGCGCCTGCTCGAGGCGACGACGCGGGTGGCCGGGAAGGACATCACCGTCCTCGTGCGCGGGGAGACCGGGACCGGCAAGGAGCTCATCGGCTCGCTCCTGCACGCCCAGAGCCGGCGCGCGGATGGCCCGCTCGTCCGGTTCAACTGCAGCGCCATCCCGGCGGACCTGGCCGAGGCGGAGCTCTTCGGGCACACCCGCGGCGCCTTCACCGGCGCGGCGCAGGCGCGGGCCGGGTTCTTCGCCGAGGCGAACCACGGGACCCTGGTCCTCGACGAGGTGGGCGAGCTCCCCATCGCCATCCAGGCGAAGCTGCTGCGCGCGCTGCAGGACGGCGAGATCCAGCCGGTGGGGTCGGGGCGGGTGGAGAAGGTCGACGTGCGGATCGTCGCCTGCACGAACCGCGACCTCGCCGCAGAGGCGCGCGAGGGGCGGTTCCGGCAGGACCTGTACTACCGCCTCGCGGTGGTCGAGCTGGTGGTGCCGCCGCTCCGGGAGCGCCGCGAGGACATCCCCGCGCTCGCCCACGAGTTCGCGCTCCGGTACGCGGAGCGCTTCGACGGGGAGGGCGTCCGCCTCGCCCCGGCGCTCGTGCAGCGCCTCACCGCCGCCGACTGGCCGGGCAACGTCCGCCAGCTCGAGAACGCGGTGGCGCGGATGGTGGCCCTGAGCGGCGGCGGCGAGATCGGCCCGGAGGCCTTCTCCGGCAGCGCCTCCGAGCCCGCGGCCCCGCGGCCGGGCGCCGGCCCCGCCGCGGCGGCCGATGGCCAGACGTTGCGCGAGCAGCTCGACGTGCTCGAGCGCACCGTCATCGCTCGGACGATGACCGCGGTCGGCGGCAACCAGTCCGAGGCGGCGCGGCGGCTCGGGATCAGCCGCAACACGCTCACCGAGCGCCTCCGCCGCTACGAGATCGCGGCGGACTTCGGCTCCGGCGGCTCGCGCTGAGGCCGCTGCTCAGCGCCTGAGCGATCTGCGCCATCCGCCGCGCTCGCGCCTCCGGCGGCGCGTCTTCGCCGCCCGTGACCGCGGACGATCCGCCTGGCCCGGCCCCTGCACTGCGCCCCCCGCAGGAGGAGCGAGTCATGCGGATGGCAAGGTTTCTGGTCGCGCTCGGCGCGGTGATGGCTGCGGCGCACGCGAGCGCGCTCCAGCCGCTCGAGGAGTTCCTGCGCGGCGCCCGGGCGAGCGGCGCCGACGACGCCGAGGCCCGCGCCCTGCACCGGCAGGCGGGCGCGGACGCGCAGGGGGCGCTCGGTCGCGCGCTGCCGCGCCTGTCGCTGCGAGGGACCTACACCCGGAACCAGTACGAGACCGACGTCGACCTTCCCGCGGCGGGCGGCGGCACGCCCGCGACGGTCACCATCACGCCCAAGGGCCAGCTGGACGGGAGCGCCACGCTCGACGTGCCGCTCGTGAACCTCGCCACCTTCGCCGGGATCGCCGCCGCCCGCACCGGCGCCCGCGCGGCCGGGATCGCGGCGGCCGCGACCGACCTGCGCGTCCAGGCGCAGGTCGCCCAGGATTACTACCAGCTCGTCGCGAACGTCTCGCTCGTCGGCTCGTCGAAGCGGGCGCTCGAGGTGGCTCGCGCCAGCCTGCAGACCGCGGAGCGGCTGCACGCCGCCGGCTCCGTCCCGCTGCTCGACGTGGACCGCGCCGGGGGCGAGGTGGAGCGCGACGTGCAGCAGGTGGCGGCGGCGGAGCTGCAGGTGGCGCTGGTCGCGCGGGCGCTGGCATCGGCCAGCGGCGTCACCCCGGAGCTCGACCGCGAGGTGACGCTCGCGGACGACCTCCACGAGGAACCGCCGCTGGAGCGGTTCCAGCCGCCGGACGATCACCTCCCCTCGCTCGCGGCGGCGATCGAGCGCCGCGTCTCCGCGGAGCAGCTGGCGACGGCGCAGCGCCTCGCGCTGGTCCCCAGCCTGAGCGCGTCCATCACGGAGCGGGGCACGAACGCCACCGGCTTCTCCGGGCGGGAGTTCTACTGGCAGGGGGTCGTCGCGCTCACCTGGTCCTTCGACCTGACCACGGTCGCGAACATCCGCTCCCAGGACGCGGCCGCCGACGCCGCGCGCGCGCGGGAGCAGCGCGCCCGGCTCGCCGCGCGCGACGACATCCACGCCACCTGGAGGACGGTCGCGACGGACATCGCCCGGAGCCGCTCCGCGCGCGTCCAGGCGCAGGTGAACGCGCGCGCGGCGCAGCTCGCGCTCGAGCGGTACCAGGCGGGCACCGCGACGCAGCTCGATCTCCTGCAGGCGCAGCGCGACGCCTTCGCGGCCGACGCGGGGCGCATCCAGGCCGACGCCGACCTGGTCAACGCGCGCGCGCAGCTGCGGATCGCCGCGGGGGTGAGCCTCCTCGAGCCCAGGGCGGAGGTGGCGCCGTGATCCGTGCCTGCGCGCCCCGGCGGGCTGCTCAAGACCTGAGCGATCCGCTCGACCTGGCGTCGACTTGCCTCTCCCCGCCCGCGGCGCCGCGCGGTCCGCGCGCGCGGCCGCAGCGTGGCCCGTTCTCTGCACAGCACCCTTCGATTCCGTCCCGGAGCGTCCCATGAAGAGCAAGACCAGGCAGCGCATCGTCGTCGTCGTCGGGCTGGTGACCGTCGTCGCCATCCTCGTCGGGGTGAAGGCCGGCCAGATCGTGACCATGGTCCACGCCGGCGAGTCCTTCACCCCGCCCCCGCAGGCGGTCACCTCCGCCACCGTCCAGCGCGCGGAGTGGGAGGCCGCGCGAGCGGCCGTCGGCACCCTCGTGGCGGTGCAGGGCGTCACGCTCGGCGCCGAGGTCCCCGGGCGCGTCCGCGAGATCACCTTCCGGTCCGGGGCGGTGGTGAAGGCCGGCGAGGTGCTCGTCCGGCTCGACACCTCCGCCGAGGACGCGCAGCTCGCGGCGGCGGTCGCGGACGCGGAGCTCGCCAAGGCGACGCTGACGCGGTCGAGGAGGCTGCGCCAGGGCGAGGTCAACGCCCAGGCCGACCTCGACGCGGCCGAGGCGCGCGCCAAGCAGGCGGACGCCACCGTGGCGAACCTGCGGGCCATCATCGCCAAGAAGACCATCCGCGCTCCGTTCGAGGGGCGCATCTCGATCCGTCAGGTGAACCTCGGGCAGATCCTGGCGCCCGGGACGCCGATCGCGTCGCTGCAGCAGGTGAGCCCCATTCACGCCGACTTCTGGCTGCCTCAGCAGGCGCTGCGGGACGTCGAGGCCGGCGAGCGAGTCCGCCTCCGGACGGACACGTTCCCGGACGCCGCCTGGGAAGGCGAGGTGTCGACGGTGAACCCCGAGGTGGACCCGGCCACGCGCAACGTCCGGGTCCGCGCCACCTTCCGGAACGCCGACGGGCGCCTGCGGCCCGGGATGTTCGGGAACGTGGAGGTCCTCGCCTCCCAGAAGCGGCCCGTGCTCACCATCCCGGCCACCGCGGTGATGTACGCGCCGTACGGTGACTCGGTCTACGCCATCGAGCCGCAGCAGGGGGCGGCCGGGAAGCCCGCCGCGGTGGTCCGGCAGAAGTTCGTGCGCCTGGGAGAGCGGCGCGGCGACCTGGTGGCGGTGGTCTCCGGGCTCGGGGCGGGCGAGACCATCGTGAGCAGCGGCGTGTTCAAGCTGCGGAACGGCGCCGCGGTCGCGGTCGACGACACCCTGGCGCCGAAGGCGCAGCTCGCGCCGAAGCCGACGGAAGAGTGAAGGGAGCGGAGCGCGCCATGAGGTTCACCGACATCTTCATCCGACGCCCGGTCATCGCCGTCGTCGTCAGCCTCGTCATCGTGATCGCGGGCATCCAGGCCATCCGGACGCTCAACGCCCGCCAGTACCCGCGGAGCGAGAACGCCGAGATCACCGTCACCACGACGTACGTGGGGGCGAACGCCGAGCTCGTGCGCGGGTTCATCACCACCCCGCTGGAGCGGGTGATCGCCGCGGCCGACGGCATCGACTACATCGAGTCGGAGAGCAAGCAGAACGTGTCCATCATCCGGGCGCGGCTGCGGCTCAACTACGACGCCACCCGGGCGCTCTCGGAGATCGGCTCGAAGGTCGACCAGGTCCGCGGCGACCTGCCTCCGGACGCGGAGGTGCCGGTCCTGAGCATCGTCTCGGCCGACAGCCAGTTCGCCTCCACCTACCTCTCCTTCTCCTCGGCGTTCCTGAAGCAGAACGAGATCACCGACTACCTGGTCCGCGTGGTCCAGCCGCGGCTCTCGGCCATCCAGGGCGTGCAGCGCGCCGACATCATCGGGGCGCGGACCTTCGCCATGCGCATCTGGCTCAAGCCGGATCGGATGGCGGCCCTCAACGTGAGCCCGGCCCAGGTGCGGCAGGCGTTGGCCGCCAACAACTACCTCGCCGCCGTGGGCCAGACCAAGGGCTCGCTCGTCCAGGTGAACCTCACCGCGAACACGGACCTGCACTCGGAGAAGGAGTTCCGGGAGCTCGTCGTCCGCGAGAAGGACGGGGCGACGGTCCGGCTCGGCGACATCGCCGACGTGGTGCTCGGCGCGGAGGACTACGACACCGCGGTGAACTTCAACGGGCAGACCGCCGTGTTCATCGGCGTCTGGGCGCTCCCGAACGCGAACGCCCTCGAGGTCGTCCAGCGCGTCCGCGCGGAGATGGCGTCGCTCCAGCAGGACCTCCCGGAGCAGATCCAGGCCCGGGTCGCCTACGACGCCACCGACTACATCCGCAGCGCCATCCACGAGGTGCAGACCACGCTCACGGAGACGCTCCTCATCGTGGTCCTCGTCATCTTCCTCTTCCTCGGGTCGCTCCGGTCGGTCCTCATCCCGGTCGTCGCCATCCCGGTGTCGCTCATCGGGGCGGTGTTCCTGATGCAGGTCTTCGGGTTCACGGTGAACCTCCTGACGCTCCTCGCCATCGTGCTCTCGGTCGGGCTCGTGGTCGACGACGCCATCGTCGTGGTCGAGAACGTCGAGCGGCACCTGCGCGAGGGGGCGCGGCCCGTGGACGCGGCGATCCTCGGCGTGCGAGAGCTCGTCGGGCCGATCATCGCGATGACCATCACGCTCGCGGCGGTCTACGCGCCCATCGCCTTCCAGGGGGGGCTCACCGGCTCGCTGTTCCGGGAGTTCGCCCTCACCCTCGCCGGCGCCGTCGCCATCTCCGGCGTCGTGGCGCTGACGCTCTCGCCCATGATGTCGGCGTACCTCCTGCGCCGTGAGGAGCGAGGGCTCGCGGCGCGCATCAGCCGCGGCTTCGAGCGCATCAAGGCGGTCTACGCGCGCCTCCTCGACCGATCGCTGAGCGGCTCGCGCGGCTCCATCTACGCGGCCTGGATCGTGCTGAGCTTGCTCGCGCTCGCGATGTTCTCGCAGGCCCCGCGCGAGCTCGCGCCGACGGAGGACCAGGGCGTCATCCTGGGCGTCGTCAACACGCCCTCGAACTCCACGGCCGACCAGCTCGCGCCGCTGACGCACGAGGTGTTCCGGACGGTGAAGGATCTCCCGGAGTCGAGCTTCGTCTTCCAGGTCACCTCGCCCGACACCGGGTTCTGGGGGACGACGCTCACGCCGTGGGAGGATCGGAAGCGGAACGCGTTCCAGATCCTGCCGGAGGTGACGGCGCGCGTCTCCAGGATCCCGGGGATCGAGACCTTCCCCATCCTGCCGCCCGCGCTGCCCGGCGGCGGCCAGTTCCCCGTCGAGTTCGTCATCGCCTCGACCGCGGACACCGCGCAGGTGCTCGAGCTCGCGAAGAAGGTCCAGGAGCGGGCGGTGGCGAGCAAGATGTTCGCCTTCCCGCCGCTCATCGACGTCAAGGTGGACCAGCCCTCGTCCGAGGTGGAGCTCGACCGCGAGAAGGTGGCGCAGCTGGGGCTGAACCTCCAGGGCGTGGGGCAGGACCTCGGGGCGGCCACGGGCGGCCACTTCGTCAACCGGTTCAGCATCGGCGGCCGCAGCTACAAGGTCATCCCGCAGGTGCTGCGCTCCGAGCGCCTCAACCCCGAGCAGCTCAAGGACATCTACGTGAACGGCCGCGACGGCCAGCTGGTGTCGCTCGACTCCATCGCCCGCATCCGCGACACGGTCACGCCGCGCTCGCTCAACCGCTTCCAGCAGCTCAACTCCGTGAAGATCAGCGGGGTGGCGATGCGGCCGCTCGACGAGGCGCTGCGGTTCCTGGAGGGCGAGTCCGCCAAGATCCTGCCGAAGGGGTACACGCTCGACTACACGGGCGAGTCGCGCCAGCTCCGGACGGAGGGGAACAAGTTCGTGCCGGCGTTCCTGCTCGCGGTGGTGCTCATCTTCCTGGTGCTCGCCGCGCAGTTCAACAGCTTCCGCGATCCGTTCGTGATCCTGGCCGGGTCCGTGCCCCTCGGCATGTTCGGCGCGATGGTGATGATGTTCCTGAAGATGCCCAACCCGACGCTCCACTACTTCACCGACGGCTGGACGACGACGCTCAACGTCTACTCGCAGGTGGGGCTCGTGACGCTGGTCGGGCTCGTCGCCAAGAACGGCATCCTCATCGTCGAGTTCGCCAACAAGCTGCAGGAGCAGGGGCTCTCGAAGCTCGAGGCGGTGAAGAGCGCCGCGGTGACGCGCCTCCGCCCCATCCTCATGACGAGCGTGGCGACCGTCCTCGGTCACTTCCCGCTGACGCTGGTGACCGGGCCGGGGGCGAAGGCGCGGAACAGCATCGGGCTCGTCCTCGTCTCCGGCATGGCGATCGGGACGGTGTTCACGCTCTTCTTCCTGCCCGCCATCTACCTCCTCATCGCGCGCGACCACCGGGCGGCCGCGCGCGGCGAGCCCGCCACCGACGACGTCCCGGCCGCGAACGCCGAGGCGCTCGACCTGCCGATCCACGCCGCCCGCGAGGCGACGCCCTCGTGAGCGCGGGCGTCCCTCGTCGCGGTCGCAGCGACGGGGGACGCGGGCGTGGTCTCGGACGGGGGGAAGCCGGCCCTGCCCGAGGAGGTCCGCCGACGGCCTCGCCCGCGTTGCGCGATCACGCCGGCGGACCTCCGATCGAGGGGGCTAGTGCTGCAGCCACACCCCGGCGTGCGGGGCGCCGGTCGTGACGTCGGCGGCAGGCCCCGAGCGTCCTGTCGGCGGCGATCCTGGAGGAAGTCGAGCGGCGCGCTGGTGCCGTTGGGGGTCGTGACCGTCAACGGCAACGCGGGCGTCCGGCCAGGCCGCCGCGCGCAGCTCGGCCTGCAGGCGCCGGCGCCATTCCCGAAACGAACGCTGGCCCCCGCGAGCCCAGCCTCGCGGGGGCTCGCCGTCTCCGCGCCCCGCGGCCCTTGCAGGCGCGCGAGGACTGCGCAGATCTCCCCCCGCCGCCACATCCGCGCGGCGAGGAGAGAGCCATGGCCGTCGACATCAAGCAGGCCCAGCGCCGGTTGCTCGAGGAGGCGTTCGGGAAGGGGAACTTCGGCGCGTACGACGAGATCTGCGATCCCGGCTACCGGGCGCACGACCCGGTGACGGGGGACGCCGATCTGAAGCAGGAGAAGGAGTACTGCCGCATGTACCGCACGGCCTTCCCTGACCTCTCGCCCAGCATCCTCCGCAGCTGGGTGGACGCCGACGGCGACACCTGCATCACCCAGTGGCGCATGAGCGGCACGCACCAGGGCCAGCTCATGGGCGTCGCGCCGACCGGCCGGCGCTGCACGGTGGAGGGGATCTCCATCAGCCATTTCAAGGGCGGCAAGCTCCTCGAGGACTGGGTGCAGTGGGACGCGCTCGGCCTGATGCGCCAGCTCGGCGAGGGCGCCACCGCCAGCGCCACGGCCTCCGCCGCGGGCGCGCGCCCGCAGGCGAGCCAGGCGCAGCCGAAGCACTAGCGGGGCACCCGGGCCCAGGAGCCGCAGCCGCCCTCGCCAGGGCCACGGGGGTCGTGGTCCTCACCGCGACGTCGCTCGAGCTTGCCGGCGCCCCCCGGCACGCGAGGTTAGGATCGCGCGCGTGGGGGACGCGAGATGATCGAGCTCGACCACCTGGTCGTGGCGGCTCTTACCCTGGACGAGGGCATGCGCTGGGTGCGGGAGCGGGTCGGCGTCGCGCCCGAGCCCGGCGGACAGCACCTGGGGTTCGGGACGCACAACGCGCTGCTGCGGCTCGGCGAGGACGTCTACCTGGAGGTCCTCGCGCCCGACCCCGCGCAGCCCGAGCCGCCCCGCTCCCGGCTGTTCGGGCTCGACGGCGACGCGACGCGCGCGTCGCTGGAGCGGGGCCCGCGGCTCCTGCACTGGGTGGTCCGGACGGGAGCGCTGGGCGCGGCGATCCGGCGGCTCGCCACCGCGGCCGGGCTCGAGCCGGCCGCGGTCGGCCTCCCGACCCCCATGCAGCGCGGCCAGCTCCGGTGGACCCTGGCGCTCCCATCCGACGGCTCGCGGCCGCCCGGCGGGTTGCCGAGCGTGATCGACTGGGGCGCGACCCCGCACCCGTGCTCACGGCTTCCCGACCGCGGGGTGCGGCTCGAGCGGCTGGAGCTCGCCGCCGAAGCCCCGATCGCCTCGGCGCTCGCCGAGCTGACGCGCGATCCACGCGTCGCCCTCGCCGCCGGTGCGCCGGCGCGGTGCATCGCCCACCTCGCCGCTCCGTCAGGGACCGCGACGCTGGGCGAAGGTCACATCGCGGGGCGCGACGCTACTTGATCAATATCAACGCGGTGCGGAGCAGGGCTCCGGCGCGTGAAGCGCCCGGCGAGGCAGCGCCTCCTGGACGCGATCGAGGGGAGCTGCCATGGAACACGAACGCACCACCAGGACGGCGGACGGCACGTGGATGGCCCGGGCTTCGGCGATCGGCGCGGGAGACGTCAGCCTCGCCGTCCGCGGCGAGCTCACGCGGCTGCTGGCCGAGAGCGCCGGGGATCGGAAGAAGGCGGTCCACGCGGGACTGTCCGCGCTCGTCGCACGGGAGGCGATCACCGGCGGTGAGGCGAAGGAGCTCGCGGCCATCTTCGACCGGCTCTTCGCCGCTCCGGACGGCTCCGACCCCGAGCTGGCCAAGCGGGTCCGCTCGTATTACCGGGCCCTCGTGCTCGACCAGGCGTCCAGCCCGGCCGCGCTGGCCGTGGCGAGCGTGCTCAACGCAGGGCCCGCGCCGGGCGCCGCTGGCCAGCCCAGGGCCTCGGCCGTCTCCAAGGGCGACGCGCTGTACGGCGGCTTCGGCGCGCTGGTCGGCGCCGGGATCGGCGCCGGCTTCGGCGGGCCGATCGGCGCCGGGATCGGCGCCGCTGTCGGCGCGGCCGTGGGGGTGTGCATCGCGGAGAGCTGACGACGCGGGGCCGCGCCGCGACGCCCGAGGCGCGCTGGCGCGGCCATGCTCTCGAAGTGCCGGAGCCGCCCTGTAAGCCGGGTCCTGTCCCGCCGGCCTCGCGGCCGGCGGCGGCGTACATTCCTCTCGGACGCGCGTTGCCGCGCGCCTCCAGCGAGCTGTACCCGGAGGCTCCGACCGGGCCGGTCTTCGACCCGCGCTCGCGCGCGGGTCACGCCCTCGCGGGCGATGCCTCCCTATTCGCTCTTGCACCGGGTGGGGTTTGCCATGCCGCGCCGGTCACCCGGCGCGCGGTGCGCTCTTACCGCACCGTTTCACCCTTGCCACGCGCGCCTCGCGGCGCCGTTCGGCGGTCTGTTCTCTGTGGCGCTGTCCTGCGGGTCACCCCGACCGGCCGTTGGCCGGCACCCTGCCCTGTGGTGCCCGGACTTTCCTCGGCGACCCCTGCCCTGCAGATCGACGCGTACGCCCGGGCGGCTCCGGCCCGGGGGATGTAACACCGCCCGCGCGGCCTGCCAAGCGGCGGCGTTCAGCGCCCGCGATCCCGGGTGGCCCAGAGCGCCGCCAGGACCCCGCGCCGCGCGAAGGCCAGCCGGTGCCGCCCCGGCCCCAGCACCACGTCGAGGGTGCCGTGCGGAGAGCGCCGCACCGCCTCGGGCGGCACGCCCTCCACGCCCACGAACGGCGTGGCGAACTGGCTGAAGTGGATCGTGCAGCCCGGGCCGGCGTCCACCTCCAGCGCCAGGCGGGTGAAGTGGAAGGGCTGGGCGAGGTCGCGCGCCGGGGAGCTCCCGCGCAGGGCGCACCCGTCGAGCGCCACGAAGGGCGCGCGCGGGGGGACCGGCGCGACGCCGCGCGCCAGGAACTCGCCGCCGGCCCAGGGGCCGTCGAGCGCGTCGAGCGCCCGCGCGATCTCCTCCGCCCGGTGCCAGCCGTAGCGGATGTGCTGCGCGCGCGCGGCGAAGAGGACCTGCCAGCCGACGGCCGCGGCGACGACCACCCCCGCGACCACCCGCGGCCCGCGCGCGGGCCCGTGCGCGACCGCGGCGGCCAGCTCGCAGAAGAGCGCCACCGCCGCCGGGGCCATGAAGGCGAGCAGGCGCCAGGGGAACTGGATGACGTCGACCAGCGGCACGCGCCGGTAGAACGGCGCGGCGAGCTCGAGCTGAAGCGCGAAGCAGACGAGCGCCCCGCCCCCCAGGAGGAGCAGCGCCGGCCGCGACAGCCGCCCCCGCGCGCCGGCGGCGAAGGGCGCGAGGGCGAGCAGCCCGAGGAGCGGGGCCCGCCCGATCTCGACGCTGAGCCCCTGCCACTGCTCGCCCCATCGGAAGTTGAAGACGGAGAGATAGCGCTTCGGGATCTGGAAGAGCTCGGCCGGCTGGTAGACGCGGAGCCTGTCCAGGTCGAACGCCGGCCCGAGCCGGCGGATGGCGACGGCGTACACGCCGGCGGTCGCCGCCAGCACCAGGGCCGTCCAGAGCAGGCTCGAGCCCACCGGGGACCGCCACGGCGCGCGCCGCCGCGCTGCGCGCTGCGCCACGAGCGCCCAGGCGAACGCGAGCGCGACGAAGATCGTCGCGTAGAGCCAGAGGACGACGTGCGCGTAGAAGAGCAGCGCCCAGACGGTCCCCAGCGCGACGCCGGCGCGCTCGCCGCGCATGACCCGGAGCGCGTGCACGAACAGCCACGGCACCAGCATGCCCGCCGCGAGCTCGGCCAGCGCGGCGCGCACCAGCCAGTCGGTGTACGTGTAGGGCGCGAGGATCAGCAGCGCCGCCGCGGCGAGCCGCACCGCGAGCGGCCACCCCAGCGCGCGGCCGAGCCGCTCCATCCCGAGGCCGCCCACGGCGAGGAACAGCACCACCGCGACGGTCACCGCGCGCAGGCTGGAGAGGCCGGCGGCGGCCAGCGCGCCCGAGACCGTGTAGAAGAGCCGGTGGTAGAAGAACGGCCCGGGCGTGCCGTGCCCGTTGAAGCAGAAGGGGCTCCAGGTCGGGAAGAGATCGCCCGCCAGGAAGGCGCGCCGGAACCACTCGGTGCGCTCGAAGGCGGAGAGCGCGTCGTGGTTGTACGGCCAGCCGCGCCCGGGGAGCACCACCGCCACGGCGAGGAGCGCCAGCCCGGCGATCGCGCCGCCGGCCACGAGCCGCGCCGCGAGCGGCGGCGGGCGATCGGCGGGCGCGGGATCCACGGCGCTACAGCCGCTCGTCGATGGCCCGGTTCGACATCTCGTCCGCGGCCGCGTTCTCCTCGCGCGGGATGTGCGCCACCCGCACCTCCGGGAAGGCCTTGAGGAGCGCCTGCGCCTCGTCGTGCAGCGGCCGGAGGTGCTCCGCCTTCACCGCGTAGTCGCCGGCGAGCTGCTTCACCAGCAGCTCGGAGTCGGAGAAGACGTCGAGCTCCTTGATGCCCATCGCCTTGGCGCGCTTGAGGCCCAGGATGAGGCCGGTGTACTCGGCGACGTTGTTGGTGCTGTCCCCGAGGAACTTGCCGAGCTTGGCCATGATGTGGCCGGCCGGGCTCACGATGACCGCGCCCGCGCCGGCCGGGCCGGGGTTGCCGCGGGCGGCGCCGTCGGTGAAGAGCCGCACCCGCGGCGGCAGCTCGGCCGCCTTCTCCACCGCCTCGGCCCGCTCGCGCTCCGCGTCGAGGGCGCGCTGGCGCTTCTTCTGCTCGCGCTGGGCCTTCGACTCGTTCATGGCGGCGTCGAGCTCCTCGGCGCTCTGCTTGGCGGCGCGCTCGACCTCGCTCTGCTTGCGCACCTTGAGCCCCGTCTTGCCCCGGGGGCCCGGGGCGGGCTCGGCGGCCTTCTCCGACTCCTCCAGGCGGTCGGCGGCGGCCGCGATGAGCTTGCCGATCGCGTCGCGGTCGTGGCCGGCGTAGCGCTGCAGCGTGCGCGGCAGCTGCTCGTTGGCCGCGATGAAGCGGAGCAGGTCGACGAGGACCGACACGGTCAGGCGGTCGCGGCGGGCGGGTTCACCGCCTCGGCCGAGTAGATGATGCGGTTGCAGTTGGGGCAGGTCTCGACCGAGTCCGCCCGCTGCAGGACGATGCCGAGCTGGGGCGGGATGTTGCGGTTGCAGCCGCGGCAGGTGGTGCCGACCACCGGCGCGACCGCCACGCCGGCGCGCTTGCGCTTGATGTTCTCGTACCGGGAGAGGAGCGCCGGGTCGACCTGCTTCGAGGCCTCGCCGCGCCGCGCCTCCAGCTCGCGCAGCTTCACCTCGTACTCGGCGGCGCGCTTGCCCAGCGCGGCCAGCTCGTCCTGGGCGCCCAGCTCGCGCTCGGAGAGCGCGTCGGCGGCGGCGTCGAGGCTCTTCTTCAGCTCGACCGCGGCGGCGGCGAGCGCCTTCATCTGCTCGGACTGCCCCTCGTTGGTCTTCTTCGCGATCTCGATCTCGCGGGAGAGCGCGGCGTACTCGCGCGGCGTCTTGATCTCGCCCAGGCGCCCCTCCCACTTCTTCACCTTGTCCCGCTCCATCCCGAGCAGCAGCTCGATCTGGCGGCGCTCGCGCTCGTTGTCCTCGAGGCGCGCCTTCTCCGTCTCGTAGGCCTTCCGGGCGGCCGCGACGCCGGCCTCGATCTCCGCCCGGCGCGCCGGGACGGTGTCCGCCTCTCCGCGCAGCCCGCCCGCGTCGAGGTCGATCTGCTGCAGCTCCTCCAGCGCCTTCAGCTTCTCACGCAGCGACAAGGGTGCTTCCTCCATGAGGGCGCGCGCATCGCGCCCGGTTTTTCGCCCGGCTCTCCGGGGATGGGCCCACCAGGATTCGAACCTGGATCCGATCGGTTATGAGCCGACAGCTTTACCGTTAAGCGATGGGCCCTAGTTCTCCACGAAGCTCTTGAGCCGCTTCGAGCGGCTCGGGTGGCGGAGCTTGCGCAGCGCCTTGGCCTCGATCTGGCGGATGCGCTCGCGGGTGACCTCGAAGTCCTGGCCCACCTCCTCGAGGGTGTGGTCGGACTTCTCGCCGATGCCGAAGCGCATGCGCAGGACCTTCTCCTCGCGCGGCGTGAGCGTGGCGAGCACCTTCCGCGTCTGCTCGGCCAGGTTCATGTTGATGACCGCGTCGGACGGGGAGACGATCGCCTTGTCCTCGATGAAGTCGCCGAGGTGGCTGTCCTCCTCCTCGCCGATGGGCGTCTCGAGCGAGATGGGCTCCTTCGCGATCTTGAGGACCTTGCGCACCTTGTCGAGCGGCAGCTCCATCTTCTCCGCGATCTCCTCCGGGGTGGGCTCGCGGCCCAGCTCCTGGACGAGGTAGCGGCTCGTGCGGATGAGCTTGTTGATGGTCTCGATCATGTGGACCGGGATGCGGATGGTCCGCGCCTGGTCGGCGATGGCGCGCGTGATGGCCTGCCGGATCCACCAGGTGGCGTAGGTCGAGAACTTGTAGCCGCGCTTGTACTCGAACTTGTCGACCGCCTTCATGAGGCCGATGTTGCCCTCCTGGATGAGGTCCAGGAACTGGAGGCCGCGGTTCGTGTACTTCTTCGCGATGGAGACCACGAGGCGCAGGTTCGCCTCGACCAGCTCGGTCTTGGCGCGCTCGGCGCGGCGCTCGCCCTCGCTGATCTGCCGGTAGGTGCGGCGCAGCTCCTCGACCGGGAGCATCGCCTCCTCCTGCACGCGCAGGATCTTGCGGATGGCGTTGCGCACCACGCGGTCGAGGTCCTCGAGCTCCTCCGGCGACAGGCGGAGCTTCTTCGCCAGCTTCTTCCGCTCGCCCTCGTCGGTGCGCGCGTCGCGCAGCAGGCGCTTCAGGTCCTTCACCGGCACGTCGACGCGGCGCTCGCAGTCGATGAGCTCGCGCTCGGCCTCCTCGACCCGCTTGATGAGGCCCTTGAGCTTCAGGACGATGCGGTCGATCTGCTTCTTGTTGAGCTGGATGGCCTCGAGGTTCTCGACCATCTGCATCTCGACGGCCTTGATGTCGGTCTTCAGCTCCTTCCGCTTCACCTCCGACATCTTCTTCGAGGCGAGGGTCTCCTTGATCTTGACGACGTCCTGCTCGAGCTTGCGGATGAGGTCGATGTGCTTCAGGACGTGCTCGACCTTGCGCTCCTCGTCCTTGGGGAGCTTGGGCGCGACCGGCTCGGCGCCGTCGCCCGCGGCCGCCCCGTCGCCGGCCGCCTCGACCGCCTCGCCGTCCCCGTCGCCCTCGACGGCGGCCTCGCTCTCCTCGGCCTCCTCCGCCTCCGGCTCGTCGGCCGACGACTCGTCGCCGGCGTCCTTGATGATCTCGCGGACGCGGATCTTGCCCTTCTTGAGGCGCTCGCCGAGGTCGAGGATCTCCTTGATGGCGATGGAGGACGCGAGCACCGAGGCGAGGACCTCCTTCTCGCCCTCCTCGATGCGCTTCGCGATCTCGACCTCGCCCTCGCGGGTGAGCAGGGAGACCGACCCCATCTTGCGCAGGTACATGCGCACCGGGTCGTTGGACTTCCCGTAGCCGGGGTCCTCCTCCTCCTTCTCCTCCGCCTCCTCCTCGTTCTTCGCCTCGGGCTGCTCCGGCGGCTTGTCGGGCAGCTTCATCTTCTTGGCGTCGTCGACCACCTCGATGTCGTGGTCGCCGAACATCGACATGACGTCGTCGATCTGCTCGGACGAGACGATGTCCGCCGGCAGCGCGTCGTTCACCTCGTCGTAGGTGAGGAAGCCCTTGTCGCGGCCGCGCTCCATGAGCGCCTTCACCTCGGAGCGCTCGGCCAGCTCGGGGTCGGCCTCGTCGTCGTCGTCCGCCTCGGCCTCGGCCTCCTCGGCCTCCTCGGCCTCGGCCGGCTTCGCCTCGTCGCGCTCCTCGGCCGGCGCCCCCTTGCGGGCGCGCTTCTCCTCGCCCGCGTCGGCGCGCGCGCCGTCCCGCTCCCCGCCCTTGCGGACCACGGGTTGCGCGGCGCGCTTCGGCTTCTTCTCCTGGAGCTCCTTCTCGGCCTTCTCGGCGTGCGCCGGGCGCACCGCGCGGGCGGCCTTCTTCTCGGGGGCGCGCGCCTCGCGCGCCGGGCGGGCGGCCTTCGCTCCCTTGGCCGCGCGCTCCCTCTCCGGGCGTTCGGGCCGTGACTTGGCCGGCCGCGCCTTCTTGTGCGGCTTCTTGGCGGCGTGAGACTTCGACGTCGTCATGGACGGACGCTCCTTGCGCTGCTCGGGAGAAGGGACTTTTGTAACCGGAGCGGACGGACCGAGCCCGCTGAACCTCTTGAGAATGTTCCGCAGCGCGCCTTTCATCCTCGCTCCAGTTTTTCGAGCCGTTTCTTCAACTCGGCGAGCCGGCGCCACGTCGCGATCTGCCGCGTCGCGAGGTCCGCCGGCGCGGGCGTGCCCGCCCGCTTCACCGCCTCGGTCAGGCGATCGTGCTCCTGCTCCACCGCCGCCAGCCGGGCCCGCAGGATGGCCTCGCGGAGCGCCCGCTCGGCCGCCTCGGTGGCGGGGCGGGCGGGGCCGAGGAGGTCGCGCACGTGGGCGACGTCCTTCGGCTGGAGGTGCGGGGCGAGCCGCTCCGGGAGCGCCTCCGCCGGGAGGGCGCCCTCGAGCAGCTCGCGCACCAGCGCCTCGAGCGGGCCGGCCTCGAACAGCGCCAGGAGGTGCTCCTCGCGGGCGAGCGCGGCGAGCTGGGGGAAGCTGGCGAGGAGCCCGAGCGCGTCCACCGCCGGTCCCCACAGGGCGCCGCGGGCGGCCGGCGCCGCGGGCCTGGCGCGGGGGGCGGGCGCCGGCTCCGGCGGGGTGAGCTGGTGCGGGCGGGAGGAGACCTCGGCGGCCGCGCCGCCGGCCTCGACCTCGGCCGCCAGCGCGGCGGGCGAGACGTCGAGGCGCTTCGCCACCCGCTCCTCGAAGAAGGTGCGGGCGAGCCCGGCCGGGACGAGCCCCAGGAACGGCTTCAGCTCGCGGAAGGCGGCCAGCTTGGACTCCATGGGCGCCGCGGCCGGCGCCTCGCCGCAGTGCACCCGCACCGCCCGCTCCAGCAGGAACTCGGTGAGCGGCGGCGCCGCGGCGACGAGCGCCTCGAGCGCCGAGAGGCCCTGGCTGCGGGCGAACTCGTCGGGGTCGACCTTGCCGCCGGCGGTCGGCAGGAGGGCGACCTTCCCGGTGACGCCGGAGGGGAGCAGCGCCTGGGCGGCGCGGGCGGGGGCGGCCTGGCCGGCCGGGTCGCCGTCGAACAGCAGCACCACCTCGCGGCAGTCGCACCGCTTGAGCAGCTCGACGTGCTCCGGGGTGAGCGCGGTGCCGCACACCGCCACCGCGTTCTTCACGCCCGCCTGGTGCAGGCCGATGACGTCGAAGTACCCCTCCACCAGCACCGCCTGCCGCGTGCGGCGGATGTGCTCGCGGGCGAGGTCGATCCCGTAGAGCACCTTGCTCTTCTTGTAGAGGACGGACTCCGGGGAGTTGATGTACTTGGCGAGCTTGTCGGGGGCGCCGGGCAGCACGCGCCCGCCGAAGCCGATCACCTCGCCGTCGAGCCCGGAGATGGGGACCATGAGCCGGGCGCGGAAGCGGTCGTAGCGGCCGCCGCCCTCGCGGTGCGCGACCAGGCCCGCCTTGTCGAGCGCGCCCTCGGTGACGCCCTTCGGCGCCAGCCGGGCGGTGAGGTCGTCCCACGCGGTGGAGGCGAGGCCCAGGCGGAAGCGCTCCACGGTCTCGCCGGTGAGCCCGCGCGAGGCGAGGTAGGCGCGGCCGACCTCGCCGTGGGCGCTCGCCAGGCGCGCCGCGAAGTAGCGGGCGGCGGCGGCGCACGCGGCGAGCACCTCGGCGCGCTCCTCGCGCCTCCGGCGCTGCTCGGCCGAGTCCTCCTCGCGCTCGGGGATCTCCACCCCGACCTCCGACGCCAGCGCGCGCACGATCTCTGGAAACTCCCTGCCCTGCAGCTTCTGCAGGAACTTGAAGACGTCGCCGTACTCCCCGCAGCCGTAGCACTTGAAGTGCCGGTCCTCCGGGTACACGTGAAAGCTGGCCGTCCGCTCACCGTGAAAGACGCAGCAGCCCTTCCACGTCCGGCCCGACCGCTTGAGCTCCATGTGGCGGCCGATCACCGCCACGATGTCCACGCGGCTGCGGATCTCGTCGATGACCGCTTCCGGGATCATGCCACCGCCACACCTCGGCGGGGGACGCGCCCCCGGCCTACGGCCTGGCGAGCCGCTGCTTCACGAGCTCGCTCACCGCCTTGCCCTCGGCCTTGCCCTGCACCTCGGGGAGCAGCTCCTTCATGACCTTGCCCATGTCCTTCGGGCCCTGCGCGCCCACGCGGGCGATCACCGCGTCGACGATCTTCGCCAGCTCGTCCGGCGCCAGCTGCGCCGGCATCCAGCCCTGCAGCACCGCGATCTCGGCCTCTTCCTTCCCGGCCAGGTCCTCGCGGCCGCCGGCCCGGTACTGCTCGACGGCGTCGCGGCGGCGCTTGATCTCGGAGGCGATGACGGCGTGCACGCCCGCGTCGTCGAGCGGCTTCATGAGCTCGATCTCGCGGTACTTGATGGCGCTCTTCAGCATCCGGACCGTGGACAGCTTGAGCTGGTCCTTCTCGCGCATCGCGGACTTCAGGTCCGCGTCGAGCTGCTCCTTGAGCGCCATGGGGCGGCCTAGAACGCCTTCCGCATCTTCTTGAGGGCGCGCTTCTTGGCGGCGAGCGCCTTCTTCTTGCGCTTCACGCTCGGCTTCTCGTAGTGCTCGCGCTTGCGGATCTCCGAGAGGATGCCGGCCTTCTCGCACTGCTTCTTGAAGCGCTTCATGGCGTTCTCGAACGACTCGCCATCCTTGACTCGCACACCCGTCATGCGTGGTTCCCTGGGGGAGAAGGTTCCGAAAAGGCGACAAGCCGGGCGGCAAAACGCCCGGCCTGTCGGGTGACTGAAGGGCCGTCTTTAAGACAAAAACCAGTTCGCGGTCAAGGGGTTTCGCCGGCCCCAGGACCCCCGGCCGGCCTGGGCGCGTGCCGGCGGGCGAGCTCGGCGTAGACCGCCTGGGGGGTCACGTCGGCCGACGCGAGCAGGACGAACAGGTGGTAGACGAGGTCGGCGGCCTCGTGCGCCAGGTGGTCCTTCGAGTCCTTGCCGTCGAGCAGCGCCTGGTGCGCCTCGTTCACCTCGTAGGCCTCCTCGGTGACCTTCTTCCGGATCTTGCTGGGGTTCCCGAGGAGCTTGCGGGTGTAGCTCTCGGCGGCGCCTTCGTCCGCCTTGCGCGACTCGATGACGGCCCAGAGCTGGGCGAGGAATTTTTCGTCGGCCATGTGATCACCGCTCGTGGTGGGGCGGGGGGTCTCCCGCCGCAGGATCCGGGTCGAAGCAGCTGCGGGCGCCCGTGTGGCAGGCGGGCCCGGCCTGGCGGACGGTGTAGAGCACGGTGTCCCCGTCGCAGTCCACCCGGATCGCGACCACCTCCTGGGCGTGCCCGCTCGTGTCCCCCTTGCGCCACAGCTCGCGGCGGCTGCGCGACCAGTAGACGGCCCGGCCGCCCTCGACCGTGAGCGCCAGCGCCTCGCGGTTCGCCCAGGCGAGCATGAGCACGGTGCCGTCCAGCTCCTGCGCGATCACCGGCACGAGCCCGCGCTCGTCGAACTTCACCCGGGCCAGCTCGCCCGGCGCGACCGCCACCTGCGCGCTCACGGCCGCACCTCGAAGCCGCGCTGGCGCAGGTACGCCTTCGCCTCGCCCACCGTGTACTCCCCGTCGTGGAAGATGCTGGCGGCGAGCGCGGCGTCGGCGTAGCGGAGCCCCTCGGCGAGGTGCTCGAGGGTCCCGACGCCGCCGGAGGCGATGACCGGGATGGAGACCGCGCCGCACACCTTCTCCAGCAGCTCCAGGTCGTAGCCGCCGCGTGTCCCGTCGCGGTCCATGCTGGTGAGGAGCAGCTCGCCCGCGCCCCGCCGCGCCACCTCGACCGCCCAGGCGACGCCCTCGAGGCCGGTGGGCTTCGTCCCGCCCGCGATGTAGACCTCCCAGCCGCCGGCCGGGCGCCGCTTCACGTCGATGGCGACCACGAGCGCCTGCGCGCCCGCCACCGCCGACAGCCGGTCGACGAGGCCGGGGTCCTTCACCGCCGCCGAGTTCACGCTCACCTTGTCGGCGCCGGCGCGGAGCAGCGCCACCATCTCCGCCTCGCTGCGCACGCCCCCGCCCACCGTCAGCGGGGCGAAGACGCAGGCGGCGGTGCGCTCCACCAGCGCGAGCAGCGTGCCGCGGTTCTCGCGGGTGGCGGCGATGTCGAGGTAGGTGACCTCGTCGGCGCCCTGCGCGTCGTAGCGGCTCGCCGCCTCGACCGGATCGCCGGCGTCGCGGAGGTTCTCGAAGTGGACGCCCTTCACGACGCGCCCGTCCTTCACGTCGAGGCAGGGGATGATGCGCTTCGCCGGCATCAGCGCCGCTCCTCGCCCGAGGCCGCCCGGAGCGCCTGCGGGAGCTCGATCCGGCCCTCGTAGAGCGCCTTGCCCACGATGACGCCGGCCAGGCCGGCGGCGCGGCAGGCGCGCACGTCCTCGAGCGAGGCGACCCCGCCCGAGGCGACCACCTCCACCCCGGCCTCGCGGGCGAGCCTGGCCGCGCCCGCCGCGTCGACGCCGGTGAACATGCCGTCGCGCGCCACGTCGGTGTACTCGACCAGCGCCACGCCCGCCGCCTTCACGCGCCGGGCGACCTCCGCCGCCGGGAGCCCGCTCCCCTGCTCCCAGCCGGCGACCGCCACCTCGCCCCCCTTGGCGTCGATGCCGCAGACGATCCGGCCCGGGAAGCGCGCGCACGCCTCGCGCACGAGCTCGAGCCGGTGCACCGCCGCCGTGCCGAGCACGGCGAAGGCGGCGCCGAGGTTCAGCACCCGCTCGACGTCGGCGAGCGTGCGCAGGCCGCCGCCCACCTCGAACGGCACCCCGGCCGCGGCGATGGCGCCGATCGCCTCGAGGTTCACCGGGCGCCCGGCCCGGGCGCCGTCGAGGTCGACCACGTGGATGCGCTGCGCCCCGGCGGCGCCGAAGCCGCGCGCCACCTCGGCCGGATCAGCGGCGTAGGCCTTGCGCGTCCCGAAGTCGCCCTTCTGGAGCCGCACCACCTCGCCGCCCATGAGGTCGATGGCTGGGAGGACGATCATGCCGGCTGGACCTTCACGAACCGCTCGAGGAGCGAGAGGCCGACCTGCTGGCTCTTCTCCGGGTGGAACTGGACCGCGAACAGGTTGTCCCGCGCGTACGCGGCGCAGTACGGCGCGCCGTGCACCGCCACCAGCGACACGCCGGGCACGTCCGCCGGCGCGGCGAAGGAGTGGGCGAAGTAGACGTACTTCCCGTCGAGCGGGCGGAAGAGCGGGTGGCAGGCGGCGGTGGCGCGCACCGGGCTCCAGCCGATGTGGGGCAGCTTCACCGTGTCGGGCAACCGCGCGATCTTGCCCGGGACGAGCCCGAGCCCACGCACGCCGCCGTGCTCTTCCCCCTCCTCGAAGAGGAGCTGCAGGCCGACGCAGATGCCGAGGACCGGCGTGCCGCGCCGCACCGCCTCGACGAGCGCCTCGGCGCAGCCGGAGGCGCGCATGGCGTCGGCGCAGGCCCTCATGGAGCCCTGCCCCGGCACCACCACCCGCTCGGCCCGCCGCACCGCCTCGGGGTCGCGCGTCACCTCCACCGCCGCGCCCACGGCGCGGAGCGCGTTCTCGACCGAGCGCAGGTTCCCGGCGCCGTAGTCGAGGAGCGCGATCACAACAGCCTCCTTTGAGCTGGGGGGATGAAGCCCCCCCAGACCCCCCGCTCGCTCCGGGCCAGCCTCCTCCGGCTGCCCCTGCGCTCGCCACGCGGGTTCACAGCGTTCCTTTCGTCGACGGCAGCCCGCCGCCCTCGACCGCGGTGGCGGCGCGCAGCGCGCGGGCGGTGGCCTTGAAGATGGCCTCCACCACGTGGTGCAGGTTGCGGCCGTAGCGGACGTTCACGTGCAGGCAGAGCGCGGCGTGGTTCACGAGCGCCTGGAAGAAGTCGCGGGTGAGGTCCACGTCGTAGGCGCCGATGAACTTCTTCCCGGAGGGCAGGTCGGCGTGGAAGGTGAGGTGCGGGCGGCCGGAGAGGTCGACCACCGCCTCCACCAGCGCCTCGTCGAGCGGCACCACCGCGTGGCCGTAGCGCGCGATCCCGGTCTTGTCGTGGAGCGCCTGCTTCAGCGCCTCGCCGACCGCGATGCCGACGTCCTCCACCGTGTGGTGGGCGTCCACCTGCAGGTCGCCCTCGGCCTTCACGGTGAGCGCCATGCCGCCGTGCTTCGAGAGCTGCTCCAGCATGTGGTCGAAGAACGGCACGCCGGTCGACACGTCGGCCGGGCCGGGCGCGAGCGCGAGCTCGAGCCGGACGTCGGTCTCGCGCGTCTTCCGCGCCACCTTGCCCGCGCGGCGGGCAGCTTTCACGCCAGGACGGCGCGCAGGGCTCGCAGGCACGCTTCGTTCTCCTCGGAGGTTCCGGCCGTGATGCGCAGGCAGTCGTGCAGCGGGCCGGGGCGGGACAGGTTGCGCACGAGGACGCCGCGCGCGAGCAGGGCCCGGAAGACGGCCGGCGCGTCCGCCACCCGCACCAGGACGAAGTTCGAGTCGCTCGGGAAGACGGTGAGGGCCGGCAGCGCCCGCAGCCCGGCCTCGAGCTCGCGGCGCCGCTCGGCCACCCGCCGGATGCGCGCGTCGAGCGCCGCGGGCTCGTCGAGCGCGGCGCAGGCGAGCGCGATCGAGACCGAGTTCACGTTGTAGGGGAGCCGCACCTTGTGCAGCTCGGCGATGGCGTCGGCCGGGCCGACCAGCGCGCCGAGCCGGAGCGCGGCGAGGCCGATCTTGGAGAGCGTCCGCATGACGAACAGCCCCGGCACCTCGCCCACCCGGCCGAGCTGCGTCGCCCCGCCGAAGTCGCCGTAGGCCTCGTCCACCACCGCCACGCCCTCCATCGCCCGCGCCAGCCGCTCCATGGCGCCCGCGTCGAAGCGGTTGCCGGTGGGGTTGTTGGGGGAGGCGTAGAAGGCGAGCGCCGGCCGCTCGCGGCGGATGGCCTCGAGCAGCGCCGCCTCGTCGAGCTGGAACCGCGCGTCGAGCGGCACCGGCAGCGGCACCGCGCCGTGGGCGAGCGCGATGGCCTCGTACTCGCCGAAGGTGGGCGCCGGGTAGAGCACCCGCGCCGCCCGGCCGTCGCGCCCGCCGCCGAAGGCGGTGAGCAGGATGGAGATGATCTCGTCCGAGCCGTTGCCGAGGAGGAGCTGCTCGGGCCGGACGCCCCAGCGCCGCGCCAGCGCCTCGCGCAGCGGCCGCGCCGAGACCTCCGGGTAGCGGTGGAAGGCGACCTTCCCGAGCTCGCGCTGGAAGGCGGCGAGCTCGTCCGCCTCGAGCGGGTAGGCCGCCTCGTTGGCGTCGAGCCGCACCAGCTCCCTCGGCGCGGTGGCGTAGTCGAACGGGCTGTAGAGCGACAGGTCGAAGACCGCCGGCCGCAGGTGCTCCTTCCAGCTCATCGCACCACCTTCAGCAGGCGGGGCTTCGCCTTCGTCCCTCTCCCCTTGCTCACCTTGCGCGGCGCGCTCGGGCGCGCCTTGCCCGCCGCCACCCTGAACCGGACCGCCCGCGCGTGCGCCTCGAACCCCTCTGCCGCCGCCAGCGCCTCCACCGCGGGCGCGACCGCCGCCAGCGCGGCTGGCGACAGGTCGAGCACGCTCATCCGCCGGCGGAAGGTGGCGACCGACAGCGGCGAGGCGAAGCGCGCCGTGCCCGCGGTGGGCAGGACGTGGCTCGGCCCCGCCACGTAGTCGCCCACCGCCTCCGGGGTGTTGGTGCCGGCGAAGACCGCGCCGGCGCGACGGATGCGCCTCACCCAGCGGGCGGCGTCGGGGAGGAGCAGCGCCAGGTGCTCCGGCGCGAAGTCGTCCGCGAGCGCCACCGCCTCCGCCACGTCGCGCGTCACCACCAGCGCGCCGCGCTCGGCGATGGAGCGGCCCGCGATCTCGCGGCGGGGGAGGTCGGCGAGCTGCCGGGCCACCTCCGCGTCCACCTCCTCGGCCAGCGCCGGGGACGGGGTGAGGAGCACCGGCACGGCGCGCACGTCGTGCTCGGCCTGCGCCAAGAGGTCGCTCGCCGCCTCGCGCGGGTCGGCCCTGGGCCCGGCCACCACCACCACCTCGGTCGGGCCGGCGATCATGTCGATGTCGACCTGCCCGAAGACGAGCCGCTTGGCTGCGGCCACGTAGGCGTTGCCGGGCCCGCAGATCTTGTCGACCGGCGGCACGGTGGCGGTGCCGTAGGCCATGGCCGCCACGGCCTGCGCCCCGCCGGCGCGGAACAGCTTCGCGACCCCGGCCACGTGGCAGGCGGCGAGCGTCCACAGGTCCACCTCGCCGGTGCCGCGCACGCCCGGGGAGCAGGCGACGATCTCGTCCACCCCGGCCACGCGGGCGGGGATGGCGGTCATGAGGATGGTGGAGGGGTAGCGGGCGGTGCCGCCCGGCGCGTAGACCCCCACCCGCCGGAGCGGCCGCGTCACCTGGCCCAGGGTGGCGCCGGCGCGATCGCGGAAGGTCTTCACCTCGGCGTCGATCTCGCGCTCGTGGAAGGCCGTGATCCGGCCGGCGGCGAGCTCGAGCGCCTGCCGCGCGGCGCGGGGCAGCTGGCGGAAGGCGGCCTTGAACTCGGCCGGGCCGAAGGCGAGCGCCTCCGCCGAGGCGGGCTTCCAGCCGTCGAACCGCTCGGTGAGCTCGAGGAGCGCGGCGTCGCCGCGGGCGCGCACGTCGGCGACCACGCGGGCCGCCGCCTCGCGCACGGGGCCCTCGTCCTCCTCCGAGCCGCGCGCGCACAGCTTCGCCCACGCCGCGGGGAAGCCGGGATCGGTGGTGTGCAGGGTCTTCAAGGTCGGCTCCGGTGCGAGCCGCTCTTTATAGCGAAAAGGGCGGGGGGAGGCGAGGCTCGCCCACACCGCGCCGGGGCGGCTTGATATCCTCCTCGCATGGCCCCCCGGACCGACCTCTGGCTGCAGAACCTCGTCGACGAGCGCGACGGCGCCGCCCTCTACGAGGGACTGGCGAACGTCGAGCGCGACCCGGCGCGTGCGCGGGCCTTCCGCGAGCTGGCCGAGGGCGAGCGCCGGCACGCCGAGATCTGGCACCGGAAGCTGCAGAAGGAGGGGGCCGCGCTCCCGCCCGACCGGCCGAGCTCGCGGGTGCGCGTCCTCATCTGGCTGGCGCGGCGGCTCGGGACCAACGCCGTGCTGCCGCTCGTGCTCGAGAACGAGAGCGACGACGCGGAGAAGTACCAGCAGCAGGGCGGCGAGGCCGAGGCCTCGGCGATGGCCGAGGAGGAGCGGAGCCACCGGGCGGTGCTGGCCGGCATGGGCGAGGGCCAGCCGCAGGGGGCGCGCTCGGCCATCGCGGTGCGCGAGCGGTGGCACCGCGGCGGCCGCGGCGGGTCCATCCGCGCCGCCATCTTCGGGATGAACGACGGCCTGGTCTCGAACCTGTCCCTGGTGCTGGGCGTGGCCGGCGCGGTGCACGACCCGCGCACGGTGCTCGTGACCGGCTTCGCGGGGCTGCTCGCCGGCGCCTCCTCCATGGCGGTCGGCGAGTACACCTCGGTGGCGAGCCAGCGCGACCTCCTGATCCGCCAGGTGGAGCTGGAGAAGCGCGAGATCGCCGAGGCACCGGAGGAGGAGGCGGCCGAGCTGGCGCTCATCTTCAAGCAGAAGGGGCTCTCCACCGAGCAGGCGAGCCGCACCGCCGCCGAGATCCTCAAGAACCCGGACCACGCGCTCGACACGCTGGTGCGCGAGGAGCTCGGGCTCGACCCGGAGGACCTCGGCTCGCCCACCCACGCCGCGCTCTCCTCGTTCCTCATGTTCGCGGTGGGCGCGACCATCCCGGTGCTGCCGTTCCTGTTCCTGCACGGGACGACCGCGGTGCTGCTCGCCTCGGGGCTGGCGGGGCTCGTGCTGGCGGCGGTGGGCGCGGTGGTGGGGTTCCTGGCCGGGACGAGCCCGGTCCGCTCGGCGGCGCGGATGGTGGGGCTCGCCGCGGTGGCGGCCGGCATCACTTACGGCGTGGGGCGGCTCTTCGGCGCGTCGGTCGGCTGAGCGCCCTCGGGCGCGGGCTCCCCCTCCGCCCACGCCTTCTTCCGCTCGCGCCGGCGCGCGTAGTAGCGGCTGATGGAGGGCAGGCTGAAGCGGTTCATCGTCACCGAGTGGGTGACCGTGGCGTTGAGGCGATCGACGTCGTCGAACCAGGCCGGCAGGTGCACCGGCCCGGCGCAGATCCCCTCCTCGACGAGGTCGCGCACCAGCTCCGCCTCGTCCACGCTCATCTTGCCCGCCAGGAACGCGCGCACGAGGTCGAGGTCGCGCCCCTCCAGCGCCGCGCGCAGGAAGTTGAAGGTGCGGCAGTACCCGCGCTGGTAGGCGACGTCCTTGGTGAAGGGCGCGCCGCCCTCCAGCACCCCGCCGCGGAAGACGCGCTCGCTCATCTGCGCCGCCTTCGGGGCGGGGAAGCGCGCCAGGAGGTAGCGGTACACCTCGAGGTAGTCGGCCCCGCGGGCGGCCATGTCCACGGCGATGGTGCGCTCGCCGAGCTCGATGTAGCGCTCGTCGGTGATGTAGCCGGAGAGGAACTCGGACACGATGCCCCCGCCCTCCTGCGACTCGATGTGGCGCGGCAGGCCGACGCCCATCACCGTCAGCACCGGCTGCGCGTAGCCGTTGGTGGAGGTGAGGACGTGCCACAGCCCCTCGTGGTGGGCGAGCGCGTGCACCTGGCGCGGGGTGAAGAGCGCGCCCTTCTTCAAGGTGACGCGGGTGGCGCCGGCGGCGGCGTTGGCGGTGAGGCGGGCGCGGACCACCACCTTCACCTGGCCGCCGAGGTAGGGCGCGCAGAGCGCCTCGACCTGCTTCGCCGCCTCCTCGGCGGTGAGCGTCGCCTCCTCGTTGCGGGCGCGCGGCCGGGCCGCCCACAGCCGGGCGATGGCGAGGTTGTCCACGGCGCTGTCGGGGAAGCGGTCGCGCGGGTCGCCGTAGATGCGGCGCGAGGCCTCGTAGAAGCGGCGCGTCCCGCGGGCAGCCAGCATCTGCACCGTGAGCGCGTACTCGTCGCACTTCTCGCGCAGGAGCGCCTCGACCGGGTTGCGGCCGCGGATCTGCCGCTTCAGCGCCCGCAGCTCCTTCAGCTTGGCGCCGGGGTCGAAGCCCAGCGGCGAGAGCTCGGGGCGCGGCAGCTCCTTCGCGCCCTGGCGGAAGAAGCGCTCGTGGACCGAGGCGTCCCAGTTGACCGCCTTGAGGATGCGGATGGGCCGCTGCGCCGCGACGATGGCGTCGGAGAGCTGCCGGAGCTGATCGGTCGCGGTCACCCCGAGGAACGCTAGCACGCCGGGCGGCCCGCGGCCGGCTCGCGCACGCGGCGGCCGCGGGCCGGACCCCCCGAGGCGCAGGGCGCCCGCGGCGGCGGGCGTTCCAGCGCGGCACGGCGGTTGCTCTGCCCGCGCCCGAAAGGAGCCTCACGCCATGGAACGCATCGGAACCCTCGTCGTCGCCCCCACCACCGAGCGCAAGGCCGAGCCGGACCGCTTCCGGGAGGCGCTGCGCGGCGCCGCCGGCGCGGCGGCGAGCGGGGTGGCCTCGTCGGTCGCGCTCGCCGCGCCCTTCGTGCCGGGGGGGCCGGTGCTGGCGGGGGCGGTGCGCGCTGCCGCCGCGCCGGCGCTCGCCTCCGCCGCGCGCGCCTCCACCGGCCCGGCCGCCGGGGCGGCGGCGGGTGCGGCCGGCGCGGGGGCGGCCGCCGACGCGGGCGGCGACGTCCTCGAGGCGACGCGCGTGCTGCAGCAGCAGGCCCAGACCTTCAACCTCCAGTACCTGCAGCTCCAGGAGGCGATGCAGCGCGAGAGCCGGGAGTTCACCTCGGTCACCAACGTCATGAAGGTGAAGCACGACAGCGCGAAGGCCGCCATCAACAACATCCACTGAGCGTCTCCCCGACCATGGCCGCCCTCCCCATCTCGCCCGCCGCGGCCGCCGCCACCTCGGGCGCGGTCGCCGCCCCGCGCGCCAGCTTCGGCGCGGCGCTGCGCGCCCAGGTCTCCGCCCTCCCCTGCGCCGCGCCGGCGCCCCACCCGGCGCGCGCGGCGCTCGCCGCGGTCGAGCAGGCGCGCCAGCGGCTCGACGCGGTGCTGGCGGCGGCGCGGCGGGGCCGCACCTTCAGCGCCCACGAGCTCCTCGCGCTCCAGGCCGACGCCTACCGCTACTCGCAGACGGTGGAGGTGGCGTCCCGAGTGGTGGAGCAGGGCGCCCAGTCGGTGAAGCAGGCCGTCAACACGCAGGTGTGAGGGAGGCCCCGATGCGCTGGTCCCCCGCGCTCCTGCTCCTCCTCGCCGCCGGCTGCGGCGGGGAGGAGATCCTGCACGGCCTGGAGGAAGGGCAGGCGAACCAGATCCTGGTCGCGCTGGACGAGGACGGGGTGCGGGCGGAGAAGCGGCGCGACGAGGGGAGCGAGGGCGCCTGGCGCGTCGAGGTGGAGCGGGCCGAGGCGCCGCGCGCGCAGCGGCTGCTGGCGGAGCGGGAGCTGCCGCGGCCACGGCCGCCGGGCTTCGGGGAGGTGTTCGGGAAGGGCAGCGTCGTGCCGACCCCCTCCGAGGAGCGGGCCCTCTACCTGCACGCGCTCTCGGGGGAGCTGGCGCGCAGCGTCGAGGCGATCGACGGGGTGATCGAGGCGCGGGTGCACCTGGCCTTGCCGCCGCAGGACCTGCTGCGCGCGGAGCCGGCCCCGCCGCCGCGCGCGGCCGTGCTGGTGAAGGCGCGGCCGGGGGCGCGCGGGCGGCTCGAGGCGCTCGCGCCGGGCCTCCAGGCCCTGGTGGCGGGGGCGGTGGCGGGGCTCGAGCCGGCCGCGGTATCGGTGGTCGTCGCGGAGGCGGCCCCCGGCCTCCCGCCGCCGCGCCCGTCCGGCCGCGGCCGCGCGCTCCTGCTGGCGCTCGCCGGCGCCACCGCCCTCCTCGGCGCGGGGCTCGCGGCGGCGCCGTACCTCGGCCGCCCCTGGCGGTCGCTGCGCTGGCCGCGGAAGGCCGATTGACCCCGGCCCTCCGGCGCCTCGCCGCCCTGTCGGCCGCGCTCGCGCCGGAGGCCGCGGAGCGCTGGCTGCTGCTCGTCTCGCGCGACGGGCCCGCCGCCGCCTCCCTGGCCGCCGAGCTGGCGCGGGGCGGGCGCGAGGCGCGCGTGGCCGCGGTGGCGGCCGCGTTCGCCGGCGACGAGCCGCCCCCGCGGACCGTGCCGGTGCACGCTCTCCTCCAGCGGCTCGAGCGCGAGGAGCGCGAGGGCCGCCTGCACTCTCGGTGACGCCGCCTCTCGAGGTGCGGCCCCCTCTCCCTGCCCTCTCCCCGGCGGGGGAGTAGGAGGTGAGTGCGCGCGAGTCCTGCTCCCCTCGCCCCGCGGTGCTCCCCTCGCCCCGCGGAGCGGCTCATGATTTCATCACATCCTCGCGGAAGCCTCGAGGCGGCGGGATCCCGCGGGTCCCTCTTCTCCATCGCCCCGCGCAGCGGGGAGAGGGCCGGGGAGAGGGGCGTCGCAACCCCGCCCGCAGCTCGGAGCGGTTTCGCGCGAGCTGGCGGGGTTCGGCAGGGAGGGGCGCGGCAGGTGGGCGGGCGGCGCCGCGCTGGCGGGCGCGGCCGTTGGGCGGACGTCGCACGCGAGGCGGGGCCGCGCGTCCGACGCGGCGGTGCGTGGCCCGGCTCACGACGTGTCCCCAGGGTGAATACGCGGGGCTGCGGCGGATGCGGGCCGGGCACCGACATTCACCTATCGTAATCATCGTCTGGGTCGTGCCACATGGGAGCTTGACGCGTTTCCGCGCGGATCGCGCTTCGGCGGACGCGAAGGCGCGAGGAAGCCTCTCCCGCAACCGCACCGAGCCGCTCCGAGGCGCGGCGGCCGGCCGAACCCGTTCTCGCCGCGTCCGCCCTCCGAACGGCCCCGGCGCGAACCTCGTGCGTCCGGGGAGGCCGCGAAGACGCATGAGACACTCTCGGTATGACCGACGCCCGCGCGCTCTCCCGCCGCATCGCCTCGCTCCTCGCCGAGGAGCGGAACCGACTCGCCGAGTTTCTCGTCGCCCTGGCGGACTTCGACCGTCAGCGCGGGTGGGGCACGCTCGGCTACGCCTCGCTCTTCCAGTACCTCGAGCGCGAGCTCCGGCTCACGAGCAGCGCCGCCGCCCGGCGGATGACCGCGGCCGCGCTCGTCCAGCGCTTCCCGGCGGTCGTGGAGCCGCTCCGCGACGGCCGCGTCTGCATGTCGGTGGTGTACGAGCTCTCGAAGGCGCTCACCCCGGAGAACGCGAGCGAGGTGCTGCCGCGCTTCTACGGGCTCTCGAAGCGCGAGGCGGAGGCGCTCGTCGCCGAGCTCAGGCCGGTCGCGAATCCGCCGCGCCGCGAGGTGGTCTCGGGGCTCGCGCGCACCGCGCCGCCGGCGCGTGTCAGCGCGCCCGCGGAGTCGCAGGCCGCCTCGCCTGTACCCGAACGGACTTCGCCGGGGGTACAGCGAGACGCAGACCTCTTCTCCGCGCCGGCTCGCCCGCGCGATGAGGTGGTGCCCCTCGACGCTGACCTCCGCCGCTACCACCTCGCCGTCTCGAAGGCGTTCCTCGCCAAGCTCGACGCGGCCAAGGACGCGCTCTCCCACGCCATCCCCGACGGCGACACCGAGGCGGTGCTCACCGCCGCGCTCGACCTCCTCCTCGAGAAGGCCGCCGACGCGGCCTCGTGAAGAAGCCGCGGGCAGCGCCTTCCACGCCCTCCGCTGACCCGCGCCACGTCCCGGCGGCGGTCGCGCGGGAGGTGTGGAAGCGGGACGGCGGCCGCTGCAGCTTCCGCCTGCCGGACGGGAGCGTCTGCGGCTCGACCAGGCGGCTCGAGCTCGACCACATCCAGCCGGTCGCGCTCGGCGGGCGCAGCACCGCCGACAACCTGAGAGTGGCTTGCTGGGATCACAACTCCCTGCACGCGGAGCACGTCTTCGGCAGGGAGCACATGGAACAGTTCCGGAAGGACGCGGGCCGGAGCGCTCCAGCTCTCGCTGGCGGAAGCACTTCAGGGGCGCGCGGCGAGGAGGCGGAAGCCGCTGGCTCGACGCTCACGCCGCGACGGCGCGGTACCGGATCGTGAGCCGATCTCGCGGACGGCGCCGCGGACGTGGGGGCGGCGCCTCGCCGGCGGCGCTCGCCGGACGGTGCCGCCTGGCTCGACGAGGCGGCGACCGCTGGACGGCCACGCACCTCTCGGCCGGCTGTGACGTGCCTAGGCCGACTTGTGGCGAATCATGAGGCGCAGCGGGGAGAGGGGCCTCTCGGCGGCGCTCGCCTCCGCGGACGCCCCTCGGACCACGCGTTCGGTCGCCGGACCCGCCCGTCCCATCGCTCCTCGAGTAGACGCACGTTTTCCACGCCCGAAGCCTGGCACGTTCCGTGAAGCAGCGCCTCCCCGATGCCGCTCTCCGCTCTCCCCCTCGCGACGCGCGGCGCCGCCCTGCTCTCCCCCGGGGCGCGCGCCGCCGGCGCGGAGGCGAGCCGGGCCGCGGCGGCGGCGCTCACCGCGCTCCTGGGGGCGGCGGTCGAGATCGCCGGCACCCCGCTCTCCGGCCCGGGCGCGGCGCTGACGGGGATGGCGGCGGTGGAAGTCGCGCTCGAGGGCGCCGGCGGCTGCGCCGTCCTGGAGGTCGACGCCCTGCTCCTGGCGCGCGCGCTGGAGAGGCTCGGCGGCGAACCGGTCCGCACGCCCGCCGCGCGGCGGCCGACCGGTCGGGAGCTGGCGCTCCTCGACCTCTGCACCCTGGCGGCGCTCGACGCCGTGCGCGGCGGGCCCGTCGAGGCGCTCGTCCCCCGGCTGGCGCTGGGCGGCGGCGCCGCGCCCGAGCCCGGCGCGCTGGTGGTCGCGCTCGAGCTGGGGCTCGGCGAGGAGCGCGCGCGGGGTCGCCTGCTCGTCCCGGCCGCCGCGCTGCGGGCGCTCTCGCGGCCAGGCGCGCCGACCGCCGCCGCCGCCGAGCTCCCGCTCGAGCTCGCGCTCCGGCGCGGGGCGATGTCGCTCGCGCGGGCCGACCTCGACCTGCTCGGGCCCGGCGACGTGCTCCTCCTCGATCCAGGGGAGCCGGACGAGGCGCTGGTCCTGCCGGGCGGGCTCGCGCTCCACGGCCGGCTCGAAGGCTCCCTCTTCCACGTCCAGGAGATCGCGATGACCGAGACCCAGGCCTCCTACCCGCTCACGCTCTCCGTCGAGGTGGCGCGGGTGACCGTCACCTTCGGCGAGCTGGCGCGGCTCGAGCCGGGCGCGGTGCTGGCGCTCGACGTCCGGCGTGGCGGCGCGGTGGTCCTGCGCGCCGGCGAGCGGGCGCTGGCGCGCGGCGAGCTGGTCGACGTGGACGGGGCGCTCGGGGTGCGCGTCGTCGAGCTGGAGGGGCGGTGAGGCCGTGGAGCCTGCCGGCGGCCGCGGGGCCGCGCGCCCTCGCCGTCGCGGGGGGCGGCGCGCTCGCCCTGCTGGCCGCGGCCGCGGCCGGGGAGCTCGGCCGCGGGGCGGCCCTCGCCACCGGGCTCTGCGGCCTCGCGATCGCCCTCCTCGCCTGGCGCGGCGCCGGCCAGCCCGCGGGCGCGGCGCCGGAGCTCCGCGTCGCCGAGCGCCACGCGCTCGGCCGCGACGCCGGGGTGGCGCTGCTCGCCACGGGCGAGCGCCGGCTGGTGGTCGGCTACGGCGCCGCCGGGGTGACGCTCGTCGCGGAGCTGCCCCCCGCCAGGCCCGCGGGGCCGGGAGACCGGACGTGACCCCGCTCGCGCTGGCGGCTCCGCCCGCGGGCCTGGCCGAGCGCCCGGCCGACCTGCTCGTGCTGCTCGGCGCGGCGGCGCTCGTCCCGGCGGGGCTCGTCGTCCTCACCTCGTTCCTCAAGATGGCCGTGGTCCTCTCGCTGACCCGGTCGGCGCTCGGCGCTCCGCAGATCCCGCCCTCCTCGGCGGTCACCGGCCTCGCGCTGCTGCTCACGCTGGTGGTGATGGCGCCGGTGGCCGAGGAGTCGTGGCGCCTCGCCCGGGCGGTGCCGGCGGGCGGGATCGACCGCACGCTCGAGGCCGCGGCCGCCGCGGCCGAGCCGCTGCGCGGGTTCCTCGGGCGGTTCGCGCGGCCCGACGACCGCGAGACCTTCCTCGAGCTGGCGCGGCGCGCGCGCCCGCCGGGCGGCCGCGCCGCCGTGGGCGGCACCGACTTCGCCGTGCTCGCGCCGGCGTTCGTCGTCTCCGAGCTGCGGCGCGCCTTCACCATCGGCTTCCTGGTGTTCCTCCCCTTCCTGGTGGTCGACCTGCTCGCCGCCAACGTCCTCCTCGCGCTGGGGCTGACGCAGCTCTCGCCCACGACCGTCGCGCTCCCGTTCAAGCTCCTCCTCTTCGTGGCGGTGGACGGCTGGAAGCTCGTCGCCCGCGGCCTCGTCCTCGGATACCTCGCCTGAGGGGCCGTGGAATCGACGCTCCTCGCCCTGGGCCGCGAAGCCGTGCTGCTGGCGCTCCTCGTCTCGGCGCCGCCGCTGCTGGCCGCGCTGCTGGTGGGGCTCGCCACCGGCGTCCTGCAGGCCGCCACGCAGGTGCAGGACCCGGCGCTCGGCGTCGTCCCCCGGCTCGCCGCGGTGCTCGTGGCGCTGGGGGTGGCCGGGCCGTGGATCGGCGCGCGCCTGTCGCGCTTCGCGGCGGCGTGCCTCGAGCTCGTGCCCCGGGTGGCGCCGTGACCGCGACCCCGCTCCTCGACGCGGTGGCGCCGCTCGTGCCGGGGGCCGCCGCTGCGGCGCTGCACGGGGTCCGCCTGCTGCCGGCCGCGCTCCTCTGCCCGTTCCTGGGCGGCCCGCTCGTGCCGCCCGCCGTGCGCGGCGCGCTCGCGTTCGGCCTGGGCGCGAGCGCCTGGTCCGCCGCCGGCGGCGGCGCCTTCGCGGGCGGCGCCCGCGAGCTCCTCGCCGCCGCCGCCCGCGAGCTCGCGCTGGGCGCCGGCCTCGGATTCCTGGCGGGCCTCCCCTTCGAGGCGGCGCGCGCGGGTGGGCGGCTCGTCGACACGCTGCGCGGCGCCACCCTCGCCGAGCTGCACGTCGCGCCGCTGCGCCAGCGCGAGTCCGCCGCCGGCGACCTGCTCACCCAGTGGATGGTGGTCCTGGCCGCGGCCGCCGGCGGCGACCGCCTGGTAGTGGCGGCGCTCCTCGACAGCTTCCGCGCCGCTCCGGTGGGCGCGGGCGCGCTGCCGCCGGGGCTGCTCGAGGCGGGGCTGCGCGGGGCGGGCGAGCTCCTGGCGTGCGCGGTCGCGCTCGGCGCCCCCGCCGCGGCCGGGGTGCTGGCCGCCGACCTCGCCGTGGCCCTGGCGCTCCGCGCCGCGCCCCAGCTGGCGCTCTCGCCCGCGGCCCAGCCCGCCCGCGCCGCGCTGGGCCTCCTGCCGCTCGCGCTCGGGGCGGCCGCGCTGGCGGGCCGGCTCACCGCCGCGGTGGCGCTCGCCGCCGGGCTCCTGCGCGGCGCCGCGGCGGGGGCCCCGTGAGCGAGCGCACCGAGCAGCCGACGCCGCGGCGCCTGCGCGAGGCGCGCCGCCGCGGCGAGGTGGCGAGCTCCCGCGAGCTCACCGGCGCCGCGGCCCTCGCCGCCGGGCTGGCGGCGCTCGCGGTGACGGGCCCCGGCGCGGCGCGCGCGCTGGCGGCCCTCCTCCGGCGCGCGCTCCTGGAGGCCATCGGCCCCGCCCCGTCACCGGCGCCGGCCGCCGCCCTGCTCCGCGCCACCGCCGCGCTCGCCGCCGCGGCGCTCCCGCCGTGCGCCGCCGCGGGGGCGGGCGCGCTCCTCGCCGGCCTCGTCCAGACGCGGGGGCTCTTCGCGCCGGAGGCGCTCCGCTTCCGGCCGGAGCGCCTCGACGTGGCGCGCGGGCTCGCCCGGCTCGCGTCCGGCGGCCGGCTCGCCGCGCTCGGCCTCGCCGCCGCCAAGGCCGCCGCCGCGCTGGCGCTGGCGGCCGGCCTGGTGCGGGCCGCGCTGCCGCAGGCGCTCGCCGCCGCGCGCCTCGCGCCCGCGCAGCTCCTGCGCCTCCTCCCGGCCCTCGCGCTGCGGGTGGCGCTCCCCGTCCTCGGGCTGCTGGTCGCGCTCGGCCTCCTCGACCTCGCCCTGGCGCGCTGGCGGCTCCACCGCAGCCTGCGCATGACCCGCGCCGAGGTGCAGCGCGAGCGGCGCGAGGACGAGGGCGACCCGCGCCTCGTCGCGGAGCGGCGGCGGCTGGCGCGGGCGGGCGGCGCCGGGCCGCTGCGCCTGGCGACCTGCCTGGTGGTGAACCCCACCCACGTGGCGGTGGCGCTGCGGCACGAGCCGCACCGCGACGACCCGCCGTGGGTGCTGGCGAAGGGGATCGGCGCGGCCGCGGCGCGGCTGCGCACCGAGGCGCGGCGGGCGGGGGTCCCGGTGGTACGCGACCCCGCGCTGGCGCGCGCGCTCTTCCGCCTGGCCGAGGTCGGCGACGCGATCCCGGAGGAGCTGTACGACGCCGCCGCCGCGGTCCTCGTCCACGTCCGCGCCGGCGCCCAGGAGGGCGGGTGAACCCGCTCCACCGCCTGGCCGGCCGGCTCCGGGGCGGCGCGGACGTGGCCCTGGCGCTCCTCGCGCTCGCCACGGTGAGCCTGCTGGTGGCGCCGCTCCCGGCGTGGCTGCTCGACCTCGCCCTGGCGGCGAACCTGGCCCTCTCCGCGACCGTGCTGGTGGTGGCGCTCTCCGCGCGCGACGCGCTCGGCTTCGCGAGCTTCCCCACCCTGCTCCTCTTCACGACCCTGCTCCGGCTGGCCCTCGAGGTGAGCTCGACGCGGCTCGTGCTGGCGCGCGGCGAGGCGGGCCGGGTGGTGCAGGCGTTCGGGCGCATCGCGGTGGCGGGCGACTACGTGGTGGGGGCGGTCATCTTCGCGATCCTGACGCTGGTGCAGCTCCTCGTGGTGACGAAGGGCGGCGAGCGGGTGGCCGAGGTGGCGGCGCGCTTCACGCTCGACGCCATGCCCGGCAAGCAGCTGGCGATCGACGCGGACCTGCGGGCGGGGGCCATCGATCCGGCGGAGGCGCGCCGGCGCCGGCGGGCGCTGGAGCGCGAGGGGCAGCTCTACGGCGCGATGGACGGCGCGCTCAAGTTCGTGAAGGGGGACGCGCTGGCAGGGATCGCCGTCGTCCTCGTCAACGTCTGCGGCGGCCTCGTCGCGGGGCTCGTCCGAGGCCTGCCGCTCCGGGCGGCGGCGCAGCGGTACGCGCTGCTCGCCATCGGCGACGGGCTCGCGGCGCAGGTCCCGGCCCTGCTCGTCTCCATCGCGGCCGGGGTGGTGGTGACGCGGGTGGCCGCGGAGGAGGAGGGCGGCAGCCTGGCCCAGGACCTCGGCCGCCAGCTCTTCTCCGATCCGCGAGCGCTCGGCGCGGTGGCGGCGCTCTGCCTGGGGCTCGCGATCGTGCCGGGCCTCCCCGCGGGGCCGTTCGCGGCGCTCGCGGCCGCGGCCGCGCTGGCGGCCTTCCTCGCCGGCCGGGGCGAGCGCGGCGCCGCGCGGGCGGGCCGCGCGGGTGCGCCGAGGGGGGCGGGCTCGCTCCCGCTCGCCGCCGCCCCCGCGCAGGCCCCGTCGCCGCTCGCGCTCGAGCTGGCGGAGGACCTCCTGCCGCTGGCGGCGAGCGCGCTCGGGCGCGAGCTCCTCCCGGCGGTGCGGCGGGAGGCCTCCGCCGACCTGGGGCTGCCGCTCCCTCCGCTCGCGCTCCGCGCCGCCCCGCTGCCACCCGGCGGCTGGCGGCTGCTCGTCGACGAGGTCCCCGCCGCGGCGGGCCGCGCGCCGGCGGGCGAGTGGCTCGCGCTCATCGACCCCGCGGAGCTGCACGCGGTCGGCATCGGCGCCGCGCCCGAGGTGGAGCCGCTCACCGGGAGCGCGGCCGCGCTCGTGGGCGAGGCCGAGGTGGCGCGCGCGAGCGCGCTCGCGCCGCTGCGGGGGCCGGCGGAGCGGGTCGCGGCCGGCGTGGCGGCGGGCCTGCGCCGGCACGCCCACGACCTCGTCGGCGTGCAGGAGGTGCAGGCGCTGCTCGACGAGCTCGAGGCCACGCAGCCGGCGCTCGTGCGCGAGGTCGCGCGCCAGGTCCCGGCGCCGCTCCTGGCCGAGGTGCTGCGGGCCCTCCTGGAGGAGGGCGTTCCCCTGCGCCCCCTGCCGCGCATCCTGGAGGCGCTCCTCGAAGCGGGCGGCGCGCCCCGCGGCGCGGCCGCCCTGGTGGACGGCTGCCGCCGGGCGCTGCGCCGGCACCTCGCTCACCGCTACGCCGGGGCTGGGTCGCTCGAGGCGGTGCTCCTCGACCCAGCCGCCGAGGCGGCGCTGCGCGAGGCGCTGGCCGGGAGCGTGGCCGCGCTCGATCCGCGCGCCGCCGACGGGCTCCTGGACGAGCTCGCGCGGGCGCTCGCGGCGCCCGACGCGCGGAACCCCGTGCTGCTCGCGGCCTCGGACGTGCGGCGGCCGCTCCGCCAGCTCGTGGCGGCCCGCTTCCCGAGGCTGGCGGTGCTGTCCTACGAGGAGCTTCCGGCGACCTGCCCGGTGAGGCCGGTCGGGAAGCTGGCGCTGCCCGCGGCCGAGGGCTAGACCGCGCCGCCGGCGGCGACCGGCGGGGTGCTCGCGCCGGAGTCGTCGTCCTTGTCGTCGTCGTCGACCGGGAGCGCGCCCTCGATGCGGTTCACGCGGTCGCGGAGCTCCTTGCCGGTCCGGAAGAGGATGCCCCGCTTCGGCTTCACCGGGATCACCTCGCCCGTCTTCGGGTTCCGGCCCTGGTAGCCCTCGTAGTGCTTGACGTGGAACGCGCCAAGCCCGCGGATCTCGATGTTTTCTCCCTTGCACAGGGCCGTCTTCATCGACTCGAAGATGGTCTCGATGGTCGACTCGGCCTGCTTCTGCGTGACGCCGCGCTTCACGACGAGGATGTTGATGAGATCCGACTTGAGCATCGAGGCGCTCCGGCGCGATCGGGACTGCCTCCAAACCGAGTCCCGTCCAGGTTGGGAGGAAGCCTAGCGGAACCCTCCGAAATCAGCAAGGGTTCCGCTGGCATGGCCAGGATGGCGCCGCAGGCGCTCAGGTGCGCTGCGCGGCTCCCCCGCTCCCGGCGGGGCTCCCGCGGGACTCGAGCGCCTGGCAGAGCTCCGCGAAGCTCTTCGTGCCGAGCGCCTCGGCGGCCGCCCCCTCGGCGCCCGCGAGCACCAAGGACAGCAAAGTTTCCGCAGGGTTGCCGCTCGCCGCCGGGGGCTCGCCCGCCACCGCGGAGCGCACATCCGCGAGCGAGATGTGCTCCAGCGGCCGAGCAGGTACGAGCCCGCCGCTGGCCACCTCCAGCACGAGCCGCCGCCCCCGCAGCGTGGCGACCATCTCGCGCACCGGCTCGGCGAAGGTGCCGATGCGCAAGGCGATCTCGGCCGAGTCCGGGGGGAGGGCGCCCGCCCGGAACGCGAGCGCCACCTCCAGCATCACCCGCGAGGCGAGGAGCTCGCGGCCGAGGACGGTGCCCTGTCCGGCCGGCGCGTGCCCGGCCAGGATGACGCGGGCGTGCTGCGCCACGAACGCGACGCGCGCGCCGAACAGCACCACGGTCCAGGACACGTACAGCCAGAGGAGGAAGATGGGGACGGAGGCCACCGAGCCGTAGATGGCGTGGTAGCGGAAGAAGCGCGCCACCGCGAGGGTGTAGAGCGCCTTGGCGAGCTCCCAGGCGAGGCCCGCCACGAGCCCCCCCACCGCCGCCGCCCACGGGCGCACCCGGGTGGCAGGGAGGAACAGGTAGGCGGCCGCGAAGAGCAGGCACGAGACGAGCACGGCCGCGACGCGGACGAGCACCTGGCCCACCGGCGCGCCCTCCAAGAAAGCGCTGACCGCGTGCCCGAGGGTGAGCGACCCGGCGAGGAGCAGCGGCCCGAGCGTGAGCCCGGCCCAGTAGAGCAGCGCGCGCTGCGGCAGCGGACGCGACCGCCGCACCCACCAGATGTCGTTCACGGCCCGCTCGACCTGACCGAAGAGGCTCACCGCCGAGAAGACGAGCAGCGCGCCGCCCACGAGCCCGGCGCTGGTGGCGTGGGCGTTCCGGACGAAGCGGTCGAGGTAGGGCTCGATCGAGGCGCGCGCCCCGACCGCCAGGTTGTCGAGCAGGTAGCCGTGGATGCCGCGCCACATCGCGTCGGTGCCGGCGAAGGCGCGCACCACCGTGAACGCCACCACCAGCGCCGGCACCAGCGCGAAGAGCGACAGGTAGGTGAGCGCCATCGCCCGCAGGCGGACGCTCTCGCCCCGCATGGCGTGCAGGAGCGGCCTGGCGGCGGCGAGGCCGCGTGCCGCGCGCGTCACCGGCCCTTGCCGCCCCCGGGCGCCTCGGCCGGCGCCGGGTCACCGGCCGCGCCGGCACCGCCCGCTGCCGCCTCGCTCGCCTCGGCCTGGGGCTGGGCCTGCGCCTGGGCCGCACCCCGGCCCTGACCGCGTCCGCCGCGGCGACCGCGGTCCTCGCGCTCGCGCTCCTTCTCGCCCCGGTCCTGCCGGCCGTAGATGTCGAACTGCTCCTGGTGGTAGCCGGACTGCGGCTTCACCTGGATGGTCTTGTTGTACCGGTCCATGAGGTACCGCAGCTCGTCGCGGTCCTCGCCCTGCAGGATGCGGGCGACCTCGGGGTGGCAGTTCACGACCAGCACCGGCTCCGGGAAGCTGGGCGCGTCGCGGCGGATCTCGCGGAAGATCTCGTAGGCGACCGTCATCTTGGAGCGGAGGTGCCCCTTCCCGTCGCAGTAGCTGCAGGGCTCGTTCATCATGCGCGTGACCGACTCGCGCACGCGCTTGCGCGTCATCTCGACGAGCCCCAGCTCGCTGATCTTGAGGACGTTCGTCTTCGCCTTGTCCCGCCCCAGCGCGTCCTGCAAGGCCTTGAAGACCTTGTCGCGGTTCTGGGGTTTGTCCATGTCGATGAAGTCGATGATGATGATGCCGCCGATGTTGCGCAGCCGGAGCTGGTAGACGATCTCCTTGGCCGCCTCGGAGTTGATCTTGGTGATCGTCTCCTCGAGGTTCTTCTTGCCGACGTAGCGGCCCGAGTTGACGTCGACGGCGGTGAGCGCCTCGGCCTGGTCGATGATGAGGTAGCCGCCGCTCTTCAGCCACACCTTGCGCTGGCTGGCGCGCTTGAGCTCCTGCTCGATCCCGTACGCGTCGAAGATCGGCTCCTCGCCCTGGTAGAGCTCGATCTGCGACTCGAGGTGGGGCGCCTGCTCCTTCACGAAGCGGAGGATGCGGTCGTACTCGTCCCGGTCGTCGATGACGAGCTTGTGGACGTCGGCGGTGAAGAGGTCGCGGGTGGCGCGCAGGATGAGGTCGAGGTCGGGGTGGAGCAGCGCCGGCGCGCCCACCTTGTCCTTGGTGCGGATGATCTCGTTCCACACCTGGATGAGGAAGCGGATGTCCGCCTCCAGCTTCGGCGCCTCGACGTTCTCCGCCACGGTGCGGACGATGAAGCCGGTGCCCTCCGGGCGCATGCGGTCGACGATCTCGCGCAGCCGGCGGCGCTCGCCCTCCTTCTCGATGCGGCGGCTGATGCCGATGTGATCGACGGTCGGCATGAAGACGAGGTGCCGCCCCGGCAGCGAGATGTGGCTGGTGATGCGGGCGCCCTTCGTCCCGATCGGATCCTTCGCGACCTGGACGATGACCTCCTGGCCCTCCTTGAGGAGGTCCTGGATGTTCTTCGTCCCCTTCTCGCGGCGCTCCTCGCGCCCGTGCCCGTTGTGGCGGGCGTTGCCGCGGTCGCGCTCCCCGCGATCCCCCCGCTCGCCGCGGTCCCCGCGGCCGCGCCCGTCGCGACGGCCGCGCTCGCGGCCGTCCCGGCCGTCGCGCCCGTCGCGCCCGTCGCGCGCCTCGCGCGCCGCCTCGGCCGGGCGCGCCTCGCGCTGGCCGCTCGCGGGCGCCGCCGCCGGCGCGGTCACCTCACCGGCCGCCGCCGGAGCCTCGGCGATGGGCGACCCCGCCTCGGCGGGCGTCGCGGGCGTCGCGGCGAGCTCCAGCTCGGCCTGCGCCGGCGCCTCCGGCGCCGCGGCGGCCTCGGGCGCGGGCGGCAGCTCCGGGACGAGCAGCGGCGGCGGGGCCGGGACGGGCTCCATGCCGACCGCGTTCGTGAGCGCGATGGGCGCGAGCGGGGCGGCCGCGGGCTCGCCCTCCGCGGGCTGGGCGGCGCCCGCCTCGGCGGCGGCGGCCGGCTCCGCCGCGGGAGGCGGCGCCTCCGCGGGCTGGCCCTCGCCGGCGGCGGCCGGCGCGGGCAGGGCCGCGCGGGCGCGCGCCTCCTGCTCCTCGGCCTCCTGCTCGCTCGGGACCTCGTGCAGCGCGTTCGCGTGCTCACCCTCGGTGAGCTCGAACTCCTCCGAGAAGTCGGGGTCGCCGTAGACGTCGCCGACGTACAGGAAGGCGGCCTTCTCGAGGCCGATGTCCACGAAGGCCGCCTGCATGCCCGGGAGCACCCGGACCACGCGGCCCTTGTAGATGTTGCCGACGATGCCCTTCTCGCGCTTACGCTCGAGGTAGAACTCGTGGATGGTGCCGCTCTCGACGAGGGCGACGCGCGTCTCAGCGCCTGCGGCGTTGATGACGAGGATGCTCGAACCGGCCATGTGGGACCTCGCTGGCCCTGCCGCGCCGCGCGCGTGCGGGATGCGAGGCCACGCATGGCCCTGGCCGCGGCGAGCCGGGGCCTCGAGGGCTCCGGGTCGTCCAACCGATCGTCGAGCTCGCGCTCACGTCCGCATCCTTCCGCGCCGGCTGCTGCTCTGGCCGCCCCGCGGCGGCCCGGCGGGCGTTCAATGTGTTCAGGCGTCGAGGTAACGGGGCGCGCGGGGGATACCGGCCTGCGGTCGCGCGCTGGTCGTCCTCTCGAAGCTGACGCCTTCCTTCAAGACCTTGACTCCCCTGGGCGGGGCTCCGTCGCCGAACACCGCCGCCAGCACCTCGGCTGGCTTGGCGCTCCCCGACGGGTCCGCCTTCAAGCTGAATGCGACCCGCCGTTCACCCTCGAGGGCGAGGTGGGTCACGATGTCCTTCAGGTCTATCTCCCTTGCCTTGCCCTGCGCAATCTTCTCGCCGCGCTTTCGGTCCTTCCCCTTCCCGGGGGAGGTGCGGCGGACGGTCGCCTGGGCCGACTCCTCGAACCGGGCGATGGCGGCGCCGAGCCGCTCCTCGGTCCAATCCGCAGGAAAATCGGCGATGAAGTGCACTGCCCGGAGCGAGGCGCTGATGGAGGTGGCGCGGGGATCGAGCGGGCGCGCCTCCTCGACGGTCAGGCCGGGCGGCAGCGCCGGGGCGAGCCGCGCCGCGATGGCGTCCGCGTCCGCGGCGCCGACCAGCTCGAGGTCGAGGTACTCGCAGCGGCTCTCGACGCCCACCGGCAGGGCCGGCCCGAAGGACACCTTGGGCTTCGGGTGGAAGCCCTGGGAGTAGGCCATGGGCAGCCCGGCGCGCCGGAGCGCGCGCAGGATGGCGTGCATCGTCTCGAGGTGGGAGAGCGCCACCAGCCGGCCGGTCTTGGAGTACCGGACGCGCAGGTGAGTGCGGACCGGCGACTCGGGCGGGCGCGGCGGCCGCGGCGGCTCCGGGACGTAGTCCTTCGCCTCGTGGACCCGGTTCTTCACCACCTCGTAGTCGCACGCGCCGCAGACGGTGCAGGGGGCGAGGACGCAGTCCACCACCTCGGCCTGGTTGCGCGCCGCGGCGAGCTGCTTCTGGAGGTAGGGCTTCGAGACGCCGCAGTCGATGCGGTCCCACGGCAGCACCTCGTCGAGCGGACGCCGGCGGTGCGCGAAGAAGGCGAGCCCGACGCCGTGGACCCGCTCCAGCTCGCGGAAGGCCTCGAGCCAGCGCCCCTCGTCGAACCACTCGGACCAGCCGTCGAGCCGCTGCCCGGCGCGGTAGGCGGCCAGGATGGCGGTCCCCACCCGGCGGTCGCCGAGCGCCAGCGCCCCCTCGATGGCCGCCTGGCGCGCGTCGTGGGGCTTGAACTGGATGGCGCCGTTGCGGCCGCCCAGCTCGGCGGTGATGAGCTGCTGCCGCCGCCGCGTCTCGGCCTCCGCGATCATCGGCTCCCACTGGAAGGGCGTGAACGGCTTCGGGACGAAGGTGCTGGCCCCGAGGTGGATGGTGGCCGAGCCCTGCCCCTTCGGCAGCGTCCGCCGCGCCACCTGCAGGCAGCGCCGGGCGAGCCCGGCGATGGCGGCGACGTCCTCGTCGGTCTCCTCGGGGAGGCCGATCATGAAGTAGAGCTTGAGGAGCGACCAGCCGTTCTGGAAGATCGACTCGACCGCCCGGAGCAGGTCCTCCTCGCGGTTCCCCTTGTTGATGACGGCCCGCATCCGCTCGGTGGCCGCCTCCGGCGCGAGCGTGAACCCGGTCTTCCGGATGCGCCCGATCTTCTTCGCCAGCTCGTCGCTCATCGTCTCGGTGCGGAGCGACGGCAGCGACATGGCGATGCGCTCGCCCTCCCACCGCTCCAGGAAGTCGTCGAGGAGCGGGTTCAGGCAGCCGTAGTCGCCCGAGCTGAGCGAGAGCAGCCCGACCTCCTCGTAGCCGGAGGCGGCGAGGCCGGTCTCGGCGAGGCGCAGCACCTGCTTCGGGCTGCGCTGGCGCGTCGGGCGCGTGATCATCCCCACCTGGCAGAAGCGGCAGCCCCGGGTGCAGCCGCGCTGCAGCTCGATGGGGAGCCGGTCGTGCACCGTCGCCATGAACGGCACCAGGGGCCGCTCGTAGGCGGTGGTGGAGAGCGCGTCCAGGTCGGGCATCACGCGGCGCTCCACCCGCTCGTAGCCGGGGAGGAGCGGCTCCAGGGCGGCCAGCGCGCGGGTGGCCGGGTCGAAGCGGGGCGCGAAGAGCGAGGGGACGTAGACCCCCGGGACGCGCGCCAGCGCGCGCAGGAGCTCGGCCCGCGGCGCGCCGGAGCGCTTCCACGCCAGCACCGCGTCCGCGATCTCGTGGACCACCGCCTCGCCTTCACCCACCGCGAAGGCGTCGAAGAAGTCCGCCGCCGGCTCGGGGTTCATGGCGCACGGGCCGCCGCCCAGGACCAGCGGGTGCCGCTCGGTCCGCTCGCGCGCGAGGAGCGGGATGCCCGCGAGGTCGAGCAGCGCCAGCGCGCTCGTGTAGCAGAGCTCGAACTGGAGCGTGATGCCGAGCACGTCGAAGTCGGCCACGCGCGCCCGCGACTCGAGCGTGAAGAGCGGCTGGCGGCGCTCCCGCAGCAGCGCCTCCATGTCCGGCCAGGGCAGGAAGACGCGCTCGCAGGCGACGTTCGGCCGGTCGTTGAGCGCGTGGTAGAGGAGGCGGAAGCCCAGGTTCGACATCCCGACCTCGTAGGTGTCGGGGAAGGCGAGCGCGAACTTGAGGTCGGCGGCGCCGAGGTCCTTCACCACGGCGCCGAGCTCGCACCCCACGTACCGCGAGGGCTTCTGGGCGGCGAGGATCAGCTCGTCGAGGGCGGAGGGGTCGCGGTCCATGTCGTCTCGGGCGGCGGGTTGGAACCGCCGGTGGCCCGCTCCATGGTTGCTCCCGGCGCCAGGGGGCGCGGGAAAGGGGGCCGAGCTTTTAGCAGGTTTCAGAACGCGATGTCGAACGCGGCGAGCCCGCCCTGGGCCGCCTCCCAGCTCGCCTGCACGTCCTCCACCCGGGCGAGCCGAGGGCCCCGCCGGCAGTAGCGCACGAGCGCCTCCAGCGCCGGGCGCTCCCCCTCCGCCAGCACCTCCACGGAGCCGTCGGACCGGTTGCGGACCCAGCCCGTGAGCCCGCCGATCCGGAGCGCCTCGTCTGCGGTCGACTGGCGGAAGGCGACGCCCTGCACCCGGCCCGTCACGACCACCCGCACCCGCTCCTTCGCCGCCCCGCTCATGGCTCCCCCCCGGCGAGCAGCCGCTCGAACTCCTCCTCGCCGACCACCCGCACGCCCAGCTCCTGCGCCTTCTTGAGCTTCGACCCGGACTCCTCGCCCGCCACCACCAGGTGCGTCTTCCTGGAGACCGAGCCCGCCACCTTGCCGCCGCGCCGCTCGATCTCCGCCTTGGCCTCGTCCCGGGAGCGGCGGGCCAGCGCGCCCGTGAGCACCACCGTCTTGCCCGCGAAGAAGCCGCCCACCGCGGCCGGCTCGGGCGCGGCGACGACGCCCGCCGCGAGCAGCCGGCGCACCACCTCCTGGTTCTGCGGCTCGCCGGTCCAGGCGCGGATCTCGCGCGCGGTCTCCTCGCCGACGTCGCGCACCGCGGTGAGCTCCTCCTCGCCCGCGGCGAGGAACGGCTCGACGGCGCCGAAGTGGCGGGCCAGCGTCGCCGCCGTCGCCTCGCCCACCTGCGGGATGCCGAGCGCGTTGAGGAAGCGGCGCAGCGTGGTCTGCTTGGAGCGCTCGAGCTGCGCCACGATGTTCTGGGCGCTCTTCTCGGGGAGCTCCTGCGGCTTCGCGCCCTCGGCCGGCTTCCGGTTCCGGCCGAACGCCTTCTGCCAGTCCTCGAAGCGCACCGCGTACAGGTCGGCGAAGTCCTTCACCAGCCCGGTCGAGACGAGGTGGGCGGCGAGCTTCTCGCCGAGCCCGTCCACGTCCATGGCGCGGCGCCCGGCGAAGTGCGTGAGCCGCCCGACGAGCTGCGCCGGGCAGGCCGAGCCGGTGCAGCGGTAGACCTTCTCGCCCTCCTCGCGCACCACCCGCGCGCCGCACACCGGGCAGTGCTCGGGAAAGACGAACTCCCGCTCCTCGCCGGTGCGCCGCTCCGGGATCGACTTCACCACCTCGGGGATCACCTCGCCGGCGCGCCGGATGAGCACGAGGTCGCCGACGCGGATGTCCTTGCGCCGCATCTCGTCCTCGTTGTGGAGGGTCGCGCGCGAGATGGTGGCGCCCGACAGGCGCACCGGCTCCACCTCCACCACCGGCGTGAGGACCCCGGTGCGGCCGACCGAGGCCCAGATCTGCCGGACGCGCGTGGTCTCCTCCTGCGGCGGGTACTTGAAGGCGGCCGCCCAGCGCGGGAACTTCGAGGCCGCGCCCAGCCGGCGCTGCCAGTCGAGGTCGTCCACCTTCACCACCACCCCGTCGGTGTCGTAGGGCAGCTCGAAGCGGCGGTCCGCCATCCGGTCGCGGTAGGCCTTCACCTCGCCCATGCCGAGGCAGAGCCGGTTCTCGGGGTTGGTCTCGAAGCCGTAGGCCGCCAGCGCCTGGAGCTTCTCCCAGTGGTGCCGCCAGGGGGCGCCGCCGTCGCCGCCCGGCACCAGCGCCTCGTAGGCGATGAAGGAGAGCGGGCGGGTGGCGGTGACGCGCCAGTCGAGCTGCCGGAGCGAGCCGGCGGCGGCGTTGCGCGGGTTCGCGAACGGCTCCTCGCCCTGCCGCAGGAGGAGCTGGTTCATGGCGGCGAAGTGCTCCTTCTGCAGCAGCACCTCGCCCCGGACCTCCAGGCGGCGCGGAGCGCCGGCGAGGCGCGCGGGGATGCCGCGGTTCGCGCCCAGCCGCCCCACCGTCCGCAGGTTCTGGGTGACGTCCTCGCCGTTCACGCCGTCGCCGCGGGTGGAGCCCTGGAGGAAGGCGCCGTCCTCGTAGACGAGCTCCACCGCCAGCCCATCGAGCTTCGGCTCCAGCACGTACCGGACCGGCTCCTCGGCGGGCAGCCCGAGCAGGCGGTGGACGCGCGCGTCGAGCTCGTCCAGCTCCTCGTCGGTCTGGACGTTGCCGAGCGAGAGCATCGGCTCGCGGTGCACCACCCGGCCGAACCGCTCCGAGGGCGCGCCGCCCACGCGCTGGGTGGGCGAGTCGGGGCGGGCGAGCTCGGGGTGCTCCGCCTCCAGCGCGGCCAGCTCGCGCATGAGCCGGTCGTACTCCGGGTCGGAGAGGATCGGCTGGTCGAGGACGTAGTAGGCGTGATCGGCGGCGCGGAGCTGCCCCCGGAGGGCCTCGGCGCGCTCCGCCGCGCTCGGCTCGGTCATGCGCGTGGAGCATGGCCCGGCGCGGCCGCGCGGGCAACGGGATCCGGCGAGGTCCAGCGCTAGAAGGTGTCGGCGGAGCCGATGATCAGGTCCGAGACCGGCAGGAAGCTGTAGCCCTTCGCCAGATACGACATGGTGCGCGTGCTGGTCGCGCCGTCCCCGTCGAGGTCGCCGACGCCGGTCACGGTCATGGTGAGCGGCCCGCCGGTGGCGGTCAGGTCGTTGATGGCGAAGGAGTAGCTGTAATACGTGTCGCCCTGGATGAGCATCGGGAGCTGGTTCCAGCCCGCCATGCTCCAGTCGATGCGCCCCTTGCCGACGCCGGGGACCGCGGCGGGGTTCCAGGCCCCCGCGAGGCCGGGCGGCACGCGCTGCTGGTTCTGGACGATGTCGTTCACGGCGCGGCCGAGGCCCACCATCACGATGCTGCGCTCCGCCGCGCGCGAGCGCAGCTGGAACTTCTGGTAGCCCGGGAGCGCGACCGAGGACAGGAGCCCGATGATCCCGACCACGATCATGAGCTCGATGAGCGTGAAGCCGCGGGCATGAGCGGCGGCGCGAGGTGACCTCATGGCTTTCCTTCCTTGACTTGCGAGGCGGGCTCCACCACCCAGCCCCCGCTCGGCAGCGCGCGCAGGACGTTCCCCTTGGCGCGCTCCTGCTCCGTGAACGCCTCCAGCTCGGCGGGGCTCACCTTCGCGCCCGGCTCGACGAGCAGCAGCTGTCCGCCGGCGCCGTCCGGGACGACGAAGGTGTGGGCCGGCGCGCCGGCCAACGTGGGCGTGGGCTCCGGCGGCTTGCGCGTGGCGAACTGCCAGCCGTGGTAGCCCCCGACCGCCGCCAGCGCGATCGCGAACGCCACCCACAGCCCCTTGCCGCTGCGCTCGGTCCGGGCCGCCTCGGCCGCGGTCAGGTTGGAGAGGACCCGCGGGGCCGGGCGCGAGGGCGAGACGAAGGGCGCGGCCGGCAGCGGCGCGGGCGCGGCGGGCCCGACCCGCGCCAGGGCGCCCGCCAGGGCCACCCCGCCGTCGACGAGGGCGAGCCGCACCGGGTCGAGCGCCTCGGCGGCACCGGGCGGCGCGTCGGCCCCGGCGACCTTCACCTTCAGCAGGAGCGCGTCCACCTCGCCCAGCAGCGCCGGCAGCGCGGCGCCGTGGAGGTCCGGGCGCGTGGGCACCAGCGCCACCGCGAGGTCGAGCCGGAGGCGCAGCCCCGCCGCGCCGCGCAGGAGGCCGGGGTCGAAGGAGAGCGGGCCAGAGGTGAGCGCGGTGCGCTCCCCCTCCGAGAGCGCGGCCGCGACGCGCTCGGCCGCGGCGCGCCAGTCGGGGTCAGGGTGGGCCTCGCCGCGGAGCGCCGCCGCCAGCACCGCCTCCGCCTCCTCGGCGGAGGGCAGCGCCCCGGGGACGGGCGCCTGCACCGCGGTGAGCGCGGGCGCGCTCGCCGGCGGGACGGGGGCCGGCGCGGCGAGCGGGGCCGGGGCCGGCCGGACCGCCGGGGCCGCGGCCGGCGCCGGCGCGGGGGGGGCGGCGGCCGGCGCGAGCGCCACGGCCGGCACGAGCGTCGGGACCGGCGTCCGCGCCCGCCCGGGGAGGGGCGGCGGCACGGCAGGGGTGGCGCTTCGCTGTTCGGGCATCCGTGCTCCTCGCGAGCCCGGAGGAGGCCCGTGCCCGCGAGTGTACCGCGCGCACCAGGCCCCACCGAGCCACGGACCTGCCCCGAGTTCATGGTCTGAGAGCGGCACCGACCTCCGCCTCCATGCGCCCCCCTTCGCCCCCGCCGCCGCCGGGCCTCATGGCGGCGGCGCGCGGCGGGGCGCCCGGTTGACAGCGCAGGAGCAGAAGCTTAGGAATCTCAGCCTCTCCCGCTGCGAGCTCCCTCGCACACGCACGCACCGAACCGAGCCGGATCCGCGCCGCGCGTCCCCCGCGCGCCACCCCTCAGGACGAGTCCCATGCCCGCTGCCGCTCCCGCCGCCCCCGCCGCCTCTCCCAGCCACACCGACCTCAAGCACATGAAGGTGGCGCAGCTCACCGAGCTCGCGACCTCGCTCCACATCGAGGCGGCCGGGGCCCTCAAGAAGCAGGACCTCATCTTCGCCATCCTCCAGGCGCAGTCGAAGGTGGCCGAGGAGAAGAAGGAGGAGATGGAGGTCGGCGGCGAGGGCACGCTCGAGGTGCTCCCGGACGGCTTCGGCTTCCTCCGCAGCCCGGACTTCAGCTACCTGCCCGGCCCCGACGACATCTACGTCTCGCCCTCGCAGATCCGGCGCTTCAACCTGCGCACCGGCGACACGGTGCGCGGCACGGTGCGCCAGCCCAAGGAGGGCGAGCGCTACTTCGCGCTGCTCAAGGTCGACTCGATCAACGGGCAGCCGCCGGAGGAGAGCCAGTCGAAGGTGCTCTTCGACAACCTGACGCCGCTCTACCCGACCGAGCGGCTCCGGCTCGAGCACGATCCGAACGAGATGACCACGCGGGTGGTCGATCTCTTCGCGCCCATCGGCAAGGGCCAGCGCTGCCTCATCGTCTCCCCGCCCCGCGCCGGCAAGACGGTGCTCCTGCAGAACATCGCGCACGCCATCACGACCAACCACCCCGAGGTCACCCTCATCGTCCTGCTCATCGACGAGCGGCCGGAGGAGGTGACCGACATGGAGCGGACGGTGAAGGGCGAGGTCGTCTCCTCGACCTTCGACGAGCCCGCCACGCGCCACGTCCAGGTGGCGGAGATGGTCATCGAGAAGGCGCGGCGGCTGGCCGAGCACAAGAAGGACGTCGTCATCCTGCTCGACTCGATCACCCGCCTGGCGCGCGCCTACAACTCGGTCGTCCCGCCCTCGGGCAAGATCCTCTCCGGCGGCGTCGACTCGAACGCGCTCCACAAGCCGAAGCGCTTCTTCGGCGCGGCGCGCAACATCGAGGAGGGCGGCTCGCTCACCATCATCGGCACCGCGCTCGTCGACACCGGCAGCCGCATGGACGAGGTGATCTTCGAGGAGTTCAAGGGCACCGGCAACTCGGAGATCGTGCTCGACCGCAAGCTGATGGAGAAGCGCATCTTCCCGTGCATGGACATCGCGAAGAGCGGCACGCGCAAGGAGGAGCTGCTCCTCCCCCCGGCGTGGCTCTCCAAGATCTACATCCTGCGCCAGACCATCCTGAACGGGCTCGACAACGTCGAGGCGATGAAGTTCACGCTCGACAAGTTCCGCCAGGTGAAGAACCACGACGAGTTCTTCAAGATGATGGTCGGCGGCGGCAAGTAGGGCGGGCGCTCGTCCTCCGCCGCGGCCGCCCGCACCGCGAGGACCGCCCGGCGCGCCCCGCCGCCCTTGACGTAACCGCCCGAACCGACTAGATCCCGCCCCCTCGCGGCCCGGACCACGGCGCTCTCGCCGTGCAAGCGGCCGCTCCGAGAAGGAACCATGCGCGAAGGCATCCACCCCGACTACAAGCCGGCCAAGGTCACCTGCGCCTGCGGGAACGTCATCGAGACCCGCTCGACCCGCGGCGACTTCCACATCGAGATCTGCGCCAACTGCCACCCGTTCTTCACGGGCAAGCAGAAGATCATGGACACCGCCGGCCGCATCGAGCGCTTCAAGACGCGCTACGCCGCGACCCCGGCCGCGCCCGCCAAGGCCGAGGCGAAGGCCGCCCCCGCCAAGAAGGCGGAGCCGAAGAAGGCCGAGGCCTCCGAGAACCGCGCCGCCAAGCGCGCCAAGGCGAACGCCGGCAAGCCGAAGCCCAAGGCCGAGGCGAAGCCCGCCGAGGCGGCTCCCGAGGCGGCCCCGGCCGCCGAGGGCGGCGAGACGCCGACCGCGTAGCGCCACCCCGCTGCGCGTCGTCCCAGGCGGCGGTGCCCTCGCGGGCGCCGCCGCCTTCGTCTTCGCGGGGCGCGCGCCCGGCGCTTGCGTCGCCGCCGCCCGCGCTGTACTCAGCGCGCATGCCCCGTGCCCCCCTCGCCGCGCGCCTCGCCGGCCTCGCCGCCCTGGCGCTCCTCGCCGGGTGCCCGGAGGAGCGCCCGGGCGCCGAGAAGCAGATCCCCACCCAGCGCGTCCCGCCCGCCATGTCGGTCGAGCCCGCCCCCGCCGGCGCGGCCCCCGGCGACGCCGGGACCGCCGCCCCCGACGCGGGCGCGGCGCGGCGCCCGTAGCGGCGCGGTATAAAGGGCTCCGGTGGAGCCCCTCATCCTCATCGCCGACGACGAGCCCTCGAACCTCGAGTCGCTGGCGCGCATCTTCGCGCGCGAGGGCTGGAAGGTCGCGACCGCCGGCTCCGGGGCGGAGGCGCTCGACGTCCTCCGGCGCGAGCAGGTGGCGGTGCTCGTCACCGACCTCATGATGCCGGGGATGAGCGGGGAGGCCCTCCTGCGCGCCGCCCGCGCCGTCTCGCCCGAGACCGAGGTGGTGCTGGTGACCGCCTACGGCACCGTCGAGGCGGCGGTCTCCGCCATGAAGCTCGGCGCCTACGACTTCATCACCAAGCCCGTGAAGCGCCACGCCATCGTCAAGTCGGTGCGGCAGGCGCTCGAGAAGGCGTCGCTCGTCGCGGAGAACCGCGCGCTCAAGGCGCAGCTGGCGGGGCTCGGCGCGGCCGCCGCGCCGGGCGCGCTCGTCGGCAACGCCCCCGCCTTCCGCGCCGCCGTGAACGCGCTCGAGCAGGCCGCGCCCACCGCGGCCACGGTCCTGCTCGGCGGCGAGAGCGGCACCGGCAAGGAGCTGGCGGCGCGGCTCGTCCACGACCGGTCGCCGCGGGCGGCCGGGCCGTTCGTGCCCATCAACTGCGCCGCCATCCCCGAGACCATCCTCGAGTCGGAGCTCTTCGGCTACGAGCGGGGCGCGTTCACCGGCGCCGCCGCGCGCAAGGAGGGCCGCTTCGAGCGCGCGCACGGCGGCACGCTCTTCCTCGACGAGGTGGGCGAGATGTCGCCCGGACTTCAGGTCAAGCTCCTGCGCGTGCTGCAGGACGGCGTGGTGGAGCGGCTCGGCGGCACGCAGCCGGTCCAGGTCGACGTGCGGATCGTGGCGGCCACCAACAAGGAGCTCGCCGCCGAGGTGCGCGCGGGCCGCTTCCGCGAGGACCTCTTCTACCGGCTCAACGTCATCGCCGTCCGGCTGCCGCCGCTCCGGGAGCGGCGCGAGGACGTGCCGCTCCTCGCCAGCACCTTCCTCCGCCGCCTCTCGCTCAAGCACGGGAAGAGCCTCGAGGGGTTCACGCCGGCCGCGCTGGCGGCGCTCGAGGCGTCGCCCTGGCCCGGCAACGTGCGCGAGCTCGAGCACGCCGTCGAGCGCGCGGTGGTGCTGTCGCGCGGTGGGCTGGTCGACGAGACGGACCTCCCGGAGGCGGTGCGGCGGCCGCGCTCGGGCACCCCCGCCCCGGCCCCGGCCGGCTCCCTGGCCATCCCCCTCGGCACGCCGATGGAGGAGGTCGAGAAGATCGTGATCCGCGAGACGCTCCGGCAGACCCACGGCGACAAGACGCTCGCCGCGCAGATCCTGGGCATCGCCGCCCGCACGATCTACCGGAAGCTCGATCGCGACGAGAGCGGGCGGCTCGTCGAGCCCGGCGGGGGGCAGGGGCAGGACGTCCCCTAGGCGCTGCCAATTTGGCCGCGCCCGGGGCGCGCCGGGCGCGGCCTTGCCAAAATGACAAGGCCGCGGGCGGCGGTCGGGACCGCGCGGGCGAGCGTACGAGAAATCGCAAGCCGTCGCGGGCCGTTGCATGATGTCCCCGGCCGCCGTCGCTGGCACGCGCGTTGCTCACCACCTCCGGGGCGCTCCCCGCATGCTCGACCTCTTCTTCAGAAAATACGCCTGGACGGCCACCCTGCTGCTGCTCTTCGCGGCGGCGTGGCTCTGCGCACGCACCGTGAACACGGTGGTGGCGGCCGTCATCCGCCCGCGCCCGGCGGTCGACCTCAGCGCGCTCCCCTCCGCGGCGGCCCGCCCCGTCGCGCCGCCGCGGCTCGACTCCGAGCGGCTGTACGCGCTGGTCGGCCAGAAGCCGCCGGCGGCGCCCGCCGCCGGGCAGGAGGCGGGCGCGGGGGCGCAGCCGCAGGGGCCGCAGAACTGCGCCGATCGCAACGCGGCGCCGGTGAAGAGCGGCCTGCGCGCCCAGCTCGTGGCCGCGGTGATCTCCGACCACCCGCGCTCCTCCATCGCCTCCATCACCGACCTCAACACCCGCGAGACGCGCGTCTACGGCATCGGGGATCAGCTCCTCGGCGCGACCGTCCTCTCCATCGAGCGGCTGCGCGACGACCGCGACGCCACCGGCAGCGGGGTCAAGGTGGTCGCCATCGTCTGCGACGGCGGGCAGAAGCAGTACGTGGACTTCGAGCCGGGCGACGGCTCCGGCGCCCCGCCGCCGCGCCCGCTGGCGCGCCCGGGCGTCCCGGAGGAGGCGGAGCCCGCCGGCCCCAGCGCCGCCGAGGGCGTGAAGAAGCTCGCCGACAACCGGTACGAGGTGAAGAAGAAGTTCATCGACGAGACGCTCTCGAACCTGAACAACGTCGCCACCCAGGCGCGCATCGTCCCCTCGTTCAAGAACGGCGTCGCGAACGGCTTCAAGCTCTTCTCCATCCAGCCGGGCTCGCTCTACTCCGCCATCGGCGTGGAGAACGGCGACGTCATCCAGCGCATCAACGGGTACGAGATGAACTCGCCCGACAAGGCGCTGGAGGTCTACCAGAAGCTCCGCGAGACCCCGCACATCTCGATCGAGATCGAGCGCAACGGGCAGGTCATCCGCAAGGAGTACAACGTCACCGGTCCGTGAAGCACCGCGGCCCGCGACCCGAGACGCCATGCGCAAGCTCCTCCTCCTCCTCGCCGCCGTGCCGGCGCTGGCGCGTCCGCAGAGCGCCGCCGCCCCGCCCTACCCCGGCGCTCCTCCCCCGCCGCCGCCCGGCGCGGCGCAGTCGCCCGGCGCCCAGTCCTCGGCCGCGCGCGCGGCGCTGCAGGCGCAGCAGCAGGCGCAGCAGGCCCAGCCGCAGCTGCCCGCGCCCGCCCCCGCCCCGCGCGGCGTCCGCCCCGGCCCGCGCGTCCAGAGCACCCCGGGCGCGCCCGCCGGCACGGCCGCCGGCGCGGGCGCGGTGGCGCCGCCCGGCGCCGCCGGCGGCACGGCCCACGCCGACGGCGTCTGCAAGCCGATGGAGGGCAAGTTCCTCCTCGCCTTCAACAAGGCCGACATCGTCGACGTGCTGGAGCAGGCGAGCCGCTGGACGTGCCGCAACTTCGCGTACACGGACGACGTGGCGCGCGGGAAGATCTCGCTGCTCTCCAAGACCCCCGTCACCGCCGACGAGGCGTACGCCGCCTTCCTGGCGGCGCTCACCGCCAACAACATCGCCGTCTACCCGTCGGGCCGGTACCACAAGCTCGTCCGCATCGCGGACGCGAAGAAGACGGCCATCCCCACCTACCTCGACGACGGGTCGGTGGCGCCCGCCACCGAGCAGCCCATCACGAAGCTCTTCCGGCTGCGGTTCGCCGACCCGGATCAGCTGCGCGGCATCATGGGGAACTTCACCTCGCCCCAGGGCGCCGACATCCAGTCCATCCCGCCCGACGTCCTCATCATCACCGACCTCGGCCTCAACATCCGCCGCATCGAGCGCATGCTCGAGGCGCTGGACCGCCCCGGCTCCGGGGAGCTCATCCGCTTCATCCAGGTGCGCTACGCCGCGGCGCGCGACCTCGCCGACAAGGTGAACCAGGTGTTCCAGGCCACGCCGGGCCAGGCCGGCAAGCCCGGGCGGCGGCCGGTCATCGGCGGCGTCGCCACCGGCACGCCCGGCGCCCCCGCCCCGGCCCCGGCCCCGGGGGGCGCGGAGGACGGCGCGCTCTCCATCTCGAAGGTCATGGCCGACGAGCGCACCAACAAGCTCGTGGTCATCGCGGACGACAAGAGCTTCCAGCGCGTCAAGGACCTCGTCGACCAGCTCGACGTGCCGACCTCCGGCGAGGGGCAGATCCACGTCATCTTCATGCGGAACGCCACCGCCGAGGACCTGGCGCAGACGCTCTCGGCCCTGGCGCAGGGGCAGGCCTCGGCGCGCAAGAGCGGCACCCCCGGCGCGCCGGCCGGGATCGCGCCGCAGCCGTTCCAGCCGGTGCAGGCCGCCGCCGGCGCCGGCGGCACGCCCGGCGTCACCACCGCGGCGCTCTTCTCCGGCGAGGTGAAGGTCACCGCCGACAAGGTGGCGAACGCGCTCATCGTGCTCGCCAGCGGCTCCGACTTCGCCACCATCCAGCGGCTGGTGGACAAGCTCGACCGGCCGCGCCGGCAGGTCTTCGTGGAGGCGGTCATCCTCGAGGTGAACCTGCAGGACGAGAAGCAGTTCGGCGTCTCCGCCCACACCGCCATCCCCTACAAGACCTCCGACGGCACCGGCTACATCCCGCTCGGCTCGGAGACGGGCCGCATCAACTCCTTCAGCCCCACCAGCATCGTGCAGCTGGGCGGCTTCCTCACCGGCCTGGTCGGCCCGACCTCGGCCGAGCTCTCCTCGGTGCTGCCGGGCGTCCCCAGCCTGTCGGTGCTGGTGCAGGCGCTCCAGACCAACTCGGACGTGAACGTCATCTCGACGCCGCACATCCTCGCCTCCGACAACGAGGACGCCGAGATCACGGTCGGCCAGAACGTCCCGTTCCAGGCCGGGTACTCGGCGCTGAGCAGCCTCGGCAGCGCCGCCACCAGCAGCGGCACCAACACCAGCAACGTGAGCGGGCTCCTCGGGCTCGGCGGCATCAGCTCGCTCGTCGCGCCCATCCAGCGCCAGAACGTGGAGCTCCGGCTGCGCATCAAGCCGCAGATCACCGAGGGCGACAACGTCCGGCTCCAGATCGACGAGCAGACGGAGGAGATCGCGAGCAAGGATCCGCAGCTCGGGCCGACCACCGCCAAGCGCACCGTGAAGACGAACATCTCGGTGAAGGATCAGAGCACCATCGTCATCGGCGGCCTGATCCAGGACCGCACCATCCAGTCGGTGCACAAGACGCCGCTCCTGGGCGACATCCCGGTGCTCGGCTGGCTCTTCCGCGACAACGTCACCACCAAGACGAAGACGAACCTGCTGCTCTTCCTCACCCCGTACATCATCCGCGACCAGTCGGACTACCGGCGCATCTACGAGCGCAAGCGCCGCGAGCAGCAGGAGTTCCTGCAGGCGTTCTACGGCGAGCCGTCGAAGTACGAGCCCACGGTCGAGTACGACCGCAAGACGGGCCCCTACACGAAGCTCCGCAAGGACGTGGAGCTGGAGGGCCTGCGGCTCGAGAACGGCGGCCCCGGCGCGCCGGGCGAGAGCGCCATCACGCCCGGCGGGCGGGGGGGACCCCTCGCGCCGGCGTCGCCCGCGCCAGCGTCGCCTGCGCCCGGCGCCACGCCGCCCCCGCCCGCCGCGCCTCCCGCGCCGGCGCCGGGGGCCGCGCCGCCCGCCGAGGGTCCGGGGGCGGCTCCGGCGCCCGCTCCCGCGCCCGAGGCGAGCCCGTCCGAGCCGGCGCCGCAGGCGCCCTCGCCGTGAATGCGGCGCGGCCGCCGCGTGTTCTCTCGGGTTCACCATGACCGACCTCACCGCCGATCCCTTCACCTTCTCGACGCCGCTCGCGCCCGCGGCCGCGCCGGGCCTCGAGGGCCGCCCCCTGGGCGAGATCCTCGTCCAGCAGGCGCGCCTCGCGCCGGAGCGGCTCGAGGAGGCGCTCGCCGCCCAGCGCGGGGAGCACGCGGGCCAGCGCCTGGGGGAGATCCTGGTGCGCATGCGGGCGGTCTCCGAGGAGGACGTGCTGCGGGCGCTGGCCGCGCAGCTCGAGCTCCCGTTCCTGGAGCGCGTCGACGCCGAGGCACCGGCGGCGGAGCTGGCCAAGAAGATCCCCATCAACTTCGCCAAGACGGCGCGGGTGCTGCCGCTCGGGCCGGCAGCCGGCGGCGCGACGCGGGTGGCGGTGGCCGATCCGCTCGACACCGCCGCGCTCGACCAGCTCTCGATCCTGCTCGGCACCGCGCTCGAGCCCGAGCTGGCCACCTCGCAGGCGGTGCTCGACGCCATCAACTCCGTGTACGACCGCGCCGCGGACGAGCACGACAAGATCATGGAGGGCCTCGAGACCGAGGACCTGGAGTCGGTCGCCCACGAGCTGGAGGAGCCGACCGACCTCCTCGAGGCGGACGACGAGGCGCCCATCATCCGGCTCGTGAACTCGCTCCTCTTCCGGGCGGTGAAGGAGCGCGCGAGCGACATCCACATCAACCCCGAGGAGCGCGACCTCTCGGTCCGCTACCGCATCGACGGCGAGCTGCGCGAGGTGATCCGGCCGCCGAAGCGCATCCAGGCGGCGCTCGGCTCCCGCATCAAGATCATGGGCGGGCTCAACATCGCCGAGAAGCGGCTCCCGCAGGACGGCCGCATCCGCATCAAGATCGCGGGCAAGGACGTCGACATCCGCCTCTCCACCGTGCCCACCGCGCACGGGGAGCGGATCGTGATGCGGCTCCTCGACAAGTCGAACGTCCTCCTCGACCTCGAGCAGATCGGCTTCGAGCCGTGGCAGCTCGAGATCATGGACACGCTCATCACCCGCTCGCACGGGATCGTGCTCGTCACCGGGCCGACCGGCTCCGGCAAGACCACCACGCTCTACGCCGGCCTCTCCAAGATCAACTCGCCCAACCTCAACATCCTCACCATCGAGGACCCGGTCGAGATCCAGCTCCAGGGCGTGGGGCAGGTGCAGGTGAACCCCAAGATCGACCTCACCTTCGCCTCCGGGCTGCGCTCGTTCCTGCGCCAGGACCCGGACGTCATCCTGGTGGGCGAGATCCGCGACCTGGAGACGGCCGAGATCGCGATCCAGGCCTCGCTCACCGGCCACCTCGTGTTCTCCACGCTCCACACCAACGACGCCGCCGGCGCCATGACCCGGCTCGCCGACATGGGCGTGCAGCCGTTCCTGGTCGCCTCGTCGCTGGTGGGGGTGCTGGCGCAGCGGCTCGTGCGCGTCCTCTGCCCCGACTGCAAGAAGGCCTACGCGCCGACGCAGGAGGAGCTGGACCAGGCCAGCATCACGCCCGCCATCCTCGCCAAGGCCGGCAGCCCCGAGGTGCTCTACAAGGCGCAGGGCTGCCCGGCCTGCCAGCACACCGGGTACCAGGGCCGCACCGGCATCTACGAGCTCATGCTCGTCGACGACGACGTCCGGCAGCTCATCCTCAAGAACGTGGACTCCGGCACCATCAAGAAGGCGGCGGTCGAGCGCGGCATGATGACCCTGCTCGAGCACGGCGCCTACAAGGTGGCGCGCGGGATCACCACCGCGGCCGAGGTGCTGTCGGTGACGGCCGAGGACATCCACTAGTGCCCGTCTTCGAGTACAAGGCGCTCGACGCGCGCGGGAAGAGCATCGAGGGGCTCAAGGAGGCCGACTCGCCGAAGACCCTGCGCCAGGTGCTCCGGCGCGAGAACGTCTTCCTCACCGAGGTGCTCGGCCAGAAGGAGGCGGCGGCGGCCGCCAAGCGCGACGTCTCGATGCGGCGCTGGGTCGGCGGGCGCATCAACGCCGGCGACGTCGCCATCACCACCCGCCAGCTGGCGGTGCTGGTCGGGGCGGGCGTGCCGCTGGTCGAGGCGCTCGGGGCGCTCGTCGACCAGGTGGATCACGAGCGGATGAAGCGCGTCGTCTCCGACGTCCGCCAGCGGGTCAACGAGGGCAGCCCGCTCGCCGACGCCATGGCGGCGCAGGGCAAGGTGTTCTCGAACCTCTACGTGAACATGATCCGGGCCGGCGAGTCCTCGGGCGCGCTGGAGCTGGTGCTGGTCCGGCTGGCCGACTTCACCGAGTCGCAGGCGCGGCTCCGCTCGAAGATCGTCGGCACGCTCACCTACCCGGCCGCGATGCTCGGCATCGCCACCGTGATCATGGGCATCCTGTTCACGGTGGTGATCCCGAAGATCACCAAGATCTTCGACGACAGCAAGGTGACCCTGCCCTGGACCACCAAGGCGCTCATCGGCTTCTCGACCACCGTCCACGACTACTGGTGGCTCTTCTTCCTGCTCGCCGCCGGCGCGGTGGCGCTCTTCCTGCGCTGGCGCGAGACGCCGGCGGGCCGCGCCGTCTGGGATCGGAGGGTGCTCACCTTCCCCATCTTCGGCAGCCTCATCCGCCAGATCGCCATCGCCCGCTTCAGCCGCACGCTCGCCACGCTGCTCAAGAGCGGCGTCCCGCTCCTCACCTCGCTCGACATCGTGCGGAACATCGTCGGCAACGTGCGCCTGGCGCAGGTCATCGACGAGTCGCGCGAGGCCATCAAGGAGGGCGAGAGCATCGCCGCGCCGCTCAAGCGCTCCGGCGAGTTCCCGCCGCTCGTCTACCACATGGTCGCCATCGGGGAGCGCTCCGGTCAGCTCGAGGAGATGCTCACCAACGTGGCGAACGCCTACGACGCGCAGGTGGAGACCAAGGTCGGCGCCCTGACCGCGCTGCTCGAGCCGTTCATGATCGTCGGGATGGGCGTGGCGGTCGCGTTCATCGTCTTCTCGATCCTGATGCCCATCCTGCAGATCAACACCCTCGCCGGAGGAAGCTAGATGCGCTCTCGGAAGCTCGCGTCCAAGGCCGCGCAGCGCGGCATGACGCTCATCGAAATCATGGTGGTCATCACCATCCTCGGCCTCATCGCGGCCGCGGTGGCGGTGAACGTGGTCGGCCAGCTCTCCGACGCGAAGATCAAGCAGGCCAAGACCGACCTCCACACGCTCGAGAATTGCCTCGACCTCTACAAGGTGGACAAGGGCCGCTACCCCACGAGCGAGGAGGGTCTCCAGGCCGTGGTCGCCGCCGGCAAGTGCAAGGCCGGGCTCAAGGACCCCTGGCAGCACGACTACGTCTACTTCTACCCGGGCCAGGTCCACGCCGACGGCTTCGACATCAAGAGCTACGGGGCGGACGGCCAGCCCGGCGGCGAGGGCGAGAACGCCGACATCGTCAATCCGTGAGGTGGGATGAGGACGCGCCGCCGCCAGCAGGAGGGGTTCACCCTCATCGAATTGATGATCGTGATCGCCGTGGTGGGCGTGCTCTCCGCGGCGGCGGTGCCGTCCATCCGCGCCGTGACGGGCGCGAGCGCCCGCGGCGCGGCGGGTGAGCTCGCCGGCGCGGCGCGCTACCTCTTCGACACGGCCGCCCTCAGGCACCAGACCTGCCGGCTCGCGCTCGACCTCGACCACGCGAGCTGGTGGCCGGAGTGCGCCCCCGGCCGCGCCGCCGTCCCCAGGGCGGGCGATCGCGCGCCGCCGCCCGAGGACACGGCGGCGCTCGACGACCGCTTCCCGGACGAGCGCGACGCGGAGAAGCGCAAGCTGCTCGCCCGCTCCAGGTTCGGCGAGTTCAAGGACCGGCTCTCGAAGAAGCGCTCCCTGCCGGGCAGCGCCGGCTTCGCCGAGGTGTGGTCGGCGCACCAGCGCGACCCCGTCTCGAAGGGCATGGCCTACGTCTACTTCTACCCGAGCGGCCGCGCCGAGCCCTCGCGCATCGCCATCGCCGACGGGGACAACGTCTACTCGGTGGTGACCGAGGCGTTCACCGGGCGCGCCCGCGTCGTGACGGGCAAGCCGGAGCTGCCGCGGTCGTGAGGCGCCGCGGCTTCACGCTGCTCGAGGTCATGGTGGCCCTGGCGCTGCTCGCGGCGGCGCTGGTGGCGGTGGCCGACCTGTGTGGCAACGCGCTCCGCAACCACGCCTACGCCCGCGACCTCAGCGCGGCCACGCTGCTCGCCCGCGGCAAGCTGGCGGAGCTCGAGCAGAAGTACGAGGACCAGGGCTTCAAGGACTTCAACGAGGACGAGGAGGGCGACTTCTCCGACGCCGGCCGGCCCGACATGCGCTGGAAGCTCGAGCTCGTGAAGCCCGCCTCCGACCTCTCCGCCGAGCAGCTCATGGCGATGCTGGCCGGGACCTCCGACGTCGACCAGCTCATGGCGCGGGTCATGGGCGGGCTCGGCGGCGCGGCCGGGGCCGGTTCCAGCGGCTCCAGCGGCGCGAGCGGCCCGACCGGCGCGACGTCGGCGACCCCGCTCGCGGGCGTGGTGACGAACCTCCTCAAGACGCAGCTCACCGCCTTCGGCGAGATCGTGAAGAAGTCCCTGCGCGAGATGCGCTTCACCATCTCCTGGCGGGACGGGGCGGTGCCGCGCGGCTTCACCGTCACGACCCACCTGCTCGTCCTCAACCCGCGCGCGCCCAACAACGCCCGCGGCGACAACCCCGAGGTGCCGCCCAACCTGGGCAGCGCCGCCGCGGCGACGCCGGGCGCCATCCCCCCCCGGACCGGCGCCGGGGCCACCACCGGAGCCACGACGGGGGTGACGCGGTGAGCCGCCGCGGCTTCACGCTCATCGAGGTCATGATCGCGGTGGCCATCACCGCCGTCATCGGCGTGATGATCATGGGCGCCTTCCAGCGCACCTACGCCACGAAGGAGCTGACCGAGGCGCAGGAGGAGCGCTTCGGGTCGGCGCGGGTGACCCTGACCCGGCTCGCGCGCGAGCTCTCCGAGGCCTTCCTCTCCGACCACTACGACCTCACGCGCTTCCCGCGCGAGCGGCCCACGCTCTTCCGCGGCAAGGACGGCGGGGCGCAGGACGACCTGCTCTTCGCGACCATGAGCCACGAGCGCCTCTCGCGCGACGTGAAGGAGTCGGACCAGGCGGTGGTCGAGTACACGGTCGAGCCCGACCCCGATCGCCAGGGCGAGAGCGCGCTCTTCCGGCGCGAGAAGGCGCGGCTGGACGAGGAGCCCGACCGCGGCGGCGAGAAGGCCGTGGTCTGCGAGCACGTCTCGACCTTCGACGTGCAGTACTGGGACTGGAAGAAGCAGGAGTGGGCCCGCGAGTGGCTCTCGAACGGGCTCGAGCACACGAACATCCTCCCCACCCGGGTGAAGATCCGCCTGGGCGTGAAGGGCACCGACGGCAAGGAGCAGCTCTTCGAGACGCAGGCGCGGATCGCCATGATCCGCCCCTTGGGCTTCTGACCATGCGCGCACACCGACACGAGCGCGGGGCCGCCCTGCTGGTCGCCATCTCCGCCATCGCCATCCTCACGGCGGTGTCGGTGGACCTCGCCTACAACACGCGCGTCTCGCTCCAGACCGCCGCCAACGCGCGCGACGAGCTGCGCGCCACCTACCTCGCGAAGAGCAGCCTGGCGCTCTCGCGGCTGGTGCTGAACTTCCAGCAGCGGCTCGACGCCGCCACCGGCGGTACCACTGCGAGCCAGGCCCCGCCCGGCCAGACCGGCGCCGCGACCGCCAAGACCACCTCCGGCACCGCGCAGCAGGGCGGTCCGCTCGCGGGGCTGACCAGCGCGCTCGGCGGCCTGCACATCTCGCTGCGCCTGTGGGAGCTCGTGCCCGTCGACTCGACCATGGCCGCGCTCTTCCTGGGCGGGGCCGGGGCGGGCGCGGCGCGGCCGCCGCTGGTGGGCGCCTTCGCGCCGGCGGCGGGCGGCGGGGGCCCCGCCGGCGCGGGCGCTCCTCCGGCGGCGGGGGAACCGGAGGGCGCACGCCGCGCCTTCGGCGACGTGCAGGGCTCGTTTCACGCCACGATCGAGGACGAGGACCGCAAGATCAACCTGCGCCAGCTCAACGGCCTGGCCTACCAGCAGTTCGGGCAGGCCCTGCGCCTGGCGCAGCTCGTGAAGGACCCGCGCTGGGACTTCCTCTTCGACGAGGACGACGCGAACGGCTTGCGCGTCGGCCGCAAGGAGACGTTCGGCGCCCTCAAGGACTGGGTGGATCCCGACGAGACCGGCGACGTCTTCACGGGCGACCCGACGAAGCCGTTCGAGAACGGGTACGGCGACGAGAACGCGCTCTACGACCGGCTCCCCGACCGCTACAAGGCGAAGAACGCGCCCTTCGACTCGCTCGACGAGGTGTACATGGTGGCCGGGATCACCGACGCCTTCATGGCCGCCTTCGGCGACAAGCTCACCGTCTACCCGGACCTGAGCGCCACGATCAACGTGAACACCGACGACCCCCAGCAGCTGCTCGTGAACGCGCTGCTCATGTCGGAACCGCCGGGCGTGCCGCAGACGGTGGTGCTCGACCCCGCCTTCCTGGGGAAGCTGCAGGCGACGCTGCTGCTCCTGCGCCCGCTGCCGTTCCTCTCGCTCACGCCGCAGCAGTTCGCGGGGGCCCTGACCTCCCTGGGGGTGAAGGTCGGGGCCACCTACACGCAGGCCAACAGCCCGCAGAACCTCTTCAGCGACCGCTCGTCCACCTTCCACGTCCGCGCCGTCGGCGTGGCGGGGGACGTGAAGAAGACCATCGACGCGGTCGTCACCTTCGATCGCCGCGCCGAGGGGCTGGCCCAGGACCAGGGCCGCCTCCTCCACTGGCGCGAGGAGTAGCCATGCCGCAGCGCATCCTCGGACTCGACCTGGGGGCCACCGCCGCGCGGGCGGTGCTCCTCGAGAGCAGCTACCGCGGGTTCACCATCGCGGACGTCCGCGCCGCGCCCGTCGCGCCGGAGGCGGAGGGCGGGCCGCCCCTCCGCGAGCGGCAGCTGGCCGCGGCGGGGGCGCTCCTCGAGGACGGGCTCGCCTTCGACACGGCGCTGGTGGCGCTGCCCGGCCCCTCCGCCTCCCACGTCGTCTCGCTGCCGTTCACCGACCCCCGCCGCATCGAGCAGACGGTCGGCTTCGAGGTCGAGGGGCAGATCCCGTTCGATCTGACCGAGGTCGCCTGGGACTGGCAGGCGCTGCAGCTGGCCGAGGGCCGGGCGGACCTGCTGGTGGCGGTTGTGCGCAAGGAGGAGCTGGCGGCGCTGCTGGCCGGGCTCGCCCCGCTCGGCGTCGATCCGCGCGCCGTGCTGCCGCCGGGCCCCGCGCTGGCGGCGCTCTTCGGCGCGGGCGTGCTCGCCGGCGAGCTGGCCGCCGCGCCGGGCGAGGCCCCGCCGGCGGAGGCGGTGCTGGAGGTCGAGCCGGGCCGGGCCACGCTGGCGCTGGTGGCGGGCGGCGCCCTCGAGGGCGCCCGCACCTTCCCGCTCGGGGCGGCGATGCCGGTCGCGGCGCTGGCGCGCGAGGTGCGCTCCACCTTGCGCGCCTGGCGGCCGCGGGGCGGCGCCGCGGCGCGCCCGGTCGGCCGGCTGCTCCTCGCCGGCGAGGCGGCGCGGCTCCCCGGCCTCCCCGAGGCGTTGCAGGGCGAGGTGCAGGGACCCGTCGAGCCGCTCGCGCTCACGGGCCCGGCGGCCGAGCGCGTCCCGCCCGAGCAGGCGCCCGAGCTGGCGCTGGCGCTCGCCCTGGCGCTGCGGGGCCACCAGGGCGCGCGCGCCCCGCGGCTCAACCTGCGCCGCGGCGAGCTCGCCTACACCCGCGACTTCCAGCACGTGCGCGGGAAGGTGGTGCGGCTCGCCAGCTGGGCGGCGCTGGTGCTCCTGCTCGCCATGGTCTCGTCGGGGGTGAAGGTGTTCGCGCTCTCGCGGCAGGAGCAGCTCCTCGACCGCGCGCTCTGCGACGCCACCCAGAAGCTCGTGGGCAAGTGCTACGAGAACGACGAGCTGGCGGTGGCGGCGCTGCGCGGCAAGGGCACGCTGGCCGCCTCCATCCCGAAGAACTCGGCGCTGGACATCTTCACCGAGCTCTCGGTGCGCACGCCGCAGGACTTCTGGCTCAAGCTCGACCGCATCGAGATCACGCGCGACAAGCTGCACCTGCAGGGCGTCACCGACGCCGCCGAGAACGTGGACCGCGTGGTGACCGCGCTGCGCGGCTCGCGCTGCTTCGGCGACGCCCGCTCCGGCGGCGCGCGCAAGCGCTCCGGCGACGGCAAGTTCGAGTTCACCATCGACTCCGACCTCACCTGCGACACCGGCGAGAAGCCGGCCCCGAGGACGTGACCGTGGAGACGATCCGGAAGTGGAAGGCCGACCTCGAGGCGTGGTTCTCGCGGCTCGCCCCGCGCGAGCGGGTGATGGTGACCGCGGGGGCCATCGCGGTGGGCTGCTTCATCCTGTTCCTCACCTTCACCAAGGTGCAGCGCGGCATCGCCGCCCGCGAGGCGTCCGTCGACCGCAAGACGGAGGTCATCGCGCAGGTCGGGAAGCTGGCCGAGGGGTTCCGGCAGGCGCAGGCGGAGCGCGCCCAGCTGGAGGCGAAGCTCCGGGGGCCGCCGCTGCAGCTCATGAGCTTCGTGGCCCAGACCGGCCAGCGGCTCGGGATCGAGGTGACCGACCTCCGCCCCGGCACGCCCGGGGCCGCGGGCACGGGGGCGGCCAACCCGGTGGCGGAGGAAACGGTCGAGGTGAACCTCGCCAAGCTCGAGCTGCCGAAGCTGGCGGCCCTCCTCCAGGAGCTGGAGCGCGGGCCGGGAGTGGTCAAGGTGCGGCGGCTGGCGCTGCGCACGCGCACCGACGACCCGAACGCCGTGGACGCCACCATCGTCGTCGCCACCTACCAGCTCAAGGGGTGATCGCCGTGGACCTCGATCTCAAGCTCAAGCCGTGGCAGCGCTGGGCGGCGTACGGCCTCTTCGCGGCGGTGGCCTTCCTCGTCGCCCTGCGCCAGACGTTCCCCACCGAGGCGGTCAAGGAGCGGCTCGTCATGGAGGCGGCCGCCCAGGGGTGGCAGATCCGCGTGGCCGACGTCGGCCCGGCCGGCTTGCTCGGCGTGGCGATGACGAGCCTGTCCCTCGAGTCGCGCGAGGGGGTGCGCATCCCGGTCGAGCGGCTCGAGGCGACGGTGCGCCCCTGGTCGCTCCTGCGCGGCCGCCGCGGCTTCTCCTTCGACGCCGCGCTCTTCGAGGGGCGCGTGAAGGGGTACGCGGAGGAGGGCGGCGCCACGCGCCGGGTGAAGGCGGCGCTGGCCGGCCTCGATCTCTCGCGCGCGGTGCCGCTGCGGACGGCGACCGGGGTCGATCTGGCCGGCCTGGTGAGCGGCGACGTCGACCTCACCCTGGACGACGCCGAGCCGGCGAAGAGCTCCGGGCACGTCGACCTGGCGGTGCAGCGGGCGGCCGTGAACGGCGGCGCGCTGCCCATCCCCGGCATGGGCGGCGCGCTGACCCTGCCCCGCGTCGCGCTCGGCCAGCTCTCGGCGCACGCCACGGTGAAGGACGGGAAGCTCACCTTCGAGCAGCTGGAGACCAAGGGGGACGACCTGGAGCTGAACGGCGGCGGGCTCTACTGCGTGCTGCAGCCGCGCCTCGCCTTCTCGCCCATCTTCGGCAAGCTCTCCGTCCGCTTCCGCGACGCGTTCTGGCAGAAGAGCGGCACCGCCGGGTTCAAGAGCCTGGCGGAGATGGCGCTCGCGCCCGCGCGCGGGCGGGACGGCGCCTACGGCTTCCAGATCTTCGGGACGCTGTCCCAGCCGCAGGCGCGCCTGGCGCCTTGAGCGGCCCGCGCCCCCGCGCCCCGGGCAGCCCCGGGAGCGACAGCAGGATCTCGGCGGTGCGGTGGGGGCACTCGAGCTGCGGGCAGTGGCCGCAGTCCGGCACCGGCTCGTAGCGCACGCCCCGGAGCCGCTTCAGGTAGAAGGCGCGGCAGCCGTCCGGGATGAGGCGATCCCGCTCGCCCCAGACCAGCACCGCCGGGCTCCTCACCCGCGCCAGCTCCTCCTCCGAGAGGAAGTCCTCGGCGGTGAGGCTCGCCATGAGCTGGGCGACCGACGGCCGGCGCATGATCCGGCGGAAGTCCCACAGGAGCAGCCGCAGCGCGAGCGGCGGCCGGTGGAACATCCGGCGCAGCCACTCGTCCATCGTCCCGCGCTCCTCGGCCATCACCAGCCGGACGAAGTCGGCCCAGTCCTCGGCGCGGAGCGCCGGGCCTCCGGGGTTGATGAGGGCGAGCGCGTGGACGAGGTCCGGGCGGCGGGACGCCAGCTTGGCCGCGATCCAGCCGCCCATGGAGTTGCCCGCGACGTACGCGCCGTCCGGAGCCACGCGCTCGACCAGGCGCTCGGCCACGTCCACCAGCTCCGGGAAGGAGAGGAACTCGCGGCCGGCGGGCGGCCGCGAGCCGCCGTAGCCGGGCAGGTCCGGGACGACGAGGCGGTACCCGCGCCGCAGGAGGGGCACGACCGGGTAGAAGCTCAGGCCGGAGGCGCCGAGGCCGTGGAGGAGGACCAGCGTGGGCGGGTGAGGCGCGGCGCCGCCCCCGGCCGCCCGCAGCGCGGCGAGGTCGCGCCGGCCCGGGTGGAGCTCCGCGTACCAGACGCTCGAGCCCCCGAGGGGCACCCGCCGCAGCCGCGCGCCGCGCGCCCGCCACTCCAGCGCCACGAGGCGTCGTACCAGCTCGAGCATGTCGCACCTGGCAGGGCGGCGGCGGCCAGGCCCCCTACCCGCGCGATCAAATTTTGAACCTCCCGACGCTCTGCGCCAGGGCCTGCGAACGGTCCCCCATCCGCTCCGCCACCGAGGCCAGCTCCACCACCACGCCCTCCTGCTCCTGCGCGGTGCGCGTGAGCTGCGAGAGCAGGTCCCGCACGCGCCGGGTCGCGCCCTGGTGGGCCGCGGCGGCGCGCCGGATGTCCGCCAGCATCCCGTCGATCTGCTCCAGGCTCTCGAGCTGGCGCCGGCCCAGCCCCGTCTGCTCGTCGAGGGCGCGGGCGACCTTCTCGGCGACCGCCTTCACGCCCTTCGAGACCCCCTCCATGGCCGCGACGCTGCGGCCGACCATCTGGAGGGCGTCCGAGAGGACGCGCGTGCTGTCGGCCGCCTGCGAGACCAGGTTCGAGACGGCGCGCGTGGACTCGGCGTGCGCCTGCACCGCCTGCAGGATGGCGGCCGCGGTCTCGTGGCCCCGCGCGGTGGCGGTGCGGATCTCCTGCAGCGCGCCGAGCGAGCGCTGGGCCTGCGCTACCCCCCGCGAGGCCAGCTCGTCGCCGCGGTCGATGAGCCGGGCCGTCCCGTCCACGTCGTCGCGCACCGCGCCGATGATGCGCGCGATGGACTTGGTCGAGGAGGAGATCTGGGCGGCCAGCTCGCGGATCTGCTCCGCCACCACGGCGAAGGCCTTGCCGTGCTCGCCCGCCTGCGTGGCGATGATGGAGGCGTTCAGGGAGAGCAGGTTGGTGCGGCCGGCCACCTCGCCGATGAAGTCGAGGATCTGGTCGATGTCGTCCGACCGGCGGCCGAGCGCGGTGACGCGCTGCTTCGCATCACCCACCGCGCTGCGCAGCGCCTCCATCCCCGCGACCGCCTCGCCCACCACCTCGCCGGCGCGCTCGGCGATCTCCGCCGCCTGGGCCGCCGCGAGCTGGCTGCCCACCGCGGACGTCTCGAGCCCGCTGAGGGAGCCCGAGACCCCGGCGATGGTCCCCTGCGCCTGCCCGGCCAGCCCGTCCAGCGCGCCGACCTGCGCCTGCGCGCGCCGGCCGGCGGTGGCCAGCGCCTCGGCGTCCGCCCCAGCCCCGTCCACGCGCCGCTCCAGCTCGGCGGCGTGACGGCGCACCTCCTCCAGCGCCGCCGACATCTCGCCCACCGCCGCGGTGGTGGAGTGCACGTAGTCCGAGAGCCCGTCCACGCCGGTCGAGACGAGCGCCACCGAACCCTGCATCGCCTCGACCGCGGCCTGCACCGCCCGGACGCGCTCGTGCTCCTCGCGGGCGCCGCCCTGGACGCGCTCCCGGATGCGCCCCACCTCGCGCGTGCCCTGCTCCACCCCCGCGCTCGCGGTCTGGACGTCGCCCACCAGCGCCGAGAGGCCCTGGGTCATGCGTCGGAAGTCCGCCGCGAGCTGGCCGACCTCGTCGCGCGACACCGTCGGCGGGCGCACGGTGAGGTCGCCGGCGGCGATCCCGTCGGCCGCCTCCCCGAGCAGGCGCAGCGGCGCGGTGAGGCTCTGCGCGGCGAGCCACACGAGGAGCGCCGTCGCCGCCAGCAGCAGCGCCCCGAGCAGCGTGGCGTCGCCGAAGAAGGCGGACCGCCGCGCCTCCAGCGGCGCCTCGGACAGGAAGCTCACCAGCGTGCGCGCCCCGGCGGCGCGCCGCAGGCGCCAGCCCCCCGGCACCTCCTCGACCCCGGCGCCAGGGCCGCGCGCCTCGGCGAGCTCGGGCACGTCCCCGCCGGCGCGCGCCAGCACCTGCCCCTCGGCCCCCAGCACGGCGGTCGGCGCGCCGGTCGCGACGAAGACCAGCTCGGCCGCGGCGGCGGGCTCCCGCCGCTCGACCGCCAGCCAGCGGGCGGCGTGCTCCTGCACGGCCGCGGTGGCGTCGACGTGCTGGCGGTCGGTGTCCGCCCGGTACCGCTCGTACGCGACCCCGCCCAGCATGAGCGCCGTCATCCCCACCAGGCTGCAGCAGAGCAGGGCCACCTTGCGCCGCACGCTGCTGCCGCCCCACTGCCCGGAGGCGCGCAGCGCGACCAGGGCGGGCGCCACCGCGTTCGCCGCCACCGAGTACGCCAGCCCGGCCTGCAGGAGGGCGAACGCGACGGCGATCGCGGCGCCCGCCGCGGCCACGTCCCGCCCGAGATCCTGCCGCAGCTCCGCCAGCTCGATCCCGGCCGTGAGCACGGCGCTCGTCGCGAACAGCGTCGCCGTCAGCGCCGTGGGCAGGCGCAGCGCGGCCGCGGCGGCCTGCTCCCGGGCGGCGTCGGTCGCGGCCTCGCCGAGCCCGGCCGAGATCGGCCGGGCCAGCAGCGCGGTGGTGGCCACGGCGACGGTGAAGTAGACGACCGCCGCGACGAGGAGCCCGAGGTCCGCCGTGGCGCGGTGCACGCCCGCGACCGGGGCGAACACCTCGAAGCAGTACAGCTCGAGCGCGACCGGCAAGAGCAGGACACCGACGACGCGGAGGAGGAGCGGGCGGAGGAAGGGCATGCCGCCCGCGAGTGTACCGTCGGGGAGCCCCGTTCAGGCAGGCAGCGGCCGTGGGACGCGTGACCCTACATGGCTTGTCAGGCAACGGCCCGGATTCATGGGGAAAACCGCGGGACAGCCGGGACCCACCCCCTCCGTTTGCCGACCCGTTCGATCCGAAAAAGCCCCGATCATTCCGGGGCTTGGTTGAACCGACCCATGGGGTGTGCTACGAGCGATCCATGCGCATCAAGCGCCTCGATATCGTGGGCTTCAAGTCGTTCATGGACCGCACCGTCGTCGCGTTCGCGGACGGCGTGACCGGCGTCGTCGGACCGAACGGCTGCGGCAAGTCGAACGTCGCCGACTCGATCCGCTGGGTGCTCGGAGAGCAGTCGGCCCGCCAGCTCCGCGGCCGGTCCATGGAGGACGTCATCTTCAACGGCTCGGAGTCGAAGCCGCCGCTGTCGATGGCCGAGGTGCTCATCACCTTCGAGAACGACCGCCCGAGCGAGCTGCCGGCGCAGTACCAGGGGTTCGGCGAGATCACCGTCGGCCGCCGCCTGTTCCGCACCGGCGAGTCCGAGTACCTCATCAACAAGGTGCCGGCGCGCCTGCTCGACGTGAACGACCTGTTCATGGGCTCGGGCGTCGGCCGGACCGCCTACTCCATCATCGAGCAGGGCCGCATCGGCCAGATCGTCTCGGCGCGCCCCGAGGACCGCCGCTCCATCATCGAGGAGGCGGCCGGCATCACGAAGTACAAGAAGCGCCGCGAGGCCGCCGAGCGGAAGATGGAGGCGACGCAGCAGAACCTCATGCGCGTCGCCGACCTGGTGCAGGAGCTCGGCAAGCAGCTCGAGAGCCTCAACCGGCAGGCGCGCAAGGCCGAGAAGTACAAGACCCTCAAGGCGCAGATCCGCGAGCTGGAGCTGGCGCAGGCGGCGAGCCGCTTCCTCGAGATCACCGCCCTGCGGCGCGCGGCCGAGGAGCAGAAGGCGGTGGCCGAGGCGGAGGCGCGCGAGCTCTCGGCGCGGCTCGCCGAGGTCGAGGCGGCCATCGACGCGGAGCGGACCGCGCTGGGCGGCCTGGAGGCGCGGGCGCAGGAGCTCGGGCAGCGCGAGCACGAGCTGGCGAGCCAGGCGCGCGTCTCGCAGGTCTCGGTGGAGGCGGCGGCGCGCGAGCTGGAGGGCGTCGGCGAGCGCACGCGGGCGCAGGCGGCCGAGGTGGAGTCCCTGAAGGCGCAGGCCGAGGCGCTGGCGGCGGAGCGGACCGGGCTCGAGCAGCAGCGCGACGAGCTCGGCGCGCTGGGCGGCGCCGACGAGGCGCGGCTCTCCGAGTCGGAGGCGAAGCTGCGCGACCTCGCCCGCGAGGCGGCGGCGCTGCAGGAGCAGGCCGAGGCCGCCCGCGCCGAGGCGAGCGCGGCGCTGGGCCGGGCCGCCGGCCACCGCAGCCAGCTGCAGCAGCTCGAGCGGCAGCGCGCGGATCTGGCCGCCCGGCTGGCCAAGAACCGCGGCGAGGCGGACGACATCGCGCGCCGGTCGGGCCAGCTCGACGGCGCCCGCACCCAGTACGTCGACAAGCTGGGCAAGACCCGGCAGCTCAAGCTCCGCCTGGAGGCGGAGCGCGGCGCGCAGGAGGAGACGCTCGAGCGCACCCGCTCCGAGTTCATCCAGAACGAGGCCAAGCTCATCACCCTGCGCGAGGAGCTGGGCGACAAGCGCGCCCGGCTCACCTCGCTCACCGAGGTGATGCGCAACTACGAGGGGTACGGCCGCGGCGTGCGCAGCCTCATGACCCGCGCCGGCCAGGGCGAGGCGCCGAAGGACCACGGCATCTTCGGGCTGGTGGCGGACGTGGTCTCGGCGCCGCCCGAGTACGAGACCGCGGTCGAGGCGGTGCTGGGCGAGCGCCTCCAGTACGTCATCGTGGAGAGCCACTCCCAGGGCGTCGAGGCCATCGACTTCCTGAAGAGCGCCGCCGAGGGGCGCGCCTCGCTCATCCCGCTGGCGCGCCTGCGCGAGGCCGACGCCTCGCCCGCCGAGGGGCTGCGCGACCAGGACGGCTTCGTCGCCGCCTGCCTCGACGTGGTGCGGTTCGACCCGGCCTACGAGAAGGTGGCGCGCTTCCTCCTCGGCGACGCGGTCATCGTGCGCGACCTGCCGAGCGCGCTCGCCGCCTGGCAGTCGGCCGCCCAGAAACGCACGCTCGTCACCCTCGACGGCGAGGTGCTCGACCCGTACGGCGTCGTCACCGGCGGCCCGCTGGAGGGCGAGGGGCACGGCGCGCTGCAGCGGCGGCGCGAGGTGCAGGAGCTGGAGGAGACGGTCCGCCACTTCGAGGCCGACTTCGCGCTGGCGCAGGAGCGCCACCGCACCCTGCAGGCGCGGGTGCTGCAGCTCGAGGCGGCGCTCAAGTCCCTCGACAAGGACGGCCGCGAGAAGGACCTGGCGGTGCTGGAGCAGGAGAAGGACCTGGCCCGCATCGGCGAGGAGCTGGAGCGCAACGCCCAGCGGGTGGGGCAGCTCGAGGTGGAGCGCGCCGCGCTCGACGAGGGGGTGGCGGCGCTCGGGCTGGAGGAGGAGGAGCACCGGGTCCAGGCCGCCACCGCCGAGGCCGAGCAGTCGCGGGCCGAGGAGCGCGCCCGCGAGGCGGCGCAGGGCGCCGAGCGGATGAAGCAGGCCGGCGACGTCCTCACCGCGCAGCTCATGAACCTCAAGGTGAAGGTGGCCGCCGACGCCGAGCGCAAGGAGTCGCTGGCGACCGCGCTCAAGCGGCTCGAGGACGCCCGCCGCGAGGTCGAGGATCGCCGCGCCCGGCTGTTCGCCGCGCTGTCGGAGGCGAACGCCCGCGCCGCCGAGCTGCGCGGCCGGATCGAGGGGACGCACGTCGACATGGATCGGCTCTCCGCCGAGCACGGGCAGGTCAAGGAGGCGCTGGCGGCGGAGCGCGCCGCGCTGGAGGCGGCCGCGGCCGGGCTGCGCGCCCGCGACGCCGAGGTGCGGGCGGTGCGGCAGCGGGCGGAGGCGGTGGGCCAGGCCGCCGGCGAGGCGGCGCTCACCGCGCGCGAGCAGGCGCTGGCGCTCACCCACCTCGAGGAGCAGATCCACGAGCGCTGCCAGGTCGAGCTCAAGTGGGAGGTGCAGCGCTTCCACATGCAGCGGCCCCCCTCCGACGCCGAGCGCGAGCGGCTGGAGGAGCTCAAGGCCCAGGCCGAGCGCATGGGCGCCATCAACCTGACCGCCATCGAGGAGTACGACGAGCTGTCGAAGCGCCACGCCTTCCTGAGCGCGCAGAAGGGCGACCTGGAGGCCTCGATGGCCGACCTCAAGGCGGCCATCGTCAAGATCAACCGCGCCTCGCGCGAGCGGTTCCGCGAGACCTTCGACCTCGTGAACGAGAAGTTCCAGCAGGTCTTCCCGCGGCTCTTCAACGGCGGGCGCGCCGGCCTGGCGCTCACCCAGGACCCGGACGGCGGCGGGGTGGAGGGCGGCGTCGAGATCTTCGCGCAGCCGCCCGGCAAGAAGCTGCAGAGCGTGAACCTGCTCTCCGGCGGCGAGAAGGCGCTCACCGCCGTCTCGCTCATCTTCGCCATCTTCCTCATCAAGCCCACCCCCTTCTGCCTCCTCGACGAGGTCGACGCGCCGCTCGACGAGGCGAACGTCGGCCGCTACAACGAGCTGGTGAAGGAGATGAGCAAGGCGAGCCAGTTCATCCTCATCACGCACAACAAGCGCACGATGGAGATGGTCGACACCATCTACGGCGTCACCATGGAGGAGCCGGGCGTCTCGAAGCTCGTCTCGGTGAAGCTCTCGCAGCGCGAGCAGTCGGCGGCCGCCTGACATGCGCATCCCGCTCGCCCTGACCGCGACCGACCAGGCCGTCGTCGCCGCGCTGGCGGTGGCGCTGCTCCTGGTGCTCGCGGCGGCGGTGCTGGTGCTGCGGCGCCGCCGCCGGCCGCCGCTCGCCCCGCCGCCGGCCGCGCCCGAGCTGCCGCCCGCCCAGCGGCGCGCGCCGCCCCCCGCCGCCCCGCCGCCCCCGGCGCGGGAGGCGGAGCCCGCGCTCGGGCGCGAGGAGCGCGAGGCGCGCCGCAAGGAGGAGTACCGGCGCAAGAAGGAGGAGGAGCGGCTCGAGCGGGAGCGCCGGCGGGCGGCCCAGGAGGAGGAGGCGCGCCGCGCGCGGGAGGAGGCGGAGCGGGCCGCGCGCGAGGCCGAGGAGGCGCGCCAGCGCGAGGAGGAGGAGCGGCGGCGCCGCGCCGAGGCCGAGGCGGGCCGCACGCTCGCCGCGGGCCTCGCGAAGACGCGGGGCGGCTTCATGGCCCGCCTCGAGGCGCTCTTCACCGGCGGCAAGCCGGTGGACGAGGCGGTGCTGGCCGACCTGGAGGAGGTGCTGTTCACCGCCGACATCGGGGTGCAGACGGCCACCCGGCTCCTCGAGTCCGCCCGCGAGCGCGTGAAGCGCAAGGAGCTCGCCGATCCCTCCCGGCTCCGCGCGGTGCTGCGCGAGGACATCGAGCGCATCCTCACCCTCGACGGGCGCGGGGGCGCGAGCGAGGGGCTCGCGATCGGGCCGGCGCGGCCGTACGTGGTCATGGTGGTGGGCGTGAACGGCAGCGGGAAGACCACCACCGTCGGGAAGCTGGCCGCGAAGCTCCAGCAGGGCGGCCACAGCGTGCTGCTCGGGGCGGGGGACACCTTCCGGGCCGCGGCCGGCGAGCAGCTCGAGATCTGGGCCGAGCGCGTGGGCGCGCCGGTGGTGCGCGCGCCCGAGGGCGCCGACCCGGCCAGCGTCTGCTTCGAGGCGGTGAAGCAGGGCGTCGAGCGGGGCGTGGACGTGGTGCTGTGCGACACGGCCGGGCGCCTCCACACCAAGGCGCCCCTCATGGAGGAGCTCAAGAAGGTGAAGCGCGTCATGGCCAAGGCCTCCCCGGGCGCGCCGCACGAGGTGCTGCTCGTCCTCGACTCCACCAACGGCCAGAACGCCATCGCGCAGGCGCGGCAGTTCCACGACGCGCTCGGCGTCACCGGGCTCGTCCTCACCAAGCTCGACGGCACCGCCAAGGGCGGCGTCGTGATCGGCATCTGCGACGAGCTGAAGCTCCCCGTGCGGTACGTCGGCGTGGGCGAGCAGGTGGCCGACCTGCGGCCGTTCTCGCCCCACGAGTTCGTCGAGGCGCTGTTCGAGGGGTGAGATGAGCTTCCTGGACCTGACGGTCCTCCTGGGCGGGCTGGCCATCTTCCTCCACGGCCTGGGCCTCGCCCGCGAGGGGCTGCAGGTCGTGGCGGGCGAGCGGCTGCGCACGCTCCTGTTCGCGCTGACCCGCAACCGGGTGGTCGGGCTCGTCTCGGGCGCGGTCGTCACCACCATCGTCCAGTCCTCGACGGCGGTGACGGTGATGCTGGTCGGGTTCGCCGCCTCGAGCCTCATGACCCTGCCGCAGGCCATGGCGGTGGTGCTGGGCGCGGACATCGGCACCACCGTCACGGTCCAGCTCATCGCCTTCCGGCTCACCCCCTACGCGCTCCTGCTGGTCGCGCTCGGCTTCGCGCTGCGCTTCTTCACCCGCAAGCGGCGCGTCCGGTACGCGGGCGAAGCGGTGATGGGGATCGGGCTGCTCTTCTTCGGCCTGAAGCTCATGAGCGACGCCACGCTGCCGCTGCGGGGATCGCCGCTCTTCGCCACCGTGCTCGCGCACCTCGCGACCACGCCCTTCGCCGGGCTGGCGGCCGGCGCCGCCGCCACCCTGCTCATGCAGGGCTCGGCGCCGACCATCGGGCTCCTCATCGCGCTCGCGACCTCGGGCAGCATGTCGATGGCGGCGGCGGCGCCGCTCGTCCTCGGCGCCAACATCGGCACCACCCTCACGCCCATCGTGGCCGCCGCCGGCCAGGCGCCGGCCGGGAAGCGCGTGGCCTTCGCCCACGCGCTCTTCAAGCTGCTCGGGGTGGCCGGGTTCCTCCCCTTCATCGGCGCCTTCACCCGGCTCGCCGAGCGGACCGCGCCGGACGTGCCCCGCCAGATCGCGAACGCGCACTCCATCTTCAACCTGTGCACCGCGCTCGTCTTCCTGCCCTTCGTCGGCGTCGGGGCGCGGCTCGTCTCGCGGCTCTACCCCGACGGCGGCGGCCGCGAGCGCTTCGGGCCCCGCTACCTCGACCCGCGCGCCATCGAGAGTCCGGCGCTCGCCTTCGGCAACGCCCAGCGCGAGTTCCTGCGCATGGCCGACATCGTGGCGGACATGGTGAAGGACTGCCTCCGCTGCTTCGAGGAGGGCGGCGTCGACCTGGCGGCCGAGATCGAGGCGCGCGACGACCAGGTCGACATCCTGAACCGGGAGATCCGCTTCTACCTGGCGCGGCTGGGCCAGGAGGCGATGACCCGCGAGCAGGCCGACCGGCAGATGGAGCTCATCAGCCTCGCCTCCGACGTGGAGAACGCCGGCGACCTGGTGAACCGCAACATCCTGGCGCTGGCCCGCAAGAAGGCCGCGCACGGGCTCGCCTTCTCCAGGGAGGGCTGGGCCGACATCCGGGAGTTCCACGGTAAGGTCTCGGAGAACCTCGACCTGGCGCTGGTGGCCTTCTCCAGCGCGGACGAGGAGATCGCGCGCAAGGTGCTGCGCCACCGGCAGAAGCTCATGGACATCGAGGCCGAGCTCAAGGAGAAGCACATCGCCCGGCTCAACCAGGGGCTGCGCGAGTCGCTCGAGACCTCCAGCGTGCACCTCGACCTGCTCGCCTACCTGCGCACCGTGAACCTGCACATGGGCAACCTGGCCGAGGCGGTGGTGCGCCGGCGCGAGCGCGACCAGGACCGCCGGGAGTAGCCGCGCCCCGGCCCGCTCGCCGGGCGGGTTGAAACCTTCGGCGCGGTCCGGTAGGAGTGGCGGCGCTTGCGCCCCTCCGTCCTCCTGTTCGACATCGACGGCACCCTCCTCCACTGCGGGGGCGCGGGCCGCCGCGCGCTCGAGCGCGCCATGGAGGAGCACCTGGGCGGCGCGGTGCGCCCCGAGGAGACCTGGCTCTCCGGCATGAAGCTCGACGGCATGACCGACCGGCTCATCGTGCGCGAGGCGATGCTGGCGGTGGGCCACCCGTTCGAGGAGGCGCTCTGCGACCGCATCCTCGACACCTACGCCGACCACCTGGAGCAGGAGATCCACGGCCCCGGCTACGAGGTGCTGCCGGGGGTCCCGGCCCTGCTCGCGGACCTGGCGGCGGCGGGGCGGACGGTCGGCCTGTGCACCGGCAACATCCGGCGCGGCGCGCGCATCAAGCTCGGCCGCGGCGGGCTCGACCGCTTCTTCGGCTTCGACGACGGCGGCGTGTACGGGTTCGCGGGGGACGGCGAGGCGCGCGAGCACATCGTGGCGGCCGCGGTGCGCCGCGCCTCGGCGCGGCTGGGCCGGGCGCTCGCACCGGAGGAGGCGCTCGTCATCGGCGACACGCCGCGCGACGTCACGGCGGCCCGCGCCGCCGGCTGCCCGGTGCTGGCGGTCGCCACCGGCCGCTTCAGCGTGGAGGCGCTGCGCGCCGAGGGCCCCGACCACGTGGTCCCCACCCTGGAGCGGGCCCACGTCGGCGCGCTGCTGGGCGTGTAGCACCCCTCCCAGCCTTGACCTCCACCGAGGTGGAGGTTTATCCAAGGAGGAGACGTCCCACCTCGCCTCACGCGGGCGAGCGCTCGAAGGGTCGCATGACCTCGCAACAGGCGGAGATCGACGAGGTAGGGCTCGACATCGACGGGCCGCGGCTCCGCGCCGTGCCCGCGAGCGGCCGGCACGCGGCGCAGATCCAGGCCTGCTTCGAGGGCGCGCCGGACTACTTCGCGCGCACCGAGGGGCGCCCGCCGGGCCCCGACGCCGCCATCCAGCTCCTGGCCGACGCCGAGGTGGACGACCACCGCAAGGTCTTCGTCCTGGTGCCGCGCGCGGGCGGCCCCGCCGTCGGCGTGCTCGACCTGCACCTCGACTACCCCGAGCCGGGCACGGCGCAGATCGGGCTCCTGCTCTTCCGCGAGGCCTGCCAGGGGCTCGGGTTCGGCAAGGAGACCACCGCCGCCACCGAGGCCGCGCTGGCGCGCGCCGGGTACCGGGCGCTCCGCCTCTCGGTCGTCGACGAGAACGTCGAGGCGAAGCAGTTCTGGGAGCGGCTGAGCTTCGCGATCGTCGGGCGGCTCGACCGCGGCGTCACGGTCTACGAGAAGCCGCTGGGGTGAAGCGCGGCGGGGGACGAGCCCCCGCCCTACGCGTCGACGTCCGCCTGCGCCGCGGCGGTGAAGCGGAGCCGGCTCCACCCGTCGCGCAGGCCCTCCCACACGCTCATGAGCCCGACGTAGCCGAAGCCCGCCTGGAAGAGCAGCAGGAACGGCAGCGCGTACCAGACCTGGCGGTCGAGCACGAAGAGGATGCCGTAGGTCATGTAGGCGGCGAGGGCGAGCTCGACGAGCGGCTGCAGCGTCGCCGTGGCGCGGTAGCGCTTGCGCGTCACCCGCTCGCCGGCCCCCTTCACCCCGTGCTTGGGGGTCCGGGTGAAGCCGGACTGGTGGTGCAGGAGCGCCTCGACCACGGCGCGGGAGTTGTTCACCGACAGGCCGATGCCGAGCGCCATCAGGAACGGCATGTAGCGCAGGCGCTGCCACACCGTCATGCCGATCTCGCGCTGGCTCGCGAAGTAGAACGAGCACACCGACGCGGTCGCCGCGGCGAAGAAGGGGATGTCGAGGAGCAGCACCTCGTACCAGCCGTGCCCCACCCGCACCATGATGGTGATGGGCATGAGCAGCGCCAGCGGGATCATGAGCAGGTAGGCGAAGTTCGCGGTGAGGTGGAAGAACGCCTCCCGCTTCACGTGATACGGGAGCGGCGCCGCGAAGATGCGCGGCAGGAGCTTGAGCGCGGTCTGGATGGAGCCCTTCGCCCAGCGGTGCTGCTGGCTCTTGAAGGCGTTCATCTCGACCGGGATCTCGGCCGGGGCGGTGACCTGGGGCAGGAAGACGAACTTCCACCCGGCGAGCTGCGCCCGGTAGGAGAGGTCGAGGTCCTCGGTCAGGGTGTCGTGCTGCCAGCCGCCGGCGCCGCGGATGGTCTCCCGCCGCCAGATGCCGGCGGTGCCGTTGAAGTTGAAGAAGGCGCCGGACCGGTTGCGGGCGGTGTGCTCGATGACGAAGTGGCCGTCGAGCAGGATGCCCTGGCACTGCGTGAGCGCGCTGTACTCCCGGTTGAGGTGCTCCCAGCGCACCTGCACCATCCCGACCTTCGGGTCGGTGAAGAAGTGGACGGTGCGGCGCAGGAAGTCGGGCTCCGGCACGAAGTCGGCGTCGAAGACCGCCACGAACTCGCCCTTGGCGAGCCTGAGGCCGTGCTCCAGCGCGCCCGCCTTGAAGCCGGCGCGATCCGTGCGGTGGACGTAGCTGATGTCGACGCCCTGCTCGCGCCACCGGTCGACGCAGGCGCGCGCGATGTCGCAGGTCTCGTCGGTGGAGTCGTCGAGGACCTGCACCTCGAGCAGGTGGCGCGGGTAGTCGAGCGCGCACACGGCGCCGATGAGCCGGTTCACGACGTACATCTCGTTGAACACCGGCAGCTGCACGGTCACCCGCGGCAGCTCGCCGAAGCGAGCGCGCGGCGTCGGCAGGCGGAACTTGTGCCGGTAGTACAGGTACGCCATGTAGTAGCGGTGCGACCCGTACACGGAGAGCACGAGCAGCACCGCGACGTAAGCGATGACGACGGAGATCTCGAGGGGGCTCATCTTCGGAGCTGTCCACCTGGCGGGGGAGCGCACCCGGAGGCGCTCACGGTCATTCCTCGACGCGAGGGAGCGTAGCCCTCCCCCCTGACGAAGCCGCGCGGACTATAGCCGCTCAGCCTCGGAAGTCAAATGGAAACCCCCCGACGCTCCACGGGAAAACGGAAGTCGACGCGCGCCGGACGGCTCGACCGAGGGTCAAACCGGAAGCCCCCTAGCGCTTCACCGCCGAAGGGGGCAGCGCGGTCGGGGCGCCCTTGAAGATGGTCGCCGCCCGCAGGTAGTCGAGCGCGGTCCTGAGCTGGTAGTCCTGCGGCGGCGCGACCGCTCCCGCGGCGGCCGCCGGGCTCGCCGCGTCGTTCTTGAAGTGCCGCTCCAGGTCCTTCTCGCCCGGCCCCTCGTCGTCGCGCAGCGGCGGGGCGGCGTCGGCGACCACCACGTCCGGGGTGATGCCGAGCTCCTGGATGGAGCGGTGCTTGGGCGTGTAATAGCGCGCCACGGTCAGCTTGAGGCCGGAGCCGTCCTCGAGGTCGATGAGGCTCTGGACCGAGCCCTTGCCGAAGGTCTGGGTGCCGAGGATCAGGGCCCGCCCGTGGTCCTGGAGGGCGCCGGCCACGATCTCGCTCGCGGAGGCCGTGCCGCGGTTCACGAGGACGATGATGGGGTAGCCCGGCTCGGTGTCCTTCTCGTGCGCGCGCTCCACCTCGGCGCCCTTCTTGGTGCGCCCCTCGGTGCTGACGATGATCCCGTCGCGCAGGAAGCGATCGGCGACCTTCACGGCCTGGTCGAGCAGCCCGCCCGGATCGTTGCGCAGGTCGAGCACCAGCCCGCGCAGCTCGCCCTTGAGCTCCTGCCGCGCCCCGTCGAGCGCCTTCTTGAGCGCGGCGTCGGTCCGCTCCTGGAACGTCTTCACCTGCACCAGCGCGAAGCCCCTGGCCGGGTCGAGCACCCGCCAGGTGACGCTCTGGGTGCGCACCCGCTCGCGCAGCACCGTCAGCGCCTGCGGCGCCTTGAAGGCGTCGCGCATGACCTGCAGCACCACCTTGCTCCCGGCCGGCCCCTTGAGCCGCTGGACCGCGTCGGAGAGCCCCATCTCCCGCGTGCTCGCCCCGTCGATCGCGAGCAGCCGGTCGCCGGCGGCGATGCCGGCACGCTCGGCCGGGGAGTCGGCGATGGGGGCGACCACCAGGAGCTGGTCGCCCTTCACGGCCAGCTCGATCCCCACCCCCTCGAACTCACCGGTGGTCTCCTCCTTGAGCGCGCGGTACACCTCCGGCCGCATGAACTGGCTGTGCGGGTCGAGCCGCGCCACCATCCCCTCGATGGCGCCGTACACCAGCTCCTTCTCCTTCACCTCCTCGACGTAGCCGTTCTCCACGTAGGCGAGCACGTCGGCGAACACGTCGAGGGGGCGGTACGGCTGCCCGCCGTCGCGGCGGGCGGCGCGCGCGGCGTGGTCGACCGACAGGCCGGCGAAGAAGGCGACGGCCACGGCCAGGGCGGCGAGGAGGCGGGAGCGGCTCATGCGCGGCATCCTACGACCGTCTCACGGCCGCAGCCAGGCGGCCGGATCGACCGGCCGGCCGCGCTCGCGGATCTCGAAGTAGAGGTAGGGCCCCTTCATCGACCCGGTGTCGCCCACGGTCCCGAGCAGCGTCCCCGCCTCGACCGTCTCGCCCATGGCGGTGCTCATCGAGGCGAGGTGCGCGACGAGCGTGTGGTACCCCTCGCCGTGGTCCACGATGACGAGGTTGCCGTAGCCCTTGAACCAGCCGGCGTGCGCGACCCGCCCCGGCGCCACCGCGCGCACCTCGGCGCCCGGGGCGGCGCGGATGTCCACCCCGTTCTGGACCGTCACCGTGCCCCAGCGTGGATCGACCACCCGCCCGAAGCCGGCCTCGACCGGCCCGGCGGCCGGGCGCGGCAGCCGGCCGCGCAGCTGCGGGAACCCGGTGTGGAGGGGCGCGCCGGCGCCGAGCGGCGGGAGGGCGGCCACGAACTCGGCCAGCTTCACCTCCTGGCCGGCCGCCTCGCCGGCGGCGCGCTCGTGGAGGGTGCGCGCGCTGCGGACGGCGCCGAGCAGGGTGCGGTGCTCCTCGCGCCGCGCCGCCGCCTCGTCGCGCCGCGCGGCGGACCGCCGCGCCAGCGAGGCCACCCGCGCCGCCTCCTCCTCGCGGCCGCGCCGCGCCCGCTCGCGCGCCTCGAGCGCGCGCTGCGCCTCGCCCAGGAGCGCGAGGTCGTGGCGCGTCACCTCCGCCCACAGGTACCGGCGCTTCACGAGGTCCGCCAGCGAAGGGGCGCTGGCGAGCAGGCGGAGCTCGCCGAGCTGGCCCTGGCGCGCGCGCGCGCGGAGCCGCGGCCCGAGCTCCTCCTGCAGCCCCGCCAGGCGGGTCTGGGCCGCGGCCTCCTCGGCGCGGGCGCGGGCGAGCCGCAGCTCGGCGGCGGCGCGCTCGGCCTCGGCCTCGGCCGCGGCGGCGGCCGCCGCCAGCCAGCCCTGCTCGGCCGCGTCGAGCGCGGACAGCAGGGAGCCCTCCTGCGCGGCCAGCGCGCGCGCCGCCGACTCCTCCGCCGCCTTGTGCGCGCGCAGCTCCTCGAGGCGCGCCCGCGGGTCGGCGCCGAGGGCGAGCGCGAGGAGCGCCAGCGCGGCCCCGGTCACCGTCACCTCCGCCGGAGCTCGCGCCCCACCGCGAGGGCGCTCGACAGGAGGCCCAGCGCCGCGCCGCCGCCGATCTGCGCGGCGAGGAGCGCGCTGGGCACGAGGTCGGCGCGCGCGAGCGGCAGGCCGGTGGCGCCGGCCAGCGCCGGGACGGCCGCCGCCGCCACCGCCAGCAGCCCCCCGGCCGCGAGCAGGCCGCCCAGCGCGCCCTGCAGCAGCCCCTCGATCAGGAACGGCGCCTCCACGAACACGTCGGTGGCACCGACGAGCTTCATGATCTCGATCTCGTCGCGGCGGGCGAACACGCCCAGGCGGAGCGTGTTCGACACCAGCACCGCCGCGCCGGCGGCGAGCGCGGCGAACAGCGCGGCGCCCGCCCAGCGCAGCCGCGAGAGGAGCCGCTCCAGCTGCTCCAGCCAGGCGTTGCCGTAGTCCACCTCGCGCGCGCCCGGGACCGCCGCCAGCCGCGCCGCCAGCGCGCGCGCCTCGGCCAGGCGGATGCCGGGGGCGCTCACCTCGATCGAGGGCGGCAGGAGGTCCGGCTTCACGCCGTCGAGCAGGCCGCCCTGGGGCCCCAGCGCCGCGCGGAAGCGGCGCAGCGCCTCGGGCGAGCTCACCGCCTCCACCTGGCGCCCGGCCGCGGCGGCGGCGACCCGCTCGCGCGCGCGCTCGAGGTCGGCGGTGGGCTCGAGGTAGACCGAGATGCGCACCTCGCCGGCCCAGGCCGCGAGCAGCCGCTCCCCCCCGCGGAGCGCCGCGGCGAAGAGGCCGGTGACGAAGAGGGCCACGAAGAGCGTGAGCGTGGCGACCAGCGCCACGCGCGGGCCCCGCGCCATCGCCTCCAGGGCGCGCGCGAGGAAGTAGCCCGGCCGGCGCAGGAGCCTGGTCACGCGCGCCCCGTCCGGCGGATCTCGGCGCCGTCGGCCGCCACGCGGCCGCGCTCCAGCGCCACCACCCGCTTCTTGTACCGCTCGAGCAGGCTGCGGTCGTGGGTGGCCACGAGCACGGTGGTCCCGCGGGCGTTGGCGGCGTGGAGCAGGTCCATCACCTCGAGCGTGCGCTCCGGGTCGAGGTTGCCGGTGGGCTCGTCGGCGAGGAGCAGCGCCGGGTCGCCCACCAGCGCGCGCGCCACCGCCACCCGCTGCTGCTCGCCGCCGGAGAGCGCGAGCGGGAACTTGCCGCCCTTGAGCTCGAGCCCCACCGAGCGGAGGATGGCGTCCACCTTGCGCCTCACCTCGCGCGCCGGCAGGCCGCGGACCTCGAGCGGGAAGGCCACGTTCTCGGCCACGGTGCGGTCCGGCAGCAGCTTGAAGTCCTGGAAGACGACGCCGATGGAGCGGCGCAGGTAGGGGATCTGCGAAGGCTTCACCTTGGCGACGTTCCGGCCGAAGACCAGGATCTGGCCGCTCGTGGCCGCCTCGGCGCAGAAGACGAGCCGCATCAGCGTGGACTTTCCGGCGCCGGAGGGGCCGGTGAGGAAGACGAACTCGCCCTTCTCCACGCCCAGGGTGACGTCGAGCAGCGCCGGGGCCTCGCCCGCGTACTGCTTGTGGACGTGGAAGAGCTGGATCATGCGCAGGGCCGGAGACGCCGCCCCGGCGGCGGCGTCACTTGCGCCGCCCCGGCTCCTCGGAGAGGTAGGACAGGATCACCTCGTCGAGGCTCTTCTCGCTCGCGAGGTCGTCGCCGAAGAGCGCGTCCGCGGGGGCGGGCGCGGCCGGGCGCGCGGCGGAGGGGCGAGGCGCGCCCGCGGCGGGAGGATGCCCGGGCAGCGGGGGCGGCGCCGCCGGCCGGCTCAGCACCGGGGGCGGCGTCACCGCCGGCCGGAACACCACCTGCGGCGCCGGCTGCGCCGGGCGCCCGGCGACCGGAGGCGCGGCGGCGGGGGGCGGCGGGGGCTTCGCGGGGGCGGCCGGAGCGGCCGGCCGCGGCGGCGCCGCGGGCTCGCCGGCGAGCTGCCCCGGCTGGTAGGCGCGCGCCTGAGAGGAGAGCGCCTCGTCCCGGTCGTCGTAGACGCCGTTCACGAGGTTGCGCAGCATCTCCTTGTGCTGCTCCTCCATCAGCTCGCGGACGACCTGCCCCAGGTTCTCCGCCGAGGCGATGTCGGCGTAGCTCGTCTTCTTGGTGGCGAGGATGTTGCCGCCGACGAAGAGGTGGGTCGTGATCTGCGGGTTGGCGACGCCCGAGTCCTCCGTCTGGATGTGGTAGGCCTTCCCACGGTGCTTCACGTTGTGGTTGAAGCCCGTGACCATTTGCTTCACATCCGCCATGCGCGGACGGTAGCCGATCCCGGTGGGGCCATCAAGCCCACACACCCGCGTAACTGCGGCGGATTCTCCTAGATGTCCACCTGCTCCGCGCGCTCGACCGCGCGGCCGAGGAACCGCTCCGCGACGGTGAGGAAGCGCGCCGGGGTGTCGGTCACGAAGAAGCGGTGCTGCGCGGGGCCGCCGGCGGCGCCGAGCCGCTCCGCCACCTCGGCGGCGATGGCGTCGCCGCTGTCGACGAGCGTCACCTCCGGGAGCTCGCGCGCGATGGCGCCCCGGAGCAGGGGGTAGTGGGTGCAGCCGAGGACGAGCGTGTCCACCGCCGCCTCGCGGAACGGCGCCAGGTAGCGGCGGGCGACGAGGCGCACCACCTCGTCCTCGGGGTCCGTCCAGCCCTCCTCGGCGAGCGGGACGAAGAGCGGGCAGGCGGCCGCCACCACCTCGGCGCCGGGGCGGGCGGCGGCGATGGCGCGCTGGTAGGCGCCGGAGGCGATGGTGCCTGCGGTGCCGATCACGCCGACGCGGCCCGTGCGCGAGGCGCGCGCGGCGACGCGGGCGCCCGGCTCCACCACGCCCAGCACCGGGATGGCGAGCGCCTCGCGCAGCGCGGGCAGCGCCACCGCCGAGGCGGTGTTGCACGCGACCACGAGCAGCTCGATCTCGCGCGCGACGAGGAAGCGCGCGTTGCGGAGCGAGTACTGCGTCACCACCTCGGCCGACTTGGAGCCGTAGGGGACGCGGGCGGTGTCGCCCAGGTAGACGGTGTCGAGCCCCGGCAGCCGCGCGAAGATGGCCTTCTGGACGGTGAGCCCGCCCACGCCGGAGTCGAAGATGCCGATGCGCGCCATGCGCGAGCGCTATAGCCCGCCCTGGCGCGCCGGCACAACCACCCCTGGCCTCAGAAGCAGGTCCCGCCGGCGGTCGGCGGCACGAGGACCGTCTGCGTCTCGCCCGGCAGCAGGTGGTCGAAGCTCTGCGGCGAGCAGGTGTCGTGCAGCGAGACGTAGGTCGTCGCCGAGGTGTACTGGATCTCCTGGATCCGCGTCACCGTGTAATGGCCGAACGGCACCGCCTGCAGCGCGATGACCGAGGAGCACGGGATCGCCTTCGGGTTCAGGCTCGCCGGCCCGACCTCGTCGATCACCTCGTTCCGGGTGGCGTCGAGGAGGGTGTACCAGATGTACGTGTTCGCGGCGCAGGTCGGGCTGTCGGTGAACTGGTAGCCGACGGTGAGATCGCCCGCCAGCGCGGGCAGCCGCGCGTCCACCAGCGTGTCCGCGCACGCGGTCGTGTTCACGGTCTGCACCTGCTGGTAGAGGTGGTGGCTCGAGGCGTCGTACGCGTCGAGCTGCACGCTGACCCTCTCGTCGCCGTAGCCGGTGAGCTGGATGCCGTCGGCGGCGGGGCCGTGGCAGGGGAACACGCCCTGGACGGCGCCGTTCACGCTCACCTGGACCGACGCGACCCCGCCGCTGTCGCAGCCGAAGAGCTGTCCGTTGGCCTGGAAGCCGCCCTGCGGGTTCTGCCAGTAGAGGGTGAGCGTGCCCGGGACGCCGCACGTCTCCGGCAGCGGCCGGGAGTAGCACCCGCCCACACCAGCGGAGAGGGCGGCGAAGAGCAGGATGGCGCGTTTCATGGTCGTGACCCCGTTCGTGCGGTGCCGGTCCTGGAAGCCCCTCCGGCGCGGCACCCGCCAGACGAGCAACCCCCATGCCATGGACTACGTCGCGCTGGCCATGCGTTTTATTCAGCAGGCCTGTCGCCGGCGCGGCACGCTGCGTGTCCGGCCGGCGACACCGGCGCCTTCGGACGGGGCCTCGCTTCTTGGACGTGCCGCCGACCGCGTGCTAATCCTCCCCCGTTTTCCAACACTTGCGCGAGCTCACATGGTCCTCCTGCCCACCTCGAACACGTTCGCCCCGCCCCTCGCCGCCGCCGCCGCCGGTGGGGGCCTCGACTACATGGAGATCATCTCCCACGCCGGGCCGGTCGTGCTGGGCGTGCTCGCGCTGCTCATCCTGGCGTCGGTGGTCTCCTGGGGCATCATCCTCAAGAAGTGGCTCCACCTGCGCCGCGCCCAGGGCGAGTCGGTGAAGTTCCTCGAGACCTTCTGGCAGTCGAAGCGGCTCGACGCGATCTACCAGGCGGCCGAGGCGCTCTCGGCCTCGCCCATCAGCCAGGTGTTCCGGGCCGGCTACGTCGAGCTGTCGAAGGTGACGGCCAGCCAGAAGCGGCCCGGCGAGGACGCCATGAGCGAGCAGCTGGGCGGGATCGAGAACGTGGAGCGGGCGCTCAAGCGCGCCGCGGTGGCCGAGGTGACGCACCTCGAGTCGACGGTGCCGTTCCTCGGCACCACCGCCAGCGCCGCCCCGTTCGTCGGCCTGTTCGGCACGGTGTGGGGCATCATGCGGGCGTTCAACGACATCTACCAGATGGGCAACGCCAACCTCGCCACGGTGGCGAAGCCCATCAGCGAGGCGCTCATCGCGACCGCCTTCGGGCTCGCGGCCGCCATCCCCGCCGTGGTGGCGTACAACTACTTCGTCTCGCGGATCCGCGTGCTCGACACCGAGATGGCGAACTTCAGCAACGACTTCCTCAACATCGTCCGCCGGCACTTCTTCAGCTAGGGGACGCGGCCCATGGCCATCGGAACGAGCGGCACCGGCCGCCAGACCCTCACCGAGATCAACGTCACGCCGCTCGTCGACGTGATGCTCGTCCTGCTCATCATCTTCATGGTGACGGCGCCCCTCATCCAGCAGGGCGTCGAGGTGAAGCTCCCCGAGGCGAAGGCGGCCCCGGTCAAGGCGGAGGAGCAGAAGCTCGTGCTCTCCGTGAAGGCCGACCGCTCGCTCTGGCTCGGGACCAGCGACCAGCCGGCCCGGGTCGGGCTCGACGAGCTCGAGGACAAGCTGCGCTCGAACGCGCGGATCTCGAAGGACCACGAGCTCTACCTCATGGCCGACCGGAAGCTGCCCTACGGCTACGTGGTGGAGGTCATGGCGGCCATGCAGCGCGCCGGCGTGACCAACATCGGCATGATCACGGACCCGATGCAGGCGCGCCGCGCCGGGCGGGAGGACGAGGCCCCGTGACGGCGGTCCCCGACGCGCTGGCGCACAGCCCGCTGCTCGCGCGCCGCGAGCGGATCCTGCCGCTCGTGCTGGTCTCGGCGGCGCTGCACGCGGCGCTCCTCGTCGCGGCGGTGCTGCACCGGCCCGCGCCGCAGGTGGACCTGGCGCAGAAGCCGATCATGGTGCGGGTGGCGCGGCTGGGCGAGCGCCGCCCGGCCAGCTACCTGCCGCGCAACGAGGCCCCCCCGCCGCCCGCGGCGGCCGCGCCGCAGCCGGCGCCCCCGACCGCCCCGGCGCAGCCGTCGCACGCGACTCCGTCGGTCCCGGTGGCGCGCCCGACCCGCCCCGCGCCGCCGTCCGGCGCCCGCGCCCCCGGCCCGTCCGCCGCCGGCCGCAGCGACGTGCTCGCCTCGGTGATGAACCGCGTCCGGCGCGACCAGGCCTACCAGGACAAGGTGTACGGCGATCCCAACGGCGACCCGCGCGGCGACGCGGAGTCGAACGAGGGCGACGCCTTCCTGGGCCTCGTCGAGCGCGCGCTGCGCGAGTCGTACGTGCTCCCCTCCACCCTCTCCGAGCGCGACCGCGTCCAGCTCCAGGCCACGGTGGTGCTCTACCTCGACTCGGACGGCCGCGTGCTGCGGTACGTCTTCGAGCGTCGCAGCGGCAACGAGGCGTTCGACGCCGCGCTGGAGCGCGCCATCCGCGCCGCCCGCATCCCACCCCCGCCCGCGGACCGCCGCCGGCAGTACCGCGACCAGGGGCTCGGAGTCCTGTACAAGCCATGACCCTTCGCCCCCTGCTGCTGCTCGCCGCCGCCCTCCCCACCCTCGCCGCCGCCCAGCCCCGCCCCTACATCGAGGTCGGGTCGGCCAACTTCCGCCCGCTCCCCATCGCCGTCGCCGCGTTCCGGGCCGAGCCCGGCGCCGAGGCCGCGGCCGCGGAGCTGACCGAGGTGCTGCGCGGGGACCTGCGCCTCTCCGGCCTCTTCGACGTGCTCGACCCCAAGGGCTTCCTGGCCGACCCCGGCGAGGGGCTCACCGCCCCCACCATCCGCTTCGCCCGCTGGGCCGACGTGGGCGCCGACGGGCTGGCGAAGGCGGTGGTGCGGCGCGCCGGGGGCGAGCTCAGCGTCGACTTCCACCTGTTCGAGGTGCGGGCCGGGCGCGAGGTGCTGGCCCAGGCGCCGCGCGGCGCGGTCGAGGCGGGGCGCTCGCTCGCGCACCAGCTGGCGGACGCGGTGGTGCAGTACTACACGCGCGAGCCCGGCGTGTTCCGCACGCGCATCCTGGCCATGCGCCACGCCGGCGCGGGCGGGCGCGAGCTCGTCGCCTTCGACGTGGACGGGCAGCGGCCGGAGGTCCTGTACCGCGACCCCGGCCTCATCCTCCTGCCCTCCTGGCGCCCCGACGGCAAGGCGGTGCTCTTCACGAGCTACCGCGGCGGCCGCCCCGAGCTGTGGACGCTGGACCTCGCCACGCGGCGCACGCAGCGGCTGGTGGCGCTGGGCGACCTCACCACGGGCGGCGTCTACTCGCCCGACGGGCGGCACGTCGCCTTCACCGCCTCGGTCAACGGCAACTCCGACGTGTGGGTGGTGAACGCGGACGGCTCCGACCCGCGCCGCCTCACCAGCGATCCCGCCATCGACGGCTCCCCGACCTGGTCGCCCGACGGCAAGCGCCTCTGCTTCGTCTCGAACCGCGCCGGCAACCCGCACCTCTACCTCATGAACGCCGACGGCTCCGGCCAGCGGCGGCTCACCTTCCAGGGCACCTACAACCAGACGCCGCACTGGAGCCCGCGCGGCGACTTCATCGCCTTCACCGGCCGCGACGAGCGCAAGGTGTTCGACGTGTTCCTCGTCGCGCCGGAGACGGGGCACATCCAGCGCGTGACGCAGGACCAGGGCCGCACCAACGAGGAGCCCACCTGGGCGCCCAACGGCCGGCTGCTGGCGTTCACGAGCGACCGCCAGGGCCGGCCACAGCTCGTGGTCTCGAACGTCTCGGGCGATCGCCAGACGCTCGTCACCGCGCCGGGCGCGGCGCTCGGGACGCCGGCGTGGGGGCCCTTCCCGCAGTAAGCTCTCCGCATGGCGCGCCGCGCGGCGATCGACGTCGGGACCAACACGGTGCTGCTCCTCGTGGCCGAGGAGCGCGAGCGCGGCTGGGTCGCGGTGGTGGAGCGGGCCGAGATCACCCGGCTCGGCCGCGGGGTGGACCGCACCGGCCGGCTCGATCCTCAGGCGATCCGCGACACGGTGGCGGTGCTCGCCCGCTACGCCGGCGAGGCGCGGGCGCTCGGCGCCGGGGACCCGGTCTGCGTCGCCACCAGCGCCGCGCGCGACGCCGCCAACGGCGCGGAGTTCTTCGAGGCGGCCCGGCGCGAGGCCGGGCTCGCCCCCGAGGTGGTGAGCGGCGACGAGGAGGCGCGCCTGGTGTGGGCGAGCGCCTGGCGCGACTTCGGCGCGGCCGGCGGCCTGTGCGTGCTCGACGTCGGCGGCGGCTCCACCGAGGTGTGCGTGGGCGACGGGCCGGCGCCGCGCGCGCGCCGCAGCCTGCAGCTCGGCGCGGTGCGCCTCACCGAGCGCGTGGCGCCCCCCGACCCGCCCGGCCCGGCCGCGCTCGCGCTCTTCCGCCAGCGCGCCGCCGAGGCGCTGGCGCCCGCGGCGGCGCTCCTCGCCGGCCACCCCCGGCCGGCGCGGATGGTGGGGGTGGCCGGGACGGTGACCACCCTCGCCGCGGTCTCGCGGGAGCTGGCGCGCTACGACGCGGAGCGCGTCCACGGCAGCGAGCTCACGCTGGCGGAGGTGGACGCGCTCCAGCTGCGGCTCGCCGGGCTCACCACCGCCGCGCGGGCGCGCCTGCCCGGCATGGAGCCGAAGCGCGCCGACGTGATCGTGGCCGGGAGCGCCGTCGTCGCCGAGGCGATGCGGGCGCTCGGCTTCGACCGGCTCACCGTCTCCGACCGCGGGGTGCGCTGGGGCCTGCTCTACGACCGGTTCGGGCGCGATGGTTGAGCGCGCGCGCTGGGCCGTCGTCTGCGACTTCGACGGGACCGCGGTGACGGAGGACCTGGGCGATCAGGTCTCGATCCACTTCGCCGGGCACGACGTCTGGCGCGCGGCGGAGGACCGCTACAAGGCGGGCGAGCTCACCTTCGCGGAGCTCATCCGCGCCATCTTCGCCCCCATTACCGCCCCGGCGCAGGAGATCGCCGCGTGGGCGCGCGATCGCGCCGTGCTCCGGCCCGGCTTCGAGGCGTTCGTGCGCCGGTCGCGCGAGGCGGGCGTGCCGTTCCTCCTCGTCTCGGCCGGGCTCGACGTCTACATCCACGCCGTGCTGGAGCGGCTGCCGCCCGAGCTGCACGCCCACGTGGAGGTGCGCTCCAACCGCGCCAGCTGCTCGGCGGCGGGGCTGGCGGTGGACTTTCACCCCGCCGACGGCGGCTGCGGCCGCTGCGGGTTCTGCAAGGGGACGGTGGTGGAGGAGCTGCGCGCGCGCGGTCACCGGGTGGTGGTCCTGGGCGACGGCACCGCCGACCGCTGCGCCGCGGAGCGCGCGGACCTCGTCTTCGCGCGGGGGCGCCTGCCCCGCTACTGCGAGGAGATGGGCGTCCCGTACCGGCGGTTCGAGAGCTTCGACGAGGTCGTGCTGTCCTAGAACATCCCGATGGAGAAGTGCGGGGCGACCCACACCTCGCCGAGCCGCTGATCCGGGGCGGGGTTCACGCCCAGGTCGAGGACGGCCGGGCCGATGGGGGTGAGGAAGCGCAGGCCGGCGCCGACGTTCACTCGCAGGTCGGTGACGCTGCCCACCCGCGGGTCGAGCCAGAGGTTCCCCAGGTCGGCGAAGAGGCCCATCTCGACGCTCTCCCGCAGGGGGAAGCGCAGCTCCGCCTTGGCGTTCGCGAACGACTCGCCGCCCTCGCTGGCGAGGAACTGGCCGGCGGCGATGGCGCGGGCGGTGGGCGAGCAGGCGAAGCCCGAGAGCGAGCTCTGGCAGGCGCGCACCTGGTCGAGGTAGTTCCCGCGCACGTCCTCCGGGATCATCTCGTCCTCGCCGTAGCCGCGCATGCTGGAGGCGCCGCCGAGGAAGAAGCGCTTCGGGCCGATGGTCTGCGAGTCGCGGTCGAGCGGCAGGACGCGCCCGCCGCGCACCGACACCGCGAGCACGCTCGCCCCGAGCGGCAGGTACCCCGAGACCGAGCCGGAGAGGCGGAGCATGTGGGTGTAGCTGTCGCTCCTGGGCAGGACCCCGAGCAGCCCGCCGATCGAGTGCGAGTAGTCGGCGGTCCCGGTGGCGAGCCAGCCGCGGCGCGGGTGGACCGAGTCGTCGCGGTAGTCGATGGCGAGCACCGGCCGGAGCGACTGCAAGGTCGTCACGCCCTCCGGCAGCCGGAGCCGCTCGAGGTCGGCGCGGGTGATGGGGAGGGTGGTGTCCGCCTTGCGGATGATGTGGTCCACCTCCAGCTCGTACTGGAGCGAGAGGGTGACGCGGCTCGTGGCGGGCAGGTCGAGGCCGAGGATGGTCGAGCCGCGCGCCAGGTCGTAGGCGGGCCGGTGCAGGCGCTCGAGGATCCCGTCCACGCGGCCGCCGGCGGGGAGGCCGAGCAGGTGGACGCGCGGGTCGTGCAGCCCGACGTCGAGCCGGCCCTCGAACCGATCCGCGGGCGGGGTCTGCTCCAGGTCGCGGCGGAAGACGGTGAGCGGGTAGTTCACCTTGGCGCGGGCGGAGAGCTCCAGCGCGCGGCCGAGCAGGTTCGGCTCGGTGAGCTCGACGAAGGCGCGCGGGCCGTTGGCGAGCGAGAAGCCGGCGCCGGGGGAGAGCGTGCGCCAGGGCCGCTCCGAGACCTCGACGGTCACGTCCTTCACCGGCGCGGGCAGCTCGGGATCCGCGAGGCGCAGCCCCACCGAGCGGAAGACGCCCAGGCGCAGCAGGGCGGTCTGGCTGCGGCTGGCCGCGTCGGGGTCGTACACGTCGCCCGGGCGCAGCGCGAGGGTCTCGCGGACGACGTCGTCGCGCGTGCGCCGCGCGCCGGCGACGACCACCGCCCCCACCCGCACGCACGGCCCCTCCTCGATGGTGAACCGGACGGTGCCCCGGCGGCGATCCTGCGAGAGCTCCTCCTCCTCGCGCACGCGGGCGTAGAGGTACCCGGAGCGCGCGTAGCGCGCGAGCAGCGCGGCGCGGGTCGCCTCCAGCGCCTCGTAGGCGAGCGGGTCGCCCGGCGCGATGCGCGCCGCCGCGGCGAGCGCGTCCGCCGGGAGCGCCCGCTGGCCGGTGAAGACCACCGCCTCGACCACCGTGCGCACGCCCTCGCGCAGGCGGAGCTCGACGGCGACGGTGCCGGCCCGGGCGTCGAGGGTGGCCCGCGCCCCCTCGTACGCCGCGTCGAGGTAGCCGTCGGCGCGGTAGAGCTCCACCAGGCGGAGGGCCGCCTCGTCCCACAGCGGCGGGTTCCAGGCCTGGCGCGGCTCGACGAGCGGCGGCGCGCGCACGACGGCCGGAGAGCCGGCCGCGCGCGCCAGCCGCGCGGCGTCCGCCTGCGCGCCCCCCGGATCCTGCGGCGCGAGCTGGTCGAGCGCCTCGTCGAGGCGCTCGCGCAGCCAGTCGGCGCTCTTCCCGGCGGCGCCCGGGAAGGTCACCTCGGTGACCCGGTAGCGCCGGCCCTCCTCCACCTGGAACACGAGGGCGCTGCCGCCCCCGGCCGCCTCCTCGCGCACGGTGACCCGCGCCGCCGCGAAGCCGCGCGCGACGTAGTAGCCGCGCAGCCGGTCGGCGGTCAGCGCCAGCGCGGTGCCGTCGAGCGCCTGCTCGTCCTCCAGGGCGAGCACCGCGCGCAGGTCGGCCGGCGGGAACGCGGTCGCGCCCGCGAAGCGCACCGCCACGCGCCCTCCGGCCTCGACCGGGATCGTCACCGCCGCGGCCGGCTCGCCCGAGACCACCGCCGCGCCCACGCGCGCGCGGAGCCAGCCCGCCCGCTTCAGCCGCGCCCGCACCTCGCGCGCGTCGGCCTCGAGCAGGTCGAGGTCGAGCACCGCCCCCGGCTGCGAGGCGAGCCCGTCGGCCAGGCGCTCGGGGGCGAGCCCGGGCGCGCCGGAGAAGGCGAGCGAGGCCACCCGCGTGGGCGGGCCCTCGGCCACGGCCAGCACCACCCGGGCGGCGCCCTCCCCCTCGGCGCGCGCCACGACGGTGGCGGAGCGGTAGCCGTGCCGCGCGTAGAAGGCCCGGGCGCGGGCCGCGGCGTCTTCGAGGCGGCCGGCCCACAGCTCGTCGCCCGGGGCGAGGCCCGCCGCCCGCCGGACCCGCTCCTCGTCGAGCGCCGGCCGCGGGCCCGCCTCCACGGCGACGCTCGCGACCGTCTGGCGCGCCAGGCACTCGAGGACCAGCGCCACGCCGCCCGCGGCGGGGGCGGTGCGCGCCACCACGTTGGCGAAGCGGCCCGAGCCGTACAGGAGCTGGACCGTGCGCCTCAGCTCGCGCCGGTCGAGGGGCGCGCCGGGCGCGACGGTCACGAAGCGCCGCAGCGCCGCGGCGTCCTCGCCCGGCGGGAGCTTCAGCTCGACCGAGGCGACGATGGGGCGCTCGGCGGTGGCGGCCGGCTCGCGCGGCGCGCGGGGCGCGGCCACGGCAGGGGCCGCGTGAAGGAGGAGCGCGGCGCACGCGGCGAGCGCGGCCAGGGCGAGACGGAGGGACCGCCCCCTCTCCCTGGCCCTCTCCTCCGGTGGGGGAGAGGGGGGTGGTAGGCGCTCGGCCCGCGCGCGTGCACGACGACGCACCGTCAATCGTTCCACTCCCAGCGAAGCTTCAGGTCGAGGCCGTGGTCGCCGGCCGCGCTCACGCCGGGCGTGTCGTTGTCCCACTGGTACTGGATGGAGGTGTGGCTCGAGAGGCGCATCTCCGCCTGGGCCCGCTGCCCGCGGGCCCCGCCGAGCGGCGCCTGGTACCGGAGCCGGAAGCGGTCGTCCACCACCTTCGACTCGAACTCGGCGCGCGGCTCCACCTGCCCCGAGCCCTCGGAGTAGGCGCTCGTGATGCGGACGGCGAAGTCGCGCAGCGGTCCGCCGCGCGGCATGAACCGCTTCACCTGGTCGTCGAGCCCGGAGGCGCTCATGAGCGCCTGGGCCGCCGCGGCGGTGGCGACGCCGCTCACGCCCCCGGCGGCCGCGGTGTCGCGGGCGGTGTAGCCGAGCGAGAGCAGCGTGACGAGGTCCTGCTGCGACAGCGCCGGCTGGCTGGTGAGCTGCACCGTCGGGTCCTCGTAGGGGCCGGTGAGGTGCATGAACACCTGGTAGTCGCGCACCTGCGCCTCGCCGTGCGCGTCGAAGCTCATGCGCAGCCGGCTGCGGTCGGTGAAGTCCACCACGGCGTGGGTGAGGATGAACTCGTTGCCCCGGAAGGTGGCGCGGCTCCCCTCCTCCATCGTGAGCGTCCCCACCACGCCGGGGGCGGCCGCCGTGCCGGTCACGGTGAGCTCGCCTCGGACCAGGCCGCGCACCAGGTCGTTCTCCACGCGCGCGTCGCCGTCCACCGCCATGGCGAGGTCGAGCCGCAGCCACGCGCCGGCGCGGTCCACCGGGCGCGGTGGCGGGCGCCGCCGCTGGACCTCGACCAGCCGCCGCTCCAGCTCGACCGGCTCGGTGTACCGCGCGCGGAGCACGTGCAGCTTGCCGGAGAGCAGCATGTCCTCCCAGGTGCCGGCGGCCTCCAGCCGGCCCGAGACGACGGCCGGCAGCCACTCCGGGACGCGCACCGAGGCCTCGTCCACGTCGGCGGTGACGCGGACGCGGGCGGGGAAGAGCCGCACCAGCTCCACCTCGCCCGACAGCTCGGCCCGGCCGCCGTTCACGGCCGCGGTGAGCCCGTCGAAGAGCATCCGGTTCTGGGAGAAGGCCAGGTCCCCGGCGAGCCCGCTCAGGGCGATGGGCAGCTCCTTGAAGCGGAAGCCCGCGTCGCGCAGCTGGCCGGTGCCGACGAGGAGCGGGTCGGCCAGCGTCCCGGAGGCGCGGGCCGCGAGCTCCAGCCGGCCGCGCGGCTCGGTGACCCCGGGCAGGAGCCCGGCCAGCAGCCGCAGGTCCACCTCGCCGCGCGCGCCCGCCGCCAGCGCGCCGTCCGCCGCCCGGGTGCCCTCGACGGTGAGCTCGGTGTTGGCGCCGCGCAGGGTGAGCGGCCGGAGCGAGACCCGGCCGCGGTCGAACGCGACGACGGCCGGGCCGGTGCCGGCCACCTGGAAGTCGCCGTAGCCCGCGCGCACCTCGTCGAGCCGCAGCTCGCCGCGCGCCGCGGCGGGCTCGCCCAGCACGCCGTCGGCCGCGCCGGCGCCGCGGACGCGCGCGTGCAGGCCGGCCGGCGGGCCGCCCGGCGCGAAGCGGAGCGCGTCGGCCAGATCCACCTCGGCCCGGGCGTGGAACGCCTGCGCGCCGTCGGTGCGGCCGGTCACCTCCACCCGCACCCCCTCTCCGCGCGCCGAGAGCGCCAGCGCCGCGCCGTCGAGGTGGGCGCCGAGGTCCACCGCGCCGACGGGGACCTGCGCCACCGCGGCGTCGCGGGCGCGGCCGGAGGCCTCGACGCGCGGGGACTCCCACGAGCCCTGGACCGTGCCGGTCGCGTCGAGCCGTCCCTGCCACCCCTCCCCGGGCAACTTCAGCGCGGCCAGCGGCAGCCCCTCGGCGCGGGCGCGCAGGTCCCACGCGAACGGCGGCGCGAAGGCGACCCGGCCCGACCCGCGCACGACCCCGTCGCCTCGCCCCAGCGCGGCGCGCTCGAGGACCGCCGCCGCGCCCGCCTCCACGCGGCCGGAGAGCTGCCCGCGGTCGTAGGCGCGGCCGCCGAGCTCGCCGGGGCCCAGCTCCGCCTGGAACTCGGCGTCGAGCGCCGCGGCGGGGCCGTGCGCCGTCGCCCGCACGGACACCTCGCCGTCGAGCGCGTCGCGGGCGTGCACCGCCGCCGGCAGCCAGGGCATGACCGCCTCGAACAGGTCGCGCCACCGGCCGGTCGCCGCCAGCCGCCCGTCGCGCACGCGCACCGGATCGGCGCCGAGGTCGACGGTGGTGGCGGCGTGGTAGCGCGTCGCGCCGCGCCGGCCCTCCACCCCCGCCACGCTCAGCACGAAGCCGTCGTAGGAGAGGTCCGCCGCGGCGTCGCCCAGGTCGAGGTCGAGGAAGCGCAGGCTCTGCACGGCGGCGTGCGCCTCGGCGTGCGGGTTCCCGTAGGGCGCGGCGCGGACCACCGCGCGCTCGAGCCGCGCCAGCCCGCCCACCGGGACCGGCCCGAGGTGGCGCAGCGCGGAGAGGTCCACGCCGCCCTGGGTCGCGACCGAGAACCCGCGCGCGTCGTCGAAGTGGAAGTCGGCGTGGACCGCCGCCTGCCCGCGCGCGGCGCGCAGCTGGCCGGCGGCGAGGTGCACCCCGTCGCGGTCGACCCGCACCTCGCCGTCGAGCCGCGCCCGCGGGACGTCGAGGAAGGTGGCCTCGCCGGGCCGCCAGCGTTCCCAGGAGTGGTCGAGGACGCGGAAGTCCGCCACCTCCAGCCCGACCTCCCCGGCGAGCTGCAGCGGCGCGGCGGTGCCCGACACGCGCACCTTGCCCTGCAGCCGGCCCATGACCCAGGCGCCCGGGAGCTGCAGCCGCCCGAGCAGCTCGCCCAGCTCGACCCCCTCCACCTGCGCCTCGGCGACGAGCCCCAGCTTCGCGCCGGGCCGCAGCACGCCGTGCGCCACCAGGCGGCCGCCGCGGGTGGGGAGCTCGAGGCGGTCCACGTGCAGCTCGCGCCCGTCGTAGCGGACCGCGGCGGTCGCGTCGCCGGCGCCCCACCCGTCGAGCACCGCCCCGCGCAGCCGCACCTCGCCCGCGACCCGCGGCTGGTCGGCCCGCCCGGTGAGCGCGGCGTCCACGGCCAGCCGCCCCTGCACCGGCAGCGGGTGGCCGGCCAGCGCGAGCAGCGCGCCGAGCTCGCCCTCGCCGGCGGCGGCGAGGTCGAAGCGGGGCCGGCACAGGTCGTCCACCGCCCCGGCCAGCGCCACGCTGGCGCCGGGCAGCTCGGCGGTGGCGACGTGCAGCTCGAGGTGGGAGAGATCGAGCGCGAGCTGCGCCGCCGCGCGCGCCTCGGTCACCTCGACCCGGCGCCCGCCCGCCTCCACCCGCACGCCCGACGCGCTCACCTCCAGCTCGGCGCGCGGGACGCCTGGCCGCGCCAGGGCGGCCAGGCGGCTGCGGCGGGTGACCGGCCCGCTCCGGACGTCGAACCGCCCCGCCACCACCCGCGCGCCGCCGGGCCAGGTCAGGTCGAGCGCGCCCTCCTCGACCTCGAGCCGCTTCACCTCGACCTGGCGCAGCGCGGGCGGCGGGCAGACCGGCGCGCGCCCCGCCGGCGTGGGCGGCACGACCGCCACCAGCCGGGGCCGCGTCACCCGGACCTCGGCCAGCGAGAGCTTGCCGCCCAGGGCCTGCACCGGCGAGAGGCGCACCCGCACCGCCTCGGCCGTGAAGAGCGGCGCGGACTCCGGCCCGAGCGCGAGGTCGCGCGCGCTCACCGAGAGCGAGAACGGGTCGACCCGGCACCCGGCGGCCCGCACCCTCAGCCCGGTCACCTGGCCAGCGCGCGCCACCGCGAGCCGGCACAGCTCGTCGCCGGCCCAGCGCGTGCGCACCAGCAGCAGCCCCGCGCCCACCAGCGCGAGCACCGCCGAGACGAAGGCGAGCGCGACCTTCCTCTTCACGCCCGCGATCATGCCCGGAATGGGTCGGCGCGCAAACCGCGCGCTACTTGGAGAGCGACTCGAGGAAGCGGTCGATCTCGTCGAGGTCGATCCGCTCGCCACCCGGCGCGGCGGGGGCGTCCGGGGCGCCGGGGCCGGGCGCCGGCGGCACGAGCGCCAGGTCGCGCGCGAGGCGCTCCACGAGCGGCGCGTCCACGTCGCGCGCCTTGGCCAGGAAGCCCTCGAAGAGCGCGTTGTCGCAGAGCGTGTTGATGACGCGCGGCGTGCCGTGGCTGAACCGGTGCACCGCCGCGATCGCCTCGGGCGTGAAGGGCACGCGGGGGGCGCCGGCCAGGCGCAGCCGGTGGCGCACGTAGGCCTCGGTGGCCTCGGCGCTCAGCGGATCGAGGTGGTACCGGAGCGCCACCCGCTGCGCGAGCGGCGGGTCGAGCTTGAGGTTCTCCTCGATCTCCGGCAGCCCGAAGAAGACGAAGGAGAGCAGCTTCCGCTCCGGGATCTCGAGGTTCAGGAGCCCGCGGAACTCCTCCATGATCTCGCGCGTGGCGAGCATCTGGGCCTCGTCGATGAGGACGACCGCCTTCTTGCCCGCCTCGTGGATGCGGATGAGGCGCTGGTAGAGCTGCGACAGGAGCGGCAGCTTCTCCTCGGCCGGGTTCTCGACGCCGAGCTGCAGCGCGATGCGCCGCAGCAGCCACTGGGCGGTGATCCCCGAGTGCACGATGACGAGGAGCGCGGCCTCGTACTCGTCCTCCGGCAGGCTGTCGAGGAGCCGCCGGGCCAGCGTGGTCTTCCCCGCCCCGATGTCCCCCACCAGCAGCGCCAGCCCCTTCATCTGCGACACGGCGTGGGTGAGGCGCATGAGCGCCTGCGCGTGCTGGGCGGACGAGTAGTAGAAGCGCGAGACGGGCGCGTTCGAGAAGGGTTCCTGGGCCAGCTCGTAGTACTCGAGGTACGTCACGGTCACCTACACGTAGCCGATGTTCTTCTTGGGGCCGGGAGACGCGGCGGAGAGCCGGCTGGCGATCGCCTGCGCGTCGCGGTAGGCCGGATCCGCCTTGAGGACCTTCTGGATGAACTGGAGCGCGGCGGGGACGTCGCCGCTCGCCTCGTATGCGCCCGCCAGCTCGTAGTGGATGGCGCGCGCCACCTCCGGCGTCGCATGGTCGGAGCGGAGCGCGCGCTGGTACGCGTCGACGGCCGCGGCCGGCTCGCCCTTCTCCAGCAGGCAGACGCCCATCATGGTGAGGCAGTCGATCTCGTTCTTCCGGCCCTTGCCCGAGAGCGCCACCTGGAACTCGTGCAGCGCGTCGTCGAGGAGGCCCATCTCCTTGTAGGCGATGCCGAGATCGTAGTGGGTGTCGGCGTCCTCCTGCTTCACCGTCTGCGCGACGCCCTTCTTGAACTGATCGAAGACGTCCTCGACCGAGACCTGGAAGTCCTCCACCGGGGCGGACGGCTGCGTCCCCAGCTCATCGGCCAGCTCGCGCGCGATGTCGAAGCTCTCGTCGGCGGCGGGCGCCGGCGGGGGCGCCGCCGCCGGGCGCGCCGCGGGCGGCGGCGCCTTGGCGGGCGCGGACTTCCGCTCGAGCGCCGCGCTGCGCTCGAGGAGGCGGCGATCGCGCGGGTGGGCCGCGAGCAGCCGCTGCAGCGCCTCGCGCGCCTCGTCGAGCAGCTCCTGCTCGAGGAAGAAGTCGATCTCCTGCAGCTCCTCGTCGAGATCCTCCTGGCCACCGGCGGCCGGCTCGGTCCAGGCGGCGGGCACCGCGACCGGCGCCGGCGCGGGAGGCGCGGGGGGCGGTGCGGCGCGGACGGCGCTCGCCGGGGCCGCCCGCGCGGCGGGCGGCGGCGGGGCGATGATCCGCGCCGGAGCGGCGGGGGCGGTGGCGGGGCGGGCGGCGGGCGGGGCGGGCTTCGCGGCCGGCGCGGCGGCGCGGCGCGGCGGCGGCGCGGCGGCGGGCGCCGGCTCGTCGTCCAGCATCACCGCCTCGTCGTCGATCGAGATCGGCTCCTCGTCGTCGACCACCTCCTCGATCGCCTCGCCGGCCGCGGTGAGGGCGAGCGCGTCGGTCTCGCCGGACGCGCTGGGCGGCTCGACCTCGAGCACGAGGTCGTCGCCCTCCTCGAGCGAGGCCGCCTCCTCGGCGGCCCCGGCGCGCGCCGCCGTGAGCTGCGCCAGCGCCGGGTGGGAGGGCGCGAGCGCCCGCAGGCGCGCCACGGCCGCCTGGGCGCGGTCGGCCAGCCCGCGCGCCAGCGCCAGCTTCGCCACCCGCGCCGCCTCGTCCGCGGCCCCGGCGGAGTCGCCCCGGGCGGCGCGCACCTGCAGCGCCTTCTCGCGGGCGTCCAGGTGATCGGGGTCGATGGCGAACACCTTCTGCAGGTGCTCGAGCGCCTTCTCGTGCAGGCCGTACTTCAGGTAGACGTCGGTCTCCGTGAGGAGCTTCGGGATCGCCCGCGGCGGAGGCGGGTCCGCGGCGGGCGCGGCGCGGCCGCCGCCGCCGGCCGCGCGGCCCGGGGCGGGCGGCGCGGCCTGGGGGGACGGGCGGGAGGGAGCGGCCGCGGGGCGGCCCGCGCCCGCGCCGGCGGACTGGAGCGCCTCGGGGTCCTGCGGGGCGACCTCCAGCACGCGGCGCCAGGTGGCGCGCGCGTCGTCCGGCCGCCCCTTCTCGACCTGGAGGTGCGCCAGCTCCTTGTAGACCGACACGGTCTTCTGGATCTGGCCCAGGTCCTTGAACGCCTGGGCCAGCAGGCCGAGCGTCTCGAGGTCCTTCGGATCGGCCTTGAAGCAGAGCTGGAGCTTGGCGAGCGCCCGCTTCGTGTCGCCGCGCGCGAGGTGGAGGTGCGCCAGCTCGCGGGTCAGCGCCAGGTCGTCCGGCGCGAGGAACGCGATGCGCTCCGCGACCTTCACGTACTCGTCGGCGCGGTTGAGCCGCCGGAGCTGGTCGGCCGCGCGGCGGAGGTGCTCGAGCGCCAGCTTGGGCTGGTTCTGCTTCGCGTACAGCTCGCCGAGCTTCACCGCCGAGGCGAGGTTGTCGGGCTCGAGCTCGACCATCCGGCGCAGCACGTCGAGCAGCTTCGCCTGATCGCCGGCCTTCTCGGCGGTGGCGGCCACCACCTGCAGCTGGGCCATCGCGTCCGAGAGGATTCCGAGCTGCTGGTACAGCCCCGCCAGGCGCTCGTTGACCCGCACGTCGTCGGGCGCCAGCTTCAGCATCTGCTTGTAGACGGCGACCGCCTTGAGGAAGAACCCCTGCTCCCCGTAGGCGTCGGCCACCTTGCCGAAGGTCTCGGCGGCGGCCGGGTTGTCGCCCTTCTTCTGCTGGAGCTCCCCGACCTTGAGCAGGACGCGGACGTCCTTGGGGTCCTCCGCCAGGACCTTCTCGTAAGCCTTGATGGCCTTGTCGAACTGTCCCTTCTGGACGAGCTTCGTCGCCTCGGCGGTGACTTTGTTCTTGTCGACAGCCATCGCGGGCGGGGGGCGGTCTCGGTGTGGGTGCACCGCGCCCCGGCGGCGGCCGCAGGGGCGCGCGCCCGAGGCGCGGGGCGTACCAAAGCGTAGTGGAACCTGCCGGGGCGGTCAAGGCGCCCCCGGCCCAATCCCGCGGGTAGTTTCGCGCACTTACATCGTCGCCAACCCCTGCCGGGGGGCGTACGGTCAGGTGCTCGGCACCGGCTCGGCGGCGGCCGCCTTCCCCTCGGTCAGGATCTGCTCGACCAGCCGGGTGTCGTACTTGCCGGCGGCGAACCGCCGGTCCGCCAGGACCCGCCGCAGGAACGGGATGTTCGTCTTGATGCCCTCGACCACGTACTCGTCGAGCGCCCGCCGGGCGCGGGAGAGCGCCACGTCGCGGGAGTCGCCCCAGCAGATGAGCTTCGCCACCAGCGAGTCGTAGTACGGCTGCACGCGGTAGTGCTCGAACGCCATGGTGTCGACCCGCACGCCGTAGCCGCCCGGCTGGTGGTAGCCGGTGATGTTGCCCGGCGAGGGGGCGAAGGTGAGCGGGTCCTCGGCGTTGACCCGGCACTCGATGGCGTGGAACTTGGGGACGATCTTCTCCTGGACGAGCGGCATCTTCTCGCCCGCCGCGAGCCGGATCTGGAGGCGCACCAGGTCGAGCCCGTAGACCTGCTCGGTCACCGGGTGCTCCACCTGGATGCGGGTGTTCATCTCCATGAAGTAGTAGCGGCCCTTCTCGTCCATGAGGAACTCGATCGTGCCGACGTTGTTGTAGCCGATCGAGTTCATGGCCTTGAGCGCCACCTCGCCCATCTCGCGCCGCAGCTCCGGCGTGACGGCGGGGCTGGGCGACTCCTCGACGATCTTCTGGTGCCGCCGCTGCACCGAGCACTCGCGCTCGCCGAGGTGGACGATGTTCCCGTGCTCGTCGGCGGCGATCTGCAGCTCGATGTGCCGGGGCTCCTCGACGTAGCGCTCGAGGTACATCGAGCCGTCGCCGAAGGCGGCGAGGGCCTCGGTGGAGGCCTGCTCGAAGGTGCGGCGCACGTCGCCGCCCTCGCGCACGATCTTCATGCCGCGCCCGCCGCCGCCGGCGGCCGCCTTGAGGATGATGGGGTAGCCGATGTCGCGGGCGATGCCCTCGGCCTCCTCGCCGTTCTTGAGCACGCCCCGCGCGCCCGGCAGCAGCGGCAGCCCCGCCTGCTCGGCGAAGTTGCGCGCGGCCACCTTGTTGCCCATGAGCCGCAGCATCTCGGAGCGCGGGCCGATGAACTTGAGGCCCAGCTTCTCCACGATCTCCGCGAAGCCGGGGTTCTCGGAGAGGAACCCGTACCCGGGGTGGACGGCGTCGCAGCCGGTGACGTCGGCGGCCGCCATGAGGGCGCGGATGTTGAGGTAGCTGTCCTTCGAGGGCGGCGGGCCGACGCAGACCGCCTCGTCCGCGAACTGGACGTGGAGCGACTCGGCGTCGGCGGTCGAGTGCACCGCCACCGTCTTCACACCCAGCTCGCGGCAGGCGCGGATCACGCGCAGCGCGATCTCGCCGCGGTTGGCGATGAGGACCTTCTTGAACATGTCGCTCCAGGGGCGGCCAGGCCGCGCGAGAGGTCTAGGCCGGTTCCAGGCGGAAGAGCGGCTGGCCGAACTCGACCGGGGTGGCGTTCGCCACCAGGATCTCGGCCACCTTGCCCGGCGTCTCGGCCTCGATCTCGTTCATGAGCTTCATCGCCTCGACGATGCAGAGGACCTGGCCCTTCTTGACCACGGTCCCCACGTCGACGAACGGCGGCGAGTCGGGCGAGGGGGCGCGGTAGAAGGTGCCGACGAAGGGCGAGGTGACGATCGTGCCCGGCTTCGCGTCCGCCTTGGGGGCGGGCGCGGCGGCCGCCGCCGCGGGGGCAGCGGCGATCGGCGCCGGCATGGCCGGCACCGGCGCGGCCACGGGCGCGGCGTGCATCATCACGGTGGCGGGCGCGGCCTGGCCGCGCCGGATCACGAGCTGCTGCCCGTTGCGGTCCCACCGCAGCGAGCTCACGTCGGTGCCCTCGAGCACCTTCACCAGCGCCTTCACCTCGTCGAGGGTGAAGGGGCCGCTCGCCGCAGCGCCGCGGGCCTGCGGCTCCTTCGTGCGCTCCGCCTGCTCCAGACGTCTCGTCGCCATGAGGTGGCTCCTTCGCGTGACGGGCTAGCCCGCGACGCGGGTCAGGTACTCGCCGGTGCGGGTGTCGATGCGGAGCGTCTCGCCCTCGTTGATGAAGAGCGGCACGTTCACCTGGTAGCCGGTCTCGAGGGTGGCCGGCTTGGTGGCACCGGAGACGGTGTCACCCCGCACGCCCGGATCGCACTTCACCACCTTGAGGTCCATCGAGTTCGGCAACGTGACGCCGATGGCCTTCCCGTTGAAGAACATGATGTGGGTGGTGGTGTTGTCCTTGATGAAGTTCTTCGCGTCGCCCATCTGCTCCTCGGTGAGGAACGTCTGGTCGAACGTCTTGTTGTCCATGAAGTTGTAGTGGTCGCCTTCCTTGTAGAGGTACTGCATCTCCTTCTCCTCCACGTCGGGCTTGCCCACCACGTCGCCGGACTTGAACGTCCGGTCGATGGTCCGGCCGCTCAGGAGATTCTTGATGCGGGTCCGCACGAACGCCGAGCCCTTGCCCGGCTTCACGTGCTGGAACTCCACGATCTCCCACGGCTCCTTGTCGATCTCGATCTTGAGCCCGCGGCGGAACGCGGAGGTGTCGAGGGTGTCGGCCATGTCGCTGTGCTCCGTCCTTTCGAATAGCGCGAGGCGCGGCGGCGACGCGGAGGCGTCGCGGTCGCGCCGTCGAGGGGCGCCCTCGCGGGCGCTACAGTTCCGACCTCACCTTCGGGGCGGTGACCCTCAACAGATACCGCGCCTTGCCGTAGTTCCCCTCGGGGGTGAGGGCCACGACCATGAAGTAGTCGGGTGAGACCAGCCGGGCCACGGTCACCACCTGCCCGGTGTGCAGCGAGATCTCGTCCACCAGCCCGGCCCGCTGCGCCTCGGCCGCCTCGCGCGCGTTGCGGAACACGCTCGAGTACTCGACCAGCAGCGACTTGAGGTCGAGCTTGGCCGGGCCGGCCAGGTGCGTGTCGACCTCGATCCCGTCCACGCCCATGAGCGAGCAGGCGAGGGCGCCGTCGACGCCGTCACACACGGTCTGGAGGTGCTCGCGGAAGCTCATGGACGCTCCCCGCCCTGGGGCGCTGGTGGCCGGAAGCAGGCGGGAGGCCAGGCTCTTAGCCCGGCCTCCCACGGGTGGTCAAGCCCGGCGGCGACGCCGCGCCGCGTCGAGGGCTAGGGCAAGCAAGCACCTAGGACCGACGTCTGGCCCTGCTGTGGGCACGCAGGGCGAATAGAGACAATGCCGCTCGAATTCGTGCACGTGATGAGTGGACCGGGGGGGCCCACCGTGACGCTCACGGGGACCTGATACGGCGCCGTGTCGAACGGGCTGTCGTCGCCGTACCGGCCGTGCGCAGAGACCTCGACGAGGACGTCCGTCGGACCGGCCGGCAGCACGGCGGCCAAGGCGACGCCTGTAGCCGCCGGGATGAGCTGCACCTCGGCCACGGTCGTGCCGGACGCCGGCACCGTGACCGTCTGGCTCGCGAAGGCGGAGGGCAGCGTGAAGCCCGTCGCCTGGTACTTCATGTCGAACCGCTCGATGATGGCGTAGGCCGTGTTGGTGCGACCGCTCGGCACATCGGCGTTGTTGGGGCGCTCGTTGTCGATCTGGATCGGGTACTCGAGCGTGCCGCCCGTGGTCCCGAGGTTGACCCACAGCGCTCCGTTCGCGAGCACCGCGGTGCAGGTCGCCTGCAACGAGCAGGCGCCGGTGGTCGAGTCGGGGGTGGATGGGAAGCACATCGCGGTCATGGCGACGGACCCCCGGTTGTCCCGGCCGCAGCCGGCGACGCCGGCTGCGAGGCCGAGCGCGGCGAGCAAGGGGAGCGTTCTGCGGATCATGGCTGGCCTCCGGCGGCGCCCGTCGCGATCGCGGTCGTCGCCTGGCGGTTGAGGATGCGGGGGGTGATGAAGACGAGCAGCTCGGTGTTCTGGTCCGACTCGCTCTTCGTCCGGAAGAAGAACCCGAGGATGGGGATCTTCCCGAAGAAGGGCACCTCGGCCACGCTGCTCGCGGTCTGGCGGGTGTAGATGCCGCCGATGACGGTCGTCTCGCCGTCCTTCACCAGCGCCTCGGTCTCGGCCTCGCGCTTCGAGATGGAGGGCTGGCCGTTGGCGCCGGTGAGCTGCGGGTTGGGCGAGTTGTTGGTGACCTTGATCTTCATGAGCACCGAGCCGTCGGCCGAGATGTGCGGCGTGACCTTGAGCTCGAGCTTGGCCTCGATGAAGACCGTGTTCACGCCGGAGGCGGACACCTGCGAGAAGGGGATGGAGATGCCCTGCCCGATGGTGGCCTCCTTGTTGTCGACGGTGGAGACGCTGGGGGCGGAGATGGTCTTCACCACGCCCCGGTTCTCGAGCGCCGAGAGCCGCAGGTTCAGGTTGAACGCGCCGCCCGCCGAGCCGAACTGGAAGCCGAGGCCGCCGCCGGAGCCCTGGCCGATGGCGGCGGGCAGGTTGACGGCGTAGTTGGGGGTGCCCGCCGTACCGATGCTCGGACCGCCGCCGGCCGCCCCCGAGGCGCTGGCGATGTTCGGGAAGAAGAGGCCGGTCGGGTTGCCGGTGGCCGCGCTGGCGGTGGCGTTGCCGCCCCACTGCACGCCGATGGCCTGGTTGAAGTTGGACGAGGCCTCGACGATGCGGCTCTCGATCCGGACCTGCGGGATCTCGGTGTCGAGGTTGCGCACCAGCCCCTCGGCGCGGGCGAGCGCCTCCGGGATGTCCTTCACGATGAGGACGTTGGTGCGGTCGTCGGTGGTGACCGTGCCGCGGTCGGTGAGCACGTCCTTCACGCGGGCGGCCACGTCGCCCGAGCGGGCGAAGTTCACCGGGATGATGCGCACCTTGAGCGGGACCAGCGGCGCGCGCGCCTTCTGCGCCTCGGCGCGGGCGGTCTGCTCCTTCGCGATCTCCTCGATCTTGGCGATGCGGATGACGTTGCCCATCTCCTCCTTGTCGAGCCCCTTCGTCTTGAGGACCAGGTCGAGCGCCTGGTCCCAGGGCACGTTGCGGAGAGCGACCGTCACCTTGCCGGTGACGTCGTCGGCGACGACGATGTTCTTCTTGGAGACGTCGGCGATGAGCCGGAGGAGGTTGCGGATCTCGATGTCGTGGAAGTCGAGGGTGATGCGCCGGCCGGTGTACTCGCGCTTCTGCGGCGCGCCGGAGAGCGCGTAGGCCGGGGCGGTGGCGGTGAAGCCGGCCGCCTGCGACTGGGCGGTGATCACCTTGACCGGCTCGGCCTTCGCCTCCGGGGAGGGCGCGGCCGCCTTCGCCTGGGCGAGGGCGCGGCCGGGCGCGGAGCTCCCGGCCAGCGCGATGACGAGCCCGCCGGCGGCGCGCTTCACCTCGCACCGCGGCAGGGCGCCGGCGGCGTCGAGCACCACCCGCACCTTGCCGAGGTCGCGGCCGAAGCGCGCCTGGCGGAAGGGGCCCTCCAGGGCGACCGCGGACCGGGGCGCCTTGCTGACGCCGTACAGGTCGACGGCCAGCCGCGGGGGATCCTCGAGCTCCAGGACCTCGAAGCGACCCACCTCGCCGTCGAGGGCGAGCGCCACCGCGCCCTGGCGGGCGCGCGCGCCCAGGACGGCGGTCGCGGGACGGCTCACCGCCGCCTCGTCGGCGCGGCGCGAGAGGACGTGGTCGCTCGCCGGGAGCTTCTCCTCGGCGGCGCTGGACGGCGTGGCGGGGCTCGGCGCGGCGACGGCGACCTTCCGCTCGGCGGCGGGCGCCGGCCCGTCGGCGGCCGCCACCTTCACCACCACCGCGCGATCGCGCGGCGCGACCTCGTAGCGGGCGCCGGCGTCGAGGGCGACGATGACGCGGCCGACCGCGCTGCGGTCGTCCTGGTACTGCGCGGTGCTGACCTCGCGCACCCCGCCCTTGCCGACCGCCACCGGCGCGGAGACCGCCGAGACGTCGGCGCCGGCCAGGTCCACCACCAGCCGGGGCGGGTCCTGCAGCTTGAAGACGGTGTAGCTCGGCGCCCGGGTGCCGCGGATCTCGAGCTCCACGCCGCCCGCCGCGTCGCTCACGCCGATGCCCTGGATCACGTTCGGCGCCGCGGCGCGCGGCGCGTCGGCCAGGGGCGACGCAGGCGCCAGCAGCGCGCACAGCGCGAGACCGGCCAGGACCTTCAGGTTGGAGTTCATCGGCTATTCCTCGATGTTGAGCGACGCTTCCTTGGGAAGCCGCAGCACGGTCTGGGTCCTGTCGCGCGTCCCGTCGGCCCGGGTGGCCCACTCCGCCACCACCACCTCGCCGCTCCGCACGGCGGAGATGGTGCCGCCGTTGCGGCCGACGCAGGCGCCGCGGCGCAGGCTGTAGCCGATGCCGTTCGGCGCCTCGACCATCGCGACTGGATCGTCGAGACCGGTCACGACGGCGACGAGCTTCAGCTGGTCGAGCTCGAAGCGGCCGAGCGGGGTGGCGCAGCGGGTGGCCATGGCGTTCCGGGTGGACTCCACCTCGGCCAGGAAGCTGTGGAAGGGGTCGCGCTTGCCGACCGAGGTGTACGACCACTCGCGCGCGGCCGGTTCCGCCTTCTCCTCGGCGGGCGCGGCGGCCGGCGCGGCCACGGCGACCTTGGGCGGCGGCCGGGGCGCGGCGGCCGGCTTGTCGGCGCAGCCGGCGAGGAGCAAGAGCGCGGCGAGCGCGCCCGCGACGGCCGGCGGCGGGGTGAACGCGTGCGAGCGGTTCATGGCTTCGCGGCTCCGGCCGCGGGCTTCGCGTCCTTCGGGTCGAGGAACATGAAGGTGGTGGCGAGGAACTTCGCCGCGAGGACCACCTTGCCGTTCTGGTCCTTGGGCGAGTCGAAGGAGAGGCCGTTCACGTTGACGATGCGCCGCAGGCGGCCGACGGCGTCGAGGAAGGTCGCCACCTCGTGGTAGTTCCCCTGCACCGTCATCGGGATCGGGATGCGGGCGTAGAAGCCCTCGCTGACCTGCGGCTGCGGCTCGATGGTGAGGATGTCGAGCCCGGCCTTGGTGGCGCGGTCCTGGAAGAGCTGCAGGAGCTCGTCCAGCTTCTTGTCGTTGGGGAGCTCGGCCAGCGCGTCCTGCAGCCGGCGCTCGAGGAGCTCCTTCTCGCGCCGGAACTGGTTCAGGTTGTTCGCGATGGCCTGCTTCTCGATGTAGTCCTGATCCAGCTTCTTCTGCTGGGCCTCCGCCTTCTGGATCCGCGCCTCCATGTCGGAGATGGAGGCCGAGAAGGTCGGCACGCCGATGACGAAGAAGTTGAGGGCGGTCACGGCGAAGGCGACCGCGGCCACCACCGCGACCTTCGCGCCCGTCGGGGCCTTGGCGATCCGCTCGATGAGCTTTTCCATGGCGGGCCTAGCGCTTCTCGGGGGCGGCCGCCGCGAGCTGCACGGCCGGGGTGTAGTTGACGGCGGCGTTGATGGTGAAGTCGACCAGCTTGAACTTGCCGTCCCGCTTCGCCGCGGTCTTCTTCAGCTCCACCGCGCTGAAGAAGGGCGACTTCTTGAGCGCGGCCAGGAAGGCGGAGACGTCGTCGATGGTGCCGGCGGAGCCGTCGAAGGTGATGGCGCCGCCCTTCTCGTCGAGCTTCCGCAGCCAGAGCCGCTTGGGCGTGATCGCGGCCAGCTCGTCCAGCATCCGCACCGGGCCCTGCCGGCCGGCCTTGAGCTTCTCGAGGACCGCCAGCTTGTCCTTCACCGCCTGCTGCTGCGCCTTGATGTTCGTGACCTCGCCGATGATCTTCTCCAGCTGCGCGATCTCGGCCTTGGTGCGCTTCACCTTCTCCTCGCGCGCGGTCATCTCGTCGCCGCGGCTGCGGCTCCACCAGAAGTTGCAGATGAGCGCGAAGACGATGGCGAGCGCGAAGAAGACGAGCTGGTTCTTGCCCGCCTCCTTCTTCTTCGAGACCCGGACCGGGAGCAGGTTGATGCGGATCATGGCTACTTGTCCCCCGCCCGGCGCAGGGCCAGCCCGACCGCCACCGCCGCGCTGGCGGCCGCCTGGGTGATGAGCATCGGGTCGAACTTGCGGTCGTCGACGTCGATGGCCTTGAACGGGTTCAGCACCTCGACCGGCACCCCGGCGCGCTGCTCGATGAGCTTGAAGAGCGCCGGGATGCGGGCGGTGCCGCCCGAGAGGTAGACGCGCGCGATGCGGTTGTCGGCGGCGGTGGCGGCGTAGAAGTCGAGCGAGCGCTGGATCTCGCCGGCGAGCTGCTCGGCCACCTGCTGGATGACCCGCTCGACCTCCTGCGGCACCACCGCGTCGGTCTCGCCCTGCCCGCCCACCTTGAGCGCCTCGGCCTCCTCGGCCGAGATGTTGAGCTGCTTCTGGATCTCCTCGGTGAAGGCGTTGCCGCCCATCGTCACGTCGCGCGTGAAGGTGGTGGTGCCGCCCGCCAGGATGTTGATGTTGGTGACCGAGGCCCCGACGTTGATGAGGACCACCGTCTCGCCGGGCGCGAGGTCGTAGCTGGCCTCGAACGCGTTCTGGACCGCGAAGGCGTCCACGTCCACCACCGCCGTCTGCAGGCCGGCCTCGGCGCAGACGGAGGTGTAGTCGTTGATCATGTCCTTCTTGGCGGCGACGAGCAGCACGTCCATCTGCCCGGCGGCGTCGCCGCCCGGCGTCAGGATCTGCGTGTCGATGTTCACGTCCTTGACGTCGAACGGGATGTACTGCTCCGCCTCCCACTGGATCGACTCGTCGAGCTCGTCCTGGGACATGCGGGGGAGCGAGATCTTCTTGATGATGACGGAGTGGCCGCGGACGCCGATGGCGGCGTCGCGGGCCTTGACCTTGTGCTCGGCCAGCAGCTCCTGGATGGCCTGCACCACGGCGCCCGAGTTCATGAGGGCGCCGTCGACGATGGTCTCCGCGGGCAGCTTCGCCACGCCGAAGGCCTGGAGGGCGTAGCCGCCCTTCCGCTCCTTGAGCTGGACGAGCTTCACGCTCGAGGAGCCGATGTCGAGGCCGACGGCGAGCCTGCTCTTCGCCATGGCGCGCTACCTTCCCTTCCTGACGGTGAAGCGGGCCCCGAAGACCCGCTCCTTGTCCTCGGGGCGGAGGCCCAGGGCGAGGATGATCTTGCGCTTGGTGTCGACGCGGCAGTCGCTGCCGCCCTCGATGCGGGCCAGGGTGAGCGCGGAGATGCCGGCCTTGCGGGCCAGCTCGGCCTTGGTGAGGAGCTGCTCTTCGCGCATCACGCGCACGTTGTTCATGACACGGCTCGTGGCGCGCTTCGCGGCGCCGGCGGCAGTCTTCCTGGGGAGCGAGCGCGCTGCTGCTCGTGAAGAGCCCATGCGACGGGCACGCTACGCGATCGCCGGAGGAGGGATCAAGAAACCGGGCGCCCGCACATATCTGCGAGTGTAGGCGATTGGACGCTCGCAGAATCAAAGTGATAGCTCATTGAGCGACTCGGCTTTTTCACCGGGCGCCAAGGAGTCGGGCGCGACCCATCACCCGGAGATCCCGTATTCCTTGATCTTGTAGAGGAGCGCCCGGTACGAGAGCTCGAGCAGCTCGGCGGCGCGGGTGCGGTTCCCCCCCGTCTGCGCCAGCGCCTTGCGGATGAGCTGCTCCTCCACCGCCCGCGTCGCCCGCTTGACGGAGAGCGTCGCCTCGGGCAGCTCGAAGGCGGGGGGGGTCCGATCAGGCGCACCTCGCACCACCTCGGGCAGATCGTCCTCCCGCACCAGCGGCCCCTCGGAGAGCACCGCCGCCCGCTCCATGGCGTGCTCCAGCTCGCGCACGTTGCCGGGCCAGCGGTAGGCCTCGAGCGCCGCCAGCGCCTCGGGGGCGAAGCCCTCGAGCGGCCCGGCGGGCCGGAGGCTCGCGAAGCGCGCCAGGAAGTGCCGCGCCAGCGCCGGGATGTCGCCGGCCCGCTCCCGCAGCGGCGGCAGCCGCAGCCCCACCACGTCGAGCCGGTAGTAGAGGTCCTCGCGGAAGCGTCCCGCCTGCACCGCCGCCGGCAGGTCGCGCGCGGTGGCGGCCACCACCCGCACGTCCACGCGCTCGGAGCGGGTGCCGCCCACCGGCCGGACCTCCTCCTCCTGCAGGAAGCGGAGCAGCTTGACCTGGAGCTGGAGCGGCAGCTCGCCGATCTCGTCCAGGAAGAGCGTGCCGCCGTCGGCCTCCACCGCCAGGCCCTTCTTGTCGCGGGCGGCGTCGGTGAAGGCGCCCTTCACGTGCCCGAACAGCTCCGACTCCATCAGCTCGGCCGGGATGGCGCCGCAGTTCACGGCCACGAACGGCAGGGCGGCCCGCGGCGAGAGGTCGTGCAGCGCGCGGGCGATGAGCTCCTTGCCGGTCCCCGACTCGCCGGTGAGGAGCACGGTGGTCTTCACCGGCGCGAGCTTCCGCACCTGCTTCAGGAGGTCCGCCATCGGCGCAGAGTCGCCGACCAGGCTCTCCACCCGGTACTCCCCGGCCAGCTCGGTACGCAGCCGGCGGTTCTCGCGCCACAGGCGCTGCCGCTCCTCCGCCTTCTTGAGGACCAGCAGGACCTCGTCAGGCTTGAACGGCTTCGAGACGTAGTCGTAGGCGCCCGCCTTCATCGCCTCCAGCGCCGCGTCGTGCGAGCCGTAGGCGCTCATCACGATGAAGGTGAGCTCGGGCTGCGCGCGCTGGGCCTCGCGGAGCAGCGCGAGGCCGTCCAGCCGCGGCATGCGCACGTCGGAGAGGACCAGGTCGTAGTCGCGCGCCTGGAGCTCCTTCAGCGCCTCCTCGCCGTTCGCGACCGCGCGCACCTCGTAGCCGTGATCCCGGAGGAACACGGTGAGGAGGTGACGCATCGACTCCTCGTCGTCGGCGATGAGGACGCTGCGGAAGGCCAAGGGAGGGGCAATGTAGCACTACAGGTCCAGCTTCTTGAACACGCGCTCCGGGATGGCCCGCACCGCGAGCAGGATGAAGCGCCAGAACCACGGCACGTAGAGCACGTCGCGCCGGGCGTCGGCGGCGCGGACGATGGCGGCGGCCACCCGCTCCGGCGAGGCGAAGAGCGGGTTCTTCGGGACGTGCGCCGTCATGGGGGTGTCGACGAAGCCTGGCTTCACGGTGAGCACGTGCAGGCCGGTGCGGTGCCAGCGGTTCCGCAGCCCCTGCGCGAAGAGCGCCAGCCCGCCCTTGGCCGCGCCGTAGGCGAAGTTGCTGCCGCGCCCGCGGTCGCCGGCCACCGAGCCCAGCACGACCAGCGAGCCGGCCCCGCGCCTCGCCAGGCGCGCGGCGAAGGCGGTGAGGAGCGAGGCGGGGGCGACGAGGTTCGTGTGGAGCACCGCCGCCGCCGCCGCGGGATCGGCGGCGTAGGCGGCCGGATCGCCGAGCGCGCCCTGCGCGACCACCACCAGATCCACCGGACCGAGCAGCGCCTCCGCCTCGGCGGCGAGCGCGGCGTGCGCGGCGAGCTCGTCGAGCTCCAGCGCCCGCACCTCGACCCGGGCGGCGCCGCGCAGCCGCAGGTCGGCCGCCACCGCGGCGAGCCGCCCCGGCTTGCGCCCGACGAGGAGCAGCGCCGCCCCGCGCGCCGCGTGCAGCCGCGCCACCTGCTCGGCGATGGCGGAGGTGGCGCCCAGCACGACGACGTTCACGGCCGCTCCTCCGCGGCGGTCACGCGCCGCCAGAAGGTGGACTCGAACCTCGGATCCCGCAGGCGTTCCAGCTCGGGCGCGCGCGGGTACGCGGCGCGGAACATGCGGGGGGACATGACGAGGTCCTTGGCCGGGTAGAGCGCCCCGCCCTGCTCCAGGACCAGGCCCTCCAGCTCCCGGAAGAGCGCGAGGGTGCGCTCCCCGCGCCGCGGGAAGTCGAGCGCGACGGTGACGCCCGGGCGCGGGAACGAGAGGAGGCCCGGCGAGGGCAGGCCGCCGAAGGTCTTCAGCACGGCCAGGAACGAGCCCTGGCCCGAGCGCGCGATGGCGTCGAGCACGCCGCGGACCCCGCCCAGGCCGCGGTCGAACGGGAGCACGCACTGGAACTGCATCAGGCCGCTCCGCCCGTAGATGCGGTTCCAGCGCTCCACCCCGTCGAGCGGGAAGAAGAAGGGCTCGTAGTGGACGAGCCGCTCGCCCGCCCCGCGGTTCCTCCAGCGGTAGAGCGCGTTGAAGGCCTTCACGGTGAGGCGATTGAGCACCGCGTCCGGGAGGTCGAACGGCACCGTCACCGGCCGCCGCCGCCGGCCGGCGCGGAACGGCGCCTCGGCGTGGTTGCCGCGGTAGAAGAGCCCGCGCCCGAGCCGGTCGCCCCGCGCCAGGCAGTCGATCCAGGCGACCGTGTACTCGTGGGTGGTGTCGGACCGGGCCGAGAGCTCGAAGAACGCGTCCACGTTCTCGAACGGCACCGTCTCCCACCGGATGAACGCGCTCGGGATCCGCTTCAGCCGGAGCTCGGCCCAGGTGACGAGGCCGGTGAGCCCCAGCCCGCCGACGGTGGCCGCGAACAGCTCGGGGTGCTCCGCCGGCGAGCACACCCGGCGCGAGCCGTCCGAGCGCAGGAGCTCGAGGCGCGTCACGTGCGCCCCGAAGGTGCCGGCGCGGTGGTGGTTCTTGCCGTGGATGTCGTTGGCGATGGCGCCGCCCACCGTGACGTGCTTCGTGCCGGGGACGACCGTCGGGAAGAAGCCCAGCGGCGCGAAGCGGGCCAGGATCTCGCCCAGCGTCACGCCCCCCTCGCAGGCGAGGAGGCCGGTCGCCTCGTCGAAGGAGATGAAGCGCGAGAGGCCGCGCGTGAGCAGGAGCGTGCCGCCCTGGTCGAGGCACGCGTCGCCGTAGCTCCGGCCGCGCCCGAACGGCAGCATGGTCCCCTCGACCTCCGGGAGCGGGTCGTCGCGCCACCACAGCGGCCGCGCGGCGCCCTCGGCGCGGATGCGGCCCCACGACTCGACAGGTGCCATCGCGATCCTTCCTCAGGTCCCCGCCACCACGACCGCCGCCGCCAGCGCCCCCACCAGCCAGCTCGGCGGGTCGCGCAGCGCGAAGAGCACCGGGTCCTCGTCGACGGCGCCCCGGCGGGCGAGGAGCCACAGGCGGCTCACCCAGTAGAGCCCGAGCGGGCAGAGCAGCCAGAGCCGCTCGGGGTGCGCGTAGAGGCGCGTCACGTCCGCGCTCGCCACGTAGAGCGCGAGCACCAGCACCGCCACCAGGCCGCTCGCGACGCCGATCATGGAGAGGATCTCGAGGTCCGCGGTGGAGTAGCCGCGGCCGCGGGCGGCGAGGCCGGCCGCCGCGCCGGCGGTCATCCGGCGCAGCTCCGACGTGCGCTTCACGAGCGCCAGCGAGAGGAAGAGGAACATGGCGAGCGTGAAGAGCCACGCCGAGGTGGGGACGCCCGTGGCGAGCGTGCCGGCGAGGATGCGCAGCGCGTAGAGCCCGGCCAGCACGAGCACGTCCAGCACCGGCACGCGCTTCAGCCGCACGGAGTAGGCGACGGTGACGAGCCAGTAGACGCCCAGGGCGCCGAGGAAGCCCGGCAGGGCGGTCAGCGCCAGCGCCAGGGCGGCCGCGAGCGCCGCCGCGGCCAGCGCGAGGGCGGCGCGGGGCGAGAGCTCGCCCGCCGCCAGCGGGCGGCGCGCCTTGACGGGGTGGACCCGGTCCGCCTCGCGATCGAGGAGATCGTTCACGACGTAGGCGCTCGAGGCGGCAAGGGAGAAGGCGGCCGCGCCGACGAGGGCCGGCGCGAGCACGTCCGCCGAGAGCCGGTGCGCCCCGAGCGGCGGGACGAGGAGCAGCAGGTTCTTCGACCACTGGTGGACGCGCAGGAGCCGCACCGCGGGGCGAAGGGGCGAGCGGGCCGGCGAGGCGTCGGGCACGGGCGAGCCCGTAGCGCGAGCGCGGCGCGCGGTCAAGCGCCGGCGGTCGGGCCAGCCGCCCGGAGCGCGAGCTCGAAGACCGCCCCCGTCCCGGGGGCGTTGCGGGCGGCGATCTCGCCGCCGAACGTCTCCATGATGCGGTGGCTGAGCGCGAGGCCGAGGCCCGTGCCCTGTCCGGGCTCCTTGGTCGTGAAGAACGGGTCGAAGATGCGGGGCAGGTCGGCCTCGGGGATCCCGGGCCCTCCGTCCGCGACGGAGAGGAGCACCCGTCCGCCCTCGGACCGCCCGGTGATGCGCACCCAGCCCGCACCCCCCATCGCGTCCCCGGCGTTGAGGAAGAGGTTCAAGAGCACCTGCGCGAGGTGGTGCTCGTCAGCCTTGACGCGCGGCAGCTCCGGCAGCTCCACCGACACCTCGACCCGCTTGAACCGCGCCTGGACCCGGGCCAGCCGGAGCGCCGCGTCGACCGCGGCCGCCAGGTCGATCGGCCCGAGCAGCGGCGGCGCCGGCCGCGCGAAGTCGAGCAGATCGCGGACCGTGCGGTCGATCCGGTCGGCGGCCGCCGCGATGCGGCCGAGCGCGTCCACGAGATCGGGGTGCGGGTCCGGCGGCAGCCGCGCCCGCGCCAGCTCGACGTAGCCGGCCACGGCGCCGAGCGGATTGCCCACCTCGTGCGCCAGCCCGGAGGCGAGCCGGCCGACCGTGGCGAGCTTCTCGCTGCGCAGCAGCGACTCGCGCGTCTGCGCCAGCGCGCGGTTGGCGGCGGTCAGCTCCTCGACCTTCGCGGCCAGCCGCTCCCGCTCGTCCCCCAGCGCGCCGGCGAGCCGCTCGAACGCGACCGCCGCCCGGGAGAACGCGAGGCCGCCCGGCTCGCCGAGCAGCGGGAGCCCCTCCCCGCGCCCCGAGCGCCCGAGCCGCGCCGCCGCGTCCAGGAGCCGCTCGATGGGGCGGCCGAGCCCGCTCGAGAGGAGCACGAAGCCGAGGGCGAGCACGACCGCCGCCACCGCGCCGGCGAGCGGCGCGAGCGCCGCGGGCGTGAGCGGGCGGCGCGCGGCCAGCGGCAGCCCGAGCGCGAGCACCGCCACCCCCGCCGCGGACGCGAGCGCCAGCGCGTACAGCAGGAGCAGGGCGTGGACGCGCGGGCGCACGGCTCAGCCGGCGAGCTCGGCCGGCGCGCGCTGCGCCTGGGCCTCGACCGCCCTGGGCTCGAGCACCGCGATGAGCGACAGCGCCGGCAGGGGCAGCGCGCGATCGATCTTGCGGAAGAGCGGGGTGAGGAGGTTGAGCAGCTTGATCTGCATGAGGCCGAAGGTGCGGCGGCGCAGGACCCTCCCGTTGAGCCACCAGGCGAAGGAGCCGACCCGGTTGAAGCGCAGCACCTGCTTCACCTCGAAGCCGGCGTCGGCGGCGAGCTTTCGCAGGGACGCCTCGCTGTAGCGCCGCTTGTGCCCCAGCACCTCGTCGAGCGTGCCGAAGAGCCCCTCCCCCTGCGGCACGAGCACGATGGCGTGGCCGCCCTGGGCCAGCGCCGAGCGGATGTTCGCGAGCGCGCCGCGGTCGTCGTCGACGTGCTCGATGACGTTGAGGCAGATGACGGTGTCGAAGTCGCGGACGCGCGGGAAGGACTCGAGCGCCGTCACGTCGGTGAGCTGCGCGTCCAGGTAGGGCCGGTCGGGCGTCAGGCCGCGCAGCGTCTGGAGGTAGAGCGGGTTGATGTCGCTCGCCACGTAGCGCCTGCGGGGGATGAGCTGGCGCGTCAGGTTCCCGGTGCCGCTGCCGATCTCCAGCACCCGCGAGCCGAGGAAGGGGCGGATGGTGTCGGCCATCCAGGCGTTGAAGCGGGGGGCGCGCGCCAGCCGGCCGAGGATCTGGCTGCCGTGGGCGTCGCGGGCGTAGATGCCGTCCGAGAGGCTGAAGCGCACGATGGCCCACAGCGCCGAGACGCCGTCCCGCCAGTTGATCTTCTTGCCCTCCTGGTAGGTCCGCCCCGAGTAGCTGATGGGCACCTCGAAGATCCGCGCCTCGCGCTTGGCGAGCTTGATGGTGAGCTCGGGCTCCAGGCGAAAGTCGTTGGAGACGAGCGGGATCGACTTGAGGAGCTCGGTGCGGACCGCCTTGTAGCAGGTCTCCATGTCCGTCAGGTTGAGGTTCGTGGCGAGGTTGGTCAGGAAGGTGAGCAGGCGATTGCCGAGCTCGTGGCGGAACAGGAGCACGCGCCGGGCCTCGCCGCCGGCGAAGCGCGAGCCGAAGACGGCGTCCGCGCGCTCCTCCTCGAAGACCTTCACGAACCGGAGCAGGTCCTTGGGGTGGTACTCGAGGTCGGCGTCGTGGATGACGCTGAGCTCGCAGTCGGCGTGCGCGAGCGCGGTCTGGATCGCTCTCCCCTTGCCGCCGTTGCGCTCGTGCCGGAGGAAGACCCAGTCGATCGCGCAGCCCGGCCGGCCGGACTCGCGGCTCGCCGCCGCCTCCTCCTGCGCCCGGGCGAACGCCTTCAGGCTCTCCGGCGTGCCGTCGGTGGAGCAGTCGTCGACGACGATGACCTGGACGCGCGAGAGCAGCTCGCTCTGCTCCAGCGCGCGGAGCCGCGCCAGCGAGGTCGCGACGAGGTGCTCCTCGTTGTAGACGGGGACGAGGACGGAGAGGGAGGTCATCGCCGGAGGAGCATACCCGGGAGCGCCCTCCGGTCCCAGCGGGCCCGGGGCAGCCGGACGCTCCGGTCGTGCACCGGTGGTCAGCCGTTCATCACGACCGCGGCCCGGGGCCGGCCACGCATCCCCTGAGGAGCAGGCCGGTGCGGATGTGGGGCGATGCCAGGAACAAGAGCCCCATCGCCACCTGAAGGCCTACCTGGGCGCCCCACAGCACGTTGGCGAACGCGACCCCGCGCGCGCCGAGCTCGAACGCTGGCAGCGCCAGCGAGAGCCCGGCCACGACACCCGCCTGGAATGTCCCGACCATCGCGGGACCGGCCGGGATCATCACCCCCAGCACGACCGTGCCGAGCACGAGCGCGCTCGCGGCGACGGAGAGGTGAAGGCCCAGGGCCATCGCCAGCACGCGGATGCTCGCGGCGGCGAGGGCCCAGTAGGCGACGGTGAGCACCAGCAGGAGTGGCACCCTGGCCCCGCCCGGCGCGAAGCGGAGCGCCTCGATGAAGGCGTCCACGACCCGCGACGACCTCTCCGCGAGCCGGACCGAGATCGGGCGCAGGAGACGCTCGGTGAGGCGAACGGTGAACGAACGTTTCCACCAGGCGAGGGCGAGCGCGCCGGTGAGCGCGGCGAAGGCCGCGAACGCCGCGAGCCCGGCGGCGCGGACCACCGGAAGACCAGGCAACTCCGGGGGCAGCGCGAGCGCGGCCAGCACGAGGAGCAAGGTCGCGGAGAGGCCGTCGACGAGGCGCTCGACCACCACGGAGGAGAGCGCCGCCGCAAAGGGCAAGCGCACCCCGTCCGCGACGAGGGTGGGCCGCGCCAGCTCGCCCATGCGAAAGGGCAGGATCTGGACTGCCATCATGCCCACGGCCGTGGCCGCGTTGAGTCGCCGGAAGCGCACGCGGTTCACCGGCCCGAGGAGGAGTCTCCAGCGCAGCACGCGCACGAGGTGGATCGCGACGAAGAGCGCGGCATACGGGACGAGGAACCGGTAGTCGCCGTCACGCGCGGCGTCCCACGCCGCGCGCCAGGAGATCCCTCGCGCCGCCGCCCACCAGGCGAGCGCCGAGACCGAGAGGCCGGCCAGCGCCTGCGCCGACCGCTTCGAGGCCACGCTCACCGGACTGGGCCGGACGGGGCTGCCGGGGCGGCCCGGAGCCACAGCTTGTCCGCCTCGACGATCCGACCCTCCACCTCCAGCTCGTTGAAGGTCGCCGCCTCGTAGAAGCCCCGCCGTGCCAGCATCTCGCGAAGGGCCTCGTAGGTACCCTGGGGACCGTAGCTCACCTCGAGGAGGACCCCGGCCACGCGCTCCCACGCTGCTCCGACGCCTTCGAGGGCCTCGGGCTCCGCGCCCTGCAGGTCGAGCTTGACGAGCAGCCGCCGGCCCGGAAGCGGGAGCTGGTCGATGCGGATCGTGCGCACCGTCCAGCGAGGCGCGCTGCCTGGCGCACCGCCCAGCAGCGTCGACGAGGTCGAGGCGTCCGTCGGCTGAGTGAGCTCCGCCGACCCGGCCTCCTTCCAGAGCGCCGCCTCGACCACGTCGAACCCGCGGCGCCGGAGCGTGCCCGCCGCGCCGGGGTGGGGCTCGACGCAGAGGAGCGGCACGCCCGGCCGCGTGGCGCGCACCAGGGCGGCGAACTCTCCCACGTTGGCTCCGCCGTCCAGGACCTGGTCGTAGTCGGCCGCGCGCAGGTGCGTGGCGATGCGAGCGTGCCGGAGCCACACCTTCGCGAACGCGGTCATGAACGCGCCCAGGGCGGGGACGCGCAGGAAGCCCACCACGACCGCCGAGCCGAGGCGGTAAACCACGTCGTGAACGCGCCCGGCCAGCGTCATGCGTCCGCTCGACCTCCTCGTGCCATGACCCCGAGCACGAACTCGACCCACTGTGGCAGATGCCCCCGGAAGTCCACCTCGCGGGCGAGCTCGAGCTCCGCGGCCATCGGCCCCGCGAAGCCGGAGGCCGCGATCGGTCGGCCCACCGCCCGGGCGTTCCAGAGCTTGGAGGGGAAGATCGCCGCCGGCAGGCGCGGGTCCGCGGCGACCAGGTGGACCTCGGCGCGCCAGTAGCTGGCGAGGAGCTCGCCGGGCGAGGCCAGCGGCGCCTCGGCGCGGATCCAGGAGGGCAGCCGGCGCATCCCAGGCCCATCCCCTCGCACGGTGACGGCGTATCCTTCGCCGTGGAGCCGCCGGCACATCGCCAGGAAGGCGTCCACGTCGTGCCCGTATCCGAGGTTGCCGGAGTAGAGCGCGGTGCGGGCCTCGGCGGGCCGGGGCTCGCCCGGCTCGATCGTGTTCCAGTTGCGGATGACGCTGGCGTTGGCGCCCGCGTAGGCCAGGTTGGCGGCCGACTTGACGACGTGGTCCCACCGGCCGAGGGCGCGGTCCCACGTGCTCCGGAGTCGCCCGAGGAGCATGCGCGGCGCGTCCCACACGCCGCGGATGAGCTCCGGGTAGTAGTCCTGCAGCCAGTACACGCCCACCGCGCCGCGCCTCCGCACGTGCTCGTGGAGGAACAGGGAGGTCGGCGGCGCGCTGGTCACGATCACCACGTCACCCTGCGTGACCTCGCGCGCCACGTAACGCGCGAAGGCGCCGTGGACGGCGCGGTACTCGAGCGCGGTGGAGATGAGCTTCCCGCGTCGGCCGAGCCGGTGATCGAGGCGCAGGATGGGCGTGCGCGGTGGGCGGCGAGCGCCGGCGCGATACTGTCCGGAGCCCGCGACGAGCCTCACGTCCACCCCGCGCGCGCCGATCGCGTCCGCGACCTGCTCGGCGTACACGCCGGTGGGCGCGTCGTCGGGCCAGAGATACTGGGTGAGGATGTGTAGCCTGGGCATCCGGGGAGCTGAGGTGGGCGGGCGGTGGTGACGAGCCGAACTCGCCCCAAGTATAGTCTCGTCGATGCGCAGCGTGATTCCGTTCCTGGAGTACTACCTCCGCCCGGTGCCGGGCTTCGGACTCGTGCAGCCCGTCCTCGACGCCCTGCAGCTCCGGCGGTGGAACCTCCACCTCGAGCCTACGCCGCCCCGCGCGGTGAAGGCGGACCTGGTCCTCCGCTTCGCGTCGCCCCGGCGCCAGGCCTTCGTCGAGACCGGCACCTTCTACGGCGACCTGCTCCAGCTGGTGCGCGACCGCTTCGAGGTCCTGCACTCCATCGAGCTCTCACCGGGTCTGGCCCGCCGGGCGGCGCGGCGGTTCGCCTCCGAGCCCAGGATCCACGTCCACCAGGGTGACAGCGGCGAGCTCCTCGGCCCCCTGCTGCGCGAGCTCGCCCGGCCCGCCGTGCTGTGGCTGGACGGTCACTACTCCGGCCCCCTCACGGCGCGCGGGGCGACCGACACGCCGCTGCTGCGGGAGATCGACTCCGCCCTCCGCTACGGCACGCCGGAGGACGTCCTCCTGGCGGACGACGCGCGGCTGCTCGGGACGGACCCGGCGTACCCCACCCTCGATGACGTGCGGGCCCTGGTGCGCGCGCGGCGCGGCGACTGGGACGTGACCGTCGAGTGCGACGTGCTCAAGGCCGCGCGCCGCGACGATCGCTGAAGCGCAGAGGTTTCTCCTCGGCCAGCGCTGGGCTCACCCCGGCAGCGTCTCCGACGGCGGCAGGCGCGGGCGCGCGAGATCCCGCTCCAGCCCGTCCAGCCGGTAGTCGATCTCGCGGAAGCGCCGAGAGAGCGTCGTCAAGATGACGCCCGAGGTGATCAACGTCATCCCCAGCAGCTCGAGCCCCGTGGCCAGCACGGCCGTCGGGATGCGCACCTCGTGCGTGTGCAGGAACTCCCAGGTGACGTACGCGCCGGGGCAGAGGCCCGCCATCATGATGCCCAGCCCCATGCCTCCGAAGAAGGTCAACGGTCGGTAGTCCCTGAGCAGCGCGAAGATGGCGGCCAGGATGCGCAGGCCGTCGCCGATGACGCGGATCTTGGAGGTGCTGCCGGGGGGCCGACAGGTCAGGCGGACGGGGATCTCGACGGTGCGGAAGCCGCGGTCCAGGGCGACGATGGTGAGCTCCGTCTCGAGCTCGAAGCCGCCCGAGAGGATGGGCGAGCGCCGGACGAACTCGCGCGACATTGCGCGGTAGCCCGTCAAGAGGTCGCTGATGCGCGCGCGAAAGATGGCGTTCACGGTGGCGAGGAAGAGGCGGTTCCCGAGCCGGTTCATCCAGCGAAACTCGCTCGCCGAGGCACCGTCGAGCCGCCCCCCGATGACGACGTCCGCCTGGTCGTCGAGCACCGGTCGGAGCAAGAGGCGCGCGGCGGACGCAGGGTAGGTGCCGTCGCCGTCCACGAGCAGATAGACGTCGGCGTCGACCTCGCGGAAGCCCTTCCGGACGGCGTACCCCTTCCCGCGCCTGCTCTCGCGCAGGACGACCGCACCCGCCGCCTCGGCGATCGCGCCCGTCTCGTCGGTGGACCCGTTGTCGACGACCACGATGGTCGCCTCCGGCAGCTCACGGCGGAAGTCGGCGACCACGGCCGCGATGGTCAGCGCCTCCTGCAGGCAGGGGATGATGACCGCGATGCTCGCGCTCCGCCGCCCCGGCGCGCGGGTGCGACCCGAGCGCTCTTGCGCCCCGTCCTCACGCGCCGCCGTCTCCTCGAGGGCCCGGACGATCATGGCGAGAGCGCCGCCTCTCCCGCGGGCGAGGGCTCGGTTCGCCGCCACCCGCGGGCGACGGCGAGGACGGACGCGAGGGCGAGGAGCGGCACCAGCATCGCCAGCGCGAAGCCGCGCCGGATCACCTCCCCTGCTCCGTAGGGCTCGGTCACCTGCGCGAACTGCTGGGCCAGGGACACGAACATCGAGTTCTCCATCGTGAAGTAGAGCACGTCGTTGTCGGCGGGCAGGGGCGCCGAGGTCGCCGAGGTGGTGGCGAGGCGTCGCTCCGAGGCCAGGCGAGGCAGGGTCGTCGCGAAGTGGGCCTCGACCGGATAGCCGGTCACCGGCACCGCCTGCGCGACGACGAGCAGCGCCCCCGCCGCGAGCGCGGCCGCCCTCACGGCGGCCCGTCGCGTCCGCAGCTCCTCCCAGAGCCACCAGGCGAGCGGCGCCGCCGCGACGTACAGCGGAGCCATGTAGCGCGGCCCCCAGGCCCACTCCCCGTGCCAGTACTTGAACCGGCCGAACGACAGGAGGCACGCGAGGAGGTACGCGCCGAGCGCCCGGAACGCCTGGGGATGGCGCCGGTACAGCGGTCGCGCGCAGAGCACCACGCCGATGAGCGGCGGCCCGTACCACAGCACGCCCTTCCCCGGGCTGATCGTGAGCCCGGCCATCGCCTGCAGGTGCTCCCGCGAGAACCACCCGACCAGGAGCTGGTCCGCGGTCCCGACCGACGTGACGGTGTAGGCGACCAGCGGCGAGCCGAACCGCAGCCAGTTGTACCAGGCGACGACGGCGACGCCCGGCAAGCAGCCGATCGCGCACGCCAGCCCGCGCCGGGCCACGGCGCGCAGTCCCCCCGGGCCCTGGCCCACCACGAGCACCGCCGCCGGGACCGCCAGGACGCCCGCGCCGAGCCGCGTGGCGAAGGCCGCGCCGAGCGCTGCGCCGGCCCACGTCCATGCTCGCGGGCGCTCCTCGCCCGAGCCCGCCCAGAGCAGGATCGCGATCGCGAGGACCTCGATCAGGTTGTCGTAGCCATGGGCCACCGAAGGCCAGAGCGCCGTGCCGAAGCAGACGAGCATCGCGCCTGCCATCGCCGCCGGCGGCGACGCGCCGCTCCGGCGCCCCCACGCCACCAGCGCCCAGGCCGCAAGCCCCAGGACGAGCAGCGGCGCCAGGCCCTCGACGGCCTCGTGACCGGACAGCCTCAAGGCGAGGACGGGAAGCTGCAGCACGAAGGCGACGGGCGGGTACCCGGTGTACGCGTGGCCGTCGCGCCCCCGCATGAGGTAGTGGTCGTCGGCCGGCGTGTGCGCCGTGACGACGAACCCCTTGCCCCTGACGAAGTTGTAGGCGACCTGCAGCTTCACGACGTTGTCCCAGTTGCGAACGCCCGGCGGAAGGCTGAACCACGCCGAGCCGACGACGACGAGGCACGCCACGGCGCCGACGAGCAGCCAGCGCGATCGATCGGAGCGGCTGGTGGTGGGGCCGGGCATGGACATGAGCGCATCGTACCGTGAAATCCCGGCGCGCCGCGCCACCCGACGGCGCGGGCGGACATCGTCGCACCCGCGACGACCTCGGCGCGGCGCGCCCGCTCGGAGCGCCGCTGCACCTCTGCTATAAGCGAAGCCTTGCGGCGCGCGGAGGATCAGACGAGCGGTGGGCGGCTGGGGATGGCCAGGCTCGCGCCGGTCGCGCTCATCCTCGCGGTGGCGGCGGCGGCGCTCGCGGCGGGCTGGGGACGCTGGGGCAGCTTCGTCCTCGACACGGGCCGCGAGCTGGAGTGGCCGAGGCGAATCCTGCGGGGCGAGCGACTCTACTCCGACCTCCGCTACTACTACGGCCCCCTCGCGCCCTACCTGAACGCGCTCCTGTACCGGCTGTTCGGCGTGCGGCTGGAGGTGCTCGCGACTGCGGGCGCGGCGACGGGCGTCGCGACCGCGCTGACGCTCCACGCCATCGCCGCACGCTTCGTCGGCCGATGGGCGGCCGTGGCCCCCGCCATCGGCTTCGTCTGCGTGCTCGCCTTCGCGCACCTGGGCCCGGAGGGCATCTTCAACTTCGTCCTCCCGTACTCGTTCGCCGCGACCTACGGGATGCTCTCGGCGCTGCTGTCCCTCGCCTTCCTGCTCCGCCACCACGACTCCGGCGGCGCGGCGCCGTTCGCGGCCTCGGCGGCGTGGCTCGCGCTGGCGGGGCTGTGCAAGGTGGAGCCGCTCACCCCGGCGCTGGCGGCCCACGGTGTCTTCGCGTGCGCGGCCCTCCTGTCGCGTCGCCTCCGCTGGCTCCACGTCGCCGGCTACGCGGCGGCCGCGACCGTGGTCGGCGCGGTCTACGGCTTTTTGTACGCGCGCACCGGTCCGGCGCTCTTCCGCGACAACCTGGGCGGAGTCCTCAACCCGGGGTCGGATCACTTCATCCGCCAGGTCATGGGCCTCACGGACCTGCGGGAGAACCTGGTGGCGGCCGCGCTCTCGGTCGCGGTGCTGGGCTGCGCCTCGGGCGTGGCGCTGGGGGCCGCCGCGCTCGCTCGCTCGGCGCGCCTCCGGCCGCCGGCGCGCGCGGCGGTGGTCGCCGCGAGCGGGCTCGCGGTGCTGGCCTTCGCGGCGTCCCTGAGCCCCGATCGTCCCTTCCGCGCGCTCCCCTTCCTCGCCCTCGGCGCGGCGGGGTTCTGGGCGCTCCGCTGGTGGCGCGACCTCGGGAGTCGCACGGAGTCGTTGCCGCACCTGCTCCTGGCCGTCTTCACGGTGGCGGCGTCGCTGCGCATCACCTTCGCGGCGACCCCCGCGCACTACGGCTTCTTCATGCTGGCGCCCGCCCTGGTGTGGCTCGGGGTGTTCCTCTTCGGAGACCTGCGGCGGCTGGCGCCGGACTCACCCTGGACGCGCCGCGCCGTGGCGGCCTGCGGGGCCGCCCTCTTCGTCGGGAACTCGGCTGCTGCGACGTTCTCCTCGAGCAGGTTCCTGGCAGAGCGGACCGTCCACCTGTCGCTGCCCCGCGGGACCGTCTGGCTGGCGCCGGAGCTGCTCGAGCCCGCGGCTCCCTTCGAGCAGATCGCGCGCGCGCCGCCTGCCAGCAGCTTGCTCGTCCTCCCCCACGCCGCGGCGATCAACTTCCTCCTCGAGCGCCGCGGCTGCGCGGACGGCATGGCCTCCCACCTGCCGATGGAGTTCTACGGTGGGTACCGCGAGGCCGCCGTCATCGCGCGGTGGGAGCGCGACCCGCCCGATCTGGTGCTCTGGTACAAGTGGATCATGCGGGACATGGGCGATCAGCTCTTCGGCGTGACCTACGCCGTCGAGGCCGGCCGCTGGATCCGGGCGCACTACGAGCCGGTCACGGATCCCTACGCGCCGATCGTCCTGCTCCGGCGGCGGCCCGGGGCGGCGCAGCGCGCCGCCCCGCCGGCGCCTTGAGCGCAGGGTTCGTCACCGCGACGGCACGGGCGGCGGCACCGGCCCCACCACCACCGTGGCCCCGCCGCGGACCGCCGCCTCGGGGACCTCGAAGCGGACCGGACGCCCGCCTTCAAGCGAGGCCGTCCAGGCGTCCCCGGACCTCACGTTGCCGCTGACGTAGCGGCTGGGGAACGGCAGCACGAGCTCGAAGGTGCCGTCGGAGGCGGCGTCGGTCCACGCCTTGTACACGTGCGGCCGCCGGTGCTCGGTGAAGGGCAGCTCGGCCACGACGCGCGCGCGCGGCGGAGCCGTGCCTCGGACCACCGCGCCGCGGACGCGCTCGTAGCTCCAGAGGAAGGGCAGGCGGAACGTCATCCCCGCGACCGCGCCGGTCGAGGCGAACCGCGGCAGCAGGTGCGCCAGGTGGTGGACGCTCCACCCCGGGATGCCCGAGCCGGCGACCAGCAGCGGCGACAGCGGCAGCTCGACCATGTAGCGCTCGTCGAGCCTCCCGGCCGCGAAGCTGCGCACCCCGCCGGCCGTGGTCACGTCGGCGCCCAGGGTGGCCGCGCCGGCCAGCACGAGCCCGACCTGGTGCTCGGCCAGGTACGCCTCGAGCTCGGGCTCACCCTTCCGCAAGAGCTCCTCGGCGCGCGAGAACTCCGCCGCGTCGAGGTACGAGCCGAAGCCGTTCACGATCACCGGCCGCCCCGACATCGCCTGGACCTGGTGACCGGAGTCCCAGCTCGTGAACACGCCGGGCGCGAGCGCCGCCGGCGGGGGCCGGTCGCGGAGATCCAGCGCCGCCTCGACGAAGGGCTCCGCCGCGAGCGGCGCGCGCGGCGCGCGGAGGAGCAGCGCGCGGCTCGGCGGATCGGCCGCGTAGAGCGCGAGGAGCGCGAGCGGGGCCCAGACCGGCGCCCGGGCCCAGGGCAGGCGCGCGGCGGCGAGCCGCAGCAGCGTCGCGACCGCCAGGCCGACGCACACCGCCAGGAACGGGACGAGCACCCGGTCGAACCGGTTCTGGAGGAGCGACAGCGCGGTCACGCACCCGGTGACGAACAGCAGCCCGAGGGCGCGCCGCGAGCCGCGCGCCAGCCGCCACGCCACGAGGGCCGCCGCCGCGGGAAGGAAGAAGCCGGACCACCCGAGGAACCAGTAGGCGCGGAGCCACCCGGCGGCGCCGTCCAGCCCTCGGAACATGGGCTGGAACTCGCCGACGGCGTCGAGCCAGGGATCCCGGTGCAGGAGCCAGCCGGTCAGCGCGCCTTGCACCTCGCGCACGGCGGGCCAGGCGAGCGCACCGGCGACGGCCGCGAGGGCCCCCGCGCCGGCAGCGACGCCCCAGCACCTCGCCCGGCGCCGCCCGGCGCCGGCGCGCGCGCACCACGCCAGCGCCAGGATCGCGGCGCCCGCAAGCGCCACCAGCGCCGGCTGGAGCAGCGTCGGGAGCTTGAACGAGAGCAGCTGCCCGTGATCGAGCAGGGCGGGTACCGTGAGCGCGGCCGACAGCGCGCCGCCGGCGAGCAGCGCGGGGCCGCCCGAGCCGAGGCTCCGCCCGTCGCGGAGCGCGGCCCACGCCAGCGGCCCCGCCGCGATCGCGACGTACAGCGGCGACCCGGTGAAGCCGTAGACCGCGACCGCCGAGACGAGCGCCCCCTCCAGCTCGATGCGGAGGGGGCTCGGCGGAGGCCGCGCCGCGCCAGCTCCCGCGCCCGGTAGCCGGCGCAGGCTCCACGTCGCGAGGAGCGTCATCACCAGCGCCTCGAACACGTGGTGATCCACCCGGCCCAGCCGCGCGTGCAGCACGCCCTCGGGGACCAGGGCGGCCGCGACGCCCGCCGCCAGCACCGCGCCGCGCCAGCGGGCGCCGGGAGCGACGGTGCGCGCGAGGCGGAGCGTGGCCGCCACGGCGAGGAGCCCGAGGAGCACCGGCCACAGCGCGATCGCGAGGCGCTCGCGAGCCGGGCTCCCCCCGCCCAGCGCGGCGGCGAAGGCGGCGGCGCCCAGATCGAAGCCGTCGGCCCATGGGCAGGCCGCGCCGCGCGGCCAGTTCATCCCGGGGTCGAGGTGCGGCACGCGGGGAAAGTGGCGCAGCGTCTCGAGGGCGCGGTGCAGGTGGTAATAGGAGTCGCCGTCGAGCTGCGGGAGCAGCTCTCCGGACCCGAGCACGGCCGGGTAGTTCGAGATCCTCACCCAGCCGGCGAGCGCGAGCACCGCCAGCACGGCGAGCGAAGCGAGGAGGGACCGCCGGGAGCGCCGCACGCGAGACCCCACGCAGATCAGCCGAACAGCCGGAGCACGGGGAAGGCCCGCGCCAGGAGGCCCGCCAGCCAGAGCCACTCCAGCGCGCCGGCGACGAGGAAGGGGCCGAACGGGACCGCGTGCTTCGGCGGCACCCAGTCCTGCTCGCTCGCGGGCGCGGCGCCCGCGCCGGCCTGCTCCTGCTCCTGCTCCTGCGCAGCGGGCGCGGCGTCGGCCGTGGGCTCGCCGGGCGCTTCGCCGCCGTCGCCGGGCAGGAGCGGTGGCGGCGGCGGGAGCGGGCCTGGGAGCGGCGCGGCGGGCCCCGGCTCTCCCTTGCCCATCGCGAGGAGCGCGAGCCCCACCACGGACCCCTGGACCGACGCCAGGAGCACCACCGGCAGGAGCGGCAGCGGGCCGAACCAGGCGCCCAGCCCCGCGAGCAGCCACACGTCGCCGAACCCCAGCGCCTCCTTCTTCAGGAGCCGCTCGCCGAGCCAGCCGAGGAGCGCGAAGGCCGCGAACCCGAGCCCCGCCCCGTAGAGCGCGTGGCGCAGGGTGGTGGCCGGCGTGATCCCGAGCGGCGCCACCAGGATCCCGAAGGCGAGGACCGCCCAGGTGAGGACGTTCGGGAGGAGCCAGGTGTCGACGTCGATGAACGCGAGGGCGAGGAGCGCCGCGACGAACGCGAGCTCGACCGCCGCCGCGCCGGACAGCCCGTGCCGCGCGTAGATCACCAGCGCCGCCGCCGCCCCCAGCGCCTCGACCGCCGGGTAGCGCGCGGAGATCCGCGCGCCGCAGGCGCGGCAGCGCGCCCGCAGGGCGAGCCAGGAGACGATGGGCAGGTTGTCGTACCAGCGGATCGGCGTGCGGCAGCGCGGGCAGCGCGAGCCCGGGTAGACGATCGACTCCCCCGCCGGCACGCGCGCGATGACGACGTTGAGGAAGCTGCCCACGACGGCGCCCAGGAGCGCCACCCAGACCGCCACGAGCGCGCCGAGCGCTGGGCCGAGCTCCGGGGTCACGGCGCCGCGAGCCGCCGCGGCGTCGCTTCGGGGCGCGCTTCGCCCTCCTGCAGGCGCCGCATGAAGAAGTCCTCGAGCGTCTCGCGGTGGGGCGTGAGCGCGACGAGCCGCCCGCCGGCGGCGAGCACCGCGCGGACGGCCCCGTCCGCGCTCGCCTCGTCGTCGAAGGCGACGCTGACGCGTTCACCCTCCTCCGCCAGCACGCGCCCGCGGGCGAGGGCGCCCCGCGCGCCCTCCGGCACCATCGCCGAGAGCTCGACCGTCTTGACGCGCGGCGAGAGCAGCTCGCCCAGCCGGCCCACGTCCCGGAGCTGGCCGCGCATGATGATGCCCACGCGATCGCAGAGGCTCTCCACGTCGGGCAGGATGTGGGTCGAGAAGAAGACGGTCTTGCCGCGCCGCTTGAGCTCCAGGATGAGGTCCCGGACCTCCTTGCGGCCGATCGGGTCGAGCCCGCTCATCGGCTCGTCCAGGATGACGAAGGCAGGGTCGGCCACCAGGGCCTGCGCGATGCCGAGGCGCTGCTGCATGCCCTTCGAGTACTTGCGGATCTGCCGGTCGGCGGCCGGGGTGAGGCCGACCAGCTCGAGCAGCTCGTCGCACCGCCGCTTCGCGTCCGCCCCGGGCACCCGCGCCAGCCGGGCGAAGAACCGGAGGGCCTCGCGGCCGGTCAGGAACTCGTAGTAGGCAGGGTTCTCGGGGAGGTAGCCGATGCGCGCCTTGGAGGCCGTCGACGGGATGGGCGCGTCGAAGATGAACGCGCGGCCGCCGCTGGGGAAGATGAGCCCCATGAGCATCTTGATGGTGGTCGTCTTGCCGGCGCCGTTCGGGCCGACGAAGCCGAAGATCTCGCCCTCCTGCACCGAGAGCGTCAGATCGCGCACGGCCTGTACCCGCCGCCGCCGGAAGCCCACCTCGAAGGTCTTGGCGAGGCCCTCCGTCCTCAGGATCATCGGGCGCATCTTCAGCGGGCTGCGGCGCCTTGTCAAAGACGGGCCGCGCTGACGAAAATCGTCAGTGCTCGCCACCCGCCGACGGATTTCGTCAGGGGCATGCGGATGTCCGACACGGGGGGATCCGCGAGCTTGCGAGCAAGCGCCGCTGGCACCGCTCGTGCTTCAGTCAGGACGGTACACAGCAGGTGTCGCACAGCTGCGCATGTCCTGGCGGAAGGACCGCCACGACGCACATGGAGGCAACATGAAGAAGACGTCCAAGGGCTTCACCCTCATCGAGCTCATGATCGTCGTGGCCATCATCGGCATCCTGGCCGCCATCGCGATCCCGAACTTCCTCCGCTACCAGCTCCGCTCGAAGGCGAGCGAGCGCAAGACGAACCTGGAGGCCATCTTCAAGTCGGAGGAGGCCCTCCGCCAGAGCGAGCGCCAGGCGACGTCCGGCGTCTCCGGCGTCTACTACGGCTTCGCCCAGGACCTGCCCACGGGCGGCACGCTCGGCACGGCGAAGCTCGCGTGGGCCGACACGGACCTCGCCGAGGCGCAGAAGATCGACTGGATCGTGCAGGGCTCGACCTACGCCCGCTACAACGCCAAGGCCAACACCAACGGCGTCGCGCTCTCGATCTGCGCCTGGAGCGACATCGACGGCGACACCAAGATCGCGGCCGACGCGGTCTACAACCCCCAGATCGGGCCGGACGGCAAGATCACGACCAACGGCGTGCCCCCGGCGGCGCCCTGCACGGCGGCCCCCGACGTCACCCTCCACGCGCTGGCGACCTCGGACGCCGCGGGCGCGGCTCCGGCCGACCCGATGGGCCAGGTCATCCCGCTCTCGGCCGACAGCGTCTTCTAGGCCTCTCGGGTTCTGTCGTAACATCGGCGGCGCCGCTCGCGAGGGCGGCGCCGCTGTTCGTTTCGCCCGACCCATGAAGCTCCGCGCCGCCGCCCTCCCGCTCGCCGTCGCCCTCGCGCTCGCCTTCCCGCTGCGCTGGGCCGCGCTGGGCGCGCTGTCGCGCATGGGGCTCGATCGGCCCTACGACGTGCCGTACGTGCCGGAGCCGGGCGCGCTGCGGATCCTCTCCGCGCCGGTGCGGCTCACCGTCGCCGACGCCTACTGGCTCGAGGCGGTCCAGTACATCGGCGAGCCGCGCGCCGGCGAGCGCGGCTGGGGGAAGCTGTACCCCCTCATCGACCTCATCACCGACCTCGACCCAGGGCACGGCTACGCCTACCAGACGGGCGGCATCGTCCTGTCGTCGCAGGGGCGCCTCGCCGAGTCCGACGCCCTCCTGAAGAAGGGCCTGCAGCCCGGGCGCCCGGCGTGGTGGACGTTCCCCTTCTACCTGGCCTTCAACGACTACTTCTACCGCGGCGACTACGCCTCGGCGGCGCGCTGGGCCGAGCTCGCGGCGCGCACGCCGGGCGCATCCCCCCACATCTCCCAGCTGGCCCTCTCGCTCGACGTGAAGAGCGGCTCCGTCGACGGCGCGATCCGCTTCCTCGAGGAGCTGCGCGACACGGCGCGGGACGACGCGACCGCCGCCGCGCTGGAGGAGCAGTACAAGCTGGCGCTGCTGCAGCGCGACTTCGCCCGGCTCGACGCGTCCGTCGCCCGCTTCGCGGCGGAGCAAGGCCATCCCGCGCGCTCGCTCGACGAGGTCCGCGCGGCGGGGCTCCCGGCCCCCACCACCGATCCGTTCGGCGGCCGTTACTACCTCGACCCGAAGGACGGGAAGGTCCACGCCACCGGCCGCGACTTCCGCTTCAAGCCGCCGGACCCCGGCCGCCTCCAGCTCCCCCCCGCCGCGCCGCAGCGACAGGAGAATCAACCGTGAACGCCATCCGGTGCCTCGCCGGGCTGACCTTCCGCGAGTCGATGCGGCAGAAGCTGGCGGTGAACCTGCTCATCTTCGCGCTGCTCCTCATCGGCGCGTCGGTCGTCATCTCGCAGGTCACGTTCGGCGAGCAGTACCGCATCATCGCCGACCTGGCGCTGACCGCGGCCCAGCTCTTCGGCACGCTCATCGCCGTCTTCGTGGGGGCGGGCTTGGTCGCGGGCGACGTGGCCCGGCGCACGCTCTACCCCGTCATCGCGAAGCCCATCTCGCGGACGCAGTACGTCGTGGGCCGCTACCTGGGGCTCGTCCTCGTCCTCACGCTCAACCTGGCGGTGATGGCCGGGACCACCGTGGCCGTGCTGGCCGTCTACCTGCGCGGCTTCGGCTTCCTCGCGGGCCCGCTCCTGCCCGCGCTGGCCGCGCTGGCGGCCCAGCTCGCGGTGGTGGGGGCGATCGCCGTCTTCTTCTCCACGTTCACCAACGCCACGCTGGCCGCCATCTTCAGCCTCTGCCTCGCCTTCTCCGGCCACTTCTCCCGCGACGTGCTCGCCTACTGGCGCGGCAACCCCGTCCTCCGGGCCGTCGGCTTCGCGCTGCCCCACCTGTCGGCCCTCGACTTCAAGGTGCAGGTCGTCTACCAGGAGGCGATCAGCGGGGCGCAGCTCGGGTACGCGCTGCTCTATGCGCTGCTGTACGCGACCGTCGCACTCGCGCTCTCGTCGGCCATCTTCGCCAGCCGCGATCTCCGCTGAGACTCGGCAGCCGCCTGTGCAGGCGCTGCAGATCCTGCAACGTTTTCATGTGCGACGGCGGCACCGGAGACCTGCGCTGCGGCGTTTGCAGCGTGATTTCGTGGGCTTTCGAACACCCGCGCCTGCCCTCGCGTCGCATCGCTCTTGCAGGTGACCCGGCCCGGAGGTCTCCGTGCCGGCAACTCCGAGAAGACAGCGCGGCTTCACGCTGATCGAGGTCGCCGTCGTGCTCGCCATCGCCGCGGCGATGGTCACGATGGGATACCCGCTCGTACACCGCACCCGGCCGCGCGTCGAGCTCGCCGGGCTGGGCACCCAGCTCCACGCGTTGGTCCACCGCGCGCGGCAGGAGGCGCTCGCGCGTGGGAAGGACGTGGCGGTGATCTTCTACCCGGCGGCGACGACGTCCTCGGGGACAGGGCGCATCCTGGTCATCGCCGACGAGGCCGGCGGCTTCATGGGCGGAGCTGCTCCCGCGGGGAACCTGGACTACTGCACCACGCTGCCCAACCTGCACGGCGACACGCTGGACGCCATCGACCTCCCGCGGGGGGTGACGCTGTCCGCGCCGGCTCGCGCCCAGGCGTTCCCGTTTCCGTACAACCTGGCGCCAGCACCGGCCAACGGCTGCAGCTTCTGCACCGGGACGGTCCCCAGTGGCGGCGGCGCGCGAGGCGCGCTCCGCTTCGATGCCCGCGGCCGTGCCGCCTTCTTCGCCGACTGCGGAGTGGCGAGCGCCCTCCCCAACGGTGGGAGCGTCGCGCTCACGAACTCCGAGCTGGGCGGCTCCCGCGTCCTGACGGTACTGCCGTCGGGCGCCATTCGAACCTTCAGCGTGGAGTGATGGTGGCCCCCATGCGCTCGCACCACCCCCACGGCTTCAGCCTCGTCGAGGTCACCATCGCGATGGCCTTGCTCGTCATCGGCGCGGTGGGCGCGCTCGGCATCGCCAGCCAGAGCGTCAAGATGAACGAGGATGGACGGCGCATCACCCGAGCGGCCGCCCTCGCCCAGGATCTGGTGGCCAACATCAACCTCTGGGCGTACGACGACCCCCGGCTGACGAACGCCCTCCCCGCCAACGACACCGACCTCGGCGACGGTACGCTGGCCTTCGAGGCCGCCGGCGCACCACCGGCCGACCACGGCGAGGTGGATCTCACCGCCGGCGGCGCCGTGTGGCTGGGAGTCCCGCAGGCCGAGTTCGCGGCAGCCGGCTACGAGCGCTACTGGAACGTGTCGGAGAGCGACGACTGGAACGGCAACACCGTCCCCGACGCGAAGCGGATCGCGGTCATCGTCCGCTGGCCGCAGGGCGGTGGCTTCCGCCGGCTCGTCCTCTTCACCACCAAGGTCAACCCGGCGGACGCGCAATGAAGATCCCGAGCGCACGCGGCTTCACCCTCGTCGAGCTGATGGTGGCGTCGCTGGTCGGCGTCATCGTGGTCGGGGGGGCGGTCGTCCTGATGATCAACCAGCAGCGGGCCTTCGCCGCAGGCGCGGACGACCGCGCGTTGCAGGAGGCGGGACGGCTCGCCCTGGAGGACATCTCGAACAACCTGCGCATGGCCGGCTACGGCATCGATCCCGCCATGGCCTTCGATTTCGGGAAGATGGACAACGCCCCGATGGATCGCGCTCCCGGTGGCACGCTGGTGACCATCACGGGCCAGTCCTGCGCGACGCCCGTCACGTGCCGTGACAGCGCCACCCGTCCGGACGAGCTCGTCTTCCTGGCCCGGGACGCCTTCTTCAACCACGCGGTCGCCGCGGCCCCAACCACCACCGAGGTGAAGATCCAGGGCCCGCTCAACGTGCCGCTTCACAAGGGTCAGATCCTGCAGCTCGCCTGCTACACGGGCACGCTCGACTGGGCGTACGTCACGGTGGACGCCGAGGTCCCGGTGAAGACCTCGACCGGCGCGATCTCCGTCGCGGTGGGCAGCCACACCGGAACCGACTTCCCCTTCCAGAACGACTGGCTGCTGCGCCCCTGTTTCCAGGACGGCGCCGTCGCGGCGCTCAAGGTCGACAGGTTCCGGTACTTCGTCGGCACCTACGACGCGGCGGGAGCGGTCCAGACCTGGGGCGCGGCGGGGGCGCGGCCTTTCCTGATGCTGGATCAGGGGCTGGTCGACGCGAGCGGGACACCGATCCTGACCGTCGCAGCGCCGGACGTGGAGGATCTGCAGGTCTCGTACCTCTTCCCCGCCGCGACGGCGCCGGCGCTGGGCAGCGTCCCCGCCGTGGCGGGCACCCCGCTCGCCAATGCGGCCGGCGGGATCGAACTCGCGCCCGCGGCTGGCATCCCCAGCTATGGGACCGCCCGCACCGACCCCTCGCGGTTCACCAATCACCCCGCCAACATCAGAGGCGTGCGCGTCGCGGTCGTGATCCGCTCGGCCGAGAAGCGCACCACCCTGGGCTCGTTGCAGGACAACCAGCTCCCCGCCGCAGGGAACCGCAGCGCGCTGACCGCGCCCGAGACCGGCTACCGGCACCTGCTGTTCGAGGCCACCACCCTGACGCGCAACCTCGACGCGCGCACGCCGTACATCCCGGTCCTTTCCACGGCGGCGGGCACCGACAACCTGAACGTGGGCGGCGGGTAGGCCCGAGGCTTCCATGACAAGTCGATCCCAGCACGGCAGCGCCCTGCTCTTCACGCTTCTCGTGATGACCGCCATCCTTGCGGTCGCGGTCGCGATGATCCGCTACTCCGCCCTGGAGCTCTCGGCCTCGACGGCTGGCCGCAAGCAGCAGGAGCTCGTCGCGTGCGCCGAGGCGGGACGCACGCTCCTGCTGAGCAAGTTCAAGCTGCTGGGGGCACCCGTCACCGAGGTCCTGCCGCTCAACGTGGCGCTGGACAGCAGGACCCAGCTCGCGGCTGGCCACTATGACGGGGCCAGCGTCGTCCAGGTGAGTCCACTCCCGGCCTGGGCGGCCGGTCCGACGAAGCCCAGCACGGCGAACTGGCGCATCCAGGCGCAGAGCCTGGGCGGAACGCCGTACAAGGTCGTCGTCCACTGTCAGGTGGGAGGGGATGGCACGCCCACCAGCGGGCGCCAGCTCGAGGTGGAGTTCGGCATCCGGTTCGGGCTCTAGGCGAGGGAAGATCATGCGCAAGAACACCATCGGACTCGTCCCGCTCGCCCTGCTGGCGCTGGCACTCCTCCCGCTCCAGGCCGACAGCGTCCAGCCCGACTGCTTCAACCCCACGACGTCCCTCGCCAGCACGGTTCGCGGCCCGACCGCCGGGGACGAGCAGTTCTTCACGCTGCCGGTGGGGCCGTCCAACGTCATGTTCATCCTCGACTCCTCGGGGTCGATGAAGACGCTCCCGCAGTGCGGGGACAACATCACCAGCGCCTGGGGGGACAGCTCCGGTCCGGCCACCTGCCAGTGGCCGACCTCGCTGAGCATCCCGAGTTCGGCCGGCGTGACTGGCACCTGTGACGTGAGCGCCGAGTCGGAGCTCGCCTGGATGCAGAGCTACGTGCCGCAGGCGGCGGTCTACGACCCTGGCCACGGCCTCGCCTCGAGCGGCCTCGATGACCGGCCGACCTGGGGCAGCACGTGCACCGGCAACGCCTGCCTGTTCCAGGGAGACCAGATCTACTCGTTCAACTCGTGGACCGAGACCTCCGCGACGCCGAAGACGAGCTGCAACACGAGCGCAGGCGGCACCACGGTGACCCCGGACGACGCCGCCTGCCGCCTGTGCCTCTTCGGCAACTCCACCACGCCGGCGAAGGGATTCTACTTCTACTCCTACAGGACCTCGGGCGGCAGCACTGGTCGTTACCTCGTGTTCAGCGGCGCCTGGCTGAACGCCAACCCACCGAAGTTCATGGCGGCCCGCAAGGCGATCAAGGACACGGTGTGGATCGACCCGGCTCACCCAAACGCGACCGACACGATCCGATTTGGCCTCTCCATCCTTGGCCCTGAGATCATCGTTCCGCTCGGCCCAGACAAGCCGAACACCTATCCGCGGTCGGCGACGGCGTTCACGCAGGCGCGGCAGTACATGCTCGATTCTCTCAACCGCAAGCTCACCGGCGTGCCGAGCTTCATGAGCGGCTCGACACCGATGGCCTCGACGCTCTTCGGCGTCGGTCAGTACTTCTCCTCGTCGGGCCTCTACACCCAGGCGTTCGGCTCCACCTTCGAGTCGAGTACCCTCTCGCAGAGCTCCGCGGGAGCCGTGAACGCCCCATGGGCGACGAGCAACTCCAACCAGTGCTCGATCTGCTGGGGGTGCCAGCAGAACAACATCATCATCGTCACCGACGGCTCGCCCAACTCCGAGAACGCGCTGCCGGCCGTCATCAAGGCTTATGACGACGGCACCTACAAGAGCAGCAACAACTGCGGCCCGGGGGACTCTTGCCAGACCGGCGTGCCGGCGACCTGCCCCAGGCTGACGACGGTGAACGCGACCAACGGCCCGAACGCGACCAATGTGATCGCCACGAATGGCCCGAACGCCACGAGGAAGAACGCGAGCGACTTCGGCGTCGCCGCCATCTGCGCCAAGAACGCGCAAAACAAGCTCCGCTGCGGGAGCACCAGCACGTCTTGCTCGAAGGCCGGTGACCCCTGCTACCAGTGCCCCAACGGCTCGATGAGCGCGAGCGACACCCAATGCTCCGGATACTTCTGCGCGGGCAGCACGACCGCTCAGTCAGGCGCGACCCCGGCCTGCTACGCCACCTGCCCCGGTGACACGACGCATTACGCGAGCGGCTACATCTGCTACTCCACGTGTCCCGACGGCTCCAAGCACCCGGCGAACTACGGCGCCTGCTACTCGACCTGTCCTGGCGACACCACCCAGTACCCGCCCAACCACGGCGCCTGCTACACGACCTGCGCCGGAGACACGACTCACCACCCGGCTGGCTACACCTGCCCTTGCACCTGCTCCGGCGATTCCGGCACCTACACGGCCGGCCAGATCTGCCCGACCAGCATGTGCTGCAGCCCGAGCGATTCTGCCTCCAACCCACCTACCTCCCTCCCGCGCATCGCCTCGTGGCTGCACTCGAACGACCTCCGCACCGACCTGTCGGTGGCCAACCCCCAGACGGTGACGACCTTCACCATCAGCTTCGGGCTGGAGGTCCCGCCTCCGCCCACGGTGAACAAGGCGGTGCAGCTCCTCAAGGCCACGGCCAACATGGGCAATGGCAAGTTCAGCAACGCCCCCGACGCGAAGGGCCTGCTGGACGCGGTCACCTCGGCGGTGAACAACATCGTGGAGCGCGCCAACTCCTTCAGCGCCCCCGCCGCGGCGTCGCTCTCCACCCTTCGGTCGGTGGCGGTCGAGGCCGTGCTCACCCGCTTCAAGCCCAACGACACGGCCACCTGGGAGGGCCACGTCTACCAGGGCATGCTCTTCGACGAGTTCCTGAACGGCTGCGATCCGACCAAGGGTCCGGCGGCCGCCGACCAGCCCCAGGTGACCTGCGGGAACAAGACCATCTCGGCCAACTTCGACGGCAACGCCACCGCCGCCGGCACCGCGGATTGTACCGGGGTCTTCCTGGTCGACGCCGATTGCGACGAGGTGACCGAGGATCCCAAGACCGGCGCGTTCCTCAAGAAAGGGCAAGGGACGACGCCGGCCAACATGTTCTGGGACGCCGGCTTCGTCCTCTCGAACCCCACCTACCCCGCCGGCGATCCCAAGGCCGGGCAGGCGGTCCCCGGGTACAAGAGCGCCGACAACCGCACCATCTACTCGGTGCTGGACGGGGCCATCAAGCCGTTCAACACCGCCAACGCCTCCGTCTTCGCGCCGTACATGAGCCTCACCCCGGCGTGGTGCTCGCAGCAGCTCCAGCTGTGGGGGATCTGCGGGACCTCGCCGCTCCCGGCCTGCACCTCGGTCGTGAACCAGTGCGCGACGGCGATCGTCAACTTCGTCCACGGCTGGGATCTGACGGACATCGACGGCGACGGCTGTGGCGCCCCCGGCCGGCAGTCCAACGCAACCTCCTGCCCGAGCGGCGCGGACGGCGAGCAGCGCGATCGCGCCAACGACGCCCGCACCGGCACGCCCGTGTTCTGGAAGCTGGGCGACATCTTCCACTCCGCGCCGGTGGTGGTCCGGCCGCCCCGGGACGAGTACTCGTGCGCCACCGGCTTCGAGAACCAGTGCACGGCCACCATCTTCAGCCCGAGCTCCCTCTCCAGCCAGACGAAGATCGTGAACACCTACCAGGGCCTCGGGAGCCAGCAGGTGGACGCCTACGAGGCCTACCGCCTGGCGAAGGTCGACCGACAGCAGCTGGTGCTCGTAGGCTCCAACGACGGCATGCTCCACGCCTTCGACGCAGGCAGCCCCGATCCCGCCCAGCCCACGCGCAACGCGCTCGGCGTGCGGCCTTACACCCGCGGCACGGGGGAGGAGGTCTGGGCGTTCATCCCGCCCGACCTGCTCCCGCGCCTCAAGGACCTGACGCAGGCGCACCAGTACATGGTGGATGGCAACGTCATGGTGAAGGACGTGTGGGTGGACGGGAGCGCGGCCGATCCCGCGGTGACCTCCGCACACGACAACGTCAAGCAGTACGCCCCCGGCTCGGAGGAGTTCCACACGGTCGCGGTGATCACCGAGCGTTCGGGCGGCACGCAGTACACGGCGCTCGACATCACGGATGTCTCCAGTCCCAAGTTCCTGTGGGCGTTCCCGCCGCCCGGCTCGGATGACACGCGCTACATGGGCCAGAGCTGGACCGACTTCGCGCCCGGTCCGCCCCCCATCGGCCCCGTGCGCATGGCGCTGGGGAGCGGCGTCCCCGATCCCACCACCCGGAACTTCGAGGAGCGGTGGATCGTCTTCATCAACGGAGGGTACGATCCGACGCTGACCCGGGGCCGCGCAGTGTGGATGGTCGACGTCTGGACAGGGAAGGTCGTCTGGCGGTTCACGGATGACGACTTCAAGTCGGTCATGAGCTACGGGAGCGGCACCAGCATGTTCCCGGTCACCGCCACGGTCGGCGCCGTCGACATCGGCGACCCCAGCCGTGCCACCTCCGATCACGACGGGTTCTTCGACACCGCCACCTGGGGTGACCTCGGGGGCAGCCTCTTCGTCGCCCGCTTCTGGAGCCCCGGGGTCCTCGATGACACGACGAAGCGCGTCGGGAACTGGTACGCCGCACGCACGTTCGAGCAGCAGCGTCTCTCCAGCGACCTCCAGAACGTCGCCGGGCGCTCTCCGTTCTTCTTCATGGCGGACAACGTCTTCGACGAGACCACCCACACCCTTCGAACCGCGCTCGGCTCCGGCAACCGCGCCCGCAGCATGACCATCGGGAACGAGTGCACGCCGGACAACCTCCTCGGCTGCTGCGCCGCGGGATGCACGACCGTCCAGGCGACCTTCAGCGACGCCTTCGGGACCTGCACGCGGAGCGGGGAGTTCCGCTGCGCCTCCGGGATGCTCCAGCTCGATCCCACCAGCAGCAGCTGCGGCGCGCCGCTCGCGTGCGGCAGCTTCACCACCACCGCCACGCTCCAGCTCATCTGCCCCGGCGCGTCCCCTCCGACCCTCACCGCTCAGCTCACCTGCGACCAGAACGGCGTGTGCCAGCCCTCCACCAACCTGGGCACCAACAGCGTTGGCACGATGCCGGCCGCGTCCACGAAGTCGCGCTTCTACGGCGTCTGGTCGTTCGGCGGAACGGCGGGGAAGATGTTCGACGTCGCGACGTCGTCGAACGTCAAGAACGAGGTGAAGGCCTTCGAGAAGAACCGCTTCACGGACGTCGCGTACGCCGGCTGCACCGGGCCGACGGGCGGCACGTGCAAGCTCGTGGACGTGACGCAGGCGGTCGCGACCTACAACCCCGCCAGCCCGCTCCTCAGCTCCGTGAGCTGCGCCTCGGGGACGACCTGCCAGGCCACCAGCGGGGACGCCGGCTGGTATTACGAGTACGGCGACCGCTGTCCGCTGGCGAGCTGCGACCCCGCGCCGCCGTGGTACGACGAGAAGACCGGCGCCCCGGCGTCGACCATCCTCGGCTGCACGTCCTGGGGCAGCTTCCGGCCGATCGGCGCGTCGACGAGCGGCACCGATCCGTGCACCAGCACGGCGGGGACGCCGCAGACCTACGGCTACATGGCCGACTACATGACCGGCGCGCCCACGGCGGCGTGCGGATACCAGTATTCGACGGACACCACCCACGCCTACGTCCGCGCCGTCCAGCGAGACACCATCGCTGCGCCGAACCCCCCGACCATCCGCGTGGTGGTGGGCGCCTCGGGGGTGCGGTACCAGGGGCTCGAATTCCCTCCTGGCGGATCGGGCGGCATGGTCACGCCGACGAACTACGGCACGCGGACCGACACCGCCGAGATGATGTACTGGCTGGAGGTCCCGCGGGATCTCCACGACTGCCGCCATAACGCGGCGGCGGCTGCCACCACCTGCGAGTGAAGCGCCGGCGGGGGGCCCTACGGGCCCCCGCCGATGCCGAACTTGGCCAGGCGGTAGCGCAGCGACCGGAAGGTCAGGCTGAGGAGCCGGGCCGCCTCGGTCTTCACGCCCCCGGTGCGCCCGAGCGCCTCCTCCAGGATGGCGCGCTCGATGGCGTCGAGGTGCGCCTGGAGATCGAGCCCCTCGTCGGGCAGCGCCGCCGCGCCCGCCGCCGCCGGCAGCGGCGCCGCGCCGCGGACGGCCGGCGGCAGCACCGCGGGCTCGATCACCCCGCCGTCGCACAGCGTGACCGCGCGCTCCAGCACGTTGGCGAGCTCGCGCACGTTGCCGGGATAGGCGTAGGCGAGGAGCAGCCGCTGCGCCTCCGGGGAGACCGACGGCCGCGGCCGCCCCAGCTCGCCGGCGAAGCGGTCGAGGAAGTGGTCGAGGAAGAGCGGCAGGTCCTCGCGCCGCTCGCGCAAGGGCGGCATCTTCAGCTGGATGACGTTCAGCCGGTAGAAGAGGTCCTCCCGGAACCGGCCCGCCTTCACCTCCTCGGCCAGCTCGCGGTTGGTGGCGGCGATGATGCGGGCCGCCACCGCCAGGTCGGCGCTGCCGCCCACCCGCCGGATCTTCCGCTCCTGCAGCGCCCGCAGGAGCCGCACCTGGAGGACGGGCGGCAGCTCGCCCACCTCGTCGAGGAAGAGCGTCCCCGAGCCCGCCACCTCGAAGAGCCCCTGCTTCTGCTCGGACGCGCCGGTGAAGCTCCCCTTCTCGTGGCCGAACAGCTCGCTCTCGATGAGGCCCTCGGGGATGGCGCCGCAGTTGATGGCGACGAACGGCTGGTCGCGGCGCGGGCCCTTGTCGTGGATGGCGCGCGCCACCACCTCCTTGCCGGTGCCGCTCTCGCCGGTGACGAGGACGGTGGTGCGGGTGGGCGCCACCTTCTCGACCAGCTCCCGCACCTCCTGGATGAGGGGCGAGGCGCCCAGGATCGCCTCGCCGCCCGGCCGGTGCTCCCCGACCCGGTGGCGCAGGGCGCGGTTCTCCGCCACGAGCGCCCGGTGCTCGAGCGCCTTCTCCACCACCAGCTTCAGCTCCTCGACCTTGAACGGCTTCAGGACGTAGTCGTACGCGCCCGCCTTCATGGCCTGGATGGCGGTCTCGGTGGTGGCGAAGGCGGTCACCACCACCACCTCGGTGGTGGGGGAGGAGGCCTTCACCGCCTTGAGGACGTCGAGGCCCGAGCCGCGGCCGAGGCGCAGGTCGGTGATGACGAGGTCGAACGCCGCGCCCGCCAGCCGCGCCAGCGCGCCGGCGGCGTCGCCCGCCGCGGTCACCTCGTGCCCCCCCGTGCCGAGGAGGATCTCGAGCAGCTCCCGCATCGACTGCTCGTCGTCCACGACCAGGATGGAGGCCATGCGCGATCCTACCCCGCCGCGGGCCGGGCCGCCGCCGGCAGGCGCACCGTGAAGCGGGTCCCCTGCCCCGGGACCGAGTCCACCCCGACCGCGCCGCCGTGGGCGTCCACGATGCGCTGCACGGTCGCGAGCCCGAGGCCGGTGCCGCCCTCGCGCGTCGTGAAGAACGGGGTGAAGAGGTGCGGCAGATCGGCGGCGGAGATGCCGGGCCCGTCGTCCTCCACCTCCAGCCGGGCGCGCTCCCCCTCGGCAGCGCAGCGCACGCGGACCGTCCCGCCGCCCTCGCGCTGCCCCGCCGCGTGGGCGGCGTTCGCGAGCAGGTTCCACAGCACCTGCCGGAGCTGGCCGGCGTCGCAGGAGGCGGTGGCGGGCTCGAGCTCCCGCTCGAGCCGTACCCGCCCGGCGGCGGGGTCGTGCGCGAAGACCTCCAGCGTCTCGGCCACCGCGTGCGCGAGATCGACCGGCTCGCGGCGCGGCGGGGAGGGCCGCGAGAAGGCGAGGAACGCGGCCACCAGCTGCTCCAGCCGCGCCGCCTCGCGCAGCACGATGTCCATCAGCCGCGCGTCGCCCGAGGTGAGGCCGGACGAGGCCCGGAGGAGCTCGACCGAGCCCGCCATCGAGGCGAGCGGGTTGCGAAGCTCGTGCGCCAGCCCCGCGGCGACGCGGCCCAGGTCGGCCAGCCGCTCGCTGCGCTGCATCTCGTCCTGCAGCTGGCGGAGCGCGGTGAGGTCCTGGAAGATGACGGCGCGCCCGATCTGCTCCCCCCCGCGCGCCAGCAGGGGGAAGGCCGTGTACCCCAGCCAGAGCCGCTCACCGCGGGCGTTCACGAGCTCGCTCTCGCCTCGCTCCACCCCCGGCTGGAAGCCGCCGAACCAGCGGGCGGCGGGCGTGCCGCGCACGGCGGCGGCCTCGACGCCGGTGATCTGCTCCCCGGCCCGGTTGAGGAAGGTGATGCGGCCCTCCACGTCGATGGTGACGAGCCCGCTCGCCACCGACTGCACGATCGACTCGTGCAGCGCGGTGATGGCCGCCAGGTCCACCTCGCGCGCCTCCAGCCGCTCGCCGGTCCGGCGGAGCTGCTCGGCGAGGTAGCTCGCCAGGGCCGCCGTCGCCGCGAAGGCGAACAGGTGGACGAACACCGTCGGCGCGCTCGGGCGGACCGCGGGCCCGACCGTGACGAGCGGGAGGTAGATGGAGATGGAGAGCGCGGCCGCCACCACCGCGCCGCGGCGGAAGAGCAGGATGCTCCCGTTCACGATGCCGAACAGGAACATGAAGACGAACACGCTCTCCGAGAAGCCGGTCAGCCGGACCACCGCCGCCGCGATGACGACGTCGAGCGCCACCTGCCCGTAGGCGAGCGCGTGCAGCGCCGCGCGCCAGCGGAGCCCGAGGGCGAGGCCGAGCGAGGCGACGTAGGTGAAGAGGACCAGCCGGAACAGCGACCCCGCCACCTCGCCGATGAACCCGGGCGTGGTCCAGGCGGCCGCCACGGTGCCGCCCAGCAGCACCGTCACCGTCACCAGCCGGAAGAGGGTGAGCCAGACGAGCTTCCGGAACAGCGGGTCCCGGCCGGCGGCCGGCGCCGCGCCGGGCAGCTCGACGGGCGCGGCCACCGCTACTTGATGTTGCCGGCGATGCTGAAGATGGGGAGGTACATCGCGATCATGAAGAAGCCGACGATGCCGCCCAGGAAGACCATCATGATGGGCTCGAGCATGCTCGTCAGCGCCCCGACCGCCACGTCCACCTCGTCGTCGTAGAAGTCGGCGATCTTGTTGAGCATGGCGTCCATGGCGCCGGTCGCCTCGCCCACGCCGATCATCTGCACCACCATGGGCGGGAAGACGTCGGTCTCGGCCAGCGGCTGGGCGATGCTCTTCCCCTCCGAGATCTTGGCGCGGACGTACATGATGGCCGCCTCGACGGTCTTGTTGCCGGCGGCGCGGCCGACGATCTGGAGCGCGTCGAGGATGGGCACGCCGGAGGAGAGCATGGTGCCGAGCGTGCGGGTGAAGCGCGCCACCGCCACCTTGCGCACCAGGGGCCCGAAGAGCGGGACCTTGAGGATGAACTTGTCCCAGCCCTCGCGCCCCTTCGGCTGCCGCAGCGTCACCTTGAAGGCGACGACGAAGGCGACCGGGACCCCGACGAACCAGTACCAGTTGTCGACCAGGCCGTGGGATAGGTTCACGAGGAACTGGGTCGGCGCCGGGAGCGTGCCGCCGAAGTCCTTGAACATCTTCTCGAAGGTGGGGGTGACGAAGCCGAGCAGCGCGCCCACCACGCCCACCGCCACCACGAGCACCACGGCGGGGTAGGTCATGGCGCCCTTGACGCGCCGCTTGAGCTTCTCGTTCTTCTCGATGTACGCGCCGAGCCGCTGCAGGATGGTGTCGAGGATGCCGCCGATCTCGCCGGCGCGCACCAGCTGTACGAACAGGTCGTCGAACGCCTTGGGGTGCTCCGACAGCGCGTCGGCGAAGGTGGAGCCCGCCTCCACCTTCGACTTGATGGCGAGGAGCACCTTGCGGAAGGCGGGGTTGTCGGCCTGCGTCCCGATGATCTCGAGCGCCTGCACCAGCGGCAGACCGGCGTCGATCATCACCGAGAACTGCCGGGTGAAGATGAGGATGTCCTTGGTGGTGACGCCGCCCTGCAGGCCGGGGAGGGAGAGGTTGATCTCGCCGAGCTTGCGCCGGACGCGCGTCGGCTCGAGGCCCATCTGCCCCAGGCGGGCGCGCACCGACTGCTCGTCGGCGGCCTCCATCTCGCCCTGGCGCTCCTCGCCCTGGCGCGTCTTGCCGGTCCACTTCCACACCGGCAGCTTCGCGGCGGGTGCGGCCTTGCTCGAGATGTTGACGGCGGCCTGAGCCATGTTCCCCTCGCTGCGTCGCTGCCCCGCGGAAGTCTATTGCAACGACCGGTCCTGGTCGAATCGCGCGCTGTGGGCGCGCCGCCTACCTCGCCGCCGGCTGCGGGCGCGCGACGCCCTGGCCGCTGAGGAGCATCGAGCGCAGCTCGTCCGGATCCGACGAGCGCCCCATCGCCTCCTCCACCGCGATGAGCTTCTTGGCGGCCAGCGCGGCCAGGCTCTGGTTGAAGGTCTGCATCCCGAACTTCTGCTGCCCCATCTGCATCTGCGAGTAGATCTGGTGCACCTTGTCCTCGCGGATGAGGTTCCGGATGGCCGCGTTGGGGATCATGACCTCCAGCGCCAGCACCCGGCCCGGCGCGCCGGCGCGGGGGATCAGGTTCTGCGTCAGGACGCCCTCCAGCACGAACGAGAGCTGGGCCCGCACCTGCGGCTGCTGGTGGGGCGGGAAGACGTCCAGGATGCGGTTGATGGTCTGCACGCAGCTGTTGGTGTGGAGCGTGCCGAAGGCGAGGTGGCCGGTCTCGGAGATGACGAGCGCCGCCTCGATCGTCTCGAGGTCGCGCATCTCGCCGATGAGCACGACGTCCGGGTCCTGCCGCAGGATGTGCTTCAGCGCCTTCTTGAAGCCCTGCGTGTCCGCGCCGACCTCGCGCTGGTTGACGACGCAGTTCTTGTGCGGGTGCAGGTACTCGATCGGATCCTCGATCGTGATGATGTGCTCGTGCCGCTCGGTGTTGATCTTGTCGATGATCGAGGCGAGCGTGGTGGACTTGCCCGAGCCGGTGGGCCCGGTGACGAGGACCAGCCCGCGCGGCTTCTTCGCCAGCTCGCTCACGATCGCGGGCAGCCCGAGCTCCTGGAAGGAGAGGATCTTGAACGGGATGGTGCGGAAGGCACCCGCCACCGCCCCGCGCTGCATGAAGATGTTGGCGCGGAAGCGCGAGAGCCCCTTCACGCCGAACGAGAGGTCGAGCTCGCTCTCCTCCTCGAACTTGTGCTTCTGCGCGTCGGTGAGGATGGAGTAGCAGAGCTGCTTCGTCTCCACCGGCGAGAGCGCGGCCGTCTTGAGCGGCACCAGCTTGCCGTCGATGCGGAGCTGGGGCGCCGAGCCGGTGGTGATGTGGAGGTCGGAGGCGCCCTTCTCGACCATCGCCTTGAGCAGCTGGTGCAGGTTCGCCATGGAGAGGTCCCGCCTAGAACCGATCGGGCGCGGTGTTGCCCACCGCCTCGGAGAGGGTGGTCACGCCCTGCTTCACCTTGCCGAGGGCGCTCATGCGCAGCGTCTTGAAGCCGAGGCGGATCGCCTCCTGCTTCAGCTCGGCGGTCGAGGAGCCCTGGATGACGAGCTCCTTGAGGCCGTCCCAGAGCGGCATCACCTCGTAGACCGCCACGCGGCCCTTGAACCCGCGGTCGTTGCAGTTCTTGCAGCCGTCCCCCTTGTCCATGGGGGTGAAGGTGCCGATCTCCTCCGCCGGGATGCCGGCGTCGAGGAGCGCCTGCTCGTCCACCTGCGCCGGCTTCTTGCACTCCGGGCAGAGCCGCCGGCAGAGCCGCTGCGCCACGATGGCGTTGAGCGAGGCGGTGACGAGGAACGGCTCGATGCCCATGTTGAGGAGGCGCGAGATGGTGCCCGGCGCGTCGTTGGTGTGCAGCGTCGAGAGCACGAGGTGGCCGGTGAGGGCCGCCTTGACGCCGATCTCGGCCGTCTCGAAGTCGCGGATCTCGCCGACCATGATGATGTCGGGGTCCTGCCGCAGGAAGCTGCGCAGGGCGGCCGCGAAGTTGAGGCCGATGTCCTCGTGCATCTGCACCTGGTTGATGCCGAAGAAGTTGAACTCGACCGGGTCCTCGGCGGTGCTGATGTTCCAGGCCACCTCGTTGAGCTTGGAGAGCGCCGAGTAGAGCGTGGTGGTCTTGCCCGAGCCGGTGGGGCCGGTGACGAGGACCATGCCGTACGGACGGTCGATCGCCTCCAGGAAGTCCTTGAGCTGGGCCTCCTCGAACCCGAGCTTGGTCATGTCCAGCTGGAGGTTCGACTTGTCGAGGAGGCGCATCACCACCTTCTCGCCGAACAGCGTCGGGCAGACCGAGACGCGGAAGTCCATCTCCTTGCCGCGCCCGAGCTTGAGCTTGATGCGGCCGTCCTGCGGCAGCCGGCGCTCGCTGATGTCGAGCTCGCTCATGATCTTGAGGCGGGAGATGATCGCGTTCTTGAGCTTCATCGGCGGCTTCATCACCTCGTACAGCACGCCGTCGATGCGGAAGCGGACGCGGAAGTCCTTCTCGTAGGGCTCGACGTGGATGTCGGAGGCCCCCTTCTTGATGGCGTCGAGCAGGATGAGGTTCACCAGCTTCACGACCGGGGCCTCGCCGGCGCTCTTCTCGAGGTCGACGACCTCCTCGCCGCCCTCGGCCCCCTCGACCAGCGAGACCTCGCTGTCGTCGAAGCCCTGCATCAGCTCGTCGTAGCTGGGGCCCTTCTCGGCGTAGTAGCGCTCGATGGCCTCCTTGATGGCCGCCTCCGAGGCCACCACCGGCTCCACGTTGTACCCGGTGTGAAACTTGATCTCGTCGATGGCGAAGATGTTCGACGGGTCGCTCATGGCGACGATGAGCGAGCTGCCCGCCCGGTTCACCGGCACCACCTGGTGCTTCTCGGCGATGTTCTTCGGGACGAGCTTGATGACCTCGTCGTCGACGTCGAAGTCCTTCAGGCTGATGGCGGGGACGCCGTACTGCTTGGAGAGGAAGTTGGTGAGGTCGCCCTCGCCGATGGCGCCCGTCTTGACGAGCAGCGAGCCGATGCGGCCGCCCGTCTTGCGCTGCTCGTCCTGGGCCTTCTGCAGCTGCTGCAGGGAGATGAGATTCTCCCGGACGAGGAGTTCACCGAGACGTCCCGACATCGTGGTATCCCGCGTAGGAGTGGCAGCCGACCGACCGCCGGACTGTAACAGCCGCTCCGCGGCGGGATCAAGGAAGCGCCAGGCGCAACACCGCGAAAACGCGCCGGAAAATCCGACCTAGGCTCACATCGTCCCCGCGCCGGAGAGTACGGCCCGGGCGCGCTCGGCGTCCTCGGCGATCTGCTCCCGGAGGGCCTCGAGCGAGGCGAACCGGCGCTCCTCGCGCAGGCGGGCCACGAAGGCGACCCGCAGCGGCTCGCCGTAGCGGTCGCGCGCGTCCGCGTCGAGGAGGTGCGCCTCGAGCGAGACCGTCCCGGAGCGCTGGACGGTGGGCTTGACGCCGACATTGGCGACGCCCGCGAGCTCCGCGCCACCCGACCACGCGCGCACGGCGTAGACGCCGTTCGCGGGCAGCATGGCCTGGGGGCGCAGGTTGGCGGTCGCGAACCCGAGGCCGCGCCCGCGGCCGGCGCCGCGCTCGACCGGGCCCTCCACGTCGTGCGGCCGGCCGAGGAGCGGCGCGGCCGCCTCGACCTGCCCTTCGAGGAGCAGCTCGCGGATCTTGGTGGAGGACACCACCAGCCCCTCCCACGCCACCGGCTCGACCACGGTCAGGCGCGCCCCGTGCGCGGCGAGCAGCTCCCGCAGGCGGTCCACGCGGGTGCGCCCTCGCCCGGCCGTGAAGTCCTGCCCGACCACCACGTCGCGCGCGCCCAGGTGGCCGACGAGGTCGCGCGCCACGAACGCCTCGGCGTCGGTGGCGGCGTAGGCGAGGTCGAACGGCTGCACCACCGCGGCGTCGAGCGCGCAGCCGGCGAGGAGCTCCAGCTTCCGCGCCAGCGGCGTGAGGAGCGGCGGGGCGAGCTGCGGCCGCAGCACGCGGACCGGGTGCGGCTCGAAGGTGAGCGCCGCGGCCGGCGCCCCGCGCGCGGCGGAGAGCTCGCGCGCCACCTCGAAGAGGCGCCGGTGCCCCAGGTGGACCCCGTCGAAGTTGCCCACGGCGACCGCGCAGCCGCGGAGCGCGCCCGCCTCGGCGAGGGAACGGTAGACCTCCATGCGTGGGAGATAACCCGATTCCGCCCCGGCGGCGAAGCAGATCCGCCCCGCGGGCGCGATCAGAGGAACCGCTTCGAGAAGCCGCGCGGGAGCAGCTCGCCGAGGGTCGTCTCCACCACCGCCCCCCGGGCGCCGGCGAGGAGCACCACCAGCTCCGGGCCGGCGAACTCGGCCAGCGTCTGCAGGCACATGCCGCAGGGCGGGGTGGGCGGCACGGTGCCGCTCGCCACCGCGACGGCCGTGAGCCGGCGCGCGCCCGCCAGCACCGCCGCGGCCACCGCCGCGCGCTCGGCGCAGATCGTGAGGCCGTAGCTGGCGTTCTCGAGGTTCGCGCCCTCGAAGCGCCGCCCCTCGGCCTCCACCGCGGCGCCGACGCGGAAGCGCGAGTACGGCGCGTAGGCGCGGCGCCGGGCGGCGCGCGCCTTCGCCACCAGGCGGGCGCCGCGCGCCGTCACGTCCGCGCCGTCTCGAGGTACCGCGCGATGGCCAGCTCCGTCTCGAGCGGCAGGTCCTGGAAGCGGACGTGCGCGCCGAACGCGCCGGCGGCGCGGGTGACGCGCAGGATCTCGCCCTCGCAGCGCACCTCGCCGCGCAGCCCCGGGACGAGGAAGCGCAGCTCGACGCGCGCGCCGGCCGGAGGGTGACCCTCGGCGAAGTAGACGCCGCCGAGGGAGAGGTTCCCGGCGCGCTCCTCGAAGGACCCGCCCAGCGCGGAGTCCCGCACCAGCAGGCGGATGGGCACGCGCTGGCTGTCGCGGCGGTCCTCCTCGGCGGGGGGCGGGGGCGCGGCGTGGTCGCGTCGGCTCATGGGCGTCTCCACCGACAGCGTAGCGCCCCCCGGCGCGCGGCTCAAATTCGCAGCTCGCCCAGGAACGCGGCGAGGAGCGCCCCGAGCCGCTCGCCCTCGCGGGCGGCCACCGCCGCCACCTCCTCGTGCGAGAGCGGCGCCGTCCCCAGCCCGGCCGCCGGGTTCGTGACGAGCGACACCCCGACCACCGGCACCCCCATGTGCCGCGCGGCGATCACCTCCGGGACGGTGGACATGCCGACGAGGTCCGCCCCCATCCCGCGCAGCATGCGGATCTCGGCCGGGGTCTCGTAGCTCGGCCCCGCCATGCAGGCGTAGACGCCGCGGCGCAGCGGGACGCCGAGCCGCGCGGCGGTCGCCTCGAGCCGCGCGCCCAGCGCCGGGTCGTAGGCGTTCGACAGGTCCGGGAAGCGGGGCCCGAGCCGCTCGTCGTTGGCGCCGGTGAGCGGGTTGTGCCCGGAGAGGTTGAGGTGGTCGGAGATCCGGACCAGGTCGCCCGGCGCGAGCTCGGGGTTCACGGCGCCCGCGGCGTTCGTGACCACCACCACCCGGGCGCCGAGCAGGCACAGCACGCGCACCCCGAAGGCGACGTCGAGGGCGCTCCAGCCCTCGTACCCGTGCACCCGCCCCTGCAGCACCGCCACGGTGACGGGGCCGTCGGCGCCGGGCAGGTCGCCGAGGACGAGCCGCCCGGCGTGGCCGGCCACCCGCGACACCGGGAACTCGGGGATCTGGTCGTAGGGCAGCGCCACCGCGCCGCCGAGGCGCGCGGCGAAGCCGCCCAGGCCGGAGCCCAGCACCACCCCGGCGCGCGGCGGCGCGTCGGTGCGGCCGCGCACGTAGGCGAGCGCGTAGGAGAGGCGGTCGTGGAGCTCGGCGCGGCTCACGTCGGGTCGACCAGCCGGGCGAGGAGGAGCGGCGCGGGCGGCGGCGGCTGGGCGCCGATCTGGTAAGCGCGCCGCACCCGCTCCGCCACCCTCGCGGGGGGCTCGGCGCCGCGGCGGCCGAAGTGGACCGTGGCGAGCGGCTCGCCGGCCTGGACCCGCTCTCCCACCTTCTTCCGGAGGGTGAACCCGACCGCGGGGTCCACCGCGTCCTCCACCCGGGAGCGGCCGGCGCCGAGCGCCACGGCGGCGACCCCGATCGCCTCCGCGTCGATGGCCTGCACCGCGCCGGCGGCGGGCGCCGTCACCTCGAGCGTCCCCTCCGCCGCGGGCAGGCGCCCGAGGTCCAGGAGAGCGGCCGCGTCGCCGCCCTGCGCCTCCACGAGCTGGCGGAGCTTCTCGAAGGCGCGCCCGTCCCGGACGACCGCCCTCACCTGCGCCAGGGCCCCGGCGAGATCGGGCGCGCGCCCGGCCTGCAGCACCATCTCGGCGCAGAGCGCGAAGGTCACCTCCCGCAGGTCCGCCGGGCCGCCGTCGTGGAGGAGCTCCACCGCCTCCTTCACCTCGAGCGCGTTGCCGACCGCGCGCCCGAGCGGCTCGTCCATGCCGGTGAGCAGCGCGACCACGCGCTTGCCCATGCCCTGCCCGATGGCGATGAGCGCGCGCGCCAGCGCCTCGGCGTCCTCCCGGCGCTTCATGAAGGCGCCCGAGCCCACCTTCACGTCGAGCACGAGCGCGTCGATCCCCTCCGCCAGCTTCTTCGACATGATGGAGGAGGCGATGAGCGGGATGGACTCGACGGTGCCGGTCACGTCGCGCAGCGCGTAGAGGCGGCGGTCGGCGGGCGCCAGCCGGTCGGTCTGCCCGATGAGGCAGGCGCCGACCGACGCCAGCACCTCCCGGAAGCGCTCCACCGGGAGCCGCACCTGGAAGCCCGGGATCGCCTCGAGCTTGTCGAGCGTGCCGCCGGTGTGGCCGAGGCCGCGCCCCGAGATCATGGGCACCACCACCCCGCAGGCGGCGGCGATGGGGGCGAGCGCCAGCGAGACCTTGTCGCCCACCCCGCCGGTCGAGTGCTTGTCGACCTTGACCCCGGGGAGATCGGAGAGGTCGAGCACCTCGCCCGAGCGGAGCATGGCCTGCGTGAGCGCGGAGGTCTCCGCGGCGGTCATGCCGCGGAAGAAGACCGCCATGCAGAAGGCGGCCATCTGGTAGTCGGGGACCCGGCCCGCGACGTACGCCTCGACGAGCCCTTGCAGCGCCTCGGGCGGGAGCGCGCGCCCGTCCCGCTTCGCCTTGATGAGCTCGACCGGCAGCACCTCCCGGAGGTAGCACGCGGCGTCCGGAATCGACAAGCTCTTCGGGGCCGCGCCCCCCGGTCACAGCGCCTCGAGCGCGTAGCGGGCGGCCCGCGCGAAGGACGCGCCCCCCTGGGGCAGATCGGGGTAGTGCCCGAGGAAGCGCTGGCGGTGGCCCTCCGGGCAGCGCTCGTGCGCCGCCAGCGCGTTGCGGTAGCAGAGCCGCGCCCGCTCCAGGTCGTGCTGCGCCTCCCGGCAGCGGCCGAGGAAGTAGTGCGCCAGCGCCAGATCGGGGTCGAGGAAGAGCGCGCGGGAGAGCTCGGCCGAGGCGCCTTCCGGGTCGGACCGTCCGTAGAGGTGCACGCCCAGGAACAGGTGCGGCTCCGCGCGGAGCGGCTCGCGCGCGACCGCCTCCCGGTAGCAGGCGGCGGCCTGCTCCGGGGCCTGCAGGAGGTCGTGCAGGTGCGCCAGCGTGAGCCGGAGCCCCAGGTCGTCCTCGCCGGCCGAGAGCCGGGCGAGCAGGAGGTCGCGCGCGGCCATGAACCGGCCCCGGTCCATGAGCTGAGCGGCCTCTGCCAGGACGTCCTCCGCCGGGCGATGGACCGCGCCGCCCGCGGTCGGGATCGCCGCAGCGGTCCCGGTCGCCGTCCCGGTCGCGGCCGGGGTCGCGGTCGTGGTCCCGGTCGAGGTCGAGGTCGCGGCCACCGGCGCGGCGGGGCTCTCGGCTCCCCCCGGCCGCCGGTACAGGAACGCGCCCTCCACCTGCTCCAGGTCGAACCCGTCGTAGAGGTGGAACAGCGACTCCGAGTAGCCGAGGAAGAGCCAGCCGCCCGGCGCCAGCGCGGCGCGGAAGCGCTCCAGCACGCCGACCGTGGTGCTGGTGCTGAAGTAGATGAGGACGTTCCGGCAGAAGACGACGTCCCAGGCGCCCCGCGCCGGGCGGGGGTAGGAGCCGGAGACGAGGTTGTGCGTGGCCGCCCCGGTGAAGAGCGCGCGTAGCGCCGGGCCGACCTCGGCGCGCCCGTCCCGCACCTCGAACCAGCGCGCCCGCGCCTCCGGCGGCACCTCGCGCAGCCGCTCCTCGAGGAAGGTGCCGGCCTGGGCGCGCGCCGCCGCCTCGGGGTTGAGGTCGGTGGCGAGGAGCTCCAGCTCGCCCGGCCGGGCGCCCGCCTCGGCGGCCGCGATCGCGATCGACCAAGGCTCCTCGCCGGTGGCGCAGCCGGCGGACCAGATCGCGAGCGGCCGGCGCTCGGCGCGCGCGCCCGCCAGGAGCCCGGGGAGGAGCGCGCGCAGCGCCTCGAACTGCCGCTCGTCGCGGAAGAAGCTGGTCTTCCCGACCGTCACGAGCGGCAGGAGGCGCCGCAGCTCCTCCTCGCCCGCCGCCGTCCGGAGGTGCTCGACGTACCGGCCCGCCTCCACCGCCGGCGGGTCCGGCGCCTCGAAGCGCGCCGCCACGGCCAGCCGCAGGGCGACGTCCCCGCCGTCCCGGCCGCAGAGGCCCACCCGCTCGCGCAGGAGCTCCGCCAGCTCGCGCAGGTGCTCGGGGGCGAGCTCGATCATCGCGCCAGCCCGGCCAGCGTCCGCGCGATGGCGTCGAGCGGGAGGACGCGGTCGACCGCGCCCGCCTCCAGGGCCGCGCGCGGCATGCCGAAGACCACGCTGGTGGCCTCGTCCTGCGCCAGCGTGATGCCGCCCGCCGCCCGGAGCTCCTTCAGCGCCTCGGCGCCGTCGTGCCCCATGCCGGTGAGGATCACGCCGCAGGCGCTCCGGCCGTAGGCGCGCGCGGCCGAGCGGAACAGCGGCTCGACCGAGGGCCGGAAGGTGTCGATGGGCGGCGCGCCGGAGAGGTGGACCCGGCCCGGCCCCACCTCGAGGTGGTGCCCCGAGGGCGCGAGCAGCACCACCCCGGGCGCCAGCGCGTCGCCGTCGCGCGCGACGCGCACCGGGCGGCCGGCCTCATGGGCGAGCCAGGCGGCGAGCCCCTCGGCGAAGCCGTCGGCGATGTGCTGCACCACCGCCACCGGCAGCGGGAACGCGGGGGGCAGCCCCTGCAGGAGCGCCGCCAGCGCGCGCGGCCCGCCCAGCGAGGCGCCCACCACCACCAGCTCGCAGCGCGCCGCCGGACGCGGCGGGAGCACCGCCGCCGCCCCGCGCAGGCCGCGCGGGTGCCGGATGACGCGGACGCCGGCGATGAGCCGCAGCCGCGATCTCAGGCGCGCGCCGTAGGCCGCGAGGTCGCCGCCGGCGGCGGGCTTCTCCAGGAGGTCGAGCGCGCCGAGCGCCAGCGCGCGGAACCCGACCGCCTCCTCGGGCCGCCCGGTGAGGACGAGGATGGGCGTGGGCGTCGCCGCCATGATGCGGGCGATCCCGCCGAAGCCGTCGGTGCCGGGCATCTGCAGGTCCATCGTCACCGCGTCCGGCCGGAGCGCCTCGACCGCGGCGGCCGCGGCCGCGCCGTCGTGCGCGGTGGCGACCACCTCGAAGCCGTGCTCGCCGCCGAGGAGGTGCGCGAGCACCTCGCACACCAGCTCGGAGTCGTCCGCCACCACCACCCGGAGGCGGTGGTCGGGGCGCGCCGTCACGTCCCCGCCCCGCACAGCCGCTCCACGGTCTGCGCGAGCAGGGCGGCGTCGAGATCGCCCTTCACCAGGTAGGCGTCGGCGCCGGCGTCGAGGCCGCGCCGCCGGTCCTCGGGCGCGGAGAGCGAGGAGAGCACCACCACCGGCAGCCGGGCGAGCCGCGGCGACCCCTTCACCCGGCGCGTCAGCCCGATGCCGTCCAGCACCGGCATCTGCACGTCGGTGACGAGCAGCTGGTGCTGGCCGGCGGCGAGCCGCCGCCAGCCGTCCTCGCCGTCCACCGCCTCCTCGACCTCGTGGCCCAGCGCGCGCAGGAGCGCCGCCTCCGCCTCGCGGGCGATGGCGCTGTCGTCCACCAGCAGCACGCGGAGCCTGCGCCGCCCGGCGGCGGGCGCGTCGGGGAGCGGCGCCTGCGTCCGGCGCGCCGCCGCGATGAGCTCGGGGGTGGAGAGGAGGAGCGCCACCCGGCCGTCCTCCAGCGCGGCCGCGCCCGAGACGAACCGCGCCCCGTCCAGGAAGGCGCCACACGCCTTCACCGCCACCTCGCGCTCGCCGGCCAGCCCGTCCACGGCCAGCGCGGCGGCGTCGGCGCCGTGCGTCAGGAAGACCACCGCCGGGCGGCGCTGGCGCGGCCCCCCGTCGAGCCCGAGCAGGGGCCCGAGCGCGACGATGGGGACGAGCCGGTCGCGCAGCCGGAGGGCGCGCACCCCGGCCACCTCGGTGACGGCCGCGGGATCCAGCCGGCCGACGCTCTCCACGTCCGAGGCCGGGACGCCGTACACGTCCTCGCCCAGGCGGAGGAGCAGGACCTTCATGAGCGCGAGCGACTGGGGCACCCGGAGCGTGAAGCGCGTGAAGCGGCCCGGCTCCGACTCGACCACCGCCGATCCGCCCAGCTCCACCGTCTTGCGGCGCACGACGTCGAGCCCGACGCCGCGCCCCGAGATCTCGCCAGCGGCCTCCCGCGTGCTGAAGCCGGGCAGGAAGATGAGCTCGTGCAGCGCCTGGGGGGCCATGGCGGCCAGCTGCGCCGCGGGGGCGAGCGCGCGCGCCAGCGCGACCGCCCGCAGCCGCTCCGGATCCAGGCCTCGGCCGTCGTCCTCCACCGAGAGCGCGAGCTGATCCCCCTCGATGCGCGCGGTGATGACGAGGCGCCCGGCGCGCGGCTTGCCGGCGCGCTCGCGGTCGGCGGGGGCCTCCAGGCCGTGGTCGACGGCGTTGCGGACCAGGTGGACGAGCGGGTCGTTGAGCGAGAGCAGGATGGCCTTGTCCACCCCGGCCTCGCCGCCCTTCACCTCGCACTCGACCTCCTTGCCCTGCTCGCGGGCGAGGTCGCGGGCCGCGCGCGGGAAGCCCGCCAGGATGCCCGCCAGCGGCAGGAGCCGGGCCGACCCCACCCGCTCGGCGAGGTGCGCCATCTGGCCGTGCACGGCGCTCACCGCGTCGGAGTGCCGGCGCAGGAAGCGGAAGGTGTCCGAGCGGAGCAGGTGGACGTCGTCGTCGATCCGCCCGGCCAGCGCCGGCACGTCGCGGACCCCCGGCGCGGTCAGCGCCGCGAAGCGATCGGCCAGCCGGCTCCAGCGGGCGAGCAGCGCCGCCAGCTCGCGGCTGCGCCCCTCCGCCCGCGCCCCTTCGACGAGCAGGTCGCCCGACAGCGCCGCGATCTCGTCGAGGCGATCGACGTCCACGCGGATGGAGCCGGTGGGCGCGCGCAGCTCGAGGCGCCGGGAGGACTTCGCCTCGCCCGCGCGCGCCCGCCGCGCCGCCGCGGCCGCCATGGCGTTCGCGGTCGCGGCCGAGCTCGGGGTCGGAGTCACAGCCGGCGTCGCGGTCGCGGTCGGAGGGACGGTGGCGGTCGGGGTCGGGGTCGGAGCCGGAGTCGGGCTCGGGGCACCGGCCGCCGCCGCTTTGAGCCGCGCCGCCAGCCCCTGCGCCGCCTCGCCCCCGTCCGGCGGGCCGTCGAGCAGCGGCGGGACCGCGTCGCACGCCTCGAGCAGCGCCTGCACCCTCGCCCCGGCCGCGGCGGAGGGCCCGGACGGCAGGGCGCGCAGGACGTCCTCCGCGGCGTGGACCACCTGCGCCAGCCCGGAGAAGCCCAGCATCCGGGCCTCGCCCTTCAGCGTGTGGAGCTCGCGCGCCACCTCGGCCCCGGCCTCGCCGGCGTCGCCGCGCTCGAGCGCCAGGAGGCCGGCGCCGATCTTCTCCAGCCGATCGGCGGTGACCTCCCGGAACTTGCCCAGGAGCTTCTGCCGGATGTCGTCCTGCGAGCCCACGCGCCCCCGCCCCCGCTACTCGACCTTGAAGCGCTTCACCAGCTCCGCCAGCCGCTCGGCCAGCTTGGAGAGCTCGGCGGCGGCGGTGGTGGCCTGCTTCGACCCGCTCTGCGCCTGCCGCGTCACCTCCTCGATCTCGCCCATGGACTGCACCACCTGCTCGGTGGCCGTCCGCTGCTGCTGGGTGGCGAGGTGGATCACGCGCGAGGCGTCGCTCGTCTCCTGGATGCCGGAGAGGATCCCGCCCACCTGCGCCATGGCGGCGCCGCCGAGCTGCTCGCCCTCGCCGGCCATGCGCTTGTTGCCGTCCGACGCCTCCTTGGCGGCGTGGGTGGCCTCGCGGATCTCGGTGATGAGGTTCTTGATCTCCTTCGTGCTCTCCATGACGTTCTCGGCCAGCCGCCGCATCTCGGCCGCGACGATGGAGAACCCGCGCCCGGCCTCGCCCGCCTTGGCGCCCTCCAGCGCGGCGTTGAGCGCGAGGAGGTCGGAGCGATCGGCGATCTCGTCGATCACCTCCACCACGGTCCCGATCCGCTCCACCCGCCGCGACAGCTTCCCGATGGCGTCGTCCACCTCGGTCGCGTTGTGGCGGACCTTCTCCATCGACTCCATGAAGGACTTGATCGAGCCCTCGCCCTGGCGCGTCTGCGAGAGCGCCTGCTGGGCGATGGTCGCGACCATCTGCGCGTTCTCGGCGATCTGGTGCGAGGCGCCCTTGAGCTCCTCCATGGTCGCGGTGGTCTCGTGGATGGCGGCCGCCTGCTGCGAGGTCGAGCGCTCGCTATGGGTCGCCGCCGCCAGCACCTGCTCGGAGCTGGTGGCGAGCCGCAGGGCCGCCTCCCGCATCTCGGTCACGAACCGCTTGAGCGTGTGGACGATCTGGCCGATGCCCGAGACGAGCGGGGCCAGCGAGGCGTCGCCCACGGAGAGGCGCAGCTCGCCCGTGAGATCGCCGTTCACCACCAGCTTCACCAGCGCGCCGATGGCCTCGGCCACTCCTTCCCGGACCGCCTCGGCGCGGCGCGCCTCCGCCGTCAGGTCCGCCTGCACGCGCTCCACCGCCGCCTGCAGCGCGAGCGCCAGCTCGCGGCCCGGGCCGCGCGGCGGCACCGGCACGCGCGCGTCGGCGTAGTTCCCCTCCGCCATCGCCCGCAGCGCGCCGAGCAGGGCGTCCGGGCCGGACGTCCGGGCGGCGGCGCCACGCGGCGCCTTGGCCGGGCGCCGCCGGGTGATCTCTCGCGGTTCACGCATGGTGCATGTCTCCAGGGGACGGGGCGGCGGCGCGCAGGAGCGCCTCCTGCAGCAGGGTGGGAAGGTCGACGAGCGGGGTCGGCGCGCCGTCGAGGAGGACGAGCCCGCGCACCGCGCGCGAGGCGAGACAGGCTGCCGCGAACGGCGGGAGCGGGCACAGGTCGGCGGCGCCCGGCTGGCGGAGCCCGAGCACGAGGTCGACGGCCAGGGCCGCCCCCGCCCCCCGCACCACCAGCTCGCGACGCGCGGTGAAGGGCTCCCCGAGGCAGCTCGCGCCCACGACGTCCGGCGCGCCCGCCAGCGCCGGGCCGATGCGCTCCACCTCGGCCGCCTGCGCCGCGAACAGCCGCGGGCCGACCTGGAACACGAGCACCGGCGGCGGGAGGGCGGAGCTCACGCGCCGACGCTCCGGGCGCGCGCCGCCTCGACCAGGCGCGGGAGGTCGAGCACCGCCAGCTCGCCGCGGGCGTCGCGCGCCACGGCGGAGAGGAACTCGGCCGCGCCGCCTGGCGCCTCGGCCGGAGGCGCCTGCAGCGTCGCGCGGTCGAGCTCGACCAGGCCCTCCACCGCCTCGGCCAGCACCGCCACCTTCCAGGCCCCGGCCCGCACCACCGCGGCGCGGGTCGCCGCCCCGAGCGGCAGGGGGCGCAGGCCGAGCAGCTGGTTCACGTCGAGTACGGGCAGGATCTCGCCCCGGTGGCTGAACACGCCGGGCAGGAAGGGAGGCGCGGCGGGGAGCCGCGTGAGCGGTCCGAGCCGGACCACCTCGGTGACCAGCGACGCCTCGAAGGCGTAACGGCCGCCGAGCAGGCGCACGCAGAAGAGGCGGGCCTCGCCAGCGCCGCTCAGGATGTCGGGCGCGTCGCGACCCTCGGACATGGTGGGGATTACGCCACGGCTGGGAAGGGCGGGCAAGTCGGTGGTATGTTGAGTCGCTTGCCTGGAGCGCCCCCTTGAAGATCCTGGTCTGCTGCGAGAGCGACATCCTGCGCGGAGCGCTGACCCTGGCGCTCGAGTTCGCCGGCCACGAGGTCGAGGGTGCGTCGGACGCGCACCTGCTCGCACCGTCCATCGACGAGGCGGGCGCGCTGCTGGCCGACGAGGCGAGGGCGCGGCAGGCGATCGCCGTGCTGCGCGACGCCGGGTTCGCCGGCCGCACGCTGCTCGTCGGCGACGCGCCGGCGGAGGAGCTCGCGGCGCTCGTGAACGAGGTCGGCGCCGACGGCGCGCTGCCGCTCGCCCCCACCGAGGACCTGGCGCGCCGCTTCGCGCGGGCGGTGGGCGGCAAGCGCCGCGTCCTCATCGTGGACGACAGCGAGATCGCCGCCCGGCTGCTCGAGGCGGAGCTGGCGCAGGCCGGCTTCGCCATCGACTACGCGCCCGACGCCGAGACCGCGACCAGCCTGGTACTGAAGCGCGCCACCCGCCCGGACCTCGTCCTCCTGGACGTCAACATGCCGAAGGTGAGCGGGCCACAGTTCTGCCGCTTCCTCAAGAGGAACGAGCGCTTCAGGTCCATCAAGGTGGTGCTGTGCTCGGGCGAGGACCGGGAGAAGGTCGCGGCCCTCGCCGCCGAGTGCGGCGCCGACGGCTTCATCCTCAAGGACGAGTTCCTGGGGAAGTGGATCGTCGAGAATAGCTGACGGGCGCTGCGCGCTCGCTTCGCTCGCGTCGCGCGACCCGGCCGTTCACCACGGCCGCTTCGCGCACGCCTCGGGCGGCGTCGCCGCGTTGCACGCTCCCGGCGTGCGCGCGCCGCAGGCCCAGCTCGCCGGCTCGTCCGGCGCGTCCGGCCGGACCCGCTCCAGCGCGCCCGAAGGGCAGCGCAGCGCCGGCGCCACCCAGCCCGCCGAGGAGACCACCGCGCCGGCGCCGTCCTCGAGCGCCAGGGCCGGCGCCCGATCGTTCGCGAGCCCCCCCGCCAGCGCCGTCGCGCCGCAGCGGTGGACGGCGGTGCCGGGCGGCAGCGCGTACCGTCCGTCGTAGGCGCCTCCCACCACCAGGGCGTAGCCCCCCGGGGGGACCGGCCCGCCCTCGGCCGCGCCGAGCGTGCAGCGCGCCACCGTCCCGGAGGCGGTGCGCTTCGCGAGCACGAGACCCGACAGGTCGGCGTCGCCGGTCCCGACGTTGACCACCTCGACGTACTCGCCGCCCGCCTCGGGCGCGTCGGCGTCCGCCAGCACCTCCGAGAGCACCGGCGCGGGGCGCGGCGGGCGGGCGGCGGCCGGCAGCCAGGCGCCGAACGCGCCCCGGTGCCCCGCCAGATCCTCGCCGGCCAGCCGGACCCGCAGGGCGCGGCCGGGGCAGAGCCCGCGCAGCGCGAGCGCCGCCGGGCAGGCGCGGGCGGCCGGCTGGCACGGGTCCCAGCCCGGGCACGCCGCCACGCCTCCCAGCACCCGCGCCACCGCCGGCGCCGCCGGCGCGCTGCCGCAGGCGGGCTCGCCCGGCAGCGCCGACACCTCCGCCACCAGCCGGCCCATCCCCGCGAGCGTGGCCGAGACCTCCACGCCCAGCTCCGCCGCGGAGAGCTCGGCGCCGCCGCACGCCGGCGCGCCCGCCGAGGCGCAGCGGCTCACCTCGAGCGGCTCGAGCGGGAGGGGCGCGTTGCCTGCCGCGTCGCGCACCTGCCCCAGGTCGACCGCCAGCGCCCCCGCGGCGAGGGGCGCGGCGAGGTCGAGCCCGAGCACGTCGGGCGCCGGCGCGACGGGCTCGCCGCCGCCGGCCGGGAGCGCCAGCGCGCCGGCGACCGGCTCGTCGAAGGCGATCCGCAGCGCGGCGAGGTCGCGCGGGACGGGCCCGTGCGGCGGCTCCAGCCAGCGCGCGGCGGGCGGGGTGCGGTCCACGGCGGGCCCGGTCTCGAACAGCACCGCGAAGGCGCGGCTCTTTCCCTCCGGGTCGAGCACCGGCCGCCCGCCGGCGTCGCGCAGCCGCGGCGAGAGCACCGCCGCGAAGGGCGCCTCGGCCGGGAGCGGCGCGAGCGGCCGCAGCACGGCGCGGCGCCCGCCCTCCTCCACCTCCAGCCGCGCCGGCACGACGGGCAGGTCCGGCGGGGCGCCCTCCGCCGCCTCCGCCGCGGCGGCGACCGCGCGCAGGTCCTCCCGGCGGCACAGCACGAGGAGCGGGCCCGCGACGAGCCCCGCCGCGTCGATCGCCCCGGTGAAGGCGATCGCGACCTCCACCGCGTCGGGCGGGACCGCGCCCGACGGCGAGGCGGACTCGACGCGGACGAGCGGCGCCGGCAGCGACGGCGCGCAGCCTGCGGCGACCAGCGCGAGCGCGGCGGCGCGCCAGCTCACGGCGCGCCCTCCCCGTAGAGGCCGGTGAGGCCGTCGAGCTCCGCCGTCACCGCGTCGAGCTCGAGCTCCTGCTCCGCGCGCGCCCGGCCCTCGCGCGGCGGCGCCGCGAGCAGGGCCAGGCGCAGCCGCAGGCGCTGGTAGTAGAGCCGCGTGGCGCGGTCGGACGCGGCGCGCCGCTTCGCCTCGGCGCGCTCGGCGGCGGCGGCCGCCTCCAGCTCCCCGCGCGCGAAGACCAGGTTCTCGAGCTCCCAGCCCAGGCGGACCGAGAGGCTGTCGCCCGGCATGGAGCGCAGGTAGTCCACCTCCGCGCCGGCGCTGAGCCCGACCACGCGGTAGCTGCGCTCGTCGTGCCGGTACTCGGCCGTCAGCCGGGGCACGAGCCCGGCCAGCCGGGCGCGCCGGCCCCAGCCGTCCGCCTCGGCGCGCCCCGGGGCGGCGCGCGCCTCGGCCGCGCGCTGCACCGCCTCGACCCGCGGCTCGCCCGCCAGGGCGAGGCCGAGCAGCCGGGCCGCGTCCTCGCGCGCGGCGGCGGCGGGATCGGGAGGAGGCCCCGGGAGACCGTGCGCGGGCGGGCCACCCCCGAGCGCCAGGGCGAGGAGCGGGAGGAGGAGGTGCATGGGCGCGCGCAGAAGCACGCGCCCTGCCAGCGTCGAAACCCGCGCCCCGAGCGCCGGACGCGAGGCCGCGCGTCCTCGGCGCGGCCGGGAGGTCCGCGGGGAGGACGCCGGGCCTCAGAGCTCCTCGAGCCGCTTCCCCGCCAGCGTGCGCCCCACGTACCGGTCGAGGCGCCGCTCCATGAAGGGGGCCGCGGAGGCGTCGGCCGCGTCGATCCACGCGCGCAGCGCGCGCGGGTCCTCGCCCCGCAGCGCCTCGCCGAGCCCCGCCAGCCGCGCGTCGATCGCCTCGCGCTCGCCGTCCGCGAGCAGGTCGGGGTCCTCCGCCAGCCCCTGCCGCAGCGCGCCCGCCAGCCGCTCGCCCTCGAGCCGCCACTCGGCGAGGAAGCGCTGCACCACGTCCTCCTCGGCGTGCTCCAGGCTCTCGACGAGCATGTCCTCCACCTCCTGCTCGGTGACCCCGCTCGTCGGCTTCACCTCCACCCGCTGCTCGACGCCGGTGTGGAGCTCGCGCGCCGTCACCCGCAGGAGCCCGTCGGCGTCCACCGCGTAGGTGATCTCCACCCGCGCCTGCCCGGCCGGGAGCGGCGGGATGCCGCGCAGCGTGAACCGCGCCAGCGACCGGCAGTCGCGCGCCAGCTCGCGCTCGCCCTGCACCACGTGCACCACCATCCCGGTCTGCCGGTCGGCGTGGGTCGTGAACTGCTGGGTGGCGGTGGCGGGGATGGCGGAGTTGCGGAGCACCAGGCGCTCCACCGCCCCGCCCAGCATCTCGACCCCGAGCGAGAGCGGCACGACGTCGAGCAGCAAGAGGTCGTCGCGCCCGCCGCGGTCGAGCGCGTCCGCCTGGAGGGCGGCGCCGAGCGCCACCACCGCGTCGGGGTCGAGGTCGGTGAGCGGCTCCTGGCCGAAGAGCGCCCGCACCTCCCGCCGCACGAGCGGGGTGCGGGTCGCGCCGCCCACCAGCACCACGCCGTCGAGCCGCGCCGGCTCGAGCCCGGCGTCGCGCAGCGCCTGCCGGCAGGGCGCGAGCGTCCGCGCCACCACCGGCGCGAGGAGCGCCTCCAGCTCGGCCCTCCCCAGCCGGACCGCCACGCGCGCGCCGCCCAGCAGGAGCTCGTCCTCCACCTCCTCGCGCGTCGAGAGCGCCTCCCGGAGCCGCTGCGCCGCCGCCCGGGCGCCCCGCAGCACCTCCGGCGTGCGCGGGAGGTCCGCCCCCGCGAGCAGGCGCTCCGCCACGGCCGCGTCGAGGTCGTCGCCGCCGAGCCGGCTGTCGCCCGCGGTGGAGAGCACCTCGAACACGCCGTCGGCGAGCTTCAGGATCGAGACGTCGAACGTCCCGCCCCCCAGGTCGTAGACCGCGAACAGCCCCTGCCGGCGCTGGTCGAGGCCGTAGGCGAGGGCCGCGGCGGTCGGCTCGGCGAGGAGCCGCGCCACCTCCAGCCCCGCCAGCCGACCGGCGTCGCGGGTGGCCTGGCGCTGCCGCTCGTCGAAGTAGGCCGGGACGGTGACGACGCAGGGGCCGGGCGGGCCGCCCAGCGCCTCGGCGGCGCGGCGCCGCAGCACGCGCAGGATCTCGGCCGAGACCTCGACCGGCGTGACCCGGCGCCCGCCCTCCACCACCAGCTTGACGGAGTGTCCGTCCTCGTCGAAGCGGTAGACGCCGCGGTCCTCCGGCCGGAGGTCGGCCGGGCCCCGCCCCATGAGCCGCTTCACCGAGAGCACCACGTCGGCCGGCGCCGCGGCGGCGCGCGCCCTGGCCGCCGCGCCCACCTCGACCGCCCCGCCCGGCAGGTAGTGCACCGCGCTGGCGAGGAGCGGCTGCCCCCCGTCCACCGGGACGAGCCGCGGCCGGTTCCGCGCGTCGACGCTGGCGACGAGCGAGTTCGTGGTGCCGAGGTCGATGCCGATCGCGCGGGCCATGGCGGAGCGCGTTCTTACCTCGCCGGCGCGGGGCGCGTCATCCCGCCGCGGGCGCCGCCGGGCGGCCGCCGAGCCGTAGCACGCCGCCCAGGATCGTGTTACGGAAGGGCCGCCCCACCCGCCGCCGGACGGGCCGGTGCGGCGCACGCGCATGCACATGTCGGACGCACTGGTCTCGCCGGCGGTCGGCGGCGCGCTCTGGCTCACCGCCGCGGGCGTGGCCCGCCACGCCGCGCGCCGGCTCGAGCGCGAGGAGGAGCAGCGCCTGCCGCTCATGGGCGTCCTGGGCGCCTTCGTCTTCGCCGCGCAGATGGTGAACTTCGCCATCCCGGGCACCGGCTCCTCCGGGCACCTCGGGGGCGGGTTGCTCCTGGCGGTGCTGCTCGGGCCGCACGCCGCCTTCGTGGTGATGGCCTCGGTCCTGACGGTGCAGGCGCTCTTCTTCGCCGACGGGGGGCTGCTCGCGCTCGGCTGCAACGCCGTCAACCTCGGCTTCTTCGCGAGCTACCTCGCCTACCCGCTGGTGTGGCGCCCGCTCGCCGGCGACGGGCGCTCGCCGGCGCGGGTCGCGCTCGCGTCGGTGGCGGCGGCGGTCGCCGGGCTGCAGCTCGGCGCGCTGGCGGTGGTGGTGGAGACGCGGGCCTCCGGGATCTCGTCCCTGCCGTTCGGCCCGTTCCTCCTCCTCATGCAGTCGATCCACCTCGCCATCGGCCTCGTCGAGGGCGCGGTCACCGCGGCGGTCGTGCTGGCCGTGCGCCGGGCGCGGCCGGAGCTGGCGCCGGCCGGGACGCGCGGCGCGCGCAGCGTGGTGGCGCTGGGCACGGCCGCGCTGGTCGCCGCGGGCGCGCTCTCCTGGTTCGCCTCCACCCGGCCGGACGGCCTCGAGTGGGCGGCCGCGCGCGCGGCGAGCGGCGCGCCGCAGCCGGCGGCGGGGGCGGCGCACGCGCTCGCCGCGCGCCTGCAGCGCGCCACCGCGGTCATGCCCGACTACGCGCCGCCCGGCGCGCCGGACGGCGGGTCGCGCTGGGGGGCGCCGCGCGCCGGCACCTCGGCGGCCGGGCTCCTCGGGGTGGGGCTCAGCGTCGCGTTCGTGGTCGCGGCCGGCCTCGGCGCGCGCGCCCTGCGCCGCCGCGCCGCGCGCCGGCCATGAGCGCGGCCGGCCCGGCGCTGGCGCACCTCGGCGCGCTCGACGGCCTCGCCGCGCGCGACACGCCCGCCGCGCGGCTCGACCCGCGCGTGAAGACGCTCGCCGCGATCGCCTACGTGGCGGTGGTGGCGAGCTTCGGGCGCGGCGACGCGCTGCGGCTCGTGCCGCTCGCCGCCTGGCCGGTCGCGCTCGGCGCGCTGGGCGACGTCCCCTGGCGGCCGGTGCTGCTGCGCCTGGCGCTGGCGTCTCCCTTCGCGCTCGGCGTGGCCGCCTTCGAGCCGCTCCTCGACCGGGCGCCGGCGCTCGCGGTGGCGGGCGTCACCGTCTCGGCCGGCACAGTGGCCTTCGCGACCATCCTCCTCAAGTTCGCGCTGGCGCTCTCCGGGGCGCTGGTGCTCGTCGCCACCACCGGCTTCGACGCGATGTGCGCCGGCCTGGAGCGGCTCGGCGCCCCGCGGCTGCTGGTGGCGCAGCTCCTGCTCCTCTACCGCTACCTCTTCGTCCTCTCGGAGGAGGCGGCGCGGCTGTGGCGGGCCCACGCGCTGCGCTCGCCCGATCGCCCGCGCCCCACGGCGCGGCTCGGGGCCACCCTGCTCGGGCAGCTCCTCCTGCGAACCCTGGCGCGCGGGGAGCGCCTCCACGCCGCCATGCGTTGCCGCGGCTTCGACGGGACCGTGAAGCTCGTCCGGCGCGCCCGCCTGTCCCGCGCCGACCTCGCCTTCGGCGCCGCCACCGCGGCGCTCCTCGCCGGCTGCCGCTTCGGGCACCTGCCGGCCGCCCTCCAGCGCCTCCTCTAGCACGCCATGAGCCACCACCTCGTCTCGGTGACCGACCTCCGCTTCTCCTACCCCGACGGCACGCCGGCGCTCGACGGCGTCACCTTCACGCTCCACCACGGGGAGTCGGTGGGCCTCGTGGGCGGCAACGGCGCCGGCAAGTCCACCCTGCTCCTGCACCTGGCGGGCGTCCTGCGCGCCACCTCCGGCGCGGTGCGGGTCGGCGACTGGCCGGTCACGCCCGGCACGCTGCGCGAGGTGCGCCGCTCGCTCGGGCTCGTCTTCCAGGACCCCGACGACCAGCTCTTCATGCCGACGGTGGAGGACGACGTCGCGTTCGGGCCGCGGCAGCTGGGGCTGCCCGAGCCGGAGGTGGAGGCGCGGGTGGTGGACGCGCTGGGGCGCGTCGGCGCGGCCCACCTGCGCCGCCGCCCGCCGCACCGTCTCTCCGGCGGCGAGAAGCGCGCGGCCGCCATCGCCGCCGTGCTCGCCATGGGGCCGAGCGTGCTCGTGCTCGACGAGCCGTCGTCGAACCTGGATCCGGCGGCGCGGCGCGCGCTCATCGGCCAGCTCCGCGCCTTCGAGCACACCAAGATCGTCGCCAGCCACGACCTCGACCTCGTGCTCGACGTCTGCCGGCGGGTGCTGGTGCTCTCCGGGGGCCGGGTGATCGCCGACGGACCGTCGGACGAGCTCCTGGCCGACGACGCGCTCCTCGCGAGCGCGCGCCTGGAGCGGCCGCTCCGGCTGCAGGCCTGCCCGCGCTGCCGGCCGGGTTGACCCCCGCGCGCGGGCCCCGGAGCCGGATCGCCTCTTTCGGCGCGACCCGCAGTCCCGCTCCAACCCCCGCGACGGCCGTGCAGGATGGGGCGACGCGCTCACTCGAGGGTCCCCGTGAGAGTGCTCCTCGTCCACCCCAGCGGCCTCATGTACTCGCGGATCTTCCTCCGGCTCGAGCCGCTCGGGCTGGAGCTCGTCGCCCGGGCGCTCCAGCAAGCCGGACACGACGTCCGGCTGCTGGATCTCCAGACGCGAGGGCCGGACGACTACCTGCGCCTCCTCGACGGCTGGTGCCCCGACGCGGTCGGATTCTCGCTCAACTACCTCGCCAACGTCCCGGAGGTGCTCGAGCTCGCCGAGGCGACGAAGCGGCGCGCGCCCGGGTGCTTCGTCTTCGCGGGGGGCCACAGCGCCTCGTTCATCGCGCGCGAGCTGCTCGCGCACGCCGGCGGCGCGATCGACTGCGTCGTCCGCGGCGAGGGCGAGCGGACGGCCCCCCAGCTCCTCGCCGCCGCGGCGCGCGACCGCTCCGCGCTGCACGCGCTGCCGGGCGTGAGCACCCCGGCCGGCGAAGGCCCCGCCCCGGCGCTGCTGGCGAGCCTCGACGAGGTGCTGCCCGCGCGCGAGCTCCTGGCGCGGCGCCGCGCCTACTTCATCGGCGTGCTCGACCCCTGCGCGTCGATCGAGCTCACCCGCGGGTGCCCGTGGGACTGCGTCTTCTGCAGCGGCTGGACCTTCTACGGCCGGAGCTACCGGAAGGTGAGCCCGGCGCGGGCGGCCGAGGACCTGGCCAGCGTCCGCGAACCCGGCGTCTTCATCGTGGACGACGTGGCCTTCGTGGACGCGGACCACGGCCACGCCGTCGCGGCGGAGATCGACCGCCGGCGGATCCGCAAGCGGTACTACCTCGAGACGCGCGGCGACGTGCTCGTCCGCAACCAGGAGGTGTTCCGGTACTGGAAGCGGCTCGGGCTCGAGTACATGTTCATCGGCCTCGAGGCGATCGACGACGCGGACCTCCGCTCGCTCCGCAAGCGCACCACCCTGGGGAAGAGCTTCGAGGCGCTCGAGGTGGCGCGGTCGCTCGGGGTCACGGTGGCGGTCAACGTGATCGCCGACGCCTCCTGGGACGAGCGGCGCTTCGCGGCGGTGCGCGAGTGGGCGCTCGCGGTGCCCGAGATCGTGCACCTCACCGTGGCGACGCCCTACCCCGGCACCGAGACCTGGCACACCGAGGCGCGGCAGCTCGCCACCCGCGACTACCGGCTCTTCGACGTGCAGCACGCGGTGGTCCCCACGCGCCTGCCCCTCGCCCGGTTCTACGAGGAGCTGGTGCGGACGCAGCAGGTGCTCGCCCGCAAGCACCTCGGCTGGGCGGCGCTGCGCGCCACCGCCGGGATCTCCGCGCGCCTGCTCGCGCGCGGGCAGACCAACTTCGTGAGGATGCTGTGGAGGTTCAACGGCGTCTACGACCCGGCGGCGCTGCGCGCCGACCACGCCGCGCCGTGCCGCTTCGAGCTCCGGCTGCCCGAGCACCCGCCGCTGGAGCGGGTCGATCCGGCCCGCCTCTACGTCCACCAGCCCGCGAGCGGCGCCCCGCCGCCTGCCGGCGGGGGCTGATCGCGGGCCCCGTCAGAAGGTGAGCGACGCGGTGAGCCGGGCGCTCCTCGGCTCGGCGGGGTGGAAGTGGACGTCGCCGCTGGCCGCCGCGCCGGGGCTGACGCGGGAGGAGTAGAAGTAGGCGACGTCGTCCACGCGCGCGTCGAGGACGTTGAACACGTCGAGGGTGAGGAGGAGCGGCGCCGCCACCCGGTAGCCGAGTTGCGCGTTCAAGAGCGCCGAGGCCGGCGAGCGAACCGCGTCGTCCTCGACGAGCGGGCGCGGCCCGAAGTAGCGCAGGAAGACGCTCGCCGACCAGGGTCCGAGCTGGTGGATCGAGGCGCCGGCCGACACCGCGGACTCGATCGAGCCCGGGACGTGGTCGCCGGGGTGGTCGTCGGTGGGGCCGGGCGGAGAGGTGAAGCGCGCCCTGGAGAGCGCGACGTCGAGGTCGAGGAGCAGCCAGCGCACGGGCTGCCAGCGGGCGCTCCACTCGACGCCCTCCCGGCGCGACGGCCGCGACGGCTCGGTGGTGCCGGCGTCCCCGGTGAAGACGAGCTCGGAGTCGAGCGCGAGGACCCACAGCGCCAGCGAGGTCTGCACCCCAGGCAGGAGGTCGTTGCGCACGCCCAGCTCGGCGCCGCGCGTCCGCACGAGCGGCGTGACCGGCCGCACGTCGCCGCCGCCGACCGGGTCGACGTGCGTCGTCACCCCGCGCGCGTCGTTCGAGTGGAAGCCGAACCCGCCGTTCAGGAACAGCTCGGTCCGCGCCCACGGCCCGAACACCAGCGACGCCTTGGGCGACGCGCGGCCCGCCGTCGCCTGGCCCGAGTTGCGCGGGTCGCTGCTGCGCACGTCGAACCCGTACGCGTCCCAGCGCACGCCGGCGACCGCGCGGAGCCACGGCCGCGGCCGGAGCCCCGCCTCGGCGTAGACGCCGCCGCTCGTCTCGTCCACGTCGTCCTGCCGCGTCGTGGCGAGGCGCCGCCGCGCGTCCGTGCGGTAGAGGCCCACCGGCCGGAGGCGGTCCTGCCGCGCCTCGCCGCCGAGCCGCGCCTCCGCCGGCAGGCCGGCCACCTCCCCCGCCACCCGCCACGAGGCCGAGGCGCCGCAGGTCCAGCGGTCGTCGTGCTGCTCGAACTGGTCTCCCGTGTCGGGATGCTCGAGGAAGTAGGTGAAGTCCGAGAACAGGTCGAGGTCGTACCTCACGGCGTACGCCACCGCCTGGAGGCGCCCCGGGCCCACCTCCTGCTCCAGGTTCACCGAGAGGCTGTACCGGTGCGAGCTGCCGCCGGTGGTGGGGTCGAGGCTGCCGAAGCGGCCGACGCGCCCCTGCGCGACGGCGCCCTGCGGGATCTGGTCGGTGCCGTTCCAGCGCCCGTCGTAGGCCATGGCCGTGACCGCGAGCTCCCCGCTCCCGAGGTCGTGGCCATACCGCAGCACGCCGTTCCACCGCCGGTAGGCGTCGGGCCGGACCCACGGGCCGTCCTCGTACATGAGCTCCCCGGCGTAGGTGAGGTGGCCGCCGAGCAGGTGCTGCGTCCCGGCGAGGAGCGCGCGGCCGTAGCCGTAGGTGCCGCCGGTGAGGTCGAGGACGTTCGAGGGCAGCGCCTCGGCGTAGTGGAGGTCGGCGCCACCGGCGGAGGCGAAGTCGCCGCGCGAGGCGTCGTAGGGCCCCTTCCAGTAGTCGACCCGCGAGACGAGCTCGGGGATGAGGAAGTTGAGGTCGGTGTAGCCCTGGCCGTGGGCGTGGGTGCGGAGGTTGAGCGGGACGCCGTCGAGGTTCGTCTGGAAGTCGGTGCCGTGATCCAGGTCGAAGCCGCGCAGGTAGTACTGGTTCGCCTTCCCCGCGCCGCTGTGCTGGGTGATGACGAGCCCGGGGACGAGCTCCAGCACCTCGCCCGGCCGGAGCAGCGGGCGATCCTCGACGAGCTGGCGGGTGAAGCTCCCGGCGCTGGCCGCGTCGGACGTCCCGACGCGGTCCTGGTAATGGCCCTCAACCACGAGCTCTTCGCCGAACTCCGGACGCGCCGGCTCGTGCGCGGCGGCGCGGGCCGCGCCGAGCGCGAGAGCCGCGAGGAGGAGCGCCCGCCGGGACATCGGCGGCGTGTAGCACGTTCGCCAGGAACGTGCTACCGGCCGGGAGCGGCCGCGGGCGCGTCAAGGCGCCGCATCGCCGCGCGCCGCCGCCAGCGCCCGCTCGACCACCCGCGCCTCGCCGAGGAGGCGGGCGGCGGCGGCGAGCGCGGCGGGCGCCGGCGCCTCGGGCGCGAGCAGCTCGGAGAGCCGCGCCTCGATCGCGTCGAGCCGGGCGGCGAGGCCCTGCGCCACCTGCCCCGCCTCGGCCGCGTCGCCCTCCGCCACCGCGGCGGCGAGCCGCTCGCGCAGGTCGAGCTGCTCCGCCAGGAACGCCGGCTCGAGCGGCGCCGCCTCTGGCCCCGGGCCGCCGAGCAGCGCCACCAGGTAGGCGGCGCGGCGGCGCGGCGCGGCGAGCTGGCGGTGCGCCTCGTTGAGCCGCGCCGACCGCTCGAGCGCGATGCGCCGCTCGCGCGCGGGGGCGCGGGTGAAGCGATCGGGGTGCACGGCGCGCGCCCGCTCGTGGAAGCGGCGCTCGAGCTCGGCCGGGGCGAGCGCGAAGCGACGCGGCAGGCCCAGCGCCGCGAACAGGTCCTCGCCCGGAGGGGCGGGCTGGAGCGACTGGCACGACGCGCAGCGCTCGCCGCCCGGGAGCTCCGCGCCGCAGCTCCAGCACGCCACCGCGCGGCTCAGGACTTCGCGGCGACGGCGGGGGGCGGCGCCTCGGCCCCCGCGGCGCGCTTGCGCTGGTAGTCGGCGACGGCCGCCTTGATGGCGTCCTCCGCCAGCACCGAGCAGTGGAGCTTCACCGGCGGCAGCGCGAGCTCCTCGGCCACCGCGGTGTTCTTGATGGCGAGCGCCTGGTCGAGCGTCCGCCCCTTCACCCACTCGGTGACGAGCGAGGAGGAGGCGATGGCGGAGCCGCAGCCGAAGGTCTTGAACTTCGCCTCGGCGATGACTCCCGCCTCGTCGACCCGGATCTGCAGCTTCATCACGTCGCCGCAGGAGGGCGCGCCGACGAGGCCGGTCCCGACCGACGGGTCGTCCTTGTCGAGCGAGCCCACGTTGCGCGGGTTCTCGCAGTGGTCGACGAGCTTCTCGGAATACCCGCTCATCCGCTCCTCCGGCGCAGCGGCGGAGGACGAGCCCCCGCCCTGCGACCCGTGCACGGCGCTAGCGCGACCACTCCACCTTCGAGAGATCGACGCCCTCCTTCGCCATCTCGTACAGGGGCGACATCTCGCGCAGCTTCTTCACCTTGGCGGCGAAGAGGGCGACGGCGTAGTCGACCTCCTCCGCGGTCGTGAAGCGCCCCAGGCCGAAGCGGATCGAGCTGTGCGCGAGCTCGTCGGGCACGCCCATGGCCCGCAGCACGTAGGAGGGCTCGAGCGAGGCGGAGGTGCAGGCCGAGCCGGACGAGACCGCCACGTCCTTCACCGCCATCATGAGCGCCTCGCCCTCGACGTAGGCGAAGGAGACGTTGAGGTTGCCGGGCAGCCGGTGCTCGAGGCCGCCGTTCACGGTCATGAGCTCGACGCCCGCCTCCAGCCCGCGGCGGAGCCGCTCGCGCAGGGCGAGCACGCGCGCGCCCTCCGTCTGGAGCTCGGCCGCGGCCAGCCGGCAGGCCGCGCCGAGGCCGACGATGCCCGGCACGTTGAGCGTGCCCGAGCGGTGCCCCCGCTCGTGGCCGCCGCCGTCCATCTCCGCGATGAGCCGGACCCGCGGCTTGCGCCGGACGTAGAGCGCGCCCACGCCCTTCGGGCCGTACACCTTGTGCGCCGAGATGGACGCGAGGTCGACGTCGAGCGCCTGCACGTCGAACGGGATCTTGCCCACCGCCTGCACGGCGTCGCAGTGGAACACCACGCCCCGGGCGCGCGTCAGGCGCCCGATCTCGGCCACCGGCTGGATCGTGCCGGTCTCGTTGTTCGCCGCCATCACCGACACGAGGATGGTGTCGGGCCGGAGCGCCCTCGCCACCTGGTCGGGATCGACGCGCCCGTCCGGGCCCACCGGCAGGAACGTGACCTCGAAGCCCTCGCGCTCGAGCCGGTGCATGGGGTCGAGCACCGCCTTGTGCTCGGTGGCCACGGTGACGAGGTGGCGCCCCTTCTCGCGGTAGAAGTGCGCCGCGCCCTTCACCGCCAGGTTGTCCGACTCGGTCGCCCCGCTCGTGAAGACGATCTCGCGCGGCTCGGCCCCGATGAGCCCGGCCACCTCGGCGCGGGCCGCCTCCACCGCCTCCTCGGCCCGCCAGCCGAACGCGTGGCTCTTGGACGCGGCGTTGCCGAAGTCCTCGCGGAAGAAGGGCAGCATCGCGTCCAGCACCCGCGGGTCCAGCGGCGTGGTGGCGTGGTAGTCCATGTAGATGGGAATCTTCACGGCCCCTGGGCGGCTCCTATCCTAGGACGCTGGTCCTACCGGCCCCGTCCCGGGCGGTCAAGCGCCCCTGCTCTACAAGGGAGCGGCCCCACGGCGGTTTTCGCGCTATCCATCGTCCCAGACCTCGCATGCGCACCTCGACCCGACTCCTCCTGGCCGCCCTCGCCGCCGCCGCCGTGCTGGCGCTCCCCAGCCTGTCCGCCTCGGGCGCCACCGGCGCGGCCACCGACCTGGGGCTCGGCCACCAGCTCGCCCAGGGCTCCCTCCTCGCCTTCGCGATCGCCTTCGCCGGCGGGGTGCTGACCAGCCTCACGCCCTGCGTCTACCCGCTCATCCCCATCACCGTCTCCATCTTCGGCGCGCGCCGCTCCGGCTCGCGGGCGCAGGCCATGGGGCTGTCCGGCCTCTACGTGCTCGGCATCGCGGTCACCTACTCGGCGCTCGGCGCCACCGCGGCGCTCACCGGCAAGGCGTTCGGGTCCGCCATGCAGAGCCCGTGGGTGCTCGCGCTGGTGGCGGCGGTCTTCGTCGCGATGGCGGCCTCCATGTTCGGCGCCTTCGAGCTGCAGCTGCCCGCCTCCCTCCAGGCGCGGCTCTCCTCGGTGGGCGGCGCGGGCCGCGCCGGCGCCTTCGCCATGGGCCTCGTGGCCGGCCTCATCGCCGCCCCCTGCACCGGGCCGGTGCTGGCGGCGGCGCTCGCGTTCGTCGCGACGCAGGGGTCGGTCGCGTACGGCGTCGGCATCATGTTCGCGTACGCGCTCGGCATCGGGCTCCTCTTCTTCCTCATCGGGGCCTTCTCGCTCGCGCTGCCGAAGAGCGGCCCGTGGATGGAGACGGTGAAGAGCGTCTTCGGCGTGGTGCTGCTCGCCATGGCGCTCGCCTACCTCCGGGACCTCTTCCCGGCGCTGCGCGGCCTCGCCTCGCCCGCCCCGGCGGCGCTGGCGGTGGCGGCGGGCGCGGCGGCGGCCGGGGTGCTGCTCGGCGGGCTCTCCGCGGCCGGCCCCGGCGCCGGCGCGCGCCTCGCCAAGGTGGCCGGGGTGGCGCTGGTGGTGGCGAGCGCGTTCTACGCCGGCGGCGTGGCCGACGCGCGCGCCCGGGCCTCGGCGGCCGGCGAGGGCATCGCCTGGCTCGTGAACCAGGAGGAGGCGGGGCTGGCGCGCGCCCGCGCCGAGGGCAAGCCGGTCCTCATCGACTTCTGGGGCGACTGGTGCGCGGCCTGCAAGGAGCTCGACCGCACCGCCTGGAGCGACCCGCGCGTCCGCGAGGAGGCGGCGCGGTTCGTGACCATCAAGATCGACAACTCCGCCGACCGGCTCGCCGACCCGAAGGTGAGCGCCGCCGTGGATCGCGTCTTCGAGAAGTACGGCATCCTCGGCCAGCCGACGGTGCTCTTCATCGACGCCCGCGGCCAGGAGCTGCCCGCCCCGGCGCGCGTCACCGCGGTGATCGGCGCGGACGACATGCTGAAGCGGATGAAGGCGGTGGACCGCGCCTGCGCGCAGCCCGCCGTGGCGTGCCTCGCGCGCTGGTGAGGTCTTCGCCTATCATCCGCGCACCATGCTCGCCTCCCTCCTCGCCGCCGCGGCGCTCTCCGCGGCCGTCGTGCCCGAAGCGCGCCTCATCCCGGAGGGGCCGCGCTTCGCGTCGCTGCAGGGCGGCGAGACGCTCGGCGCCGGCGGCACCGAGCTCTTGCTGACGGCCGGCTTCTCGACGCTGTCCGGCACCTACGCCCAGGGGCTCAACGAGGCGAACGACCTCGGCGCCCAGGTCGAGCTCGACTGGCTCACCGGCGAGCTCTTCGCGGGCGGCCTCTACCGGCAGCTCACCTGGCGCTTCGGCGAGACGTTCGTCTCCTGGCGGGCGCGGGCCGGCCTCTACGTGGACGGGGGCGCCACCTGGGCGGTCTCCAGCAACCACTCGGCCACCGGCATCCAGGCCGTGCCGGGCCTGGCGCTGTCGCGGCGCTTCGCCCGCGTCACGCTCTCCGCGGCGCTCGACGGCCGCATCGACCTCACCCTCTCGAACCAGGGCGGGCGCGCGGTCGGGGTGAAGGGCACGGTCGCCTGCGAGACGCCGCTCTGGGGCGACCTCCTGGCCGGGGCGCGGGTGGGGGTGGGCGGGCTCTGGTCCTACGCCGGCGCGCCGTTCGCCGGCGACTCGCCGCGCACGCTGCTCGACCTGTCGGCGCTGCTCACCTACCGCCTGTTCTGACGCGGCCGGGACCCGGGTGCCGCCACCCCCGGGGTCGACCGCTGCGGGTTCGCGCACCTGGGGGCGGCACGCGGCTTGAAGCGCCGGGGGGCATGTCGCCCGCCGAGCCGCGCCCGGATGTCGTCGCCACCCCCACCTCCTTCGACCTCGACGCCGCCATCGTCGACCTGGTCTCGCGCGGCGCCGTCAAGGTGCCGCCCTACCCGGCGGTGGCGCTGAAGGTCGAGGAGCTCGTCCGCAAGGAGGACTTCGGGCTCGACGAGCTCACGAAGCTGGTCGCGTCCGACCAGGCGCTGGCGGCCGACGCGCTCCGCTGCGCGAACTCCGCCTTCTACAACCGCGGCAACGCGGTGGCGTCCCTCAACGGCGCCATCACGCGCATCGGCGCCAAGGAGGTGGTCCGCCTCGCGCTCGCCTCCGGCCTCGGCGCCCACGCGCGGAAGCCCGGCCCGCTCTCGGCGCTCAAGCGGCGCGTGTGGCTCGAGGCGCTCGCCTCGGCGGCGCTGGCGCAGGAGCTGGCGCGCGCGCGCCGGCTGGGCGCGGAGGAGGCGTTCGTGTGCGCCCTCCTGCACGACTTCGGGAAGATGATCGCCGTCGCCTGCGTGGAGGAGCTCCTCGCCGCGCACGACGAGGTGCAGCGCAAGCCGCTCGAGGAGTGGCTGGCGGTCGTGGACCGCTATCACGTCGAGCTCGGGCTCGTCCTCGCCGCGCAGTGGGAGCTGCCGCAGCTCGTCTCGGACGTCGTGTCGCTGCACCACCAGGAGGACCTGGCGGGCGCCGCCGACCCGCGCATGGTGGAGCTGGTGCAGGCCACCGACGAGGTGGTGCACCTCCTCGCCGACCGCGCCAGCGTCGGCGCCGACGAGCTGGGCGCCCTCTCGGCGCTCACCGCGCCGGAGTGCGAGGTGGTCACGCGCGTGCTGGAGAAGCTCCCCGCCTTCATCGCCTCCTTCGAGACGGGGAGCGGTACGGACGCGGGCCCCAGCGCCATCGAGCCCGAGCCGGCCGACCACTTCCTGAGCGGCCCCACCCCGGTGAGCTTCCCGGTCACGGTCACGGTGAACCGCGAGGTGCGCGAGTACCAGGCGATGGGCATCGCCACCAGCAACCTCATGGTCACCGGGAAGGGCGCCCTCCCGGAGAACGTGCTCATGGAGCTGAAGGTCGGGTCGACGCCCCCGTTCACCTGCTGGGCCACCGCCAAGCTCTCCTGGCCCGAGGGCGAGGGCCACACCGTGCTCCTGCAGCCGTTCGCGCTCAACGGCCCCACGCAGGCGATCTGGAAGGAGCTCCTCCGCTCCACCACGACCTGAGGACCGGCCGGCGTCCTTGACACCCTCCGCCCACCCTCATAAAAGAGGGCGCCCTCGCCCAGGTGGCGGAATTGGTAGACGCACCAGATTCAGGGTCTGGCGGTCGCAAGGCCGTGGAGGTTCGAGTCCTCTCCTGGGCACCATCTTCACCGGAGGCCGGCGCGCGCGAGCGGCCGGCCTCTTCGCTTTCCGGCGCCGGCGGTTGACATCCGCGCCCGGTCGCATATTCATGCAGATGCATGCATGAACTCTCGACCGCGGTGGTGGGCGCCTCCGGCTACGCCGGCCTCGAGCTGACCCGCTACCTGGCGCGCCACCCGCGGCTCCGGCCGGTGGCGCTGTACTCCGACCGCTGGTCCGGCGAGACCGCCGGCGCCCGCCTGCCGCTCGGCGGGGCGGCGGCGGCGCTCCGCTACCTCCCGCTCGGCGAGGCGGCCCAGGCCGAGGCCGAGGTCGCCTTCCTGGCCACGCCGGCCGAGGTCTCGCTGGCGCTCGCGCCCCAGCTGCTGGCCCGCGGGCTGCGCGTGGTGGACCTCTCCGGCGCCTTCCGGCTCGCGGACCCCGGGCTCTACCCCGGCTGGTACGGCTTCACCCACGCGGCGCCGGAGCTGCTGGCCGAGGCGCGCTACGGGCTCCCCGAGCTCGGCCGCGCGGCGCTCCCGGGCGCGCGCCTGGTCGCGAACCCCGGCTGCTACGCCACCGCCATCGCGCTCGCGCTGGCGCCGCTCCTGCGCTCCGGCCTCGTCCTGGCGGAGGGCGTCGCGGTCGCCGCCATGAGCGGCGTCACCGGCGCCGGCCGCAAGGCGAGCGAGGACTACAGCTTCTGCGAGGTGGACGAGGACCTGCGCGCCTACCGCCTCGGGCGCCACCAGCACGTGCCCGAGATCGAGCAGACGGTGGCCCGCTTCGCCGGCCGCTGCGGGCCCATCTCCTTCACGCCCCACCTCGTGCCGATCCGGCGCGGCATCCTCGCGAGCTGCACGCTCCGGCTCGCGCCCGGCGCCGAGCCGGCCGCGCTCGCCCGCGCCTACGACGTCTACGCCGGCGAGCCGTTCCTGCGCGTGCTGCCCGCCGACAAGGTGGCGGTGAAGGACGTGGCGCGGACGAACCGGGTGCACCTCGGGGTGGCGGTGGACGCCCGGGCCGGGGTGGCGGTGGCGGTCTCCGCCATCGACAACCTGGTGAAGGGCGCCGCCGGGCAGGCCGTGCAGGCGCTCAACGCGGTCATGGGCTGGGACGAGGCGCTCGGCCTCGACCTCCTGGGAGGCTAGCGTGAAGATCCCGAAGGGCTTCCGCTTCGCCGGCGCGGCCGCCGGGCTGAAGCCGCAGCGGCGCGACGTGGCGCTCGTCGTCTCCGACGTGCCGGCCGCGGCCGCCGGCGTCTTCACCCGGAACCGCGCCGCGGCCGCGCCGGTGCTGGACGCCCGCCCGCGCGTGCCGGCCGAGGGCATGCGGGCGGTGCTCGCCAACTCCGGCAACGCCAACGCCCTCACCGGCCCGGGCGGCCTCGACGACGTGAGCGTGCTGCGCAGCGCGGTCGCCGACGCGCTCGGCATCCAGAAGCGCGCGGTGCTCACCGCCTCCACCGGCGTCATCGGGCAGCGGCTGCCGGCCATGAAGATCCTGGCCGCGCTGCCGGGGCTGGTGGACGGGCTGGGCGACCACGCCGAGCTGGCGGCCGAGGCCATCATCACCACCGACACCCGCGCCAAGATGACCGCCCGCGAGGTGGTGCTGGGCGGGAAGGCCGCCACCGTGAGCGCCATCTGCAAGGGCTCCGGGATGGTGGCGCCGCAGCTCGCCACCGTCATGTGCCTCGTCGTCACCGACGCGGCGGTGACGCCGCGCGCGCTGCAGGAGCTGCTCGCCCGCGCGGTGACGAAGACCTTCAACATGGTGAACGTCGACGGCGACATGTCGACCAACGACACCGTGCTGGCGCTCGCCAACGGCCTCGCCGGCAACCCGCGCATCGCCGACCCCGGCCCCGACCTCGACGTGCTGGAGGCGGCGGTCACCGACCTGTGCGGGGAGCTGGCGCGCGCGGTGGCGGCCGACGGCGAGGGCGCCACCCGCATGGTGGAGGTGGTGGTCACCGGCGCCCCCTCCGAGGAGGCGGCCCGCGACTGCGCCACCTCCATCGCCGGCTCGCCGCTCGTCAAGGCGGCGCTCTTCGGCGCCGATCCGAACTGGGGCCGGGTGCTCGCCACCGTCGGCGCGCGCGCCGGATCGCGCGGCTGGCCCATCGACCCGTACCGCGCCCGGGTGGCGCTGCAGGGCGTCACCGTCTTCGACAAGGGCGCGCCAGTCGAGTTCGAGCGCGAGGCGCTCAAGGCGCGCCTGCGCGAGACGCGCGTCGACCTCGCCGTCGCGCTCGCCGACGGCGAGGCGAGCGCCACCGCCTGGGGCTGCGACCTCTCCTACGACTACGTCCGCATCAACGCCGACTACAGCTCGATGATCGTCCAGAAGCCGGACGGCATGCTGGCGAAGGAGGAGCGGGTCGCGAACTACAGCCCCGCCTTCAAGCGCACCCTGCTGGTCGAGGCGCTCAAGTACATCTCCGCCTTCTCCGGCCAGATCGCGGTGGTGAAGTACGGCGGCGCCGCCATGGTGAAGGAGAGCCTCAAGGAGGCGTTCGCCGAGGACGTGGCGCTGCTCAAGCGCGTCGGCCTGAAGCCGGTGGTGGTCCACGGCGGCGCGCTCGAGATCAACCGCACCCTGGAGCGCCTGGGCGAGCGGAGCGAGTTCGTGGACGGCCTGCGCGTCACCGACGCGGCCGCCCTGCCCATCATCGAGATGGTGCTCACCGGCAAGGTGAACCAGGAGCTGGTGGCGCTCCTCAACGCGCGCGACTCGGGCGCGGTCGGCCTGTCCGGCAAGGACGGCCGGCTGCTCGAGGCGCGGCGGCTCGTGCACGAGAGCGGACGCGACCTGGGGCAGGTGGGCGAGGTCACCGCCGTGAACACCGAGTTCCTGCGCATGCTGCTCGACAAGGACTACGTCCCGGTCATCTCGCCCATCGGGCTCGGGCCAGGCGGCGAGAGCCTCAGCATCAACGCCGACGACGTGGCGGCGCACGTCGCCGCGGCGCTCGGCGCGAAGAAGCTCATCTACCTCACCGACGTCCCCGGCCTGCTCGAGTCGGCGCCGGACGGTGAGCTGGTGCGGCAGGTCACCGACGAGGACCTCCGCCGGCGCCTCGCCGCCGGGTCCATCACCGGCGGGATGAAGATCAAGGCCTACTCGATCCTGGAGGCGCTCTCGGGCGGGGTCGAGCGCGTGCACATCCTCGACGGGCGCCAGCCGCACACGGTCATCGCCGAGCTCTTCACCGATCGCGGGGTGGGGACGCTCGTCCAGCCGCAGCCCGCCGCGCCGGCCGCGTAGCCAGGGAGGACGCCATGCCCACCAAGGCCGATCTCCGCCGCCAGGCCGTGGCGCGCCTCCTCGGCGCCCGGCGCATCGCCACGCAGGACGACCTGCTCGCGGCCGTGCGCCGCGAGGGCTTCGAGGCCACCCAGGCCACCCTCTCGCGCGACCTGGCCCGGCTCGGCGCCCGCCGGGTGTCCGCGCCCGGCGGCGGCACGCGCTACGAGCTCCCGGCGGAGGAGCGCCGCGACGGGCTGGACGCGCTCGGGCTGCTCGTCGCGTCGGTGTCCAGCAACGGCTCCATGGTCGTCATCAGGACGCACCCCGGCAGCGCGCCGGCGGTGGCACGCGCGGTGGACCTGGCGCGGCTCCCCGAGCTGCTCGGCACCATCGCCGGGGACGACACCGTCTTCATCGCCCCGGTGAAGGAGGCGCGCGCCCGCGCGCTGGCGGAGCGCGTGCGGCGGCTGTTCCAGGGCGGCCCCGCCGCCGCCGGCGCGGCCAGTCCGTAGGGCGGGGGCTCGTCCCCCGCCGCCGTCGAGCTCGAGGCCTCCCGCCCGGCGCCGCAAGCCCCGGCGGGCGAGGGTGGCGCGAGCCCCCGGGTCGGCGGCGACTGGCCGCTCGAACCCGTACCCCCGCGTTCCGGCGTCCCGCGACCGCGGCACGTGGCTTGCGATCCGCCCCTCCCGGCGCCGCGCGCGCCGGAGGCTCCATGTCGCTGCGCCAAGAGATCCGCAAGGTCGGGCTGACGCCGGTGGCGGTGCTGGCGGCCGCGTTCCTGGTGGTCCTCGCCGTGGAGGCGTGGCGGGTCGGGTCGGAGGTGAACCGCACGGTGGGCGAGCTGGCCCGCGGCGGGCTGGAGCGGGCGGTCTCGGACTTCCGGCTCACCTGCGAGACGGCGCAGGCCGACCTCGACCGCCGGCTCGCCGCCAGCCTGGCGGTGGCCGAGGACGCGCTGGCGCGCGGGGGCGGGTTCGGCCTGGCCGACGTCCCGGTGAGCTGGCGCGCCGTGAACCAGGTCGACGGCGCGACGCGCGAGGTGACGCTCAAGCGCGCCCTGCTCGGCGCGGCGCCGCTCGAGCGGAACACCGACTTCGCCCGCCCGACCCCCCTCGTCGACGACGTGACCCGCCTCACCGGCGCCGCCGCCACCCTCTTCCAGCGCATGGACGAGGCGGGCGACATGCTCCGCATCGCGACCAGCGTGAAGACCAAGGCCGGCGCGCGCGCGGTGGGCACCTTCATCCCGGCGGCGGGCCCCGAGGGCCCGAGCCCGGTGGTGGCGGCGGTGCTCCGCGGCGAGCGCTACCAGGGCCGCGCCTACGTGGTCGACGCCTGGTACGTCACGGTCTACGCGCCGCTGCGCGGGCCGGACGGGCGCGTCGAGGGCATGCTCTTCGTCGGCGTGCGCCAGGACGCGCTCGAGGGCCTCCGCGCGGCCGCCGAGCGGCTGCGGGTGGGCGAGAGCGGCCGGCTGCTGGTGCTGGGCGCCAAGGGCAGCCAGCGCGGGCGGCTCCTCCTGGGCGGCGGCGGGCTCTGGCCGGAGGGCGAGGACCTCACCGCCCTCCAGGACGGCGCCGGACGGCGCTTCTTCGCCGAGGCGGTGGAGCGCGCGCCCGGGCTCCCGGCCGGCGCGGTCGCGCAGGACCGCTGGGTGCGGCCGGCGGCGCAGGGCCGCGCGGCCACCGCGCGGCTCGCCGCGTACACCTACTTCGCCCCCTGGGACTGGATCATCGCGGCCGGGCTGGACGACGACGAGGCCGACGCGGCCGCCCGCTCGGTGCGCGGCTCGCTCTGGCGCATGGCGGCGGCGCTGCTCCTGCTGTCCGCGGCGGCGCTGGCCGGGGCCGCCGTGTACGCCCGCCGCGCGGCGGCGCGCGTCGCGGCGCCGGTCGAGGCGATGGCGGCCTCGGCGGAGCGCCTGGCGCGCGGCGACCTCGAGCAGGCCGTGACGCACCAGGGCGACGACGAGGTGGGCCGGCTGGCCGAGGCGCTGCGGGAGACGGTGGCCTACCTGCGGGAGGTGGCGGGCGGCGCGCACGCGCTCGCCGGCGGCGATCTGGGCGTGACGCTGACGCCGCGGTCCGAGGCGGATCGGCTCACCCAGCGCTTCGTCGAGGCGCAGCGCGCGCTCACCGACCTGATCTCCGAGACCGAGCGCCTCACCCGGGCCGCCCTGGAGGGCCAGCTCGCCGTCCGCGCCGATCCGGGCAAGGTCCGCGGCGCCTACGCCGAGGTGCTGGCCGGGTTGAACCGCACCGTGGACGCGCTCTGCGCGCCGGTGGCGGACGCCACGGCGGTGCTGGCGCGGCTGGGCGCGCGCGACCTCACCGCGCGGGTGAAGGCCACCTACCCCGGGGACCACGCCCGCCTCAAGGAGGCCCTCGACGCGACCAGCGGGGCGCTCTCGGCCGCGCTGGCGCAGGCGTCGGCCGCCTCGCGCGAGGTGGCGTCCGCCTCCGAGCAGATCGCCACCTCGAGCCAGCAGGTGGCGAGCGGGGCGCAGAGCCAGGCGAGCGTCCTCCAGGAGACGAGCGCGGCGCTGGAGAGCGTCTCGGACCTCACCCGCCGCACCGCCGACAGCGCGCAGCAGGCGACCGCGCTGGCGGGCGAGGCCCGCCAGGCGGCCGAGCAGGGCCAGCGGGCGGTCGAGGCGATGGACGGGGCGGTGGCCGGCATCCGGGGCTCGGCCGAGAGCACCTCGCAGATCATCAAGGACGTGAGCGAGATCGCGCTGCAGACGAACCTGCTCGCGCTCAACGCGGCGGTCGAGGCGGCCCGCGCCGGCGAGGCCGGGCGCGGGTTCGCGGTGGTGGCGGACGAGGTGCGCTCGCTGGCGCTGCGCGCCCGCGAGGCGGCGGCCAAGACCGAGAAGCTCATCCAGCAGTCGGTGGCGCAGGCCGAGGCCGGCGAGGCGCAGGCGCGCCAGGTGGCGGGGCGGCTCTCCGAGATCGCCGGGGCGGTGGACAAGGTGTCGGCCATCGTGGCCGAGATCGCCGGCGCCGCGCGCGAGCAGTCGAGCGGCATCGAGGGCGTCCACCGCGCCATCGCCGGCGTGGGCGACATCACGCAGCAGAACGCGGCCGGGTCGGACGAGTCCTCCGCCGCCGCCCAGGCGCTCTCACAGCAGGCGGCCGAGCTGGCGGCGCTGATCGGGCAGTTCCGGCTGGAGGGCGAGGCGGCCGAGGAGGCGCCGGCCCCCCGGCCCATCCCGCTCACCCGAGCGCTGCCACCCGGGCCCACTCCCGCCGCGAGCGATCGACGCAGTCCTCGATGCTGAGCCCGGCGAACCAGTTGCCGGTGACGCAGAGCCGTCCGGCGCTGGTCAGGCGGTCGACCTCGGCCACCACCTGCTCGTGACCGAGCACCGGGGACGGCAGCACGCTGCGCTGCTCGGCCACGTCCTCGAGGTCCGCCGGGGCGACGCGCAGGAGGCGCGCGGCGCGGGCGAGCTTCGCGGCGCGGTCGAGCCCAGGCTTGAAGTGGAAGGCGAAGCCGCGCCAGGCGGCGTCCGGCACCGGGTCGCGCGACACCACCGAGTGGAAGACGTCGTCCTGCGGGACGAGGAAGGTCGAGACGGGCAGGTGCGCCACCTTCGCCGCCGCCACCGCGAACCCGAGGCTCTCCACCTGCGCCTCCTTGACCCGCGCCACCACCTGCGCCAGCTCCGGCGCGGCGGCCGCCAGGACGCGGGCGGCCGCGCCGGGCGTGACGGCCAGCGCCACCACCCGGGCCTCGTGGCGCGCGCCGTCGGCGGTGACGGCGGCGTACCCGCCGGCGGTCGCCTCGAGCGAGGTCGCCGGCTGGCCGAGCCGCACCTCCACCCGGGGCTGCCGCGCCAGCGCCTCGGCCGCGCTGGCGAGCCCGCCCTGCAGGGTGAAGCTGCGCGGGTACTCCTGCCGGCGCGTGCTGCGCGTCTTGAAGAGCATCGCCGCCGGGAAGGCGTCCGCCGGCTGCGAGGGCACCGCCGAGAGCATCGGCCCGAGCACCTTGCCGTAGTTCCGCCGGCCCACGATGCTCGCGTAGTACGAGTAGACGGTCTGGCCGTCCTTCTTGGCCGTGAACATGCGCGGCGCGTGGACGGCGAGCTCGGGCCAGGAGAACTGGCGCAGCAGCATGGCGAGGTTCGAGCCCGGCAGGACCCGGTCGCCCTCGACCATCCGCATGTGGGTCCTGGCGCGGGGGAGCACCGCCTTCGCCAGGCCGCAGGCGTCGAGCACCTCGGTCAGCCCGACGTAGGAGTTGTAGCAGGTGTGCGCCCCGAGCTCGTACCAGAAGCCGCTCGCGCCGCGGTGGGTGGCGAGGCAGCCGCCGACCCGCGGCGCCTGCTCGAGCACCAGCACCGAGCGGCCGGCGCGGGCCGCCTCGTGCGCGAAGGTGAGGCCGCTGATGCCGCCGCCGATGACGAGGACGTCGTGCGTTCCCATGCGGGCGGGGAGCCTCGCACGACGCGCCGCGGCGCGCCAGGGGCGCCGCGGTCGCAGCGCTGGGGCGACTGCGCGCTACGCCGCGAGCGCCTCCGCCACCACCCGTGACAGGTCGTCGAGGTGGAACGGCTTCTTCACGTAGCCGACCGGCCGCCCCGCCCCCTCGACCAGGCGCGCCTTCACCTCTTCGGGGGGGCTGGCCGAGACGAACAGCACCTTGGGGCAGCGCTCTCCGAGCGACCGCACCAGCTCGCCGAGGAGCGTCACGCCGTCCATGCCCGGCATCCGGTAGTCCACCAGCGCCAGGTCGGGGGGACGCACCCGGGCCAGCTCGAGCGCGCAGAGGGCGTCCGAGGTGCTCTCCGCCTCGTGTCCCATCTTGCGGACGGCGAGCTCGAGCGCCTTTCTCACGATGTCGGTGTCATCCACGATGAGGACGCGCGCCATGGGTGCGGCTGCCTTTCGTCTCGAGCCCCGGCGGCGTCGAATGCGTCCGGCGTGCCGCAGCCAGCCCGCGCAACCTCGCGATTTCGCGCCCGGCCGTTCCTGCCGAGCCGAGGGTGTGGGACACCCCGGGGTGCGGAGGATCTCCCACCCCGCCCCGATCAGCGGTAGCGGGCGAGCGAGCGCCTGACCGTCTCCGCGAAGTGCCTGCGGGCGGCCGGGGGCGCGATCACCTCGGCGTCGCCTCCGAAGGAGAGCGCGAAGCGGGTGGCCCAGTCCTCGTTGGCGCCCGGCACCTCCACCACCGCGCCGCCGTCCTCGTCGCGCGCGACGAGCACCACGCCGGGCCTCGACACCGCCCAGGCGGCGGCGCGCGGCGCCAGCCGGACGCGGACCGCCTCGCCCTGCGCCTCGGAGAAGAGCCGCGCCTTCGACAGCTGCGCCGCGCCGGGGGCCTCGAAGCGCGCGTCCGTGAGCGCGCACTCGCGGATCCGGTCGAGCCGGAACGGCAGCGGCCGGTCACGCGAGAGGTCGAAGCCGTACAGGTACCAGTGCCCGAAGCGCTGGGCGAGCGTCCAGGGGCGGACGGTGCGCTCGCTCTCCGCCTCGCGCGTGGCGGTGTAGTAGCGCAGCCGCACCTCGCGCCGCTCGCCGATGGCGCGCTGCAGCCGGCCCAGCACCGAGCCCGGCGCGGGCGGCGAGCCGGCGTAGAGCCGCCCCATGAGCTCGTCGAAGCTCTTGCGCCGGTCGCGCGGCACCGACTGCCGCAGCGCCGCCAGCGCGCGGTCCTTGCCCTCGCCGCCCAGCGCCTGGGCCGCGGCCCCGAGCGCCGCCGCCTCGCTCTCGGTGAAGCGCGGCGGGCGCGAGAAGCTCTGGTGCAGCGCCACGTACACGCGGTCGCCCTCGACGTACAGGTCGAGGAAGTCGTCGGGCGCGAAGGGTGGGCAGCCGACGCCGAGCAGGAAGTCGAGGTCCTCGAGCAGCTCCTTCTCGGTGATGCCGCACTTGGCCGCCAGCTCCTTCACCGGGATGCCGCGGTGCTGAACGGCGTAGGGGACGAGGAAGAGCACGCGGCGCAGCCGCTCGCGCGGGTCGGCCTTGGCGGCGGGCGCCTCGCGCTTCGCCGCCGCCTTGCGGGGGGCGCTCACGCGAGCCGCTCCGCGAGGCGGTCGAGCACGGCCCTCGCCTGCTGCCGGAGCCGGGCCGGCGCCACCACCTGCGCGCGCTCCAGCGCCAGCACGTGCCGCAGGAGCGCCTCGGCGTTGGTGGCCACGAGCTCGACCACCACCGCCCCGTCCTCCTCCCGGAGCTGCGCCCGGGGGCCGAACGAGGCGCGCGCCTCCGGCGAGACCGGCCCCTCCAGCCGCACCGTGCACCGCTCCGGCGCGTGGATGGCGTACTCCCAGGTCTCGCGGGTGGCGAGCGCGTGCAGGTCGAACCCGGCCGGCACCGCGAAGTCGGGGGTGCGCGGCGCGGCCGCGTTCACCGACAGCTCCAGGATGCGCGCCAGGTGGAAGGTGCGGACGTCGCGGCGCAGGTGGCACCAGCCGACCAGGAACCAGGCGGAGCCCGACTGGTAGAGGCCGTACGGGTCCACGTCGCGCTCGGTGCGCGCCCGCCGCTCGGCGCCCTGGTAGGCGAGGTGCACCCGCTTCTTCGCCATCACCGCCGCCGACAGCTCCTCGAGCTGCTGCGCCAGCGGGCCGCCGCCGCCGGGCCGCGCCGGGGCGGCGTCGTCGCTGGAGAGGTGGCGGGCCGCCAGCGCCGCCGTCTCGGAGGCGCCCGGCGCACGGGCGGCGAAGGAGAGCTTGTTGAGCGCGTGGGCCAGGTCCTTCGCGTACGGGAACGCACCCTGCGCCAGCGCCGCCGAGCCCGCCAGGTAGAGCAGGACCAGGTCCTCCGGCGGGAGCTCCAGGTTGGGGAGGTAGAACTCGTCGCGGTCGATGAGGTAGCCGGCCGGCCGGTCCTCGTCCTGCGCGTCCCACCGGACCGGGATGCCGAGCTCGAGCAGCTCGGCCTTGTCGCGCTCGAACTTGCGGATGGCGGCCTCCTCCGAGCCGCCGTAATCGCCCGGGAACTGCTCCTGGATCTCGCGCCAGGAGACCGGTTCCGCCGCGCGCAAGAGGAACGCGGCCAGATCGAGGAGACGCTCCGCCTTCTGCATGGGGGGTGGCACCTTAACAGCAGCCGGCGGCTCCGGAGAAGCCGGACGTGGTAAGATGCCTGCTTTCGCGCGGCCTGGGGGTGCCCATGGCGGGGCTCGGGATCGGGCCAGAGGAGTTCGCGCTCTTCCGCATCGCGGACCCGGACCAGCGCGCCCGGGCGCTGGAGGACACCCTCGTCCCCGCGCTGGCGCGCCTCGGCGCCGAGCTGGCCGCCGGCCTCTCGCGGGTGGTCGGCACGCCGCTCGCGCCGGAGCCGGGGCGCCTGGCGCGGCGGCGCGACGAGCCGCCCGAGGAGGTGCTCGTCGCCTTCTGCGCCGGCGATCGCGGCTACCGCGCGGCGCCGCACCTGGCGCTCGCCGTGAGCCGCGCCCACCTCCACGCCCGGGTGGCGGCGCGCGCCGCCGCCGACCGCGGCGGCGGCATGCGCCGCGCCCTCCTGCGCGAGGCGCAGAGCCTCGCCCGCAAGGGCAAGCCCTTCCGCAAGCTCCGCAGCTACGCGGGCTGGGAGCACGAGGAGCTGCCGGAGCTCGCGCCCGCGCACTCGGCCGCCTTCTGGTGCGAGCTCGCCGACGCGCTGGCGTCCGCGGCGAGCGCCGGCGTGGACGTCGGCGTGGCGTGGCCGGCCGAGGAGGCGCGCAGCCTCGCGGTGGGCGACGTGCTGGGCGTCTTCCGGGACCTGGCGCCGCTCTACAAGCTGCTCGCCGCCGGGGCGGCGGTGCCGGCCCCCGACCTGACCCGGTGAGCGGCCCGGGCCGCTAGGCGCTCTTCGCGCCGGGCTCCGCCGGGGCGGCGGCCGCGGGCGCCGCCTCGGCCAGGCGCCGCTCCTCGCGGGCGGCCTGGCGCACGGCGTCGAGCAGCTCCTCGTGGTCCTTGCGGAGCGCGTCGTGGCGGCGCCGCAGCTCGGCGTGCCGGTCGTTCGCGAGCTCGAGCTCGCTCTTCTGGACCATGTAGACGCGCTTCTCGGTCTCGAGCCGGCCGCGGATGGCCTTCACGTCCTTCTCCAGCTCGGCGACCCGCTTGCGCGCCTCCTGCAGCTTCGCCTCGGCCTTGTCGGCCCGCTCCGCCTCGGCGGCGAGCTTGGCAGGGTCGGCGCCGGCCGGGGCCGGGGCGGCGGCCACCGGCGCGGCGGCGGCCGGCGCGGGCGGCGGCGCGGCCGGCTCGGCGGCGCGGCGCTGCACCTCGGCGCGCACGCGCTCCAGCTCCTGCCGCTGCTTCTCGGCGGCGGCCTCGGCGGCGCGGACGCGCTCGCCCTGGTGCGCCGCCTCCTCGCGCGCCTCCGCCAGGCGGGTGGTGAGCTTGTCGATCTCGGTCCGGAGCAGCGCCGCCCCGCCGGCCTTCTTGGCGGCCTCGGCCTGCTCGAACGCCCTCTTCTTGGTGGAGGCGAGGTCGGCGCGGAGCCCGGTCGCCTCCTCGCGCCGCTCCTTCGCCTCGGCGCGCAGCGCGCCGACCTCCTTCTGCACCTTCTCGAGGTCGCGCCGCAGCTGCTCCGCCTCGGTCGCGCGGGCGGCGGCGACCTGCCGGACGGAGCGGTTCTGCAGGAAGAAGGCGACGGCGGCGAGCGCTGCGACGAGCGCGGCGAGGAGGGCGAGGCCGATCATGGCGGACTCCGGCACGGGAGAGGTGGGAACCCGTGAAGTTACCACCGCTTTGGCCCGGGGCGTCAACGGGGAAACCCGAGGGCTGCCCCGGCCGCCGTGCCCCCCTGCGGCGGGGGACGAGCCCCCGCCCTACGAGCGCGGGGCCGGCGGGCGCCCGACCGCTCGGTTCGGCGAAAACCCGAGTGAGCGAGGGGGCATGGGCTCCCTTCGCCCATCCGAGGCGCGCGCCACCCGCTCCGGGCCGGGATCGGATGCGGCGCGCCGCCGGTTCCGTACTACGATCCGCCTCTCCCTCGCGCCGCGCGGCGCGAGCTTTCCCGCCCATGCGCAGCCTCGCCGCCAGGATGTTCCTCGCCTTCGCCGTCGCGCTCGCCGCGTTCGGCCTGGCGGCGCTCTTCGCCGTCGGCCGCATGCACGCGCTCGGGACGGACCTGCGCCTCCTCAGCGAGGGGTACCTGCCCCTCACCCGCATCGCGGCGCAGATCGACGTGAAGGACTGGGTGACCGCCCGCGCGCTCGAGGTGAAGGCGATGGACCCGGCCGCGCGGCGGGTGTTCCTGCCGGTGGCGCGGGCGCACTTCCCGGCGGTGGTGAAGGAGAAGCTCTCCGAGGCGCGCGCCGTGCTCGCCCGCGCCCGCGGCTTCGCCTCCGGCGCCGACGCCCGCTTCTTCGCCGAGGTGTCCGCCCGCGTCGACGCGCTCGACGCGCGCTGGACCGCCTACGACCAGGCGGCGGGGGCGCTCTTCGCGGCGCTGGAGCGCGGCGATGCCGGGGCCGACGACCCCGCCCTGGCCGAGCGGGTGGAGGCGGTCCGGCGGCTCGAGAAGGGGCTCTCCCTGGACGTGAAGCTCCTGCAGGCGGCGCTCGACGGCCAGGTGGCCGACCGGGTCCACGCCGCGGAGCGGGCCGACCGGCGGAGCGTGCTGCTGGTGGTGCTCTACTCGGTGCTGGCGGCCGCGGTGGGCCTCGGCGCCATGCTCATCGGGCAGCGCCTGCTCGCGCCCATCCGCGTCCTCACCGACGGCGTGAAGGCGGTCGCGCGGGGCGACCTCTCCCGCAAGGTGGAGGTGCGCAGCAAGGACGAGCTGGGGCTCCTCGCGCGCGAGTTCAACGCCATGGCGGCCTCGCTGGAGCGGCAGCGGGCGGAGCTGCTCCGCGCCGAGCGGCTGGCGGCGGTCGGCCGCATCTCCGCGCAGATCACGCACGAGATCCGCAACCCGCTCAACGCCATCGGGCTGAACGCGGAGCTGCTGGCGGAGGAGCTCTCCGGCGCGGCCGGCTCGCCCGAGGCGCTGGCGCTCGTCCAGGCCATCGGGCGCGAGGTGGACCGCCTCGGCGGCGTCACCGAGGAGTACCTGCGCTTCGCCCGGCTCCCCCGGCCCGCCTACGCGCCGGAGGACCTGAACGAGGTGCTGGCGGCGCTGTGCGAGTTCGTGCGCCCCGAGCTGGCGGCGGCGCGGGTGGCGCTCCGGCTCGCGCTCGCCGAGGACCTGCCGCCGGTGCGCGCCGACGAGGGGCAGCTCCGGGCGGCCTTCCTGAACCTGCTCCGCAACAGCCGCGAGGCGATGCCGGGCGGCGGGGAGGTGACGGTCGCGACGCGGCGCGCGGCGGACGGGGGGGCCGAGGCCGAGGTGCGCGACACCGGCCCGGGCATCCCGGCCGAGGCGCTGCCCCGCATCTTCGACCCGTTCTACTCGACGAAGGAGAAGGGCACCGGGCTCGGGCTCGCGTTCGCGCAGCAGGTGGTGCAGGAGCACGGCGGCACGATCCGGTGCGACAGCGCGCCGGGGGCGGGCACGACGTTCACGGTGAGGCTGCCCCGGGGAGAGGATCGTTCCGGCGCGGCGGCGGGGATGGAGGCACTCGAGGCATGAGGCGGTCGAGGACGACGGTGGGCGCGAGGGTGGGACCGCTGACGCGGACGGCCGGGCGTGGCCGGGCGGCGGCGCGGGTCGACCCGCGCTTCTGCGAGGTGCGGAGGCGGGTGCTGCCGAACGGGCTGCGCGTCCTGACGGTGCCCGCGCCGGGGCTGCACTCGGCGATGATCGCCCTCTACGTCCGCGCCGGCTCCCGGCACGAGCGGCCGGAGACGAACGGCGTCTCGCACTTCCTCGAGCACCTCTTCTTCCGCGGCTCGCGGCGCTTCCCGGACACGGTCGCCATGAACGCGGCGGTCGAGAGCGCCGGCGGCAACCTGAACGGCATCACCGCCCGCGACCACGGCTGCTACTACACGCCCATCCACGCGGGCGAGCTCGAGACCGGGCTCGCCATCCTGGGCGACATGATCCGCCGGCCGCTGCTGCGCGAGATGGACGTCGAGCGCGAGATCATCCTGGAGGAGATCCTGGACGAGGTGGACGGCGACGGCCGCGACATCGACGCCGACAACCTCTCGAAGCGGCTCGCCTTCGGCGCCCACCCGCTCGGCTTCAAGATCGCCGGCACGCCGGACATCATCCGCGCGCTGGGCGAGGCCGAGGTGCGGGCCCACCACGCCCGCTTCTACTGCGCGACGAACCTGGTGCTGTGCGTGGCCGGCCCGGTGCGGGAGGGCCAGGTGGTGGAGCTGGCCGAGGAGCACCTCGGCGCGCTCCCCCGCGGCAAGGTCTCGCGCGACGCGCCGCCGCCGCCCTGGCCGGACGGGCCGCGGCTCGAGCACGTCGAGCACGACGACGCGCAGTCCGAGCTGTGCCTCAACTTCCCCTGCCCGCCCGAGCACCACCCCGACTACCCGGTCCACCTCGTCATCCGGCGGATCCTCGACGACGGCCTCTCGTCGCGGCTGCCGTTCGAGGTGGTGGAGCGGCGCGGGCTCGCCTACTCGCTGCACGCGGGCATCGACGCCTTCGCCGACTGCGGCATGTTCGTGGTGGACGGCGCCTGCGCGCCGAAGAAGCTGCCGCGGGTGGTGTCCGAGATCCTGCGCGTCCTCGCCGACCTGGCGGTGCGGCCGGTGGGCGAGGAGGAGCTCTCGCGCGTCCAGCGCCGCCACCGGATGACGCTCGCCTTCTCGCTCGACAGCGCCGCGGAGCTGGCCGGCTGGTACGGCTCGGGCGAGGTGCTGCACGCGCCGGAGGGCTTCGAGGAGCGCTGCCGGCGGGTGGAGCGCGTCACCCCCGAGGACGTGCTGCGGGTGGCGCGCGAGACGTTCACCCGCGACAAGCTGCTCGGCGTGTTCGTCGGGCCCACCAGCGGCCGCGCCCGCCGCGAGCTGGAGAGGGCGGTCCGGGCGGCCTTCTGAGGCGCCCGCCCGGTCGGGCCGCTTTTCACGCCCCCCCGGGCGGGCCCGCCGGTAGGATGCCCTCATGGCCGTCTCGTGGGACCCGACCCTGTCGACGGGAGTGCCGGCGATCGACGGCCAGCACGAGCAGCTCTTCCTGCACGTGGACGCCCTGCTGCAGGCCATCCGCAGCGGCCGCTCGCGCGAAGAGGTCGGCCGCACGCTCGCCTTCCTCGCCGACTACGTGCAGACGCACTTCACAGCCGAGGAGGCGCTCATGCGGGCCAGCGCCTATCCGGGGTACGCGGAGCACCACGCGGAGCACGAGGGGTTCTCGCGCGACCTGGCGACGCTCGAGGAGGACCACCGGCGCAACGGGCCGAGCGCCGGCCTCATCCTGCGCGTCAACGCGCGCGTGACGAGCTGGCTGCGCGAGCACATCCACCGGGTGGACCGCCCGCTGGCCGAGCACCTGCGCGCCGCGCGTCCTTGACCTCGCGCGCCGCGCCCGGGGGCGGGGCCGTGGCGGCGGCGCGCCGGGCGATGCTAGGCTCCTGCCGTGGAGGACTTCGTCGAGCGCGTGGTGCGGCGGCTGCGGGAGGAGCCCGGCTTCAGCCGGAACCGCCACTTCCTCGCCTTCTCCTCGCCGGAGGGGCAGCGCGCGCTGCGCATCCACCGCCACCTGCGGTCGATCGAGCGGGACCTGGCGCGCGGCTCGAGCGCCACCGTCGAGCGCCAGGAGGCGCGCGTGCGCCTGACCCTCCGCTCGCCGCGGGGCCTCAGGACCGCCTGGCTGTCCGAGGCGGAGTTCCGGATCCTCTGCGCGAGCCCGCTCGTCCGGGCGGCCCTCGCCGCCTGACGCGTCGCCTAGAGCGTCGTCTCGCCCTGGAAGACCCGCTCGGCCGGGCCGCGCATGAGCACGCCCACGCGGTCCGGCGCGACGGTGACGCGGAGCGCGCCGCCGGGCAGGCGCACCTCCAGCGGCTCGCCGGCCGGCAGGAGCCCCGCCGTCACCGCCGCCACCGCGGCGGCGCAGGCGCCCGTGCCGCACGCGTCGGTGAGGCCCGCCCCGCGCTCCCAGACCACGAGGTCGAGGCCGCCCGGGCGCGGCGAGGCGAAGCCGGCGTTCACGCCGCCGGGCACCGCCTGCTCGACGAACGGACCGAGCCGCGCCGCGCGCTCGAGCGACGAGGGGCCGATGAACACCGCGTGGGGGTTGCCCATCGAGATGCGCTGGCCGACGAGCCGCTCCTCGCCCACCTCGAAGGTCTGCTCGCCCTCGTGCCGCGCCGGCCCCATCTCCACCGAGACCGCCTCGACCGCGCCCCCCGGGCCGAGGTGGAGCAGGCAGCGCCGCGGGCCCGCGTCGGTGTCGATGACGAGCTCGCCCGACAGCCCGCGCCGCTCCGCCAGGTGGCGCGCCACGCAGCGGATGCCGTTCCCGCACATGGCGGCCTCGGAGCCGTCCGAGTTGTAGAGGTGCATGTACGCGGCGGCGCCGGGGGTCCGGGGCGGCAGGATCGACAGGACGCCGTCGGCGCCCACCCCGCGGCGCCGGTCGCACAGGCGCACGGCGCGGGGGGCGCTCATCAGCGCGTCCGCCTCGACCACCACGAAGTCGTTCCCGAGCCCCTCGTACTTCCAGAAGGTGAGCGCCATGCCGGGGAGGATACCGCGGCCCGGGGTCAGGCGCAGAACCGCCCGATGGCGCGGGTCAGGATCTCGGTGCACCGCTCGAGCTCGGCCACCGGCACGTGCTCGCCGGTGCGGTGCGCCACGCGGATGTCGCCCGGCCCGAAGACGCACCCCTCGGCCCCGAGCGCGATGAGCTCCGGCAGCTCGGTGCCGAAGGGGATGCTGCGGGCGGCCGCTCCGCTCTCCGCCTCGAGGAAGCGCACCAGCTCGGCGCCGGCGGGCGTCACCGCGGCGTCGTCGAGCCTGAGCGGCGTCCGGCGGACCGCGACGCGACCGCCCCCCTCGGCCGCGACCCGCGCGCCGGCGGCGTCGAAGAGCCGGAGCGCGCGCTCCGGGTCCTGGCCGGGGACCGGGCGCCACTCGAGCGAGAAGGTGCACTCGCCGGCGAGGATGTTGCGCGCCTTGCCGCCGTGGATGACCCCGACGTTGAGGGTGGTGAAGGGCGGGGCGAAGAGCGGATCCGGGTCGTCCTTCAGCTCCTCCTGGATGCGCGCCACCTCCGCCAGGAGCCGGCCCGCGGCGTGGATGGCCGAGGCGCCCAGGTCCGGGAAGGCGCTGTGCCCCTCGACGCCGGTGACGGTCACATCCACCGCGCAGTAGCCCTTGTGCGCGCGGACGGGGACGAGCGAGGTGGGTTCCCCCACGATGGCCTGCCGCGGGCGCACCCGCCCCTCGGCGAGCAGCATCTTCGCGCCGGTGCAGCCCACCTCCTCGTCGCTGGTGAAGAGCAGGTGGAGCGGCGCGCGGTGGGACGGCGCGCGCGCGGCGGCCGCGAGGGCGCAGGCGACGAAGCCCTTGGTGTCGGCGGCGCCCCGCCCGTACACCCGGCCGTCGCGGAGCGTGCCCGCGAGCGCCTCGTCCCAGGCCGGGTCGAACGGGACGCAGTCGGTGTGGCCGACCAGGGCGAGGCCGCCCGGCGCGTCCGGCCCCCGGCGCGCCACCAGGTTCGTCTTCGCGACGCCGGCCGGGTCGCGCCAGTCGAGGCGGCGCGTCTCGAAGCCGAGCGGCCGGACCAGCTCCTCGAGCAGGTCGACCACCGGCACGTTCGAGCGGCTGGAGGTGGAGTCGAGGGCGACGAGCCGCTGCAGCAAGGGGACGAGGTCCATGGGGCTCCCGGCGTCAGGCGGGGACGACCAGCGCGGCGGCGTCGAGCTCGAGGCGGGTCCGGCCGAGCGCGGCCTCGGTGACGGCGCGGTGCCGGCGGAGCGCGCGCAGGGCCGCCTCCACCGCCTCGCGCTCGGCGCCGCCCTCGAAGGCGGCGGTGACGAGGCGCTCCTCCTCGGCCTCGGCGTGCGCCGCCAGCGCGGCCAGCGCCTCCTCGCGCCGGCGCGCCAGCTCGCCCTGCGCCGCGCGCTCGGCGGCGAGCCGCGCTGCCTCGAGCAGCGGCGGCGGGACCGCCCCCACCCGCGCCTCCTCCGCCCCCTCCTCGCCCTCCAGCTCCTCGCTCAGCCCTGGGACGAGGCGGTTCCCCTCCGCGAGGTCCACCGCCAGCGCGATGGGCGCCGCCTCGAGGTAGCGCGAGGCCTGCCGCGACGGCACGCGCGCGCCGGGCTCGACGTCGGCCGGCGCCGGCCAGACCACCTGCCAGCGGGTGTAGAGCGCGCCGCGCCGGGGCGCCGCCGCCGAGCGGAAGGCGGCGGTGCGGCCCACCTCGCCGTCGCGGACGAGCCCGAGCAGCGCCTCCACCAGCCGGTGCCCGGTGGCGAACCACTCCAGCTCGTCGCGCGCCACCGCGGTCTCGCGCCAGAAGCTGCCGAGGTGCGTGACCGGGTCGTCCGGGATCTCCATCCCGGGCAGGGCCTCGATGCGCAGGTGGGCGCCGAGGGTGAAGGCGACCTCGAACGGGTGGACGTTCTGGTCGGTGTCGACGTCCACCCCGACCCGCCGCGCCACGTCGGCGCAGGCGTCCTCGAGCTGCTCCTCCAGCGAGCGCGAGAGCGCGAGCAGCGCCTCCTGCGCGGCGTCGGCGCCGGCGGCCGGATCGGCGGGGGCCGCCTCGCCGAGGCGCCGGTAGGCGTTGCCCACCAGGCGCGACAGCTCCGGCAGCGAGGCGGAGCGGAGGTCGAGGATGGGGTCGTAGCCCTCGTGCTGCGCGCGCCGGCCCTCCGCCACCCGCTCGGCCAGCGCGCGGCGGAACTTCTCGCGCGCCTTGGCCGGCTTCTCGCGCAGCGCGGCCAGCTCCGCCGGCAGCGAGGCGAGCACGGCGTCGAGGCCGCCCACCGGCTCCGCGAAGATGCCGATCTCCTGCTCGTAGAGGCCGGCCAGGAAGGCGTCGTCGCCGGGCTCGCAGGGGACGTGGATCTCGACCGGCCGGTGCTGCCCCAGGCGGTCGAGCCGGCCGATGCGCTGCTCGAGCGTGAGCGGCGAGTCGGGCAGGTCCAGGCAGACGAGGTGGCTCGCGAACTGGAAGTTGCGCCCCTCGCCCCCGGACTCGCCGCAGAGCAGGATCATCGGTCCGTCCGGGTCGCGGAAGCGCGCCACCAGCCGGTCGCGCGCCTCGATGGTGCCGGCCTCGTCGTAGAGGAGCGCCTCCTTGCCGAGCCGCGCCACCGCCGCCTGCGCCGCGGCGAGCAGCGCCGGGTCGCCGGCGAAGACGAGCACCTTCTCGCCCTGCCCGGCGAGCTCGACGCAGAGCCGGGCGGTCGCCTCGAGCTTCTCGCCCGCGGCGACGTCGAGGCGCCGGAGCACCCGCTCGGTGAAGGCGCCCACCTTGGCGCGGCGGTTGCGGATGAGCCGGGAGGAGAGGCTGTAGCGGTCGGCCAGGTGGGCGAGGAGCGCCCCACGGTCGGCCGGGCCGTCCGCCTCGAAGGCCGGGTCGTCCGGCTCGAGCTCGGCGAGCCGCGCCCGCGCCGCGGCCGGGTCGCCGCCGGCGAGGAGCGCGCGCGCCACCTCGGCGTGCCGCTCGTGGCGGGCGAGCCGCGCCAGGAACGCGTCGAGCGAGGCGGTGGGGACCGGCTCCACCAGCGCGAGCAGGCGAAAGTACTCGCGCGGATCGAGCCGCACCGGGGTGGCGGTGAGGAGCAGGCAGCCGAAGGCGGCCTTGGCGATGGGCTCCACCGCGTCGTGGAGCGCGTCGTCGGCGAGGTGGTGCGCCTCGTCCACCACCACGAGATCGAGCGGCAGCTCGCAGGCGGCGTCGACGAGCGCGTCGTCGGCGCGCAGCCGCTCCTGCGAGACGATGGCGAGCGGGCTCCGCGCCAGCGCCGCCTCGGGCCCGCCCAGCTCCTCGATGCGCTCGGCGGTGAGGAGCGTGAAGAGCGCGTTGAACTTGTGGAAGAGCTCGGCCAGCCACTGGAAGGCGAGGTGCTCGGGGACGATGACGAGCACCCGCTCGGCGAGGCCCAGCTGGCGCAGGCCGGCGAAGACGAGGCCCGCCTCGACCGTCTTGCCGAGGCCCACCTCGTCGGCGAGGACGAAGCGCGGCGCGCGGTCGGCGAGGATGCGGCCAGCGGCGCCCACCTGGTAGGGGAGCACGTGGACGCGCGAGGAGAGGAGCGCGCCCAGGCTGTCCGCCCGGCGCAGCGCCTCGAGCCGCGCCACCATGGCGCGCAGCCGGAAGGACGAGGCACCCCCCGCCTGCCCGGCCGCGAGCGCGTCCATGGGCCCGGCCGCCCCCACCTCCTCGATGGGCGTGTCGAGCGGGACGGCGGTGAGCGCCGGGTCGCGGCCGGAGACCACGGTGACGCCGTCGCGCCCGGCGAAGCGGACCGCCAGGCGCCGGCCGTCGTCTCCCACCTGGATCACGACGCCCACGCCCCAGCCGCGCTGGGCGCGGTGCACCACCTTCATCCCCGGTTCCCAGCGCATGGGCGGCCTGTAACACCCCGATCGCGGGGTGGTCCAGGAACTTGGGGCCTCTCCCCGGCCGCCGGAAGTTCGGCAGGCGGGCGTTGACAGCCCCCAGCCGCCAAGCTAGAAACCCCGCCTGCTCACGCCCGTGAGGGCGGATAGCTCAGCGGTAGAGCGTCGCCCTTACAAGGCGAGGGTCGCAGGTTCGAAACCTGCTCCGCCCAAGTCCTTCCGAACTTGGGGTGTTAGTTAAGTCGGTTATAACGCCGGCCTGTCACGCCGGAGGCCACGGGTTCGAGTCCCGTACACCCCGCCAGTCTACGAGGCTCCAAGGTTCCGACCTTGGAGCCTCTCTTTTTTTGACCGCACGCTCACCCCACCAGCTCGCGGGGCGCCACCTCGGGCTGCGCCCGCCGGACGTCGGCCTGGGTGACGGAGGCGGCCGGGAGGATCACGCGGAAGCGCGACCCCTGGCCGACCTCGCTCTCGACCTCGATCGCACCGCGGAGCGCGGACACGATCTCGTGGCAGATGCTGAGCCCGAGTCCGGTGCCGACCCCGGCCGGCTTGGTCGTGAAGAACGGGTCGAAGATGCGGTGACGGTGCTCCGGCGCGATGCCGCAGCCGGTGTCGCGGATCTCCACCATGACCTTCCCGCCGGCCATTTCACGCATCGTGACGCGGATCTCGTGACGATCCGGGTGCCCCTCGGGGATCGCCTGGGCCGCGTTGACGAGCAGGTTGAGGAAGACCTGGGACAGCCGAGACTCGGACGCCAGGACCGGCGGGACCGGCTGAAAGTCCAGCACGACCCGGGCCCGGCGGCGCAGCTCGAGGTCCGCGAGCGAGAGCGCAGCCCGCAGCGACGCCTGCGCCTGCACGGGCTCCCGGACGTCGTCCTCCACGCGCGAGAAGGCCTTGAGGTCGCGGACGATGTCCCGCATCCGCGCGGCGCCGGCGTGCGCGTCGCGCAAGGCGCCGACGCACTCGCGCGCGACGTCGGTGGTCGGCGCGGCGCCGTCCCCCGCAGCCGTGAGCGGCTCCAGGCGTTCCAGGCAGCAGTCGACGTTCGCGAGCACGTACGCGAGCGGGGTGTTGATCTCGTGCGCCACCCCGGCCGCGAGGGTCCCGAGGGACGCCATGCGGTCCGCGATCTGGAGCTTGATCGCCATCCGCTTCTTCTCGGTGATGTCGGTGCAGGTGCCCACGAGCCGGGTCGCCTTGCCCGCCGCGTCGCGGGACGCCGCCCGGGCGCGCCCCAGCATCCACCTCCACTCGCCGGTGCCGGCCAGGACCCGGTGCTCGATCTCGAACACGTCCTGCGAGCCCTCCACCACCTTGACGACCTCCGCGTGGAACGCCGGCATGTCCTCGGGGTGGATGAACGGGACGAGCTCCCGTCCGGTGCGGGGGGTCCGCTCGAGGCGATACCCGTAGGTCCTCGCCCACGACGGGTGGTAGAGCGTGTCGCGCGCGAGGTCCCAGTCCCAGACGATCTCGCTCGTCGCCTCGAGCGCCCAGCGGAGCCGATCCTCCGAAGCCTCGAGCGCTGCCCGCGTGACCGTGCATCGCCCGCGGAGCCGCCACTGCAGCGCGGCGGCCAGCGCGGCGCCGATCGAGCCGCCGAGGGCGAGGAGCGAGAGCGCCTTCACCAGGTCCGCGTCGCCACCGAGGAGGCCAGGCATCGAGCTCGACTCCCTTCGAGGATGGACGCGCCCGCCGTCATCTCTAGCACGCCCGCCTCGTGGCCCGTCGCCCTCCGGCGCGGCGCGCCGGCCCGGCTCCGATGTGAGCGGCGCACGCATCCGCGCCCACCCGGCCGCGGGCGGCGCCCCGGCCCCGCTTACCGCCTGACCGGCTGGAAGGCGCGCGCGAAGTCGGCGAGCGGCGCGTACCCCTTCGCGAGCACGCCCGAGTGCGCGGGCGCGATGAACCGCACCTCGGCCGCCGCCGGGGCGAGCCGCGCGGCGAGCTTCGAGAGCGAGTCGCGGTTCCGCGCCGGGTCGGCGCTCGTGAGGCGCTTCGCCGGCGCGAGGGTGGCCTTGCTCGTCACCTCGGCGCTGTCGCCCATGAAGAGCACGCCGCGCGCGAGGAAGACGACGCTGCCCTTCGTGTGCCCGGGGACGGCGTAGGCACGGAAGGTGACGCCCGAGAGCTCGACGGCCTCGCCGTCGGCGAGCGCGCGGGTGACGCGCACGCCGGTGTCCTTCGGGGAGAGCAGCCAGGTCAGCATCCGGATCTCGCGCCCCTCCGCCAGCGCGACGTCCGGCTCCAGCGCCAGGACCTGCGCCCCGGGGAAGGCGCGCGCGCCGCGGATGTGGTCGGCGTCGCCGTGGGTGAGGAAGACGGCCTTCACCGCGCCGGCGCCGAGCCCGCGCCTCGCGAGCGCCGCGCGGATCGCCCGGGCCGAAGCGTCGTTGCAGGCGTCGACGAGCGCGACCTCGCCCGGGCCGAGGTCCACCAGGTAGCAGGCGACGATGCCGTCCCTCACCACCTCCACGCCCTCGAGCTTGCGCCCGTCCTCGATGCCCGACAGGCCGCGGAAGGAGGCGAAGACGATGGCGGCGAGGCAGAGCACGACGAGGAGCGCCGCGAGACCGACCCACCTCAGGAGACGCTTCATGCCGCTGACCCTACCTCCACTGGCCCGGGGGCGCGGAGACGATTCTCCCCGCCGGTGACCTGCCGCCAGGGCCGAACGGCCGATCCGGCCGGGTCGGCGGCGCCTCGGGGTCGCCTCGCGCTCCTCGCTTCCACCGCGGATCCGAGGGCTTGGGCCTTCGCACCGCGGCACGGAACTGGCTGCTTCGCGCGAGCTCGGGGCGACGCTCGCCGTCGACGGCGGCCTCCGTCTCGAACCGAGGAGAACCCCATGGCCCACGACGACGCGGGGAAGGCCAGGCTGCTCCTGTCCGGCGACGACGCGCGCCTGGTCCGCGGCCCCGAGGCGTCGCGGCTGGTCCGCGGCGTGACGCGGCGCGAGTTCGTGGCGTTCTCGTTCGGTGCGGCCGCCGCCCTCGCCTCGCTGGGCGGGCCGGGCGCCGGGTGCGGCAGCTCCAGGAGCCGGCGGCCCGCCGGCTACCCCATCGACGCGACGGTCGCCCGGACCACCGAGCGCGTGCTGTCGTTCCCCATGCCCGCCAAGGTGGCGACGCCGGGCTCCGGCTCCGGGCTCGCTCCGGTCGAGCTCCCGCTCGTGTCGCGGTACGCGGCCTACGGCTACGGGGATCACGCCTTCGGGGGCGGGCTCGCCGTGGAGCAGCGCCTCGACCTCATGCCGGCCGGGTACGCGATCCCGTCGGGACCCCGCCTCGCGCGCCTGGCGACCTTCTTCGCCATGAGCGACGTGCACATCACCGACAAGGAGGCGCCGAACCAGCTCATCTACCTGCAGCAGGCGGACGCCACCTTCGGCGGCCCGATGACGTCCCTCTACTCGCCGGTGATGCGCTACAGCACCCAGGTCCTCGACGCCGCCGTGCAGACGGTGAACGCGCTCCACCGCGAGACGCCGTTCGACTTCGGCATCTGCCTGGGCGACGTCTGCAACAGCAGCCAGTACAACGAGCTCCGCTGGTACCTCGACGTCCTCGACGGGAAGGTGATCGCGCCCAGCTCCGGCGCGCACCTCGGCGCGGACGCGGTGGACTACCAGCGGCCGTTCCAGGCGGCGGGGCTCGACCGGTCGATCCCCTGGTACCAGGTGCTCGGCAACCACGACCACTTCTTCCTCGGCACCTTCCCGGTGGACGCCGTGCCCTCCCTCGGGATCCGGGAGGCCTACACCGCCGGCGAGGTCTGGGCGGCGGGGGACATCCTCGTCCCGCGCGGCCTGGCGCACTTCCCGTGCCTGTTCGACATCCCGGCCGGCCTCGCGCCCCGCACCTACTACCCCGGCGTCCTCGACGGCTCGACCGCCGGCGGGGACGTCCGGGGCGCGGGCGCCGTGGCGTCCGTCGGCGCCCCGCCGCCGGTCACGGCCGACCCCGACCGGCGCCCGCTCCTCCGCTCCGATTGGATCCAGGAGTTCTTCGACACCGCCACCGGTCCGGCCGGCCACGGCTTCGGCCTCGTCGATCCGTCGATGGGCAGCGGCTTCGCCTGCTACAGCTTCTTCCCCAGGCCGGGCATCCCGCTCAAGGTCATCGTGCTCGACGACACGCAGGCCGAGGGCGACGGCTCCCACGACATCCACGGCCACGGCTTCCTGGACGCCACCCGCTGGGCGTGGCTCCAGGCCGAGCTGGCCGCGGGCCAGGCCAGCGATCAGCTCATGATCGTCGCCGCGCACATCCCCATCGCGGTGTCGGGCATCGGCACGGAGACCGAGTGGTGGGAGTCCGCGAAGGATCCGGACGCGACGGTCCAGAACGCGGTCACGCTGGCCGGGCTGGTGGCGACGCTGCAGGCCACGCCCAACCTGCTCATGTGGATCGCCGGGCACCGCCACCTCAACACCGTCAAGGCGTTCACGCCGCTGGCGGGCGGACCCCCGGAGAGCGGGTTCTGGCAGGTCGAGACCGCCTCGCTCCGGGACTTCCCGCAGCAGTTCCGGACGTTCGAGATCCACCTCAACGGTGACTACTCCGTCTCCATCGTGACGACCAACGTGGACCCGGCGGTCGCCGAGGGGACCCCGGCCGCCGAGTCGCGCGCCTCCGGCATCGCCGCCATGCAGATCGTCCAGCCCGACGGGCATTACAACGCCCGGAACGTCCCGGCGGTGCTCGGCATCCCGGTCGAGAGCATGGACCCGACGCGGCCGCAGGACGGCTCCTCCGATCCGTCGATCCGCTACGGCCAGGTGGCCGGCGTGCCGTACTGCGCGTCGTACAACGCGGAGCTGCTCAAGCCACTCGGCCCGGCGATGGTCGCCGCGCTCCGGGCGGCCTTCCCCGGCGCGGCCGGCTGAAGGCGCGGCGCCCCGGGGCCGGCCGCCGTCAGAAGCGGGGGGCGGTCGACGGCAGCGCGGCGGAGTCGATCCCCTCGCACTGGCTGAAGTCGAGCGTGAGGTCGCCGGAGGCGTCGAGCGTGACGATCCAGAGCGAGTCGTAGTCGGTGGGCGGCCAGGCCGGCACCTGGGGCGCCCCGCCCCCCGGGAAGTAGCTCGCGACCAGGGCGGCGATCATCTGCGGGACCTGCGTGAAGGTCCACCCCAGGAGCAGGTCGTGGCCGGAGAAGCGGCCGCCGGTGAAGAAGAAGTCGCTCGACGCCCGGGGCAGGTCCGGCGAGGTGAGGTCCAGGCTCGACGCCAGGTGGAGCGCCAGGCCGTTCGCGATCGCGTACGGCGCCACGGTGAGCGCGGGCGCGACCGACGACCAGTACTGCTCGCCCACGCCGCTCACGGTGCCCCGGCTGAAGGTGGCGGGGTCCTGGGACCAGACCTGGTCCGGCGTCACCTTGCCGCGGAGCGCGTCCGGCAGGTCCAGCGCCCGCCACTGGCCCGCGCCGACGTAGTTGTTGTCGGACCAGTAGCCCTGGGGGTGCGCCTCGGCGTGCCGGACGATGTAGACGGTCTCGCCGCGGTTGGCGGCCGCCGGGACCACGGCGCCGCCCACGCCGGCTCGCACGGTGAGGGTGGACGGCGTCGGGGGCGTGCAGGTGCCTCGCGCGACCGGAGCCGGCAGCACCGGATAAGTAGCGGCGGGGGACAGGTGGGCGTCGTACGTCGCGAGGGCGACGGCGCCCGACGGCGAGCGCGAGAGCGCGTACACCCGGTCCGGCCCGGCGTAGGCCGCCGGCACCGGCAGCGCTCGGCCACCCGCGCCGGCGACGCTCGCGAGGAGCGCGCGGACGGTCTCCCAGGGGGCGGAGAGCACGTAGGTGCCGGGCGCGCCCGCCGCCAGGATCTCCGCGACCAGGGCCTCGTTGACGCCTCCCTGGTCGGCGAAGTCGAGCCCGGCGCAGGTGGGGCAGTACTGCGCGGGGACGGCCACCCCGGGGGGCACGGAGCCCTGCGCGTAGGACGCGCGGATGGGGCTGTTCTGGCCGGTGAACGGGCTCCCCCCCGCGAGGTCGCTGGAGAGCGTGGTGTGGTTCAGGACCGCGAACGGCTCGATGGTCTCGAGCGGCACCAGGTCCGGGAGCTGCTGCGCGGTCTGCAGGTGGGTGGTCGGGGCGACCGCGTAGATGCGGTTCACGTCGTTCCCGCCGAGCACCTGGTCCCGCAGGAACGTCCCGAGGAGGAGCGACCGCTGCAGGCCCTGAGGGCTGAGGTTCGCCGTGCCGGGGTCGACGTCTCCGGGGGCCTGGAACGCCAGGTCCTGGCTGACCACGAAGACGAGGTTCACGTCCCCCGAGCTCAGCGGCGCGGGGTTCCGGCCCGCGCCGCCGCCGCAGCCTGCGGACAAGGCCAGCGCGGCGAGGCCGGGGAGCCAGGGGATCGGCGCGGTCGTCATGGGCCCCTCGATCAGGCACGGGGCGCGCCAGGCGTCCCCTGCGCCTTCGGCCTGGGGCCGAGGCCGAAGCTGCGCGCTGCGCGCAGCCGCGGGCGACCCCGGGGGTCGCGAGGACCCGCCGCGAGCGCTTCCCCGCTCCCCCGGGAACAACCGCCCCGGGGCCGACGTTTCCCGACCCGAGCCCTGGCCGCCGGCTCTTCGGGGTCAGCATCCGTTCCCGGAGTCAAAGTTCGACGCGTCGCGTGACCTCGATCAACGAAACCAACCACGCGAATCGCCTAGCTTCCGGCGGCAACCGGTCGCACCCGCGCAGAAGAGAGGCAGCCGAGCTTCGACGGCGCTTCATCGGACCTGCGCCTCGGGCGCTCAGGACGTGAGCAGGACCCCAGGACCCCCAGGCGTGAAGGCCACGCATTCCAAGGAAGAGGACATGCCGACGAAGACCACGATCATCTGGACCGAAATCGACGAAGCCCCCGCGCTCGCGACGTACTCGCTGCTCCCCATCGTCCAGGCCTTCACGAAGGACACGGGCGTGGCGGTGGAGACGCGCGACATCTCGCTCGCCGGCCGGATCATCGCGAACTTCGCGGACCGCCTCCCCGAGAGCCAGCGCATCCCGGACTACCTGGCGCAGCTCGGCGAGCTCGCCCGGACGCCCGAGGCCAACATCATCAAGCTGCCGAACGTCAGCGCCTCCATCCCGCAGCTCAAGGACGCGATCAAGGAGCTGCAGGGGAAGGGCTACAAGCTCCCCGACTACCCGGAGAGCCCGAAGACCGACGAGGAGAAGGCGGTGCAGGCCCGGTACGCGAAGTGCCTCGGCAGCGCCGTGAACCCCGTGCTGCGCGAGGGCAACTCCGACCGCCGCTCGCCGCTCTCGGTCAAGGCGTTCTCGAAGAAGCACCCGCACAAGCTCGGCGCCTTCACGCCCGACTCGAAGGCCCACGTCGCCCACATGACCAGCGGCGACTTCTACGGCAGCGAGACCTCGCTCACCGTCCCGAAGGCCACCGACTACCGGATCGAGTTCGTCGCGCCGGCCGGCGCGGTCACCGTCCTCAAGAAGCGGGCGCCGCTCAAGGAGGGCGAGATCATCGACAGCGCCGTCATGAACGTGCGCGCGCTGCGCAAGTTCTTCGAGGAGCAGATCGACGACGCCAAGCAGACCGGCGTGCTCCTGTCGCTGCACCTCAAGGCCACCATGATGAAGGTCTCCGACCCCGTCATGTTCGGCCACGCGGTGACGGTCTTCTTCAAGGACGTCTTCGCCAAGCACGCGGACGCCCTCAAGCAGGCGGGCGTCAACCCGAACCTCGGCCTCGGCGACCTCTACAAGAAGATCCAGGCGCTGCCGGCGGACAAGAAGGCCGAGATCGAGGCCGACCTCCAGGCCACCTACGAGCGGCGGCCCGCCCTCGCCATGGTCGACTCGGACAAGGGCATCACCAACCTGCACGCGCCGAACGACATCATCGTCGACGCGTCGATGCCGGTCGTGGTCCGCGACTCCGGCAAGATGTGGGGCCGGGACGGCAAGCTGCACGACACCAAGGCGATGATCCCCGACCGCTGCTACGCGACGATGTACCGGGAGATCCTCGAGGACTGCAAGCGCCACGGGGCGTTCGACCCGGCGACCATGGGCAGCGTGCCGAACGTCGGCCTCATGGCCCAGCAGGCCGAGGAGTACGGGTCGCACGACAAGACCTTCCTCGCGCCCGGCGAGGGCACCGTCCGCGTGGTCGAGGACGACACCGGCAAGGTCCTGCTCCAGCAGAAGGTCGAGGCCGGCGACATCTTCCGCATGTGCCAGGCGAAGGACGTCGCGATCCGCGACTGGGTGAAGCTCGCCGTCACCCGCGCCCGCGCCACCGGCGCGCCGGCCGTGTTCTGGCTGGACGACCAGCGCGCCCACGACGTGCAGGTCATCGCGAAGGTCCAGAAGTACCTCAAGGACCACGACACGGTCGGGCTCGAGATCCGCATCCTGCCGCCGGTCGAGGCGATGCGCTTCTCCGTGAAGCGGATCCGCCAGGGCCTGGACACGATCTCGGTCACCGGCAACGCGCTCCGCGACTACCTCACCGACCTCTTCCCGATCCTCGAGATCGGCACCAGCGCGAAGATGCTGTCCGTGGTCCCGCTGCTCGCCGGCGGCGGGCTGTTCGAGACCGGGGCCGGCGGCTCGGCCCCGAAGCACGTGCAGCAGTTCGTGAAGGAGGGCTACCTGCGCTGGGACTCGCTCGGCGAGTTCTCCGCGCTCGGGGCCTCCTTCGAGCACATCGCCGCGACCTCGAAGAACGCCAAGGCGGCCGTGCTGGCCGAGACGCTCGACCAGGCGATCGCGAAGTTCCTCGACAACAACAAGTCGCCGGCGCGTAAGGTCGGGCAGATCGACAACCGCGGCAGCCACTTCTACCTGGCGCTCTACTGGGCCGAGGCGCTCGCAGCGCAGGCGAAGGACAAGGAGCTGCAGGCGCGGTTCGCCAAGGTGGCGAAGCAGCTGGCGGAGAACGAGGCGAAGATCGCGGGGGAGCTGATCGCGGCGCAGGGGAAGCCGGTCGACATGGGCGGCTACTACCGGCCCGATCCGAAGAAGACCGCGGCGGCGATGCGCCCCAGCGCGACGCTGAACGCGATCATCGAGGCGATGGCGTAGTCCGTGGCACCGAACGCAGGTCCAAGGAGATCACGATGGCTAGGCGCAAGATCGCATTGATTGGCGGCGGGCAGATCGGTGGCGTCCTGGCTCAGCTCTGCGCGCTGCGCGAGCTGGGCGACGTGGTGCTGTTCGACATCGTCGAGGGGCTGCCGCAGGGCAAGACCCTCGACATCGCCGAGGCCGCGCCGGTCGACGGGTTCGACGTCCAGGTCAAGGGCACGAACAGCTACGCGGACATCGCGGGCGCTGACGTCGTCATCGTCACCGCCGGCCTGCCCCGCAAGCCGGGCATGAGCCGCGACGACCTCATCTCCGTCAACTCGAAGATCATGACCTCGGTGGCGGAGGGCATCAAGCAGCACGCCCCCAACGCCTTCGTCATCGTCATCTCGAACCCGCTCGACGCGATGGTGACGCTCTGCCAGCGCATCACCGGGTTCCCGCACAACCGCGTCGTCGGCCAGGCCGGCGTGCTCGACTCGGCCCGCTTCGCGGCGTTCATCGCCTGGGAGCTGGGTGTCTCCGTCAAGGACGTCAGCGCGGTCACCCTGGGCGGCCACGGCGACGACATGGTGCCGCTCGTCCGGTACACCAGCGTCTGCGGCATCCCGGTGATGGAGCTGCTCGAGCAGAAGTACGGCGCCGCCAAGGCCGCCGAGGTGATGGCGGCGATGGTCAAGCGGACCCGCGGCGCGGGCGGTGAGGTCGTCGCGCTGCTCAAGACCGGCAGCGCCTTCTACTCGCCGGCCTCCAGCGCCATCGCCATGGCCGAGTCCTTCCTGAAGGACTCGAAGCGCGTCCTCCCGACCTGCGCCTTCCTGAAGGGCGAGTTCGGCGTGGACGGCCTCTACGTCGGCGTGCCGGTCGTCATCGGCGCCGGCGGCGCCGAGCGCGTCCTCCAGCTGAAGCTCAACGCCGAGGAGCAGGCGATGATGGACAAGTCGGTCAAGGCGGTGAAGGACCTGGTCGCCACGCTGAAGTAGCCCCCGCGCCCGCGGAGGCTGCCCACGGCCGAGGAAGCTCGCGCGCTCCGGCGCGCGGCTCCTCGGCTTTTTCGTGGCCGGAATCGGAGCGGACGCCCCTTCAGTGGCGCGCCGGGCGCGGCGCCCTGGTACAGGATGCGGGGCCACCCACTTCCCACCTACGAGGTACACGCATGGCCAACATCACCCTCAAGGGCAACCCCATCCACACCAACGGCGACCTGCCGGCGACCGGCGGCAAGGCGCCCGACTTCAAGCTGGTGGCGGGCGATCTCTCCGACGTCTCGCTCGCCGCCTACCGCGGCAAGCGCAAGATCCTGAACATCGTCCCCAGCCTCGACACCGCCGTGTGCGCGGTCTCGACGCGCAAGTTCAACGAGCGCGCCGGCGCGCTCGCGAACACGGTCGTGCTGGTGATCTCGGGCGACCTGCCCTTCGCGCAGAAGCGCTTCTGCACCACCGAGGGCCTCGCGAACGTCGTCCCGCTCTCGATGATGCGGTCGAAGGACTTCGCCAAGGACTACGGCGTGCTCATCCAGGACGGGCCGCTCGCCGGGCTCTCGGCGCGCGCGGTGGTCGTGCTCGACGCGGACGACCAGGTCGTCTACCGGCAGCTCGTGCCGGAGATCGGCCAGGAGCCGGACTACGACGCCGCGCTGCGCGCCGCGGGCGCCTGAGCCGGCGGAAGGCGACCCCCGCCGCCGGAGCGGCGGCGGGGGTGCCCGCCTGCTTCACCTCCGGGGCGCGGTGAGGGCCTTCACCCGCTCCGGCGGGTAGCCCAGCGCCTCGAAGTCCAGGGCGCCGCCGGCGCGGTGGCACGCGTCGCACGCGAGCGCCTGGGCCTTCGGCGCCACCTGGTGGTTGAGCGAGAAGAGCATCGACTCCTCCACGCCCTTCACGGCGCCGCTGAACTCCTGCTTCGTGTCCTCGGCGCCCTTCCGCGCCGCGGCGAGGGGATCGCCCTTCACCGCGTACAGCCCGGCCTTGATGAAGACCGGCTTCCCGGTGCGCGCGTCCCCGACCACGGTGTAGGTGGCGCGCTTCCAGGGGTAGATCTTCGCCGCCGGGTCCGCGCGATCGCCGAGCGGCTCGGGCGGGACCGTCATCTTCCGGTTCCACCAGCGGTACTCCGGCCGCACCCCGCTCGCCAGCTGGTTCGCCGGGCCGTAGAGCCCGGTCTTCTCGTTCAGGACGGGCTTCGTCCAGTCGCGGCGCACCACGGTCGGGAACTTCGGATCGCGCGCGATGGCGGGGATGTGGCACGTCTGGCAGGCGAGCCGCGCCGCGTGCCGCGTCAGGGTGGCGGCGTCGGCGCCGCGGTGGACGTCGGGGGCGTGACAGCCCGAGCAGGCGACCGCCACCTCCGGCGCCTCGTTCGCCTTGATGTCGGCGCCGCCGGCGGTGCGGTGGTTCTTCGTGGGGTGGCAGTCCACGCAGCCGATCCCCTTCGCGAGGTGCACGTCCACCGCGGGGGAGGTGGGCGCGACGCCGTGCTTCGCGTTGGGACCGCCGCCGGCGCCCAGGTGACAGCGCTGGCACATGTCGTCGGTGGGCCGCCGCACGGCGCGGGCCGCCGCGAGCACGTCCACCCCTTCGGCCGGACGGATCTCGAACTTGTCGCCCTGCTTCACGACCGTCCGGCGGTAGCCGGGCGCGTGGCAGAGGAGGCAGTCCACGTTCTCCTCGTCCGCCTGGGAGAGCTTCTCGACCGGGTTCGGCTTGGCGCCGAGCCCCGGGTGACACTGAACGCAGCCACCTGGCTGCGCCGGCTTCGTGGCGTCGCTGGGCTGGAGGACCCCGGCCCAGTTATGCCCGACCACCGTGGCCGGCGGGGCTCAGTAGCTCACCATCATGCCGGCCGACTTCGCCTGCTGCGCGTTGGCGAGGAACGGCGCCGGCGCCTGCTGCTGGTAGTGCAGGCTGGTGACGAAGTCCTTCACCTGCTTCTCGTGGCAGCGCGCGCAGGTCCGCGTTCCCTCGTACGCCGCGATCGCGGCGTGCTTCGCCTCGGCGTCCGCCGCTCCTCGGGCGCTGCCCGCCGCCGCGACGAGCGTGAGCGCTCCCAACACTCGGGTCCAGCTCGGCATGTCCCCTCCTCGGCCAGTGTGGCGCTCGCGAGAGCGAGCCTCTTCTCGGGAGCCACCTGGCGGAGGGGAGGTTTCGTGCGTTTTTGTCGCACCCGTGGATGATGGAGGGGCTCGAATCGAAAGGCCCCTCCCCGGCTCCCACCGGCGTCGGGCACCGCCCCGACGACTCCACCATGCCCATCTACGAATACGCCTGCGAGCAGTGCCACGAGGTCTTCGAGGAGCTCGTGGTCCGGAGGTCCGACGAGGGCGAGGTGCGCTGCCCGGCGTGCAGCAGCGCCACCGTCGCCCGGGTGATGTCGAAGCCGGCCCAGTCCAGGTCCGGCGGCAGCTCGGCCGGCGGCGGGTGCGGGCCCGTCGGCTGAGGCCTCTAGCGTCGCCCGGTCGGGCGACCCGAAAGCTCCTGGCTAGTGCGCGGCCGCGGCGGGCTCGGCGGCGGGCGCGGGCGCCGGCGCGGGCTCGTCCGCGGCGGTGAGCGCGATCTCGATCCGCCGGTTCTGGCTGCGCCCCTCGACCGAGTCGTTGCCGGCCAGCGGCCGGTACTCGGAGAAGCCCATCGCGCCCAGGATGGCCGGCGCGACCCCCTTCGACTGCAGGTAGCGCACCACCGTCACCGCGCGCGCCGCCGACAGGTCCCAGTTGTCCTTGAAGCCGGACTTGCTGCCGGTCGGGACGTCGTCGGTGTAGCCCGCCACCACCACGTTCTTGCCCTTCAGGTTCGCGAACGCCTGCGCCACCGCGTCGAGCGCCCCGCGCCCCTCCTTGCCGAGCGCGGTCGAGCCGGAGGCGAACAGGACCTTGTCCTTGAGCTTCACGGTCATCTTCCCGCGCAGCTCCGAGATCTCCACCTGCCCGCTCGCGATCTGGCCCTGCAGCGAGGCGGTGAGCTGCTCGTACTGGGCGCTCTTCGCCTCGAGCGCGCCCTTCTCCTGCTGCAGCTTGGTCGAGGAGGCCTCGAGCTCGGCGATCTTCGCGTCCCGGGCCGCGAGCTGCTGCTTCGCGTCGGCGAGCTGCTTCTCGACCCCGCCGAGCTTCTGCTCGAGGGCGGCCGTCTTCTCCGACTCGCCCTGGTACTTCTGGCGGAACTGCTCGGCGTCGCGCTGCTGCGCCGCGAACTCGTCCTTCGAGACGCCGCAGCCGGCGAGGGCAGCGAGGGAGACGGCGATCAGGGTCCTACGCATCGAGACCTCCTCGTGATGGGTTGGAGTCGGCGCCGTCTTACCGCTCCCGCGCCGGGGCGTCGAGCGCACGGCAGCCAAGCCCCCGGTCTGCGGCAAGTTTTTCTTTGACACACCCCGCCCGGGACGAGGAGGCTACGGCGGCTTCAGCCCCGCGCAGCGCCCCAGGAGCACGCATGGCACCCCAGCCGAACGACACCCGCGACACCTTCGCCTCGACGCTCGGCGCCTTCACCGCCACCGTCGGCTCGGCCATCGGCCTCGGGAACATCTGGAAGTTCCCCTACCTGACCGGGTCGAACGGAGGCGCCGCCTTCGTGCTCACTTACCTGCTCGCGGTGGCGCTGGTGGGGGTGCCGGTGATGGTGGTGGAGCACGTCATCGGCCGCCGGATGCGGCTCGACGCGGTCCGCGCCTACCGCAAGGTCGTCCCGCACCAGCCGTACTGGCAGGTCATCGGCTGGGCGGGGCTCGCCTCCGCCGTCCTCATCATGGCCTTCTACACGGACGTCGCCGGCTGGGTGTTCGCCTACGTGTGGAAGTCGGCCGCCGCCGCCGTGGCCGGCCGGACGCTCGCGCCGCAGGAGTTCGGGGCGCTGGCGAGCGGCACGGTGGAGCCCATCGCGTGGCAGCTCGGCGTGCTCGTCCTCACCACCGGCATCATCGCCGCCGGGGTGTCGCAGGGCATCGAGAAGGTCACCAAGGCGCTCATGCCGCTCCTGTTCGCGCTGCTCCTCGTCTGCGACGTCCGCGCGCTGACGCTGCCCGGCTCCACGGCCGGCGTCGCGTACCTCTTCCGCCCCGACCTGTCGAAGCTCTCGGGCGCGGTGCTCCTGTCGGCGCTGGGGCTCGCCTTCTTCAAGCTCTCGCTCGGCATGGGGACCATGACCACCTACGGCTCCTACCTGCCGGACCGCGTCCGCATCGTGCCGAACGCCGCGCGGGTGGCGCTGGCCGACACCGCCATCTCGCTCCTCGCCGGCCTCGCCATCTTCCCGGCCGTCTTCGCCTTCGGCGGGACCCCCGCCGGCGGCCCCGGGCTACTCTTCGCCACCATCCCGCTCATCTTCAGCAAGATGCCGCTCGGCGGCCTGTTCACGGTGGTCTTCTTCGTGCTCACCGCCATCGCCACCATCGGCGCGATGGTGAGCCTCATCGAGGTGCCGGTCGCCTTCCTGGTGGAGAAGGGGCACGTCCGGCGCCCGGTGGCCGCGGCGCTCACCGGCGCCGCCATGTTCGCGCTCGGCGTCACCGCCACCCTCTCGCAGAGCCCGGTGCTCTCGGGCGTGAAGCTCTTCGGGAAGAGCTTCTTCGACCTGTACGACTTCCTCTCCTCGAACGTGCTCCTGCCGGTGGGCGGCCTCGCCATCGCGGTGGTCGGCGGCTGGCTCGTCTCGCGGACCGAGTTCATGCAGGAGCTCGACAAGGGGTACGCCGGGGTGCCGTGGCACGGGCGCGCCGTCTACGCCTTCGTCCGGTACGTCGCGCCGGGGCTCATCCTCCTCATCCTGCTCTCGAGCCTGGGCGCGATCGGGCCGGGGTAGGCGCGGTGGGGCGGCGCGCGGACCGCCCGGGACAGCCCCGTTCGCCTGCCGCGGCGCGGTCCGGGTGCGCGAAGATGGCGCGGTGCTCGCGCCCCTGCTCGGCCTGCTCCTCGCGACCGCCCCGATGGACCTGCCCGGCGCGGCGCCCGCTCCGGCGGCCGCGGACGGCGGCGCGGGTCCGGCCGGCGCGCCGCTCCAGGTCTACCGGCTCCGCCCGGCGCTCGACGCCGCGGTCATGAGCGTCTCGGCCCTCGCCATCTCGGTCCCGTCCCTGCTGGCCTCGGAGATCATCCGCCGGCGCTGTCCCTGCGACCCCTCGGAGCTCCCCAGCTTCGACCGCGGGGCCGTCGGCAACCACGACGCGGCCGCGGACGTGACGAGCGACGTCACCGCGGTGCTCGCCATGGCCGGCCCGCCGCTCCTCGATCTGCTCGACGTGGGCGCCGGCGAGGCGCTGTACACGGACGCGGCGGTCTTCGCGGAGACGCTGCTCGTCAACGGTGCGCTGGTCGAGATCGCGAAGTACGCCGTCCAGCGCCCGCTGCCGCGCACCTACGCCAGCGACCCGTCGCTCGTGAACGCCCCGGGCGGCTACCGCTCGTTCTACTCGGGCCACACCTCCACCGTGTTCGCGGCCCTGACCGCGTCCGCCATGACCCTGCGGCTGCGGTACGGCGAGCGCTGGTGGCCCTGGACGGTCGCCGGGGCGGTGGGGGCGAGCGTGGCGGTCGAGCGGGTCGCGGCGGGGCGCCACTTCCCGAGCGACGTGGCGGTGGGCGCGGTGGCCGGGACGGCCGTCGGCGTGCTCATCCCGTGGCTCCACGCCGAGGCGTCCCCGGTCGCGCTGGTGCCGGCGCCCCACGGCCTCGGGCTCGCGTTCCGGAACTGAGGCGCGACCGCTCCCGTGCCCACCCCCGAGCCCGCCACCACCGCAGTCGCGCTCCTCGCGGCGGCCATCCTGCTCGTGCTGAGCGCGCTCGTCAGCCGGACCTCGATCCGCGTCGGGCTGCCGCTCCCGCTGGCGTTCCTGGCGCTCGGCATGGCCGCCGGCTCCGAGGGGCTGGGCGGCATCCGCTTCTCCGACTACGGCCTCGCCTTCCGGCTCGGGACGGTGGCGCTCGCGCTCATCCTCTTCGACGGCGGGCTCAACACGCCCGTCCGCGCCCTGCGCGCCGCCGCCGGGCCGGCCGGGGTGCTCGCGACGGTGGGCGTGGCCGGGGTCGCGCTCGCCGCGGCGGGGGGCGCCCGCCTCGTCGGCCTGCCCTGGCCGCACGCGCTGGTGTTCGGCGCGGTGGTCTCCTCGACCGACGCGGCGTCGGTCTTCGCCGTGCTGCGCGGCGGCGGGATCCAGCTCAAGCACCGCGTGGCGCAGGTGCTGGAGGTCGAGTCGGGGCTGAACGACCCGATGGCGGTCATTCTCACCTTCGCCCTCACCCGCATGCTCGCCTCGGGCGAGCCGCCGGGCCTGGCGCTCCTGGGCGAGACGCTGCTGCAGGTGGTGGTCGGCGCCGGCCTGGGCGTGGCCCTCGGCCTGGGCGGGCGGATGCTCCTGTGGCGGGCGCGCCTCACCTCGAGCGGGCTCTACCCGGTGCTGACGCTCGCCATCGCGCTGGCGGCCTTCTCGCTGCCGACGCTGCTCCGGGGCAGCGGCTTCCTGGCCGTGTTCGTGGCGGGCTCGGTGCTCGGCGAGCGCGCCCTGCCCCACCAGACCGGCATCCGCCGCGTGCACGACGCGCTCGCCTGGGTGGGGCAGATCGGCATGTTCCTCGTGCTCGGGCTGCTCGTCTTCCCGTCGCGGCTCGTGCCCATCGCGCTCGAGAGCGTGCTGCTCGCGCTCTTCCTCGCCTTCGTGGCGCGGCCGCTGGTGGTGGTCGCCTGCCTCGCGCCGTTCCGCTTCCCGGCGCGCGAGGCGCTCTACATCGGCTGGGTGGGGCTGCGCGGGGCGGTGCCGATCATCCTGGCGGTCTTCCCGGTGCTGGCGGGGGCGCCGGGCGCCGAGCGGATCTTCGACGTGGTCTTCTTCGTGGTGGTGGTGAACGCGCTCGTGCCGGGCTGGACGGTGCGGTGGCTGGCGCGCCGCATCGGGCTGGAGGAGCAGCGGGCGCCCACGCCGGGCGCCGTCCTCGAGATCAGCTCCGCGGTGCCGGTCGACGGGGAGATCCTGTCCTTCTACGTCTCGGGGGCGAGCGCCGTGGCCGGCTCGGCCGTCTCCGAGCTGCCCTTCCCGGCCGGCACGCGGGTGCTGCTCGTGGCGCGCGAGCGGCAGATCGTGGCCCCGAAGGGCTCGACCGTGCTCCAGCCCGGCGACCACGTCCACGTCTTCTGCGAGCCCGGCGAGAAGGGGCTGGTCCAGCTCCTCTTCGGCGCGGAGGAGACGGAGTAGCGCGTCCTCCCGCCGCCGGGGCTGCGCGTTCTCGCCGCGCCCCGGGCTCCCGGCGATCGGGGTCCCTCGCACCGGGACGCTTCCCGTTTTAGACGCGGTGCGCCATGATTCTCCAGTCTGCCCGGAGGGGGCGCACCGGATGAACGCGCACGTGGTCTACAGGGGCGAGCTGAGAGGCGGCCTGGGGGAGGCGCCTCGCGCGATCGCCACCTGCCTCGTCGACCTCGGGCTCCCCTGCCACCTCGCGTGCGCCGTCTGCTGGCGCGCGGGACCGCCCCAGGTCGGCGGGCTCGCCGCCGCGCGCAACCACCTCCTCGCCGCCGCGAGCTGCGCGCCGGCCGAGCGGCTGCGCGCCGTCTTCTACGGCGGCGACGTCTTCACCGCCCCGCACGCGTTCGCGGCGTTGCTGGCCGACGCCGGCGCCGCCTGCGAGGAGCACGGTCGCGCGCTGGAGGCGCTCGTCCTCTCGGACGGGGTGGGATGGACCGGCGAGGCCGTCAGAGATCTCGCCCGGCGAGGGGTCCGCCTGGTGCAGGTGACGCTCGAAGGGCGGGCGGAGGTGCACGACCGGCAGCGCCCGCTCGCCGGCGGGGCCGGCAGCTTCTCGCACATCCTCGCGTCGCTGCGGCGGCGCGGGGGGATGCCCGTCGTGGTCAGGATGAACGCGCTGGCGGGCGACGGCGAGGTGGACGCGCTCGCCGGGGTCCTCGACCGCGAGGGGCTGTTCGGCGGCGAGAACCCGGTCCGGCTCTTCGTGTCGCCCCCGGCCCCGTACCGCGAGCAGGTGCTGGAGCTGCTCGAGCTGGTCGAGCAGGTCCCGGCCGCCGCGCGGGCCGACCCGGCCCGTGCATAGCTTCCGGCGGTGGGCCGCCTCCTCATCGTGTCCAACCGCCTGCCGGTGACGGTGAAGGCGGGCCGCGGCGGCGCGGTGGAGATCCAGCTCAGCACCGGCGGGCTCGCCACCGGGATGAAGGGGCCGCACGAGCGCCTCGGCGGGCTGTGGATCGGCTGGCCGGGGGACCTCGAGGGGCTGTCGGCCGCCGCCAGGGACGAGGCGGACGCGCGCCTCGCCGAGCACCGGCTCGTGCCGGTGCCGCTCTCCGCCGACGAGATCGCGCGCTACTACGAGGGGTACTCGAACGCCATCCTCTGGCCGCTCTTCCACTACTCGGCGGCGCGCCTGCCGCCCGAGGTGAGCGGGTTCGACGTGTACGAGCGCGTGAACGCCCGCTTCGCCGGCGCGGTGGCCGACCAGTGGCGCGAGGGGGACCTCGTCTGGATCCACGACTACCAGCTCATGCTGGTGCCGGCCATGCTGCGCGAGCGACTCCCCGGGGCGCGCATCGGGTTCTTCCTGCACATCCCCTTCCCCTCCTCCGAGATCTTCCGGCTCCTGCCGCAGCGGGAGCGCCTCCTGGAGGGGCTCCTGGGGGCCGACCTCCTCGGCTTCCACACCTCGACCTTCGTCCGGCACTTCGCCTCCTCGGCGCTGCGGCTGGTGGGCGCCACCACCGAGGTGGACCGCGTCCGCTGGCGCGGCCGCGAGGTGCGGCTCGGCGTCTTCCCCATGGGCATCGACGCCGCCCACTTCGACGCGCTGGCGCGGTCGCCGGAGGTGGAGGAGCGCGCGCGCGCCCACCGGGCCGAGGGCACGCCCATCCTCCTCGGCATCGACCGGCTGGACTACACGAAGGGGATCCAGCGCCGCCTGCTCGCCTACGAGGCGCTGCTGCGGGCCCACCCGGAGCTGCGGAAGAAGGTGCGCCTGGTCCAGGTGGCGGTCCCCTCGCGCGAGAACGTCGAGGCCTACCGCGAGCTGCGCGACGAGGTGGACGCGCTGGTGGGCCGCATCCACGGCGAGTACGCCACGCCCGGTTGGTCGCCCATCCACTACCTGTACCGGGGCCTCGCCCCGCCCGACCTGGTGGCGCTCTACCGGGCGGCCGACGCGGTGCTGGTGACGCCGCTGCGCGACGGGATGAACCTGGTCGCGAAGGAGTTCGTCGCGGCGCGGCCGGACGGCGACGGCGTGCTCGTCCTGTCGGAGTTCGCGGGCGCCGCGGCGGAGCTGGCGGAGGCGCTGCTCGTGAACCCGTACGACGTGGAGCACACGGCCGAGGTGTTCCACCGCGCGCTCACGCTGCCCGAGGACGAGCGGCGGACGCGCATGGCGCTCCTGCGCGAGCGCGTGCTCGGCCACGACGTGCACGGCTGGGCCCGCGCCTTCGTGGCGGCGCTCGAGCAGGTGGAGGCCGCCGGCGGGCGCGTCGAGACCGCGCCCTCCCCTCCGGCCGTCCTCCGCGCCGCGCTGGCGCGCGCCCGGGCGGCGCCGCGGCTGGGCCTGCTCCTCGACTACGACGGGACGCTCGTGCCGTTCGCGCCCACCCCCGACCTGGCCGCGCCCGATCCGGCGCTGCTCGAGCTGCTCCGCGCGCTGGCCGCCCGCCCGGGGACGCAGGTGCACCTCGTCTCCGGGCGCCGGCGGGAGAGCTTGCAGCGGTGGTTCGGGGCGCTGCCGCTCGGCCTCCACGCCGAGCACGGGCTGTGGGCGCGACCGCGGGGCGGCACCTGGCAGGCGGTGCCCATCCCGGAGGCGCGCTGGCGCGCGCCGGTCCTCGGCATCCTGCGCGGCTTCACCGACCGGACCCCGGGGTCCATCATCGAGGAGAAGACGGCCGGCCTCGCCTGGCACTACCGCAGCGCCGACCCCGAGTACGGCGCGGCCCAGGCGAAGGAGCTGTCCCTCCACCTCACGGAGCTGCTGCGCGAGGAGCCGGTCGAGATCCTGCCGGGCGACAGGGTGCTGGAGGTGCGGCCGCGGGGGGTGGACAAGGGCCGCGCGGTGGGGCTCGCCCTCGGCGCCGGGGACGGCTCGCTCCTCGTGGCGATGGGCGACGACCGGACCGACGAGGACCTCTTCGCCGCCCTGCCGGAGGGGAGCCTCGCCATCCACGTCGGGCCGGCGCCGAGCCGGGCCGCGCTGCGCGTGGCCGACGTGCGCGCGGCGCGCGCCGCGCTGGCGGACCTGCTCTCGCCCGCCTGAGCGCCACCGCGTGAGCCCTGGTCGGCACGCCCTGTTTGGCGTGCTCCCGCCGCGGCCGACGGGGGCCTAGCATCGCGATCTCCCCCCTCACCCACGGAGGTCGTCCCGCATGACGCGAGCCGAGATGTTCCGCTACCTGGCCGAGCGATCGGGTCTGAAGCGCGTGAAGCAGCCGCGGGCCAGCGCCAGCGCGGCGCACCGCGCCGAGGAGCCGCACAACGCCTCCGCGCGCGCAGGGCGCAGCGCGGGCTATGCCCTGGAGCCGAGCGGTGGACGCGTCTCGCGCAAGTCGACGCGCAAGTCGGCCAACCGGCAGAAGACGGACGTGCAGTTCCGCATGAAGCGGCGGGTCCAGGAGCTCCAGCCCCACTGAGCGCGAGCCCACCGTGAACGCGAGACGGCCGTGGCCCCGGCACAGGCGGGCCACGGCCGTCGTGCATCAGGCGAACGCTAGCAGCAGCGGATCGGCACGTCGGCCGGCACCGGCTTGCCGAACGCCTCCGGCGGCAGCGGGTGACCGTTGAGGGTGAGCCAGCAGCGGCGCGCCACGTTGACGAGCACCAGCACCACCCCGGCCATGAAGATCGTCATGAGGGTGGAGTCGAGGTAGCCCTGGAACGCCGTGGCCGGCTTGGCGGTCATGGGCCAGAAGATGTTCTGGATGGCGAGCCAGCCGGCGGTGAGGGTGGTGACCCCGACGAACACCATCGGGATGGCGGTCAGGGCGGCGTATTTGGCCTTGCCCATGTTGACGAGGAAGGTGGTCCCGACCGCCAGCGCGATGGTGGCGAGCAGCTGGTTGCCGGTGCCGAAGAGCGGCCACAGGGTCGAGATGTTGCCGGTGTAGATGAGGTAGCCCCAGCTCATCACCACGAGCCCGGTGGCGATCAGGTTACCCGGCAGCCAGGCGCTGTTCGCGAAGGGCTTGTGCACCTTGCCGAGCAGCTCCTGCAGCACGTACCGCGCGACGCGCGTGCCGGTGTCGATGGTGGTGAGGATGAACAGCGCCTCGAACATGATGACGTAGTGGTACCAGTAGCCCATGAGCGTCTTCATCCCGGGGACGCCGGCGAAGATCTGGGCCATGCCCACCGCGAGCGAGACCGCGCCGCCGGTGCGTCCGGCGAGCGACTCCCCGACCGCGGTCGAGAACATGTCGAGGTTGACCGGCGTGTAGCCGAGCTTGGCGTAGGCGGCCGGGGCGACGTTGATCGCGAAGTAGTCGCCGGGGAAGAGCGAGCAGGCGGCGATGAGCGACAGCACCGCCACCAGGCCCTCGGCCATCATGGCGCCGTAGCCGATGAAGCGGGCGTCGCTCTCCTTGTCGAGCATCTTGGGCGTCGTGCCCGAGCTCACCAGCGCGTGGAAGCCGGAGATGGCGCCGCAGGCGATGGTGACGAAGAGGAACGGGAAGAGCTTGCCCTTGATGATGGGGCCGCCGCCGTTCACGAACTGGGTGACGAGCGGGAACTTGATGTCCGGGTGCACCACGAACACGCCCACCACCAGCGCGAAGATGGTGCCGAGCTTCACGTAGGTGGAGAGGTAGTCGCGCGGCTCGAGCAGGAACCACACCGGGAGCACCGAGGCGATGAAGCCGTAGAGGCACATCGCCACCGTCACCTGCTCCTTGGAGAAGGTGAGCGCGCTCGCCCACGAGGTCTGGGCCACGAAGCGGCCGGCCACCACCGCCGCGATGAGCGCGATGACGCCGAACACGCTCGGCCACAGCACGTTCACCTTGCCGCCGGCGCCGTGGCTCTTCCCGAACATGGCGAGGCCCATGACGATGGCGATGGGGATGGTGCAGCCGATGGTGAAGATGCCCCACGGGCTGTGCGCCAGCGCGTTCACCACCACCACGCCCAGGCCCGCCAGGGTCACGAGCAGGATGAGCAGCACGGCGAAGGTGGCGACGAGCCCGGCGAACGGGCCGACCTCGGTGCGCGCCACGTCGGCGAGCGACTTGCCCTTGTGCCGGACCGAGGCGACGAGGACCACGAAGTCGTGGACGCAGCCGCAGAGGACGGCGCCGAAGAGGATCCACAGGAACCCGGGCGCGAAGCCGAACTGCGCGGCCAGGGTGGGGCCGACCAGCGGTCCGGCGCCGGCGATGGCGGCGAAGTGGTGGCCGAAGAGCACCCACTTCGGAGAGGCCACGTAGTTGTGGCCGTCGGCGTAGACGTGCGCCGGGGTGGAGCGGAGATCGTCGAGCGCGAGCGCCTTCGCCGAGATGAAGGCGCTGTAGTAGCGGTAGCCGACGGCGAAGACGAGCAGCGTCGCCAGCATGACCGGGAACGTGTTCATGCGTCCTCCCTGCGAGAAAAGGCGGCGCGCGCCCCACGGCCGAGACGCTTCGCGCGCCGATACCGCTTTGGGCGCGGAGGATATCGGAAGCTCGAAGCGGCGTCGCCTATTTGCGCTGACGCACCGCGACGAAGGTCAGGGGCTGGCGCCGGCGTGCGCCTCCGCGCCGACCTCCGCCGGGAGCTCCACCTCGAAGGTCGCGCCGTGGCCGGCCTCGCTCGCCACGCGCACCGAGCCCCCGTGCGCCTCGGCGATCGCCCGGACCGTCCACAGGCCCAGCCCCAGCCCGCCGTAGTGCCGTGGGGCGGCCGCGCGGCTGAACCGGTCGAAGAGCGCCGGCAACCGCTCCGCGGCGATGCCGATCCCGCGATCCGTGATGGAGACCGCGGCCCGTCCGCCGCGGGCGGCGACGCGCAGCTGGATCGGCTGGCGGTCGCCGTACTTGAGGGCGTTCGCGAGCAGGTTCTCGAGCAGCACCTGGAGCAGGTGGCGGTCCCCGCTCACCACCGCCGGCGGCCCCGGCTCGAGCCGCACCGCGCACCCGGCGGTGGCGATCTCGGCGCGGTGCTCCTCGACGACGCGCTCGACGAGCGCGCGCAGGTCCAGGCGCTGCCGCGCGAGCTCGATCCGGCCGGGCTCCAGCGTCGCGACCCGGAGCACCGCGTCCACCAGGCGCGAGAGCCGGGTCGCCGAGTGCTGGAGGCGGGCCAGGCGATCGACCAGGCGGTCGTTCGTCACGCCCTCGCGCTCGGCCGTCCTCCGCACCAGGTCGGCGTGCAGCTGCAGCGCCGCGATGGGCGTCCGCAGCTCGTGCGCCGCCACGACCAGCAGCTCCTCGCGCGCCCGCAGCCCCTCCTCCTGCGCCACCATGGCGAGGCGGTCCTCCTCCGCCCGCTTGCGCTGGGTGAGATCGCGGGTCACCTTGCCGAACCCGATGAGCTCGCCCTCCCGCGTGCGGACGGCGGTGATGACCACGTTGGCCCAGAACCGCGAGCCGTCCTTGCGCAGCCGCCAGCCCTCGTCCTCGAACCTGCCCTCGCGCGCGGCGACCTCGAGCTCGTGCTCCGGCTTCCCGCGCGCGATCTCCTCGGCCGGGTAGAACGCGGAGAAGTGCTGCCCGACGATCTCCTCCGCCCGCCAGCCTTTCATCCGCTCCGCGCCCGCGTTCCAGGTCGCGATGCGTCCGCCGGGGTCGAGCATGAAGAGGGCGTAGTCGCGCACCGACTCCACGAAGAGCTGCAGGGCGCCCTCCCGGAGGCGCTGGCGCTGGGCGGCTCCGTCCCGGTCTCCCCGGGGCTCGGCCTTCGCGGCCCGCTCTTTGCCCGCTTCGGTCACGTTGAACTCCGCCTGGACGGCGTGCGCGCAGCCTCGGCAGCGCCCCCAAAAGGCTAGGGCGGCCTCTGCGCGGCGACAAGGCACGATCCCTGGCAGCGCTCATTCGCCGCCCCGCCGCCGCACCCAAGAGGCGATGGGCTCACAGCCGACCCGACCCGCGTGGGCCTGACGCCCTCCCGGCGGGTTGGCGGGTGCGCCACCGCGTCCGCACCGTGAGGGGCATGGCGGCGCTCGCGAACCGGGTCCAGAACGCCCTCGACGAGGGGCGGATCCTGATCCTCGGCGCCCAGATCCTGCTCGGGTTCGAGTACCGCGCCTTCTTCGAGCCGCGGTACGACGAGCTCCCCGCATGGGCGCACGCCGCCAAGCTGCTCGCCCTCGCGCTCCTCGTGGTCACCTTCGCGCTGGTCGTGCTCCCCACGCCGTTCCACCAGCTCGTGGAAGAGGGGTGCGACACGCTCCGCCTGCACCGGCTGGCGACGCGGGCGCTCGCGGCGGCGCTCCTGCCGCTCGCCGTCGCGCTGGGCCTCGACCTCGCCTCGGCCGCGCCCGCGGTGGACGGGATCGGCGCGGCGGCCGGCGTCTCGCTCGGGGCGGGCGGGACGGTGCTGGCGCTCGCGCTCTGGTACGCGCTGCCCGCCGCGCGGAGGCGGCGCTACGTTCAGGAGGACGCCGTGCCCGAGACGCCGCTGGCCGAGAAGATCAAGCACGTCCTCACCGAGACGCGCATGGTGCTGCCGGGCGCGCAGGCGCTGCTCGGGTTCCAGCTGGCGGTGACGATGATGGAGGCGTTCGCGCGGCTCCCGCGGGGCGCGCAGCAGCTCCACCTGGCGGACACCGCGCTGACGGCGCTGGCGGTGGTGCTGCTCCTCACGCCGGCGGCGTTCCACCGCCTGGCCGAGGACGGCGAGGAGACGGCGCGCTTTCACCGGCTGGCGAGCCGGTTCGTGCTGGCGGCGCTGGCGCCGCTGGGCGTGGCGCTGAGCGGCGACCTCGGGATCATCGGCTACCGGGTGACCGGTGAGCTCGCGCCGGCGGTCGGGCTGGCGGCCGGCGCGGCGGCCCTGTTCCTCGCGGCGTGGCTGGTCCTGCCGCTCGCGGCGCGGGTCGCCGGCCGGCACGCCGGGCACGCCGGGCGCGCCCCCGCCGGCGCCCGCGCCTGACGGGCGCGCGCCGGGTCCGCCCTCAGGCTCGCTCCGCCGGCGGTACGCGCACGCGGAAGGTGGTGCCCTGGCCCAGCGCGCTCTCGACCGACAGCGCCGCCCCGAGCGCCTCGGTGACCCCCTTGACCAGCGACAGGCCGAGCCCCACCCCGGGGGCCGTCCCCGGCTTCGACAGCTGGTGAAAAGGCTCGAAGACCCTGGCGCGCTCGGCCGGCGGGATGCCCGGCCCGGTGTCGGCCACCTCGACCAGGTGGCCGTCCGGCCCGTGGCGCAGCGTCACCTTCACGCGCCCGCGCTCGGTGTACTTGACCGCGTTCACCACCAGGTTGACGAGCACCAGGCGGAGCAGCCGCGGATCGGTGCGGACCGGCGGCATCGGCCCGGCCTCGAGGTCGATCGGCAGCAGCTTGCGCTGCGCCTGGGGCAGCGCCTCGTCCACCACCTCCGCCGCCAGCCGCGGCAGGTCGACGTCCTCCAGCCGGACCACCAGCCGGCCCGACTCGATCCGCGTGTACTCGAGCATGGCGTCGATGAGCCCGAGGAGGCGCGCCGAGGCGCGCGCGATCCGGTCCACCTGGAGCCGCTGGCGCTCGGTGAGCGGGCCCTCGCGGGACTCGAGCGCGGCGAGCGCCAGGGTCATCGAGGTGAGCGGGGTGCGCAGCTCGTGCGAGAGCATGCCGAGGAAGGTGCTCTTCACCTCGCTCGCGCGCTCCGCCTGCTCCCGCGCCACCCGGGCCGACTCGGCGGCCAGCTCGAGCTCGCGCTTGCGCTGCGCCAGCTCGCGGGCGAGGTCCTCCAGCGCTCCGCCGCTCTGGGCGAGCTCGCGCCCGAGCACCTCGCGCGAGCGCTTCACCGCGACCGCGGTGCGCACCCGGGCCCGCAGCTCCTCGGGCTGGAACGGCTTCGTCACGTAGTCCACCGCCCCGGCCCGGAGCAGCGCTGCCCGCTGCTCGTCGTCGGCGCGCGCCGTCAGCACGAGGACCGGGGTCCCGGCCAGGCGCGGGCGCGCCCGCAGCTCGGCCAGGAGCCGCTCGCCGCTCATCCGCGGCATCATGACGTCGGTGAGGACGAGGTCGGGCTGGAGCGCCTCCGCGGTCTGCAGCGCCTCCTCCCCATCCGAGGCGGTCACGACCCGCAGCTCGGGCTCGAGGGCGTCGGACGTCAGCCGCCGCATGTCGGGGTGATCCTCCACCACCAGCACCACCGGCCGGGCGCTCCCCTCCGGCGACGCCGGGCCGGCGGGCGCCTCGCGCAGCGCCTCGACCGCCGCGGCGCCCGCGCCGGCGCCAGCGCGGCCGGCCGCGGCCGGCTCCACCGCGCGGCCGGCCGGGGCGCGGAGCGGCACCTCGAAGCTGAGCCGCGCCCCCCCGCCCTCCGCCTCGCCCGCCTCGATGCGTCCGCCGTGCAGCTCGACGAAGTCGCGTGCGATGGCGAGCCCCAGCCCCGCGCCGCCCCCGCCGGCCTCGCGCCCGGCGCCCTGCCGGAACCGCTCGAACACCGCCTCGCGGAGCGCGGGCGGGATGCCGGGGCCGTCGTCCTCCACCCACACCCGGGCCCGCGCGCCCTCCCGGCGCAGCGCGCAGCGCACGCGGCCGCCGTCGCGGACGTGGCGGAAGGCGTTCCCGAGCAGGTTCGCGAGGACGCGGTCGAGCTTCTCGGCGTCCACCTCGGCGGGCAGCTCCTCCGGCGCGTCGACGGTGAGCGCCACGCGCCGCTCGCGGGCCAGCGCCTCGAACGGCGCGGCCGCCTCCCGCACCACGCGCGCCAGGTCGGCCGCGGCCCAGCGCACCGGCATCCGGCCCTCCTCCAGCCGCGCCACGTCGAGCAGGTCGTCGACGTGCCGCAGGAGCGCCCGGGCGCTGCGCCGCGCGACCTCCAGGTCGCTCCGCGTCGCCTCCGGGAGCCCGCTCGCCAGCGCCTTCTCCACCGGCCCGAGGACCAGCGCCAGCGGCGTGCGCAGCTCGTGCGAGACGTTGGCGAAGAAGCGGGTCTTGGCGTCGTCGAGGTCCTTCACCCGCGCGTAGAGCGTCGAGAGCTCCACGTTCTTGGTCTCGAGCTCGACCCGGCGCCGCTCGGCGAGCGCGGCGGACCGCGTCACCTGCACGATGAGCGGGCGCGCCTGGAGCAGGTAGGCGCCGGTGGCGACGGAGGCGACCGCCGTGACGAGCTTCACGAAGCCCGAGAGCCAGTAGTCCGGCACCCACAGCGTGAAGACCTCCATGTAGTGGGTGAGGCCGCAGGCGCCGATGAAGACGCCGAAGGCCAGGATCATCGGGCTGAAGGGCAGCTTGATGCGGCGGACGAGCTGCCAGAGCGTGAGCGCGATGACGACGTAGGCCGTGCCGATGAGCGCGTCGCTCGCGACGTGGAGCGCCACCAGCCCCGGGTTCCACAGGTAGCAGTGCCCGTGGGGCATGTACCCGTCCGACGCGAACAGCTCCCGCAGCAGCTCGAGCATGCGCGCCCTCCCCGCGAGTCGAGGATGGGTCTAGCCGTCGCCCGGGGGCGAGGCCACCCTGCGCGGAGGGGCGGGAAAGGGGGCCCGGCGCCGCGGCCGGGGCCACGTCGCCGGGGGGGGGGACCGCCGGGGGCGGGCGCGGCTAGCTGGGCTGCGGCACGTCGATGTGGACCTCGACGCGGCGGTTCTTGGCCTTGCCGGCGGCGGTCTTGTTGTCGGCGATGGGCTTCGTCTCGCCCATCCCGAGCGCGGTGATCTGCGCCTCCTTCACTCCGCGGCCGAGCAGCACGCGCTTCACCGCGTCGGCGCGGCGGAGCGACAGCTCCTCGTTCTTCGAGGCGGTGCCGGTCGCGTCGGTGTGGCCCTCGACGCGGATGCGGTCGTCCGAGTACTTGGCGAGGATGTCCCCCACCTTCTCGAGCTGGGCGATGGCAGCGTCCTTCAGCACGGCGCTGCCGGAGTCGAAGAGGATCTCCGACTTCATGTTCACGAGCACGCCGTTCTCGGTGCGCTTCGTCTCCGCCACCTGCTCGAGCTCCTTCGCCTGCTTGTCGAGGTAGAGGCCGACCGAGCCGCCGGCCAGCGCGCCCACCCCGGCGCCGATGGCGGCGCCCTTCCAGCCGCCGAGCAGCGCCCCGACGCCGGCGCCGGCGGCGGCGCCGCCGCCCGCCCCGATTGCAGTGCGCTTGCCGGCGGTTTCGCAGCCGGCAGCGGTGACGAGGACGACGACGAGCGCCGAGACGATCAAGGTCCGGTTCTTCATGCGGGGTGTTCTCCTCCTGCGAGCCGGCCAGGTCAACGCCGGCCCGGGCGGCCGCATTCCGGGCGCCCGGGCCCACGTCGGCCGCGCTTGTGCGAGGAGGTGTGCGCCTCAGCGCGCGGGCACCACCTGCCCGCCCTTCGCGACGCCCCAGCCGATCTGCGCCTTCTTGATGCCCTCGTGGTCGTTCGAGCTGAACGGGCGGACGAAGCGCCCGATGGCCCCGTCGTAGGGCGCCTGGAGGTTCTCGAGCGCGGCCTTCACCTGGGGTCCCTGGGCGCTCTTCGCCTGGGCGATCGCCAGCGCGACGAGCTTCATCGCGTCGTAGCCCTGCGCCCCGGCCGGGCCCATGGGGATGTGGGCCACCCCGTACTTCTTGCGGTAGGCCTCGGCGAACTGGGCACCGCGGCCGGTGGCGCCCGCCTCGATGAACGTCTGGGGCATGAGCGTGCCCTCGCCGTACGGCCCCGCCCCCTCCAGGAACGCCGCGCTGGAGAGCTGCCAGGAGCCGATGATGGGCGCCTTCCAGGCGGCCTTCTCGAGCGCCCGCGCGACCTGCGCCATCTCGGCGCCCATGCCGTAGGAGAGGATGACGTCGGCGCCGGCCGCCTTGGCCTCCTTCACCTGGCGCGACATGTCCCGGTCGTTCACCTTGAAGATCCCGACGGAGACCGGCTTCAGGCCGCGCTTGTCGAGCGCCGCCTCGATCCGCGCCTTGCCCTGCTGCCCGTACGGCGTGTCGTCGCAGAACAGCGCCGGCCGCTTGAAGCCGCGCACCTCGACCGCCTCGCGCACGACCAGCGCCGACTGCGTGAGGTCGCTCGCCGCCAGCCGGAACACGTAGTTGTCGGGCGACTCCACGAACAGCTCGTTCACCTTGTTGCCGGTCGCCACCGCCACGATCAGCGGCACCTTGTGCTGGTTGGCGAGCGCGAGGGAGGCGTTGGCGACGCCGGTGTTGACCGGCCCCAGCACCGCCGCCACGCCCCGCTCGATCATGCCCTTGACGAGCTGGGCGCCCTTCTCCGGGTTCGCCTCGTCGTCCCCCTCCACCACGACGAGCTTCTTGCCCAGGACGCCCCCCGCCGCGTTGATCTCGTCGGCGGCGAGCCGGGCGCCCTGGAGCTGGGAGATGCCGCCGGCGGCGGCGTTGCCGGTGAGGGGTCCGTACACGCCGACGGCGATGCTGCCCGGATCGGCCGCGGCGGCGGCGAGGGTGAGTGCGAGCGCTGCGAGGGACATGGGGGCTCCTGTTCGAGGTGGTCAAACCCGCGCGGCGGGCGCGCGGAGGGGAGCGGCGCGGGGCGCCGGGGAGAGCGACGGGGAGGGCTCGACCTCCTCGCCCGCGGCGAGCCGGAAGCGCCCGACGAGCTCCGCCAGCTCGGAGGCGCGGCCGGACAGCTCGGCCGCCGACGAGCTCGACTGCTCGGAGCTGGCGGCGTTCTGCTGGGTGACCTTGTCCATCTGGTTCACCGCGACGTTGAGGTGCTCGAGGCCGCGCGCCTGCTCGCGCGCCGCGGTGGCGATCTCGGCCACCAGGTCGGTGACGCGCGCGACGGCCTCGTCGATGCGGCCGAACCGCTCCTTCACGGCGCTCGAGGTGGCCTGGCCCTCCGCCGCCTGGGCCACCGACTCGCGGATGAGCTCCTCGGTCCGGCTGGCCGCCTGCTTCGACCGGAGCGCGAGCGAGCGCACCTCCTCGGCCACCACCGCGAAGCCGCGCCCCGCCTCGCCGGCCCGCGCCGCCTCGACCGCGGCGTTGAGCGCGAGCAGGTTGGTCTGGAACGCGATCTCGTTCACCTCCTTGATGATCTGGGAGGTGCCCTCGGCGGCGGCGCGGATCTTCTGCATCGTCCCCGCCATCCGGGCGATCGAGGTGCCGCCCTCCTCGGCGGCGGTGCGGGCCTGCCGCGCCATCCCGTCGGCCTGGGCGGCGTTGTCGGCGGTCTGCCGGGTCTGCGCGGCGATCTCCTCCAGCGAGGAGGAGGTCTCCTCGAGCGAGCTCGCCTGCTCCGAGGCGCCCTGCGCCACCGCCTGCGACGAGCTCGCGATCTGGTCGGCCGCGCCCGAGACCTGGCCCACCGCCGCCGCCACCTGCGCCAGCGCCGCCTGCAGCGCGGCGGCGGTGGCGTCGACGGCCACCTTCATCCGGGCGTGGTCGCCCTGGTACTCCCCCGTGGCCCGCGCGGTGAGGTCGCGCGCCGCCAGCGCCTCGAGCACGCGGGCCGCGTCCTCGATGGGCGCGATGACCGCCTCGAGGGTCGCGTCGAGCCGCTCCACGATGCGGCGGAAGTCTCCCCGGTGCTGGGCGGGGTCGGCGCGGGCCGAGAGCCTGCCCGCCAGGGCCGCCTCCGCCAGGGCGTCCACGTCCCGGACCACCGCCCCCACAGCGGCCACGCACCCGTTCACGCTGCGCGCCAGCTCCAGCAGCTCGCCTCTCCACGCGGCGTCGATGGGCGGCGGCAGCTCGCCGCGCGCGACGCGCTCCATGCTCGCGGCGACCACGCGGACCGGGCCCACGAAGGCCTCCACCGCGCCGTTCAGGGCGTCCACCACCGGGCGGAACTCCGGGTGGACCGCGGCCGCGTCCGCGCGCACCTCCAGCTCGCCGGCGGAGGCGGCGGCGGCGACCCGCAGCGCCTCCCCCGCGACCGCGCCGAGCTGCCGCCGCACGTTCCTGCCGATGAGCAGCGCCAGCGCCGCCAGCGCGAGGCCGGCCGCGCCGACGACGGCGCCGATGGTCCAGCTGGCGCGGCGCGCGCGGACCGTCGCCTCGTCCGAGTCCAGCTGCGCCGCCTGCTGCACGTAGTCGACGAGCCCGCTCACCTTCTCGGCCACCTGCTGGCGCGCGACGCGCGCGGCGGCGACCGCCTGCGCGGCCTCGCGGTCGAGCTCGGCGACCCGCGGGCCGTTGCTGAGCCCCTCCGCCAGGAGCCCGTCCCGCTGGCGCTGCTTCGCCACGATGAGCGCCACGCCGCGCTTCCACTCCTCCCAGAGCGGCGTGACCGCGGCCCACTCCGCCTTCACGTCCTCCTCCTGCGGCAGCTCCTCGAACGCGCTCCGGGCGGCCTCGGCCGCGCGCTGGGCCTCGTCGAGCTCGGCGAAGAACCCCTGCCGGTCGTCGTCGTCGGCGCGCGGGTTGACGAGCCCCCTCAGCGCCCCCTGCATGGAGAGCATCGCCTCCAGGTACGAGCCCGCGGCCTGCGCCGCCGGCAGGCGCGCCGCGGCCAGCCGCGCGAGCGACGCGGTGGTGGCGCGCAGGGAGACGAGCAGCCCGCCGCCCACGCCCACGAGGAGCGCGAGGGCGAGCCCGATGGCGAGCGTCACCTGGCCGCGGATCCGCAGCCTGCCCAGCGCCCGGGAGGGGTCCAGCCGGGAGGCGATCCGGATCGCGATGCGGGCAGCTTCCACGTGGTGTCCCTCCCGGCGAGGCGCGCCTGCGTCGAGCCACGCCTCAGCACGGCCCGTACCCGCCGCGGCGGCGCCGCGATCCGAGGCGGAGCGCGCGGTTTGCCTCCCCCTCGCTCCACCGTTGGGGCAGGTCGAGGCAGACCTTCCGTCAACCCAGGGTCGAGGCCGGTTCCCAGGCTCGGGGGACACCCGGACCGCGCGCCGGGCTCCCGGCCGCGGCGCCCGTGGGCCAGCCCGGCTGCCTGCTCCGCGACGCTACCGGACGCGCGCAGCCGTGCGCCCGCCGGAGAGGGACCCGCGGCTTGCCCGCGCGCCGGCCCGGCGCTATGAGCGGCGCGCGCCCGCTCGATCGGGCGCGCCACCCTTCACTGGAGGATGATCATGAAGCGTCTCGCCTTCGCCGCGCTCGCCGCCGCGCTCGCCCTTCCCGCCACCGCCCGTCAACCCAAGGCCTACCAGGTGACCGGCCAGGTCCTGGAGGTCTCGGACGACCTCATCGTGGTCCAGAAGGGCAAGGAGAAGTTCGAGATCGCCCGGACCGCCGACACGAAGGTCACCGGCGAGCTCAAGGAGGGGAGCAAGGCGACGGTCGAGTACCGGATGACCGCGACCACCGCCGAGGCGAAGGCCGACGGCAAGGGAGCGAAGAAGAAGTAGCCGGCGCGGGCTGCCCGTCGGGGCCCCCGGCCGTTTGGGGTGGTCGCCTCGACTTCCGATGTGCGTTCCGGTAGAAAAATCGACGCCCAGCTCATGAAGGGCTGGTCCGGACGGCCGTTGCAGGCGGTCCGCTCTAACGCAAGGAAGTACAGTACATGGCTACTGGTACCGTGAAGTGGTTCAACGACGCGAAGGGCTTCGGCTTCATCACGCAGGAGGGCGGCGGTGAGGACGTGTTCGTCCACCACACTGCCATCCAGTCCGAGGGGTTCCGCACCCTCGCCGAGGGGCAGAAGGTGGAGTTCGAGGTGAAGAAGGGCCCGAAGGGCCTGCAGGCCGCGAACGTCCGCGCCGTCTAGCGTCGTCGCTTCCGCTTCGACGTGAGATACCGAGGGCCTGGTCTCCCAGAGACCGGGCCCTCGCCGCGTCTGGCGCCCGGGGCCGCCGCGCGACCGCCGGCCCGACCATCACGCACCGTGTCATCGCCCTGAGGGGTTCGCCCTCCGCGCGCCGCTGCGCGCGCCCCCGCCCGTCCTTACCTCGCGATCGGGAGCGGCCTCGTCCGTGGCGGCGTCGCCGGCTCCGACCGGGGGGGGACGGGACATGGCGAAGAGGACGATCTCGCGGCGCCGCTTCATCCAGACGGCGGGCGCGGCGGCGCTCGGCGCGGGGCTCGGCGCCGCGGGGCTCGCGCCACGGCCGGCGCGCGCACAGCCGAAGTCGCTCAAGATCATGCAGTGGAGCCACTTCGTGCCGGGCTACGACAAGTGGTTCGACGGCGTGTTCTGCAAGCAATGGGGCCAGAAGCACGGCACCCAGGTCATCGTCGACCACATCTCGATCGGCGAGATCAACGCCCGCGCCGCCGCCGAGGTCGCGGCGCAGAAGGGCCACGACCTCTTCATGTTCCTCTCGCCGCCGGCGGCGTACGAGAAGCAGGTCATCGACCACGCCGAGATCTACCAGGAGGTGCAGAAGAAGCACGGCAAGGTGATCGACCTCGGCCACAAGTCCACCTTCAACCCGAAGACGAAGAAGTACTTCGCCTTCTCCGACTCCTACGTCCCCGATCCCGGCAACTACCGTAAGGATCTGTGGGAGCAGGTCGGGTTCCCGAACGGCCCCAGCACCTGGGACGACCTGCGCAAGGGCGCCAAGGCCATCAAGGACAAGCTCGGGAACCCCTGCGGCCTCGGGCTGTCGCAGGAGCTCGACACCAACATGGCGGTCCGTGCGCTGCTGTGGAGCTTCGGCGGTGCGGTGCAGGACGCGGAGGGGAAGGTCGTCATCAACTCCCCGCAGACCGTCGAGGCGCTCAAGTTCATGCGGGCGCTCTTCAAGGAGGCCGAGACCCCGGAGGTCTTCACCTGGGATCCCTCCTCCAACAACCGCGGCATCCTCTCCGGCAAGCTCTCCTTCGTGCAGAACGCGATCAGCGTGACGCGCACCGCGGAGAAGGAGAACCCGGAGATGTCGCAGAAGATCCAGCTCACGCCGGCGCTCCAGGGCCCGGTGCGCCGCATCGCGGCCGAGCACGTCATGGACTGCTACGTGATCTGGCGCTTCGCCGAGAACAAGGAGGGCGCGAAGCAGTTCCTCGCCGACTACATGGACGCGTTCGGCGAGGCGTTCAAGGCGAGCGAGTTCTACAACTTCCCCTGCTTCCCGCAGACGGTGCCGGACCTCGCCGCGCAGATCGCGAACGACCCGAAGGCGAAGCCGCCCGACAAGTACAAGGTGCTCGGGAACGTGCTCGACTGGGCCACCAACGTCGGCTACCCGGGCTACGCCACGGCGGCGGTGGACGAGGTGTTCAACACCTTCCAGCTCCCCACCATGTTCGCCAAGGTGGCGCGGGACGAGCTCAGCCCCGAGGACGCGGCGCGGGCGGCGGAGCGCGAGATCAAGCGCATCTTCCAGAAGTGGGCGTGAGCGGCGCTCCGGCTCCGGCCCAGGGAGGCGCATGGCCGTCCTCGAGACGCGCAGGCTGAGCAAGACGTACCAGCGGGGCGAGGCGAGCGCGGTCGACGCGGTCGACCTCGTCTCGCGCGAGGGCGAGTTCCTCGTCTTCCTCGGGCCGTCCGGCTCGGGCAAGAGCACGCTGCTCCGCATGATCGCCGGGCTCGAGGAGCCCACCGGCGGGCAGGTCTTCATCGGCGGGCGCGACGTGACCCACCTCGCGCCGCGGCAGCGCGGCATCGCGATGGTGTTCCAGAGCTACGCGCTCTACCCGCACCTCACGGTCCGCGAGAACATCCGCTTCCCGCTCAAGGCGCAGAAGGTGCCGAAGGCGCAGCACGCGGGGAAGGTGGAGTGGGCGAGCGCGCTGCTCGGCATCGGCCACCTGCTCGATCGCAAGCCGCGCCAGCTCTCGGGCGGCGAGCGGCAGCGGGTGGCGCTCGCCCGCGCCATCGTCCGCGAGCCGGAGCTGTTCCTGCTCGACGAGCCGCTGTCCAACCTCGACGCGAAGCTGCGCGCCAGCGCCCGCGAGGAGCTGGCGCAGTTCCACGACCGCGTCGGCACCACCACCGTCTACGTCACCCACGACCAGGTCGAGGCGATGGCCATGGGCGACCGGATCGTGGTGCTCGACCACGGGGTGGTCCGGCAGATCGGCACGCCGCGCGAGGTGTACGACGAGCCGGCCGACACCTTCGTCGCCACCTTCCTCGGCTCCCCGCCCATGAACCTGCTCGAGGCCGGCGACCTGGTGGTCGGCTTCCGGCCGGAGACGCTGGCGCCCGCGGCGCGGGTGGAGGTCCCCGCGGTGCGCTTCCAGCTGCGCGTCACGACCGTCGAGTACCTCGGCTCCGAGCAGGTCGCCTACGGGGTCTTCGAGGGGGGCCGCTTCGCGGGGGCGAAGGTCGTCTCGCGCCTGCCGACCTCGGCCGGCGCCTTCACCCCCGGCGCGCTGCAGGACTTCGCGGTGGCCCGGGATCAGCTCAGGCTGTTCGACAAGGCCACCACCCGCCGCAGCGCGCGGCGCGAGGCGGAGCTGGGATGGACCTGACCACCCCGGGCGGCCCGGCGTGAGGCCCTCCACGCGGCTCGGCGTGGCGATGTTCGCGCCGGCGCTCCTCTACATCACGGCGCTCATCGGCCTGCCGCTCGCCCTCGCCTTCCTCTACAGCGTGGGCGACGTGACGGTCGGCTCGGTGGGCTGGCACTTCGTCGGGCTGCGCAACTTCGAGAGCGTGCTCCAGAGCCCCAGCTTCCGCCGCGCGCTCCTCAACTCCTTCGTCTTCACCGTCGCCACCCAGGTCATCGTCATCGTCTGCGCCAACGTGCTGGCGCTGGCGCTCGAGGCCCCGTTCCGCGGCCGGGGGGTGGTGCGGTTCCTGGTGCTCCTGCCGTGGGTGGCGCCCATCTCGCTCGGCGCCATCGGCTGGAAGTGGATCCTCGACTCCATCTACAGCGTCATCAACTGGACCCTCGTCCACCTGCACCTGGTGAAGCCCTTCGACGCGCCCATGTGGCTCGGCGACCCGGTGCTCGCCATGGCCTCGGTCGTGCTGGTCCACAGCTGGCGCATGATCCCGTTCTCGACCGTCATCCTGCTCGCCGGCCTCACCTCCATCCCGCGCGAGATCCCGGAGGCCGCGGCGGTGGACGGGGCGGGCTTCTGGCGCACCCACTTCACCATCACCCTCCCGATGATGGCGCCCATCATCAACGTGGCGGTGCTGTTCGGCGTCATCTTCACCTTCACCGACATGACGGTGGTCTACATCCTCACCCGCGGCGGGCCCTACGACACGACGCAGGTGCTGCCGTCGCTCGCCTTCTTCACCGGCATCCTCGGCTCGGACCTGGCGGAGGGCGCCGCCATCTCGGTCTTCCTGGTCCCGATCCTGGTGGCGATCGCGCTGCTCATGCTGCGCGTGGCGCACCGCGCGGAGGTGGTGTGATGGCCGCGCCCGGCTCGGGCCCGCCGCGCTCGCCGGCCACCCGCGCCGGGCGCTGGGTGGTGGTAGTCGCGTTCTCGGTCCTGCTCGCGTTCCCCTTCTACTGGATGGTGATCACCACCTTCAAGCAGACCTCCGACCTCTACGACACCACGCACAACCCGTTCATCTTCGGCGCGGCGCCCACGCTCGATCACCTGCGCCTGCTCTTCGGCGAGACGCTCTTCCTGCGCTGGTTCCTCAACACGACGGTGGTCGGGGCAGCGGTGGTCGCGATCACGCTCGCGCTGGCGGTGCCGGCCGCCTACGCGCTGACGCGCCTCACAGGGAGCTGGGGGCCGCGGGTCGGGATGGGGATCTTCCTCACCTACCTCGTCCCGCCCACCCTCCTCTTCATCCCGCTCTCGCGGGTGGTGGCGCGGCTGGGCCTGCAGGACAGCCTGTGGTCGATCATCCTCGTCTACCCGACCTTCACCGTCCCGTTCTCGATCTGGCTGCTCATGGGGTTCTTCAAGTCGATCCCGCGCGACATCGAGGACGCGGCCCTGGTGGACGGCCTCACCCGGTTCCAGGCCTTCCTCCAGCTCATCATCCCCATCTCGCGCTCCGGCATCCTCACGGTGGTCATCTTCACCTTCACCCTGGTGACGCAGGAGTTCGTCTACGCGCTCACCTTCATCTCGTCGGCCTCGCACCAGACGGTGGGGGTGGGCGTGCCCATCTACCTCGTGCGCGGGGACGTCTACTTCTGGGGCTCGCTCATGGCGGCCTGCCTCATCGCGAGCCTCCCCATCGCCTTCGTCTACAACCTGTTCCTCGACCGCTTCATCGCGGGGTTCACGGTGGGCGCGGTGAAGTGAGCGCCGCCTCCAGCTTCGCCAGCGCCGACTCCGGCACCTTCGGCGGCGGCACCGCGTTCCGGATCGGCGGGAGGCTCCGCAGGTAGGCCCAGATCGCGGCGAGGTCGGCGTCGGTGAGGTGGGCGAGCGACATCCAGGGCATGGGCGGGAGGATGGGGCGCGCCCGAGGATCGCCGGTGTGCCGGCCGGTCCTCATGGCGGCGGCGAACTGCGGCTCGGTCCAGTCACCGAGGCCGGTCGGATCGGGCGTGAGGTTGCTGCTGTAGACCGTGCCGAACGGCAAGGCGAAGCTGGTGAAGTCGGGGCCGATCACGGCCGAGTCGGGCGGCGTGTACTTCCCGGCCGGATCCGGCCCGTCGGCGGGGTGGCCCGAGAGCCTCCGGGTCAGGTCCGGCGCGGGCACGCCGAGGGCGCGATCGACCTTCCACGGCGTGTGGCAGTCGTTGCAGCCGCCGAGCCGCACCAGGTACTCGCCCCGCTTCACCTGGGCCGGATCGGCGGCGCCCGCGGGCCCCGGCGCCGGGCTCGCGGCGGCGGCGAGGAGGAGCAACGGCGCGAAGGCGATCGACATGGAGCCTCCCAGGTCCGGCGCGTTCGTCGAGGTGACAGGGGGTCACGCTAACGAGCGGACCGCGGCGAGCCCGCCGCTCACCGGGGGCGCTCCCATCGGGATGGAGGTCCCGGGCGGCGCGCGCGCTCCGTTTGGCGCCCGGCGGCGGGGGCGGTACAACCGTCCGATGGCGCGCCTCGGCCTCTTCGGGATCGGCAACGTGCTCATGGGCGACGACGCGCTCGGGCCCTACGCGGTGAAGCTCATCGAGGCGGGGTACGAGCTGTCCCCCGAGGTCGAGCTGCGCGAGCTCGGCACCCCCGGCGCCGACCTCTCCATCCTGCTCGACGGCTTCGAGGCGGTGGTGGTGGTCGACACCGTCAAGCTGCCCGGCGCGCCCGGCGAGATCCGCGTCCTCGACAAGGCGGCGCTGCTCGCGAAGCGCCCGCTCCTCCCGGCGAGCCCCCACGAGCCCGGCCTGCGCGAGGCGCTCTTCGCGCTCGAGTTCCACGGCGGCGCGCCGCGCGAGGTGCGGCTCGTCGGGGTCATCCCGGGCCCGGTCGAGCTCGAGGTGGGGCTCTCGCCCGCCGTCCAGGCTGCGCTGCCGGCGGTGGTGGCGGCGGCGCTGGCGGAGCTCGCCGCGCTGGGCGCCCCGGCGCGGCCGCGCGCCGCGCCCACCGCGCCGGACCTGTGGTGGGAGCGGCGCGCCGGGTAGCGCGCGCCGCCGGGCGCGTGATAGCTTCCTCGCGGAAAAACCTCAGCCCTGGCGCACACCTGTGCGCCCAGCGCCGGTCCTCCGGAACGCTCCGTGCCCCCTCCTTCACCCCCGGCGGAAGGCCTCCGCATCACCATCCGCGGCACGGTGCAGGGCGTCGGGATGCGCCCGTTCGTGTACCGGGTGGCCGGGGTGGAGGGGGTGCGCGGCCGCGTCCGGAACGACGCGCGCGGCGTGACCATCGAGGCCTTCGCCGGCGCCGAGGCGCTGCGCCGGTTCGTGGCGCGGCTCGAGGCGGAGCGCCCGCCCGCGGCGCGCTTCGACGCGCTCGCCTGCGAGCGCATCCCGGACGAGCCGGTCGAGGGCTTCGCCATCGTGGAGAGCGAGGGCGCGGCCGCGGCGGCGCCGCGCGTCTCGATCCCGCCCGATCTCGCCACCTGCCCCGACTGCCTGCGCGAGCTCTTCGACCCGGCCGACCGGCGCTACCGCTACCCGTTCACGAACTGCACCAGCTGCGGGCCGCGCTTCACCATCGCCCGGGGCGTGCCCTACGACCGCGCGCTCACCACCATGGCGCCGTTCGCCCTCTGCCCCGCCTGCCGGCGCGAGTACGAGGACCCGCGCGACCGGCGCTTCCACGCCGAGCCGAACGCCTGCCCCGCCTGCGGCCCGCACCTCGCGCTGCTCGCGCCCGACGGACGGCCGCTGGCCGAGCGCGAGGAGGCGCTCGCCGCCGCGGTCCAGGCGCTGCGCGAGGGCCGGATCGTGGCGGTGAAGGGCGTGGGCGGCTTCCACCTCGCCTGCGACGCGCGCGCGCCGGCGGCGGTGGCGCGGCTCCGGCTGCGCAAGCGGCGCGAGGAGAAGCCGCTCGCGGTCATGCCGCGCGACCTGGCCGAGGCGGAGCTCCTCTGCGAGCTCGGCGACGCCGAGCGCCGCCTCCTCACCTCGCCCGAGCGGCCCATCGTGCTCGCGCCGCGCCGCGACGGGTGCGACGTCGCGCCCGAGGTCGCCCCCGACACGCCGCTCCTCGGCCTGCTCTTGCCCTACGCGCCGCTCCACCACCTCCTGCTCGAGGGCGTGCGCCGCCCGCTCGTCATGACGAGCGCGAACCTGTCGGAGGAGCCCATCGCCTACCGCGACGGCGAGGCGGTGGCGCGCCTCTCCGGCGTCGCCGACCTCCTGCTCGTCCACGACCGCGAGATCGAGACCCGCGCCGACGACTCGGTGGCGCGGGTGGTGGCAGGCGCGCCGGTGCTGCTGCGCCGGTCGCGAGGGTACGCGCCGCGCCCGGTGCGGCTGGCGCGCGCGCTCGGGCGCCCGGTGCTGGCGGTGGGGGCGCTCCTCAAGAACACCTTCTGCCTCGGGGTGGGCGACGCGGCGCACCTCGGCCCGCACATCGGCGACCTCGAGAACCTCGAGACGCTCGCGTCCTTCGAGGGGGCGGTGGCGCGCCTGGAGCAGTTCCTGCGCGCGCGGCCGGCGCTCCTCGCCCACGACCTCCACCCCGACTTCACCTCCACCCGCTACGCGCTGGAGCGCGCGCGCGCGGAGGGCCTGCCCGCCGTCGCCGTACAGCACCACCACGCGCACGCCGCGGGCTGCATGGCCGAGCACGGGCTCGAGGGCCCCGCGCTCGCGCTCACCTGGGACGGCACCGGCCTCGGCGACGACGGCGCGGCCTGGGGCGGCGAGCTCCTGCTCGCGCGCTACGGCGGCTACGAGCGGCTCGCCACCTTCCGGCCGGTGGCGCTCGCCGGCGGCGACAAGGCCATCCGGGAGCCGTGGCGCGTCGCGCTGGCGGCGCTCGACGACGCCTTCGGGGGCGCCCCGCCGCTCGAGGCCCTGCCGCTCTTCCGGGCGGCGCCGGCGGGAGAGGTGGCGCTGGTGCGGCAGATGATCGCGCGCGGCTTCAACGCCCCGCCCGCGCACGGCGCCGGCCGGCTCTTCGACGCGGCGGCCGCGCTGGCGCTGGCCCGCCCGCGCGCCGGCTACGAGGGGCAGCTGGCGATGGCGCTCGAGGCCGTGGCCGGCGGCACCTCGCCTGGCCGCTACGCCTTCCACGTCGACACCTCGACGGCGCCCTGGCAGCTCGACTGGCGGCCGCTCGTGCGCGAGCTCGCCGGGGACGTGGTGGCCGGCCGGCCCGCCGGGCTTGTCGCGGCGCGCTTCCACGGGGCCCTGGTGGCCGCGGCCGCGGAGCTCGTCCGCCTCGCCGCGGCGCGGCACGGCCGCCTGCCGGTCGTGCTCTCCGGCGGCTGCTTCGCCAACGCCCGGCTCGCCGAGGGCATCATCCACGAGCTGTCAGGTGTTTTTCAGGTATACCTGCCGCGCGCCGCCCCGCCTGGGGATGGGGGCATCGCGCTCGGGCAGGCGGTCGTCGCGGACGCGCGCGCTGGCGCGTGAGCCGAGGAGGAGCTTCACCATGTGTCTCGGGGTCCCAGGCAAGGTGCTCGAGGTGAACGGCCTCGAGGCGACGGTCGACTTCTTCGGCGTGAAGAAGCTGCTCCGCCTCGACATCGTCGACGAGCCGGTGGCGGTCGGCGACTACGTGCTGAACCACGTCGGCTTCGCCATCCGGCGCATCCCGCCGGACGAGGTGGGCGTGACGCTGGAGCTGTTCGAGCAGGTCCTCAAGGACGCCGCGGCGGGCGACCTCATGGCCGAGGACGTCCGCGGCGAGATGGCGGCCGGCGCCAAGGTCCCGGAGAAGGCCTGACCATGGCGCTCCAGGTGGAGGCCCAGGAGCTGAAGTTCCGCGACCCGGCCCGCGCGCGCGAGCTGGCGCAGGCGCTCGAGCGCGAGGTGAAGGCCATCGGCCGCTCGCCGGTGAACGTCATGCACGTGTGCGGCAGCCACGAGCAGGCCATCGCCCGCTTCGGCCTGCGCGCCGCCTTCCCGCGCGACCTCTCGGTCATCATGGGCCCCGGCTGCCCGGTCTGCGTCACCGACACCCCCGAGGTGGACGAGGCGGTGGCGCTCGCGGCCATGGGCGCCCGCGTCTGCACCTACGGCGACATGCTGAAGCTGCCCGGCGCGCAGAAGTCGCTCGGCGACGCGCAGGCCGACGGCGGCAAGGTCGAGGTCGTCTACAGCGTCTCGCAGGCGGTGGAGGTGGCGAAGCGCCACCCGCTGGAGCAGGTGGTCTTCTTCGCGAGCGGGTTCGAGACCACCGCCGTCGCGACGGCCGCGGTGCTGCTCGCCGGCGTCCCCGACAACTTCTCGGTGCTCTCCTCGCACAAGTACGTGCCGGCCGCCATGGAGGTGGTGTCGGCCATGCCGGAGACGCACATCGAGGGCTACATCGCCGCCGGCCACGCCGCCATCATCACCGGCTGGGAGATCTTCGTCCCCTTCGCGCGGAAGACCGGCGCGCCGGTGGTGGTGGCCGGCTTCGAGCCGCTCGACGTGCTGGCCGCGCTGGTGAAGCTGGTCGAGCTCATCAAGGAGCGCCGGCCCGAGGTGGCGAACATGTACCCGCGCTGCGTCACCCGCGAGGGGAACCAGCCGGCGCAGGAGAAGCTCTGGAAGGTCTTCCAGACCACCACCGGCGACTGGCGCGGCATCGCGCGCGTGCCGTCGGGGAACCTGGACCTCCGGCCGGAGTGGGCGCACGTGGACGCGCGCAAGCGGTTCCGCATCGACACGAGCCTGGTCGGCGGCAAGGTCGAGAACGAGCTCGCGAAGCAGTGCCTCTGCGGCGACATCATGTCGGGGCTCAAGAACCCGCACGACTGCAAGCTCTTCGGCAAGGAGTGCCGCCCCGACTCGCCGGTGGGCGCGTGCATGGTCTCCTCGGAGGGCGCCTGCCGCATCTGGCACCAGTACGGCGGCATCCCCGATCTTCGAGAGGTGGGCTAGATGGCCGGTCCGGATCGCGTCGCCCTGAAGCACGGAGCGGGGGGGCGCGCCATGCGCGCGCTCATCGAGGACGTCTTCCTGCCGCTGGGGGGCCCGGTGGACGGCGTCGGGCTGTCCGCCATGGACGACGGCGCCGCGCTGCGCGTCGGCGACCAGTGGCTCGTCGTCACCACCGACTCGCACGTGGTGCAGCCCATCTTCTTCCCGGGCGGCGACATCGGCCGCATCTCCGTCTGCGGCACCGTCAACGACCTCGCCATGATGGGCGCCACCGAGCCGCTCGGCCTCACCTGCGCGGTGGTGATCGAGGAGGGCTTCCCGCGCGAGGCGCTGGAGCGGATCCGCGACTCGATGAAGCGCGCCTGCGAGGAGGCCGGCGTCACCATCGTCACCGGCGACACCAAGGTGATGGGCAAGGGCGAGGTGGACGGGATCGTCCTCAACACGGCCGGGTTCGCGCTCGCGCGGCGGATCGTGCGGGACGACGGGCTCCGGCCCGGCGACCGGATCATCGTCACCGGCACGGTCGGCGACCACGGCATGGCGGTCATGACGCGGCGCCGCGACCTCCAGATCGAGGGCGACCTGCGCTCCGACGTGGCGCCGCTGAACGGCCTCGTCCGGGCGGCGCTCCAGGCGGGCGGTGAGGCGGTGGTGGCCATGAAGGACCCCACCCGCGGCGGGCTCGCCTCGGTGCTGCACGAGTTCGCGCAGAAGGCGAAGGTCGGGGTGGTCCTCGACGGCCCGTCGGTGCCGGTCACCCACGAGGTGCAGGCCGCCGCCGAGATGCTCGGCATCGACCCGCTGGTGGTGGCGAACGAGGGCAAGGCGGTGCTGGGCGTCCGGCCGGAGGCGGTCGACCGCGTGCTGGCGGCGCTCCGGGCGCACCCGCAGGGGCGGCGGGCGGCGGTGGTGGGCACCGCCGTCGCCGAGCGCCCCGGCAACGTCATCCTCGACACCGGCCTCGGCCGGCGGCTCCTCGCCGAGAGCGACGGCGAGCCGCTGCCGCGCATCTGCTAGGCCCGCCATGCACGAGTACTCGCTCGTCGAGGCGCTCATCCGGCGCGTGGAGGAGGAGGCGCGGAGCCGCCGCGCCGTCGCCATCCACGGCCTCAAGGTGAGCCTGGGGGAGCTGGCCGGCGTCGACCCGGAGCTCTTCCAGACCGCCTTCGAGACCTTCCGCCAGGGCACGCTCTGCGAGCGGACCGCGCTCGAGGTGGTGCACTACCCCGCCCGCTGGGTCTGCCCCCGCTGCGGCAAGACCTTCGCGCGCGGCGACATCCTCCGCTGCGAGCCGTGCGGCGCGCCGGCCCAGCTCACCCCGCAGAGCGACGCCCTGCTCCTCGACGCCATCGACATGGAGATCCCCTGATGTGCACCACCTGTGGCTGCGGTGACCCCGAGCTCGTGCCGGTCGAGCTCCACGAGAAGATCCTGGCCGGCAACGACCGCATCGCGGCCCACAACCGCGAGCACTTCCGCGAGGCGGGGGTGCTGGCCCTCAACATCATGGGCTCGCCCGGCTCGGGGAAGACCGCGCTCCTCGAGGCGAGCGCCCGCGTGCTCGGCGGCGTCCGGCTGGGCGCCGTCTCGGCCGACCTCGCCACCGACAACGACGCCCAGCGCCTCTCGAGGGCCGGCATCCCGTCGAAGGCCATCACCACCGGCCAGGCCTGCCACCTCGACGCCGAGCTGGTGCACCGCTCGCTGCACGACTTCCCCTGGCGGGAGCTCGACGTCTTCTTCATCGAGAACGTCGGGAACCTCGTCTGCCCCGCCATCTACGACCTGGGGCAGGAGGCGAACGTGGTCGCGCTCTCCGTGACCGAGGGCGAGGACAAGCCGCTCAAGTACCCGGTCATGTTCCAGAAGGCCGACCTGGTGCTGGTGACGAAGGTCGACCTCGTGCCCCACCTCGACTTCGACCTGCCGCGCCTCGAGGACAACCTGCGGCGCGTCATGCCCGACCCGAAGGTCCTGCGCGTCTCGGCGCGGACCGGCGAGGGGATGCAGGCCTGGAAGGCCTGGCTGGAGGCGCGGCGGGCCCCGGTCGTGGCGGGGAGGTCGAAGGAGGCCCGCCCGCACGAGCACGCGCACGCCCACCCCCACGAGCACACGCACGAGCACGCTCACGCGCACGGGGCGACGACGCACTCGCACCCGCACGCCCACCAGCACGCCCACGCCCACGAGCACCACGGCGCCGAGGAGCGCCACCAGCACGGCGGCGGCGACCACGGGCACGAGGGCTCGGGGCACGACCACGAGCACTGAGGGCGTGCCCGCCTGCTCGACCGCGGGCCCGAAGTTACGCGACCACTCCCGCTAGAACCAGCCGATAAGCCCGGCCTGGAAGCCCAGCTCGGTCACCTTGGTGTGGGTCGCGGAGAGGCCGATGTCGGCGGTCGGCCCGAGCAGGAACCCGAAGTTGCGGGTCGGGGTGACGACGAGCTGCGCCTCGAGGGCCGCCGCCAGCAGGTAGGCAGACGAGCCCAGGTCCACCATCACGTAGCTCAGGCCCGCGCGCGGCCAGAAGGTCACGGCGTCGCTCGCGCGGAGCGCCCAGCCGAGCCGCGGGTTCAGGCCCAGGATGGTGGTGTTGCTCCCGTTCTCGGGGCTGACGACGCCGACCTCGGCGCCCAGGCCGACGGTGAGGCCCCCCGCGGCGAAGTAGTCGAGCCCGATGCGGGGGATGCTGTAGGGCGCCACGCCCGCCTCGAGCCCGCCGGGACCGAAGAGGGAGAAGCTCGTGTAGTTGGAGCCGACGCTCGGCCTGGCGTGGTGGATCCCGAACAGCCGCTCCGCCGCCAGCGACACGGAGCCCGGACCTGCGAACGACGAGCCGTCCCCGGCCCGAGCGCTCGAGCTCCAGCACAGCCCCGCCACCGCGACCGCGATCGCCACCCAGTTCTTGCGCATGAGCTCCCCCCGCGGGAGATCGAGCTCCCGCTCTCCCGCGGAGGGTAGGACGGATGGGCGTGACTCACCGTGATCCGGATCAGCCGCGAGGCGTCCGCCGGAGCAGGCGACCCGACGCTCGGTGAGTGAGGGGTGAGGTGGGTGCGGCGGGCCGGTTCACGCCTGCGGCGGCGAGGCCTCGCCCCCGGTCACCTCGCGCACCATGGCCCGGCCCTTCTCCATCGCCGACCGGCCGGAGGCCATCGCCTTGCGGGCGCGCCCCTTCACCTCGCGCGAGCGGGACCGCGCCATCTTGCGCCCCCGGTCGGCGGCCTCGCGCAGGGCGTCCCGGCCCTTGTCGAGCAGCGCCGAGAGCGCGCCGGCGAGGAGGTTCCCGGGCGGGCTGTCGGGCGCGCCGGAATGCGGGTGCGTCGGGGCGGCCTTCTTCGCCTGCTCCAGCAGCGCCCCCAGCTCCTTGCGGTCTCGCGGCGGGAAGGCCTTGGCGAGGCGCGGCAGGAGCTCGGACTCCTCCTCCTCCACGTGGTGCCGCACGCTCTCCATGAGCACGGTCATCTTGGCGCAGTACCGCTCGTCCTCCGGGCTCATCTTCTCGAGCTCGAGGAGCGTCAGCTTCACGAGGTGGTGCTCCTCGAGCGCCTCGAGCACCTCGTCCTCGGTGGACGCGTCGCCGCGGCGCAGCGCCGGGTAGAGCACCTGCTCCTCGATCGCGGCGTGGACGGAGAGCTCCTTCACCACCTTCTCCACCACGCGCCGCATCTCGGCCGTCCTCTCGGCCTTCTCCGCGCGCTCGAACTGCTTGAAGAGCTGCTCCACCGTGCGGTGGTCCTGCTTGACGAGCTGGACGGCGTCCATGGCAAGTCCCCCTTTGCACGAGAGGCTTGCCATCGGGCGGGCGTCCGGCAACGCCCCCGGACCCTCCGCGCCGCTCACCGCGACGAAGCGTCGCGGATCATCTCCTCGAGCCGGCCGAGCGCCGTCTCCAGCACCGGCAGCGCCGGCCCGAACGAGAAGCGGACGTACTGGCGGAAGCGCGAGCCGGCGCGGCTGCGCCGCTTGCCGGGGTTCACGTCGAAGAACTCGCCGGGGACGCAGATCACCTGGCGCTTCAGCGCCTCCCGGAAGAACCCCATCCCGTCCGAGAGCGGCGGCGGCAGGTGCGCCACCGAGCCCCACACGTAGAAGGTCCCGTCCGGCGCGCGGTCGGTCCGGACCCCCATCGCCTCGAGGCGGCGCAGCATGCGCGCCCGCTTCTCCCCGAAGGTGCGGTGGATGGCGAGCGTCTCCGCCTTGACCTGCTCCTCGGCCAGGAGCGGGATGGCGGCGCGCTGCAGCGGGCGCGAGCCGCCGCCGTCGAGGAAGGAGCCGGCGCTCCCCACCGCCTCGATGACCGAGCGCGGGCCCACCGTCCAGGTGACCCGCCAGCCAGGGTAGCGCCAGTTCTTGGTGAGCCCGTCGAACACCACCACCGGGTCGCGGTCCACGTCCTCCACGTACCGGGCGGCGCTCTCCACCGGCAGCCGGCCGGGCGCTCCGGTCCAGATGTAGTGAGAGTAGAACTCGTCGAGGAGCAGCGTGCAGTCGAGATCGCGCGCGACGCCCACCCAGCGGGCGAGCTCGTCGCCCTGTACCAGCTTGCCGGTCGGGTTGCAGGGGTTCGAGGCGAGCAGCGCCGACAGGCCGCGGCCGCCGATCTCGCGCCGGAGGTCGTCCGCGGTGAAGGCGTAGCCGCGCTCCCCCTCGAGCAGGATGGGGATGGCGGTGAACGCCTTGAAGATGTCGAGCAGCTCCTCGTAGGCGGTGTAGTCGGGCAGGAAGTGGCCGAGGTTCACGTGGCCGAGCGCCGCCGCGGCGCGGGTGAGCGCGGTCCGCCCGCCGCCCGAGACGGCCACGTTCTCGGCGGCGTACTGCGAGGGCATCCCCCGGCGGTAGAGCTGGTTGTAGAGGCCGGCGATCGCCTCGCGCAGCTCCCAGATCCCGGGGACCGGCGCGTACTCCTGGTCGTCGACGTCCACCGCCACCTGGTGCACCCGCGGCGGCGAGTCGGGGAGCGGGCCGGTCTCGGGCTGCCCCTGCCCCAGGTTGCACCAGGCGGGGTCGCGCTGCGAGTAGCCGAGCTTCGTCGCCTCGGTGGTGGCGTAGATGACGCCCGTCCGCGGGACGGTGCGGAAGGCGTGGACGTGGCTGCGGTGTTCGTCGCTCATCGGATCCGCGAGCGTATCACCCTCGGCGGGGACGTTCGAGCGGGCGGGCGCTCAGGGGGCAGGCGCCGCCTGGCCGGGGGCGGCTTCGCCGGTGATGTCCGCCAGCGCCCGCTCGATCCGCCCCCGCACGTCGTCGCGGAGCTCGGCGATGCGGCGCACCTGCTCGCGCCCCTCGGCGGCGGACGCGGCGGCGGTGGAGACGGGCTCGAGGACGCGCACCACCAGCCGCGCCGGGCGAACCCAGGGCGTCCCCTTCGGCATGCCCTGCGCGCTGCCGGAGACGGCGATGGGGAGGATCGGCACGCCGGCGTCGACGGCCAGCTTGAAGGCGCCCGCCTTGAACGGGAGCATCTTGCCGTCGCGCGAGCGCGTCCCCTCGGGGAAGAGCATCACGTGCATGCCGTGGGTGAGGTAGTCCTTCGCCTTCGCCATCACGACGGCCGCGCTGGCGGCGTCGCCGCGCTCGATGGCGATGTCCCCGACCATCCAGAACGCCCAGCCGATCCACGGGATCTTGAAGAGCGAGCGCTTCGCCACCCACTTCATCTCGTGCGGGAGGTTCGAGATGAGGAAGATGTCGAGGAACGACTGGTGATTCGCGACCACCACGTACGCCTGCCGGCCCTCCGGCCAGCGCCCCTCCAGCCGGATGCGCCAGAACGGGAAGCTGCGGGAGACGAACGCCCCGCAGAGCCGCAGGAGCCGGCCGGCGGCGGCGCGGTTCCGGTCGAACGGGAGGGTGACGAGCAGCGTCAGCGCGACGAGGGGCGGCCAGACGGCGATCGCCGCGATCGACAGCGCGTAGGCGACGATCGCGACCAGCGGGACGAGGAGGCTCACGGGGCCCGTAGTCTAGAGGGCCGGCGGGCCGCGGTCGAGCGGCCCGGTTAGACTCCGCGCGTGCCCGAGCTGCCCGACCTCGAGAGCTACGCCGAGGCGCTGCGCGAGCGCGTCCTGGGGGAGCCGCTCGCCGCGGTGAGGCTCGCGAGCCCGTTTCTCCTCCGCACGGCCGAGCCCCCGCTGCGCGCGGTGGAGGGGCGCCGCGTCCGCGAGGTGCGGCGGGTCGGCAAGCGGCTCGTGCTGGCGCTCGACGGCGAGCTGTTCCTGGCCCTCCACCTCATGATCGCCGGCCGGCTGCGCTGGATCGACGCCGGCGGGAAGCGGCCCGCCCGCGCCGGCGCGCCGCTCGCCACCTTCGAGTTCCCGCGCGGCACGCTCCTCCTCACCGAGGCGGGCACGAAGCGGCGCGCCGCGCTCCACCTCCTCCAGGGCGAGGCGGCGCTGGCGGCGCTCGACCGCGGCGGCGCCGAGCCGCTCGCGCTCGACCGGACCGCGTTCGCCGCGGTGCTGCGGCGCGAGAACCACACACTGAAGCGCGCGCTCACCGACCCGCGCCTCTTCTCCGGCATCGGCAACGCCTACTCGGACGAGATCCTCCACCGCGCCCGGCTCTCGCCGGTGAAGCTCACCTCGCGCCTCGCGGAGGACGAGGTGGGCCGGCTCCACGACGCGGCGCGCGCGGTGCTGGGCGAGTGGACGGCGCGCCTGCGCGCCGAACGCCGCGGCGGCTTCCCGGAGCAGGTCACCGCCTTCCGGCCCGAGTTTGCGGTGCACGGCCGCCACCGGCAGCCCTGCCCGGTCTGCGGCGCGCCGGTGCAGCGCATCGTCCACGCCGAGCACGAGACGAACTACTGCCCGCGCTGCCAGACCGGCGGGCAGATCCTCTCGGATCGATCGCTGGCGCGGCTGCTCAAGGAAGACTGGCCGCGCACGCTGGAGGAGCTCGAGAGCAGACCGGGGCTCGGGCTGCGGAGCGGGCCGCCGCCTGCCGGCGGCTGACCACGATCAAACGAGGAACCGCCCCGATTCACGACGCGCTTCGCCTTGACACAAAGTCGCACGGTGGGGTTTGGTCACCGGCTCACACACACTCGAAACCGAAGCGCGAGGGTCCAGCATGGCCACCGATTCGCCCAAGGGCAAGACCGCGTCCGACCAGAGCCTCGTCCCCAACAAGAAGGTCCGCCGCGAGGACGCGCTCGCGTACCACTCGACCGGGCGGAAGGGGAAGATCGAGGTCATCCCGACGAAGCCCTGCGCCACCGCGCGCGACCTCGCGCTCGCCTACAGCCCCGGCGTCGCCGAGCCCTGCCTCGAGATCGCGAAGGACCAGGACCTCAGCTACACGTACACGGCCCGCGGGAACCTGGTGGGCGTCGTCTCCAACGGCACCGCCGTGCTGGGCCTGGGCGACATCGGCTGCCACGCCGGAAAGCCGGTCATGGAGGGCAAGGGCGTCCTCTTCAAGAAGTTCGCCGACGTCGACGTCTTCGACATCGAGGTGGACGCCACCGACATCGACCACTTCTGCACGGTGGTGAAGGCGCTCGAGCCCACCTTCGGCGGGATCAACCTGGAGGACATCAAGGCGCCGGAGTGCTTCGTCATCGAGGAGCGGCTCAAGCGCGAGATGCAGATCCCGGTCATGCACGACGACCAGCACGGGACCGCCATCATCTCCGGCGCCGCGTTGCTCAACGCCGTCGAGGTGGCGGGCAAGTCGCTCGACAAGGTGCGGGTGGTGGTGTCCGGCGCGGGCGCCTCGGCCCTCGCCTGCACGCGCTTCTACATCGCGCTCGGGGTGAAGAAGGAGAACGTGCTCCTCGTCGACACCAAGGGCGTCGTCTACAAGGGGCGCACCGAGGGCATGAACCAGTGGAAGGCGGAGTTCGCGGCCGAGACGCGCTGCCGGACCCTCGCCGACGCGATGGAGGGGGCGGACGTCTTCCTCGGCTGCTCGGCCAAGGGGCTCGTCACCCAGCGGATGGTGCAGACGATGGCGAAGGACCCCATCGTCTTCGCGCTCGCCAACCCCGACCCCGAGATCAGCTACCCGGAGGCGAAGGAGGCGCGCCAGGACGTCATCATGGCGACCGGCCGCTCCGACTACCCGAACCAGGTCAACAACGTGCTCGGGTTCCCGTTCATCTTCCGCGGCGCGCTCGACGTCCGCGCCAAGGCGATCAACGAGGCGATGAAGATGGCGGCCGCCCGGGCCATCGCGGCGCTGGCGCGCGAGGAAGTCCCCGAGTCGGTCTCGCGCGCCTACTCCGGCGAGAGCTTCTCCTTCGGCCGCGAATACATCATCCCCAAGCCGCTCGACCCCCGCGTGCTGCTGTGGGTCGCGCCGGCCGTGGCGCAGGCCGCCATGGAGAGCGGCGTCGCCCGCCAGAAGATCGACCTCGCCGAGTACCGCGAGCGCCTGCGCAAGACGCAGAGCCGCACCCACGCGGTGATGAGCACCGTCTACCAGAAGGCCAAGAAGAAGCTGGCGCGCATCGTCTTCGTGGAGGGCCACCACCCGAAGATCCAGCACGCCGCCCAGATCCTGCAGGAGGACGGGATCTGCGAGCCGATCCTGCTCGGCCCGGTGGACAAGGTGCGCGGCTCGATCGAGGAGAACCGCCTCGACGGCCTGCGCGACGTGAAGATCGTGAACCCGCTCGAGAGCGACCTCTTCGCCGGCTACGTGTCGAAGCTCTGGGACACGCGCGGCCGCAAGGGCATGACCTTCGAGGAGGCCAAGCAGCGGGTCCGGCAGCGCGCCTACTTCGGCGCCCTGATGGTGAAGGAGGGGCAGGCCGACGGCCTGGTCACCGGGCTCACCACCGGCTACGCCGACGCCATCCGCGCCCCGCTGCAGGTGATCGGCACCCGCGCCGGCCGGCGCGCGGCCGGCGTCTACATCGTGGTGACGAAGAACGAGTTCCGCTTCTTCGCCGACTGCACGGTGAACGCCGACCCGAACGCCGAGGAGCTGGCCGACATCGCGGTCACCACCGCCGACCTGGCGCGCTACTTCGACGTGACGCCGCGGGTGGCCATGCTCTCCTACTCCACCTTCGGCTCCTCCCGCGGCGCCAGCCCGGACAAGGTGCGCGAGGCGACCGAGCTGGTGCGGCAGCGCCACCCCGAGCTGGAGGTGGACGGCGAGATCCAGGTCGACATCGCCATGTCCTCCGAGACGCGCGTGCCGGAGTTCCCGTTCACGAACCTGAAGGAGGACGCCAACGTCCTCGTCTTCCCGAACCTGGACGCGGCCAACATCGGGTACCAGCTCCTCAACCGCATCGGCGGCGCCGAGGTGATCGGCCCGGTGCTGCTCGGCATGCACAAGCCGGTGAACATCCTGCAGATGGGCACCAGCGTGCAGTCCATCGTGAACCTGGCCGCCTTCACCGCGCTCCGCGCCCAGGGCGATCAGTTCACCTTCTGACGCCTTTGCCCCCGCCGCGCCCCTCCCGGAGGTGGCGGCGTCGCCTCGGCGGGCACACCCTCTGCACGGAGGGTGTGCCATGCCGTGGAAGACGACCAAGGAGCGCGCCGCCGCCGACAAGCGGCGGGGCAAGTCCGCCAGCACGCAGGCGGGCGAGTTCGTGAAGGAGCAGATGCACAAGGAGAAGCGCGGGAAGGGCCGCGCCAAGAGCGCCAAGCAGGCCGTCGCCATCGGCCTCTCCCAGGCGCGGCGGGCTGGCGTGAAGGTGCCGCGGAAGAAGGCGGCTGGGACGAAGAAGCGGTCGTCCACCGCCGGGAAGCGCGCGAAGCGCCGCTCCGCCTGACCCCGCGCCGGCTCAGAGGCTGACGCGGAGCGCCAGCCCGACGTCGAAGAGCTGCGCCCCGAACCCCGGCGTCACCTCGGCCCCGGCCACCGTCTGGGCCGGGATGGCGAGGCGGAACTCGCCCGCGGCGCGCCCGTAGTGCGCCTGCCCGTACGCCTCGAGGCGCAGGTAGGTGAGGAGCAGCACGCTGTAGTCGAGGCGGGTGACGAAGCTCCGGTCGGAGAGGTTTCCCAGCGTCGAGAGGATGAAGGTGGTGTTGTTCCACGCCCCGGGGTTCGGGAGGTGGAAGTACACGCCCGCGTAGTGCTGGCCCACGTAGAACGGCGCGAACGCGCCGTTGGCGATGAGCCACGGGTAGATGGCGGGGTCGGCGTAGCCGAGGCGGTTCCAGAAGTACTCGGCGCCCACCTCGAACATGTCCTCGTCGCTGTACTTGTGCTGCCAGCGCACCCCGCCCGTCACCTGCGGCGTGAGGCCGGACGGCTCGTACCCCTCGTAGCGGACGGCGAGGTCCGCGCCCGCGGGCGCGGCCGGCCGGGGGCGGTACACCGGCAGCTCGCTCCCGGTCTTGAGCGCCGCCTCGGCGTAGAAGTCGAGGTCGAGAACCCCGGCCGAGGCGTCCACCGCGAAGCGGGGCTTGTGGCCGCGCTGCACCACCGCCCCCAGGCCGACCTCGGAGGGGCCGAGCACGATCTCGGCGCGCGCCGCGCCGCCCACGCCGCCCAGGCGCTGCGAGTCGCGCGCGGAGGTGGCGGCGGCGGGCAGGCCGGAGGTGCCCGGCGCCAGCGCGCCGGTGGCGGCCGAGCTGGTGAGCGGCTCGAGGATCGCCATCCCGTAGAAGTTCCAGCCCTGCCGCTCCCACGGCAGGTGGACCTTCACCATGGTGGTGCCGGTGCGCTGGTCGAAGACGGCCAGCGGGTCGCGCCGCACCGCGTGGAGGTAGTCGGTGGGGTTCCAGAAGCGGCCCGTCCCCCACTTCACGTGCTGCCGGCCCACCGTGAAGAAGGCGGTGTGCTCGGCGTCGAAGCGCAGCCAGAGCTGGTCGAGCAGCACCTGCGGGTTCGGCGGCGGGGCCGTCCCCAGGACGCCGGGGGCGCTGGGGTCGAGGGTCGGGTCGAACTGCATGCGGCCGAGGACGAACGCCCGGACCCGGTCGTTCGGCCGGGCGTCCAGGTACACGTCGGTCAGCGCCGGCGCGGTGAAGAGCCAGCGGGAGGGCGGATCGCCCTCGCGGGCGAAGAGGAAGCTGCGCAGGTAGAGCTGGCCGCCGAGCTGCAAGGGGTTCTCGGTGCGGCCCAGCACGCCGGCCACGCGCTCCTCGGCGGGCTCGCCCGGCGCGGCGCGCGGCGCGGGGGCGGCAGGGGTGGGCTCGGCGGGCTTCGCCTCCTCGGGCGGCTTCGGCGGCGCGCCGAACAGGTCCGCCTCGCTCGGACGGTCCTGGGCGGCGGCGGGGGCGGCGAGGCTGAGAAGCAGCAGCGCGAGGCTTGCGGGTTTCACGTGGCGACGCCCCCTCTCCCCGGCCCTCTCCCCCGGCGGGGGAGAGAGAGATGAAACCCGGACCTCGACCTCGACTGCGACCTCGACCTCGACCTCGACCTCGGCTGCGACCTCGGCTGCAACTGCGACTGCGACGCTACCGGCTCTTCGATTCGAGCCAGGCCTTCGTGAACATGTTGGCATCCAGCGCGCGCAGATCGACCTGCCGGATGAGGATGAGCGTGGAGTTGGCCTTCTCCACCTCGTCGTAGAACCGCATCTCCTCCGGGAACCAGACGTCCGCGCCCTTCGACTCGGAGAAGACCTTCTTCCACTTGGGGTAATAGCTCGTCCGCATGAGCCGGCCGGAGAGGGCCAGCTCCTGCCGCTTCAGCACGTTCCCGGTGGCGGCGTCGATCCAGAGCCGGATGCGGGGAAAGGCGACGTCCACGCCCGGCCGAACGTCGAGCAGGAGCTTGTGCGCCGTGTACGCGCCCAGCTTCTCGTCGCCCTCCCACTTCGCGGTGTACTCCTCCGCCAGGCGCGACTCGTCGAGGTCGCCGCGCCGCGTGTCGGTGCCGCCGATGCGCTCGCGCTCGGTGCGCCGCTCCCATCGGCCGGTGGCGGGGTCGTACAACCAGAGGTTCTTGTCGAGGCGCAGGTACCCCTTCCCCGCCTCGCTCTTCGGACGCGTGAAGAGGAGCATGAGCTTCTCCTCCGCTTCGCGCCGGTAGACTACGAGATCGTAGACGACGTCCGTCTTGTCCTTCTCCTTCGCCTCCATGTAGCAGAGCGCCTTGTAGTCGCCCGAGCTGTGCTGCCGCTGGTCGACGAGCTTCACCAGCGCGTCGGTCTCCGGCTGGGTGAGGGCGGCGGCCGGCAGGCCCAGGGCCAGGGCGAGCGTGGCGGCGGCGGCGCGGAGGGTGCTGGGCGTCATGGCGTGCTCATCCGATGTGGTGCATGGCGGTGACCGGCCGGAGCCGCGCCGCGTGGAAGGCGGGGAGGAGCGCGGCGAGCGTGGTCACCGCTGCCACGAAGAGGACGTCCTCCAGCACGGCCTTCGCCTGGACCGCCAGGGTGAGGTGCTGCTGCATGAGGAACATCTGGACGCTCTCCGGCACCGCCAGGTGCGCCGCGTCCACGGCCGCGCAGAGCGCGACGCCGGCGACCGCCCCCGCCACCGTGCCGCAGAGCCCGAGCAGCGCCGCCTCCAGCAGGAAGAGCCACAGCACCTTCCGGCGCTGCATCCCGATGGCGCGCAGGGTCCCGATCTCGCGGGTCCGCTCGCGGATGGCGATGGCGAGCGTGTTGAGGATGCCGACCACCACGATGACGAGCAGGATGAAGATGAGCACCCCGGTGAGGCCCAGGATGGCCTTCAGGATCCAGGAGAGGAAGGTCATCTCGTCCTCCCAGGTCGTGACGTCGAGCTTCTGCCCGGTCCAGTCCTCGGCGTTGACCTTGGCGAACAGCTTCTCCCAGTAAGGGCGCGGGTCGGGGTCCATGACCCGGTAGCCGGCCTGGGCGAGGCCGCTGCGCAGCCGCGCCGCCACCTGCGAGTCCCGGGCCGGCTCCTTGAGGTAGAGATGGATGGCGCCGGTCGTGGTGTCGTTGAGCTGGTACAGCCGCCGCAGGGTCTCGGCCGGCATGAAGGCGCTGAACGAGGAGAGGATGCCGATGTTCCGCGCGACGGCCGCCACCCGCAGGTCGGCCGTGTTGTTGACGCCGCGCGCGGTCGGGGCCGAGAGCGTCACGACGTCGCCCACCTGAACCTCCAGCTTCCGCGCCTGGTCCTCGAAGAGCAAGAGCGTGTTCGGCTGCGCCAGCTCGCCCAGGTCCCCCTCCTTCACCTGGATCATCCGGCGAAAGGCGACCTCCTGGGCGATGTCGACCCCGCCCAGGACGAGGTCCATCGAGGCGCGTTCGGACACGCCCTTCGCCCAGCCGCGCACGCGCACCGTGAAGTAGTCGAGCTCCGGCACCAGCCGGCGCGTGTCCGCCAGCACTCGGGGGTAGTCGCTGACGAGCGGGGCCGAGGTGCCGGAGGTGACCTTGTAGAAGCCGCCCACGTTGACGTGGCCGGTCATGAGAGTGGTGGCCGACTCGAGCATGGCCGAGCGCATCCCCTGCGTGAGCCCGCCCATCACGACCAGCAGGAGCGTGACGGTCGCGATGGCGCCGCCGAGCAGGAGGTTGCGCTTCGTGTGCTTGAGGAGGTTGCGGCCGGCGATCTGGAGGTCGACGAGGATCATGGGCTAGTCGTCCGACTGCATCGCCTCGAGCGGCGTGACGCGGGTGGCGATGAGCGCTGGGTAGATGCCGGAGAGGACGCTCACCACCATCACGATGAGGAGCGAGACGGCCAGGCTGGCGGTGCCGAGGGTGGGGACGAGGCTCGGGCCCGAGTAGAAGAAGTACAGCTGATCGTTCGTGGCCGGGATGCCACCGCGCGCCCGGATGAGCCACACCACCGCCGCCCCCAGGGCGGCGCCGGCCGCCCCGAAGGCGAGGCCGACCACCGTCGTCTCGAGCAGCAGCATGGACAGCACGAACCGCTTCTGCGCGCCGATGGCGCGGATGGTCCCGATCTCCTTCACCCGCTGCAGGGTGGCCATCACCATAGCGTTGTTGATGACGACGAGCGCGACCGCGAAGATGATGAAGACGGCGGTGTAGAGGATGATGCGCGCCAGCGAGACGAACTGGCCCACCATGCCAGACGCCTGCTGCCAGTCCACCACCTTCATCTTCATGCCCGCCGCGCCCAGGGCGGCCTTCACCTCGCGCATCGTCTCGCGCAGCCGGCCCGGATCGCGCAGGGTCACCGCGGCGTTGAGCGCCACCCCTGCGTCGATCTCGGCCTGCGTGTAGACGCGGCCGAAGAGCTCGTCGTCGACCTGCTTCTTGGCCACGCCCGCCAGCTCCGGATCCTCGATGCGGACCGCCTGCGCCTGCTCGGCCTCCGCCGGCGCGGCTCCGAAGAGCTCCGCCTCGGCGGCGTCGCGCGAGATGTCGCGGGCCCCCACGCCCTGCTTGATGGCGCGGATCTCGGCCGCCTTCTCGGCGGTCACGTAGCCGTACAGGTCACGCCAGGAGACGAGGTCCATGAGGCTCATGATCCCGGCCAGCGCCGACTTCTCCAGCCCGCGGAACTCGGCGAAGCCGTAGACCTTCACGTTGACCGAGCTCATGTAGCCCGACTTGGACGGCGCCTTGATGGTGATGGTGTCGCCCACCCGCACCATGTAGAGCTGCAGCAAGGGCGCCAGCCGGTCGTAGAAGATGGCGTAGCGCGCGTCGAAGTTGGCGTCGTCGGTCGTGAAGAGCTCGACCAGCAGGTCGTGCAGGTCGGTCTTCGAGGAGCCGAGCGCCTGCCGGAGGCGGGCCGCCGCCTCTTCGGCCTGCATGGGATCGAGCTGGAGCAGGATGTCGCGCGTCGCGGTCTGGTTCTCCTTCACCCAGCGCTGAAGCTCCTCGTCCCGGGCGATGCGTCCGTGCTGTACGTGCAGCGCGTCCCGGATCTTGTCGAGCCGGCGCGCCGTCTTGAGCTTGAGCCAGTCCTCCGCGTAGAGCTTGCCGAGGAGGATGCCGCGCTGCCCCTTCGGCACCGGCGTGCCCTCCACGATCCGCATCCGGTCGAACGCCTGCTGGTAGGCGTCGAGATCGGTGCCGGCGTAGCGGATGAACGTGAAGCCGCCCGAGAGCGACTGCGGGGCGATGCGGTTCTCGAGGAACTCGAGGGCCGCCAGCGGGTCGGCGTCGAAGCCGGCCCAGAACCGGTCGTCCACCGCGCGGGCCAGGTCCTCGGTGTCGCGGGCGCGCTCCTTGATGAGCTTCTCGTCGGCGATGGCGCGCGCCTGTCGCAGCTCCTGCTGCAGCAGCGTCGCCATGCGGCGCACGTGCGCCTTGTGCGCCTCGTACCGCGCGGCGAGCTCCGGGGTCGCCTCGCCGGCCATCCGCCGGCGCACGTCGCCGCGCAGCTTCTCCAGCGCCACGTCGAACTCGTTCCCGGAGGAGATCATGGCCTGGTCGATCCCCATGGGCACGACGCTCTTCACGTTGGGGACCTTCTCCAGCACCGCCTTGAGCGCCGCGAAGTCCTGGATCGGCTCCAGCTGCGACTCGCCCATCATCCCGCCGTAGAGCGCCAGCTCGTCCTTGGAGCGTGCGTCGTAGACCTGGAGCTGGCCGGCCAGGCTGCCCTGGATGCTGCCGCGCATGCCTCGGTCGATGGTGTCGAGGAGCGAGCTCCCCACCACCACCAGCAAGGCCCCGAAGAGGATGATGCCGCCGACGATGAACGTCTTCGCGCGCGAGGCGAAGAGGTTGCGGAAGGCGATCTGGACCAGCACGCCCGCCGCGCCGGCGCGGGAGCGCATCTCACCGCCCCCCGGCGGCCGCGGCCGCGCCGTCTTCGCGGCCCGCCACCTGCCCGTCGGCGATGCGGACGATGGCGGTCGCGTGCGCCATCACCTTCGGGTCGTGGGTGGAGAAGACGAAGGTGGTCCCGTCCCTCCGGTTCATGTCCTTCATGAGGTCGATGATGGTCCCCCCGGTGGCCGAGTCGAGGTTGGCGGTGGGCTCGTCGGCCAGCACGAGCGGTGGCCGCGTCACCAGCGCCCGTGCCACCGCCACGCGCTGGCGCTGGCCGCCCGACAGCTCGCTCGGGCGGTGCAGCACGTGCTCCGAGAGCCCGACCGCCTCGAGCAGGGCGCGGACTCGCGCGTCGCGCTCCCGGCGCGACAGTCCGCCCTGGAGCAAGAGCGGGAACTCGACGTTCTGGAACACCGACAGCACCTGCACCAGGTTGAAGGTCTGGAAGATGAAGCCGATGCGGTGCAGGCGCAGGTCGGTGAGGGCGCGCTCGGAGAGGTCCTTCGTGTCCTTCCCGTCGACGAGGACGCGCCCGGCGGTGGGCACGTCGACGCAGCCGATGAGGTTGAGGAGCGTGGTCTTGCCGCTGCCCGACGGGCCGGCGATGGAGAGGAACTCGCCGGCGTCGATGCTGAGCGACACGCCGCGCAGCGCCGGCACCTCGGTCTTTCCGAGCTTGTAGATCTTGGAAACGTCCTCCACCGCGACGATGGGCGCCATGAGCCGAGCCTACCCGTCCTGGCGCGCCAGCGCGACCGCGAATCCGCCCGGCTCCTCCTCCACCGCGTGCACCAGCCAGGGGCGGCAGCAGACCGGGCAGTCCTCCACGTAGGACTGCGCAGGACCGCCGCCGGGGTCGACGAAGATCGTCACCCACTCGCCGCAGTACGGACACTGGACCTCGGCATCCACGCAGCGCTCCCTTATAGTTCGGAGGTGGCGAAGAAGCAGCGAGACGAGCCGTTCCACGCGCCCTTCGCGAAGCTGAAGGCGCGCGCGGCCCCGGCGCCCGCGCGCGCCGCCCGGCCGGCGCCTCCCCCGCCCCCGCCGTCCGCGCCGCCGCGCGAGGCGTCCGACGACGAGCTGTGGTCGCGGGCGGTGGCCGGGGTCGAGCGCCTCGCCGCCGGGCCCGCGCTCGCCGCGCCGCGGGTGCCGGCGCCGCCGGCCCAGAAGTTCTGGCACCCGGATCTCGACGCCCTGCGCGAGCTCGAGGCGCTCGTCTCGGGCGACGCGCCCTTCGACCTCGCCGACACCGACGAGTTCATCGAGGGCCGGGTGCCCGGGCTCGACCCCGCCATCGTCCGCCGGCTGCGCCGCGGCGAGTTCGCGGTGCAGGGGCACCTCGACCTGCACGGCCTGACGCGGGAGGAGGCCAAGGCGGCGGTGGACGGCTACCTCAAGCAGGCGCGCAGCGCCGGCAAGCGCTGCGTGCTCCTCGTCCACGGCCGCGGGCTGCACTCGAAGGACCAGGTCCCCATCCTGAAGGAGGCCGTGAAGACCTGGTTCGCGACCGCCCGCTTCGGCCGCCACGTGCTGGCCTTCGCCAGCGCGCGGCCGGTGGACGGCGGCGCGGGCGCGCTCTACGTGCTGCTCCGGCGCGCCGGGCGGTGACCCCTGACGCACGAGCCCCGGCCGCCGTGGGGGCGACCGGGGCTCGGCGGCGCGACGGGCGGCGGGCCGGCCGTCAGTTGATGTAGTACTTCGCGGAGAAGTCGAGCCGCAGGTCGGAGCCCTTCGCGCCCGACCACGTCTCGCGCTCCGCCCAGATGCCCTCCACTCCGAGGTCCACGCCCTTCATCGGCGTGAAGATCGGGCCGAGGTGCCCCTGGTAGACCCACTTGTTGATCCCGAAGCGGCCGCCGTCGAGGCCGTTCGCCCGGGCGAAGTCGACGTAGTCGTTCTGGAAGTCGTGCGTCAGGCCCCCGACGAAGTTGACGCGCACCCAGTCGGCCGCCTTGAGCTGGTAGCCGGCGATGACGCCGACGGCGCGCTCGGTCAGGATCTTCCCGGCCGCCGCGTCGTAGAAGGCGCCCTCGATGTAGTTGAGGTAGCGGCCGATGCCGTCGCCGCCGGTCACGCCGACGGTGAGCGTGTCGCCGGCGTCGCGCACCTTGTAGAGGACGCTCGCCGCGGCGCCCCAGCCGCGGGCCGAGGCGGTCGCGCCGGCGCCGTCGTCGATCCGGAGCTCCTGGGTCATGGCGCGGACGCTGACGGCGCCCCAGTCGAAGCTACGGTCCCAGCGGAGGACCGCGTCGGGGAGGCGCGAGAGGCTGGTCGTCACGATGGCGCCGGTGTGGTCGAGCAGGTAGCTGGACGAGTTCTCCAGGGCGACCGTGAAGGTGCCCCAGGTCTGGGTCGGGTAGCTGTAGCGGATCTGGGGCTGCCGGATGAAGGTGGAGCCGATGGGGCCGTTGAAGTCGACGGTCTCCGGGTAGTTGTCGACGTCCATGAAGGTGGACCAGGTCATGCCGGCGAGCAGCCCGCCGAACTGCCCGTAGGCCTGGCGCACGCGGAAGCCGTAGCTGCTCGTCGCCTGCTGCGTGACGATGTTCCGGGGCGAGCCGTACTGCGCGGTGTCGCCGGTGCGCGGCTCGTTGTTGAAGTCGCCCTCCAGCTTGACGGCGAGGAGGCCGAACCTGGTCGGCGTGCCCGCGTCGAGGCCGAGGCGCGAGGTGCGGGCGGTGAGGTAGTCGCGGTTCTTGCGCTGCGCGTCGGCGCCGCCGTCGAGGGGGAGGTAGGGGGCGAAGGTGGAGTAGTCGATGTCCGAGTTGTCGGCCCGGAACGCGTGGACCCAGTTCAGCTCGGCGAACCCGTAGAGGCGGAGCGAGATCTCGGTGCCGGGGACCCGGAAGCTGCCCGGGAGATCGCCCGCCACCACGGCGTCCTTCTGCTTCACCTCCAGCTCGTCGAGGCGGTCCTTCAGCTCGGCCAGCGCCGGCGCGGGGGCGGCCTCCGCCGTGGCGGGCGCCGGCGCGGCCGCCGCCGCGCGGCCCTTCATCGCCTGGAGCTCCTCCCGCAGGCTCTTCACCTCGGCGCGCAGCGTCTGGAGCTGCGCGTCGGGCTGGGCCGGCTCGGCGGCGGCGGCCACGCCGCCCAGCAGCAGGGCCGCGGTGGAGATGCTCATCAACGGTCGGTACATGCTCACGGTGTCTTCCCCTCTCGCTGGATGCGCCGGGCCGCGCCCGGGCTCTGGAGCCGTCAGTGCAGGATCTGGCCGAGGAACGCCCGGATGCGGTCGTTCTCCTGCCGGTCGAAGAACGCGTCGGGCGGCGCCTCCTGGAGCAGGGCGCCGTGGTCGAAGAAGAGGATGCGATCCCCTACCTCGCGCGCGAACCGCATCTCGTGGGTGACCACGACCATGGTCATCCCGGAGCGGGCGAGGTCCTTCATCACGTCCAGCACCTCGTTGATCATCTCCGGGTCGAGCGCGCTGGTCGGCTCGTCGAAGAGCAGGACCTTGGGGTTCATGGCGAGCGAGCGCGCGATGGCGACGCGCTGCTGCTGACCGCCGGAGAGCTGGAAGGGGTGCTTGTGCGCGTGGTCGGCGAGGCCCACCCGCGTCAGGAGCTCGAGCGCGGCGCGGCGGGCCTCCGCCCGCGGCGTCCGGCGCACGCGGCGCGGGGCCAGCGCCACGTTCTCGAGGGCGGTCAGGTGGGGGAAGAGGTTGAACTGCTGGAAGACCATCCCCACCTCGCGCCGGATCGCGTCGAGGTTCCTCACGCTGTCGTTGAGCTCGATCCCGTCCACCACGATGCGCCCCGAGTCGTGCTTCTCCAGGCGGTTCAGGGTGCGCAGGAAGGTGCTCTTGCCGGAGCCCGAGGCGCCGACGATGACGGCCACCTCGCCCTCGAAGAAGCGGGTGGACACGTCGCGCAGCACGTGGGCGGCGCCGAAGTGCTTGTTCACGCCCTCGGCCAGGATGAGCGGGCGGCGCGGCGCGGCGGGCGGGACGGGGTGCACGTGCGACATGGCGGGGTCCGCGCGGGTCAGCGCCGCTGTTCGACGTCGAGGCGGTGCTCGATGGCGCCCGAGATCTGGGTCAGGATGGTGGTGAGCACGAGGTAGATGGAGGCGGTCGCGATGAACACCGGCACCGGTTGGAAGGTGGCCGCCTGCACCCGGTTGCCGATGTTGGAGAGCTCCACCACCCCGATCACGTAGGCGAGCGACGAGTCCTTGAGGAGCGCCACCACGTTGTTCACGAGCGGTGGGAGCGCGATCTTGAAGCTCTGCGGGAAGACCACGTCGGTGAAGGTCTGGAGCGGCGAGAGGCCGAGGGAGCGCGCCGCCTCGGTCTGGCCCCTGGGGACGGCCAGGATCCCGGCCCGGATGGCCTCGGCGTTGTAGGCGCCCACGTTCACCGCCAGCGCCATCGCCGCGGAGTTGAAGTCGGAGAGCCGGAGCCCCGGCGCGAGCATGGGCAGGGCGAGGAAGACGAACAGCACCTGCACCAGCAGCGGCGTGCCCCGGACCGCCCACACGTAGAGGTCGGCCGCCCAGCGCACCGGCGGGAAGGCGGCGAGCTTGGCCACCGCGGCCACCAGGCCGATCGCGATCCCCAGCACGCCGGCGACGAGCGTCAGCCAGACCGTGACGCGGGTCCCCTCGGCGAACTCCTGCGCCGCGGGCCCGATCGGCTCGGGCAGGAGCGCGAGCGGCCTCGCGATGAACAGCATGACGAGGACCAGCAGCGCGCTCGCCGCCGCGATGGTAGCGGTGCTGCGCTGCTGGCGCGTCCAGCCCCGGGGCCAGAGCGAGAGCACGTTCATGGCCGTCGCGGGCCGGCGTCGTGGCGTCCGCTCACCGGCAGCGGACGTCCTCGTTCATGTACTTCTTCGAGATGGCCTCGTAGGTGCCGTCGGCCATGATCTCGGCCAGCGCCTTGTCGATCGCCTTCTCGAGCGAGGTGTTGCCCTTCTTCACGGCGCTCGCGATGCGCTCCACGAAGACGAAGTCGCCCATCTTGAGGCCGGCGGCCGGGTTCGACTCCAGCGCCGCCTTGGCGACGAAGCGGTCGGAGACCCACGCGTCGACGCGCCCGGCCACCAGCGCGGCGCGGGCGTCGGTGTCCTTGGGGAAGTTCTTCACCTCCTTCACGCCCGGGACCTTCTGGACGTGCTCGAGGTAGGTGGTCCCCGTCTGCACGGCGACGATCTTGCCCGCCAGGTCCTTGACCGTGCGGATGGCGGGATCCTTCGCCACGATGACCCCGCCCGAGCAGTAGTGCGGGTTCGTGAAGGTCACCGCCTTGGCGCGCTCCTCGGTGATGCCGAAGGAGGCGATCACCATGTCCCAGCGGTCCTGCCGCAGCCCGGCCAGGAGCGCGTCGAAGGAGAGGGCGCGCCACTCGATGCCCACGCCCATCTTCTTGGCCAGCGCCTCGGCCACGTCGATCTCGAAGCCGGTCAGGGTGGGGCCGCGGAAGAAGTTGAAGGGGGGGAAGGCGCCTTCGCTGGCGACGATGATCTTCCCGTCCTTCTTGATCTCCTCGAAGGTGCGGGCCTCGGCGCGCACCGCCACCAGGGCCAGGGTCAGGGCGAGGAGCTTGGTCGTCTTCATCGTGTTCCCTTCTCGAGCGGCGGGGATCCGGCCGTCCCTGGGCTGCGTGGTTTCGGCGACGGCGGCGCGAAGGGTTGGGAGCGCAGGCGCAGGGGAGCGCGTCGGGCCTCTTCGCGCAGCGCTTCGCCGCGCGCCCCTTCCGGGTAGCGCTTGGTAGCCCGCCGGGGACGCGGTTGTCAATCGCTCGAGGCTTGGGCCGGGCGACGCCCAGCGGCGGTCCCCGCTCCGCTCAGCGCGGCTCCCCGTCGCGCGCCGCCTCGTCGAGCTGCCGGAAGGCCTCGAGCAGGGCCGCCTGCGGGTCCACCGCCACCGGGACCGCCTGCGCCACCGCGCCGTCGCCGTCGCGGCTCAACGTGAACTCGCCGTCCTCCCAGCGCACGAGCTGCTTCACCGCGTGCTGGATCTGCCGCGTCACCGCGTGCTCCACCGCCTCCGGGTCGACCAGGCCCGCGCGCACGAGCAGCTCGCCCACCGGGACGCGCGCCTCGGTCGCCCGGGCCGCCACCGCCTCCACCGCGGCGGGCGAGAGCTTCCGGTCGTAGGCGAGCACCTGGCCCAGCCGCGGCATGCCGGGGACTGTGGCGCCGACGATCTTGCCGTCGCGGAAGCGCAGCGCCGCGAGCCCGGCGCCGCCCCGGAACGCGAGCAGGCCGGAGCGGCGGCTGCCGCGCATGAACTCGAGGAGCTCCGGGACCGGCAGCGCCGAGAGCGTGCCGGCCAGGGACGCCGGCGGCCGGGGCTGCGCGGCCACCCGAGCCGATGGAGCCGAGGGGGCCGCGCCGCGCGCGGGCTGCGCGGTCACCCGGTGCAGCACGGGGATGGAGGGTTCGTCGTCGAGGCTCATGGAGCGATCGCGGGACCGCGCACCGATCGCGAGTTGCACGTAGGATGCCGCCGGCCCACCGGCGCGAACCTCCTGCATTCGCAGCACAGTCCCGCTCGGGCGTCGCGCGATCGCGCGACGCATTGCCTCACCCCTCAGGTCGGCCAGGACTCCCGGACGGCAGCGCGGCCGCGCTTCCGTCGGGACCACCGGCTCGCGGCCACGGCCCGCGCCAGCGCCGCCGGTGCCGGCGCAACCCCGGGTTCTCGAGGGCCCTGGGACGGCGGGCCGCACCCCGCCGGCGTACCCTGCAACGCCCCGGACTCCCGGTCCTTTCCCCACCGGCGCGGGGTCGCCGGGCGCACCGCCACGGCACGTCCGCTGCAAACCCAGACGGCGCCGCTCCAGCGCGCTTCGACGCCGGCGGAGGCGCCATGACTTCCTGGAAGCTCGGCCTCACGGCCACCCTGCTCGCGGCGGCCGCCGGCGCCGCTCCGGCCCCCGCCGTCGCCGGCGACGTCATCCGCGTGAACGGGTCGGGCAGCGCGCTCGACATGCTGAAGCCGCTGGTGCTGGCGTACGCCGCGTCGCACCGCCTGGAGCGGTTCCAGCTCGATCCGCCGCTCGGGAGCTCCGGCGCGATGAAGGCGCTCCTCGGCGGCGCCCTCGACGTCGCGGCCCTGAGCCGGGCCGTCCTGCCGCAGGAGGCCGCCGGCGGCGTGCGCGCCCTCGCGTACGGGCGCACGCCGCTGGTCATCGTCACCCACCGCGAGGTGGCGAGGTCCAGCGTCGACTCGGCCGAGCTGGAGCGCATCTACTCCGGCGCCACGCCCACCTGGCCCGGCGGCGAGCCGATCCGCGTCGTCCTCCGGCCGATGGCCGAGACCAAGACGGCCGTGCTGCGCGGCCTCTCCCCCGGGATGGCGCGGGCCGACGACATCGCCCGCGCGCGCCCGTGGGCGATCGTGGCCGTCACGGACCCGGAGTCGAACGAGCTGGTGGCGAGGACGCCGGGCGCCATCGGCGCGGCCACGCTGACCTCGATCCTGGTCGAGGGGCTCCCCCTGCGCCCCCTGGCGCTGGACGGCGTGCCCGGGACGGTCGAGGCCCTGGCGCAGGGCCGCTACCGGCTGGCCACCGACATCACCCTCGTCACCTCGGCGCGCTCCTCCCCCGAGGCCCTGGCCTTCGTGGAGTTCGCCTGCTCCGCCGAGGGGCGCGCCCTGGCGCGGAAGAGCGGGGTGCTCACGGAGGCGGGCGGGTGCGGGGAGCTCCGATGACCCGGCGCGCGGACGCGATCGCCTCCACGATGACGCTCCTCGCCGGCGCCGTGGCGGCCAGCGTCGTGCTCGGGATCCCCGCGCTCTGGTTCGGGGCCGGCTACCGGGGCGCCGCCGCCGCGCTCGACACGCAGGCGGAGGTGAACGCCCGGGACGCCGGCCGCCTGGTGGTGGCGAACCCGCGGATGTGGATCTACGAGCAGGCCCGGCTCGCCGAGCTGCTCGAGCGGCGGGCGGCGTCCGGCGAGGCCGAGGCGCGGCGGATCCTCGACCTGGCGGGGAAGGTGGTGGCGGAGAGCGCCGACCCGCTGCCGCCGCCCACGCTCCAGCGCCGCCGCCCGATCTACGACGCCGGGGTCGCCGTCGCCCAGGTGGAGGTGGCGCGCTCGCTCCGGCCGCTCCTGCTCGAGACGGGCCTGGCGCTGGCGGGGGCGCTGCTGGCCGCCGCGCTCGCCTTCGCGGCGCTCCGGACCATCCCGCTGCGCGCCGTCCGCCACGCCTACGCGGCGCTCGAGGAGAGCGAGGCCCGGTACCGCACCCTCTACGGCTCGATGGCGGAGGGGCTGGCGCTGCACGGCGTCGTCCGGGACCGGGGCGGGGCCGCGGTGGGGTTCTCGGTGCTGGACGTGAACCCGGCCTTCTCGCGGATGCTCGGGGGCGACGCCGGCGCGCTCGTCGGCGCGGACGGCGCCTCGCTCCTCGGCGGCGCGCTCGCGCCGCACGTCCCGGACCTCCTGCGCGTGGCCGAGACGCAGGAGCCCCACGCCTTCGAGCTCACCGTGGCGGAGCCCGCGCGCACGCTGCACGTCTCGGCGTTCTCGCCGCGCCGGGATCGCGTGGCGACGCTGGTCGAGGACGTCACCGACCGCCGCCAGGCGGAGGCGGCGCGGCGCCAGCTCCAGGAGCACCTCGCGCACGCCCAGCGGCTGGAGTCCGTCGGCCGCCTCGCCGGCGGCGTGGCCCACGACTTCAACAACATCCTGACGGTCATCCTCTCCTACGCGCGGGCGCTCACCGAGGAGCTGAGGGGCGAGCAGCGGGACCACGCCGAGGAGATCGCGCGCGCGGGGCAGCGCGGCGCGGCGCTGACGCGCCAGCTCCTCACCTTCAGCCGCAAGCAGGTGCTGAGCCCGGAGGTGCTGCGAGTCGAGGACGTCCTCGCCAGCTTCTCGAGGATGATCGGCCGGCTCCTCGGGGACGACGTCCGGCTCTCGATGGAGGTCGCGCCCGGCGTGGGCCGCGTCCGCATGGACCCGGCGCAGCTCGAGCAGGCGCTGGTGAACCTGGCGGTGAACGCGCGCGACGCCATGCCCGGCGGCGGCCAGCTCCTCATCCGGGCCGGCGACGCCGAGCTCGGCCCGGCGGAGGCGGAGCGCGCCGGCCTGCCGGCGGGTCCCTACGTCGCCATCTCCGTCACCGACACCGGCACGGGCATGGACGCCGCCACGCTGAGCCGCGTCTTCGAGCCGTTCTTCACGACCAAGCCCAAGGGGAAGGGCACCGGCCTCGGCCTCGCCATGGTCCTCGGCGCCGTCGAGCAGGGCGGGGGCCGCGTCGGCGTGGCGAGCGCGCCGGGCGCGGGCACCACCTTCACGCTCCACCTGCCGCGCGTGCCGGGCGAGGCGGCGCGGGCGACCCCGGCGCCGGCCCGCGCCGGCGCGGTCCCCGGCGGGCACGGCGAGCGCGTCCTGCTGGTGGACGACGAGCCCCAGCTCCGCGCGGCGGTCCGGCTCTTCCTCACCGGGGGCGGCTACCAGGTGATCGAGGCGGCCAGCGGCGACGAGGGGCTGGCGGCCTTCCGGGCGAGCGGGGACGCGATCGACCTCGTGCTCACGGACCTCGTGATGCCGGGCACGAGCGGCGTGGCGCTCGGGCGCGCCGTCGCCGAGCTCCGCCCCGTGCCCGTCCTCTACATGTCGGGCTACAGCGAGGAGGTCGCGTCCGGCCAGGAGGCGCTCCCGCCCGAGCGCTTCCTGCAGAAGCCGTTCGAGCGCGAGGTCCTGCTGGAGCGGGTCCACCGCGCGCTGGCGGCGCACCGGGACGCCGCCATGGGCCGCGCCTCCTAGCCCCCGGACGGCCGCGCCGTCGCGCCGGGGAGTGCGGCGGCGAGGGCCCGCGCCGCCGCCGCCGGATCGGGCGCGTCGCGCAGGGGCCTCCCCACGACGAGCACGTCGGCGCCGGCCCGCACCGCGGCCTCGGGCGTCGCCACCCGGGACTGGTCGCCCCGCGCCGCGCCGGCCGGACGGACCCCCGGGACGACCAGCAGCGGCCCGGGCCCGACGGCGGCGCGCACCGCCGCGACCTCCAGCGGCGAGCAGACGAGGCCGCCCGCGCCCGCGCCGACCGCCAGCTTCGCGAGGCGCACCACCGCCGCCTCGGGCGGACCGGCCAGGCCGACCGCGTCGAGCGCCGCCGCGTCGAGGCTCGTCAGCACCGTCACCGCGAGCACCCGCACCCCCGGCCCGGCGCCGCGCACCGCGGCGGCGATCATGTCGGCGCCGCCACCGGCGTGGACGGTGAGGAGCGCCGCCCCGCTCCGGGCCGCGCTCCGGGCCGCGCCCTCGACCGTGTTCGGGATGTCGTGCAGCTTGAGGTCCAGGAACACCGGCCGGCCCAGCGCCGCCGCCGCGCGCACGGCCGGCGGGCCCTCGGCGGCGAACAGCTCGAGGCCCACCTTGAGCATCCCGACCTCGGGCGCCACCGCGCGGGCGAACGGCTCGGCCGCGCTCCAGCTCCCGAAGTCGAGGGCGGCGCAGAGGCGCTCGCGGCCGCTCACGCCTGCCCCACCCCGGTCTCGCGCGCCACGAGCGCGGCCGCCCTGGCCGCCACCTCGGCGAGCGGCACGAGCTCGACGTCCTTCGTGCCGCGCCGCTTCCACTCCGCCTTCCCCTCGGCGAGGCCGCGCTTGCCGACCGCGATGCGGATGGGGATACCGAGCAGGTCGGCGTCCTTGAACTTCACCCCGGCGCGCTCGTCGCGGTCGTCGTAGAGGACGTCCACGCCGGCCTTCGCCAGCGCGGCGCAGATCTCCTCGGCCGCCTGCACCAGCTCGGGCTCCTTGCCCAGCGTGAGGACGGTGGCGCGGTAGGGCGCGATGGCGAGCGGCCAGACGATGCCGTCCTGATCGTGGTGCAGCTCGATCGCGGCCGCCATGATGCGCTCGACCCCGATGCCGTAGCTGCCCATGACGATGGGCGTCTCCGAGCCGTCGGCCTTGAGCACGTTCGCCTTCATCGACACCGAGTACTTGGTGCCGAGCTTGAAGATGTGCCCCACCTCGAGCGCCTTGAAGACGTCGAGCGTGCCGTCGCAGCGCGGGCACCCCTCGCCCGCCTTCACGGTGCGCAGCTCCGCCACCTTGCCATGGCGGAGGAGGTCGCGCTCGACGTCCACGCCCCGCAGGTGGAAGCCGTCCTCGTTCGCGCCGGTCACCATGTCCTTGCGCCCGGCCAGCGCCGGGTCGACGAAGACCGGCGCCTTCGCGAACGCGACCGCGCCGAGCGAGCCGGCCCGCGCGCCCATGAGCGGCGGGATCTCCTCGGGGTGCGCGGGCCGCAGGAGCTGGGCGCCGCTGGCCGTCTGCAGCTTCGCCTCGTTGAGCTCGTGGTCGCCCCGCACCACGGCGAGGATCGGCTTCTCGTCGGCCATGTAGACGAGGGTCTTGAGCTGCCGGCGGGCCGGCACGCCGTGCGGGGGCTGCGAGAGCGCCTCGATGGTGACGACGCCCGGGGTGGCGAACTTCTCGGGCGAGGGCAGGCCCGGCCCGTCCTGCTCGGCCGCGATGCGCGAGGTGGCGGTCTCGGTGTTGGCGGCGTAGCGGCACTTCGGGCAGGCGGCGACGAGGTCCTCGCCGGCCTCGGTGCGGACCATGAACTCCTGCGAGGCGGAGCCGCCCATGGCGCCCGAGTGCGCCTGGACGGCGACGAAGTCGAGCCCGCAGCGCGTGAAGATCTTCTCGTACGCCCGGCGCTCGTCCTCGTAGCTCTTGTCCAGCCCGGCCTGGTCCACGTCGAAGGAGTAGGCGTCCTTCATGGTGAACTGGCGCACGCGGAGCAGGCCCGACTTGGGCCGCGGCTCGTCTCGGAACTTGGTCTGGATCTGGTACCAGACCTGCGGCAGCTGGCGGTAGCTGCGCAGCTCGTCGCGCGCGATGGCGGTGAAGATCTCCTCGTGGGTCATGCCGAGGCAGTACTCGCCGTTCTTGCGGTCGCGCAGGCGGAACATGTTGTCGCCCATGACCTCCCAGCGGCCCGACTCCTTCCAGATCTCGGCCGGGTGGAGCGCGGGGAGGAAGAACTCCTGACCGCCGATGGCGTCCATCTCCTCGCGGACGATGGCCTCGATCTTGGTGAGCGCGCGCTTGGCGAGCGGCAGGTAGTCGTAGATCCCGGCGCCGAGCTGCCGGATGAAGCCGGCGCGCACGAGCAGCTTGTGGGAGGCGACCTGCGCGTCGGCCGGCGCCTCCTTGAGCGTGGGGATGAAGAGCTGGCTGAAGCGGGCGACGGTCGTCGTCATGGCCGGGCTTTATACCGCAGCCCACGCCGCCGCACAGCGCCCGCGGCGGCGACGGCGCTCACCGTCGCCGCCGCCGGCCCGCTACGGGCCGGTCCAGGTCCGCTGCTGGAAGAGGAGCGGGTCGATCGACTCGGCCCCGGCGCTCTCCGGCGGGGCGGCCAGGGCGCGGGCGGTGGCCGCGCCGTCGGCGGGGCGCGGGCGGCGCGCCTGGACGCGCGCGGGCGCGGGGTCGGTCGCGTCGCCCCGCTCCCAGGTCATGGGGGAGGCCTCCTCGCCGCCGGGGGCCACCGCGGCGGCCCCGGGGTCCTGGCCCGGCGCCCCGGTCGCCTCGGGGCCGTACTGAGGGTCGGTGGGGACCGTCGCGCGCAGGAGCGCGGAGGCGGCGTACAGCGCGAGCGTCGTCATGAGGGTGCTGCTCCTTTCGATTCGGTGGACGGGCGCCGGAGGGCGGCGTGACCGCCGCGGCGCCTCGCCGGTCCCGACGCCCGGCGGCGCCGGACCGTTCCACGATCAGTGCGCGCCGCGGGGGGCGGCGCCGGCGCCCAGCGCCGCGGCCACCTCGGCCAGCTCCGGCGCGGGGAGATCCGAGACGAGCGCGTGCCCGAGATCGCCCGAGCGCCACAGCACGATCTGGAAGCCCACCCGCGAGGCCGCGCGCGCCTCGGGCCACGGCCGCCCCCCCGCCCTGAAGACGAGCAGCGTGGCGGCGTGCCCGCGCGCCGCGTACTCGAGCACGGCGGCCTTGCGATCGAAGACGTAGCCGACCGAGCCGCCCTTCAGGCGGACGTCGTCGCCCGGCGGCGAGGGCACGTCCGGCGCGAAGTCGAGCCTCCCCTCGAACCAGGGCTTCACCTGGTGCGGGCCGCCGCTGGCGATGTCGGGCGGCTGCTGCCGCGCCAGGACGCGCAGGTGGTCGTTCACCGCCTCGGCCACCAGCGCGCCCGCCTCGCCGCCCTCCCGGCCCGCGCGCCCGACGAGCAGCCCGCCCGCGACCAGCACGAGCCCCGCCGCCAGCGCCGGCGCCAGCGCGGCCCACGCGCGCGGCCGCGGCGCCGGGCGGGCGGCGGGCCCGACGAGCAGCCGCAGGCGCGCCCGCAGCGCGGGGGGCGCGGGGTGTCGCGGCGCCCGGAGGAGCAGCTCGTCGAGGATCCGCTCGGCGGGATCGGCGCTGCGGGGCGGGCGGGTCAAGGGGTCTCCCGGGAGGCGTAGTCGGCGAGCAGCAGGCGCAGCTCGGCGCGCGCGCGGGACAGGCGCGACTTCACCGTGCCGATCGCGCAGCCGAGGACGCCGGCCAGCTCACCTTCGGTGAAGCCTTCGGCGTCGAGCAGCACGACGGTGCGCGCCGGCTCGGAGAGCTGGCCCAGCGCGGCCTCGATGTCGGCGCCGACCAGGCGGCGCATCCGGTCGAGCTCCCGGTCGCCCATGAGCGAGGGCTCGAGGCCCGGCGCGGCGGCGGCGGGCTCCGTGGTGTCGTACGGCTCGTCGCCGGCGTGGACGTGGTCGCGCCGGTACCGGCTCAGGAACGCGTTCCGCAGGATCCGGAAGAGCCAGGCCTTCACGTTGCTGCCGGGCTCGAGGCGGTCCCAGGCCGCGATGGCGCGCGCATAGGTCTCCTGCACGAGGTCCTCCGCGTCCCCCGGGTGGCGGGTCAGGTACCGGGCGAGGTTGTAGAGGGCGTCGGCGTGCTCGAGCGCCTGCTCGGGCCCGCTGGCCGGCGCGGCCCGCGCCCTCCTCGCCCAGGACCGTAGGCTCATCTCCCGCGCCGCCCTCCGGACGCCTGCGCCTGCTCCCGTGCCAACGCGGGCGCCCGCCGATCGTTCCCACCCGGGCAGGGGAGCCTGCTCACTCGCCCGCCCCTCCGGCCGTGGCCGCGGCGAGCCGCCGCGCGAGCCGCGCGAGCTCCTCCGGGTTCGAGTCGGAGACGAGCGCGTACCCGAGGTCGCCCACCCTCCACAGCACGGCGCGGAACCCGCGCTCGCCCGCCTGGTCGAGCCGCGGCGGCCCGGCGTCCGACGCCCCGCCCGGCCAGGCCAGCCCCCCGGCCGGGAAGGCGAGGAGCGTCAGCTGGTGCAGCCGCAGCCGGTAGACGAGCACGGCCGCCTTGCGGTCGAACACGTACCCCACCGCCGCGCCGCGCAGGTGCAGCTCGCCTCCGTCCGCGGGCACGGCCGGCGCGAACTCGAGCCTCCCCGCCAGCCACGGCTTCAGCGCGTGCGCGTCGCCGCTCTCCAGCTCGACCGGCCGCGCGGCCGCGAGGACGCGCAGGTGGTCGTTCACGAGCTCGGTGACGAGGCGGGCCGGGGCGGCCCGCCGCTCCGCGCCCTGGCGCTGGAGCGCGGCCCCCGCCACCACCACCGCCGCCGCGGCCAGCGCCGCGAGCGCCATCGGGAGGATCGCGGGCCGGCTCATCCACTCCCTTGTACGGCGCCGCCCGGCCCGCCGCCGCGCGCTCGCAGGGCCTGGTGGGTTGCCCCTTCCCGGCGTTCGAGGGCCCGGGGCCGCGCGCACTCCGCACCGGCCGCCGGGAACGGTCGGCGCCCGCCGGCGTTCCGGTCGGTGAAGGGCGCCGCAGCTCCGCCGCTGTCCGGCCGAGGACCTCGGCCCCCGAACCCCGGCGCTCGTGCGCCGACCGGAGGAACCGTGCGCCACCCCATCGACCGCAGGAGCTTCCTCAGGATCGCGGGCCTGTCGCTCGGCGCCGGTGCCCTCTACCGCGTCGCGCCCGCGCTCGCGGCGGGACCGGGCGGGCGCGACACCGCGCGCCGCCTCGCCCGCGCCAACGGCGAGGGGGTGACCCCGTTCTCGTTCGTGCAGCTGAGCGACACCCACGTCGGCTTTCGCGGCCCGCCCAACCCCACCGGCACCCTGGCCTTCGAGCGCGCGGTCGAGGTGGTGAACGGCCTCCGGGAGCAGCCGGAGCTCGTCCTCTTCACCGGCGATCTCACGCACGACGCGGAGGGGCGGGCCGAGCGCCTCGCGAGGATGCGGCGGTTCCAGCAGCTCGCGAGCGGGCTGCGGGCCAAGGCGCGGCACGCCGTCCCCGGCGAGCACGACGCGGCCATCGACGGCGGCGCGCTCTACCGCGAGGTCTTCGGCGAGACGAGCTACGCCTTCGACCACCGCGGGGTCCACTTCGTCGCGCTCGACAACGTCTCCAGGCCGAAGCCGGAGATCGGCGCCGAGCGGCTCGCCTGGCTGCGCCAGGACCTCGCGCGCTACCCGGTCACCGCCCCCATCGTCGTCTTCACGCACCGCCCGCTCTTCGACCTGAAGCCCGAGTGGGAGTGGTTCACCCGCGACGGCGCCGAGGCGATGAAGCTGCTCGCGCCCTACGAGAACGTCACCGTGCTCTACGGCCACATCCACCGCGAGCACGTCCACCAGGAGCCGAACGGTCGGCACGTCGCGGCGCGCTCGCTCATCTTCGCCTTCCCGGACCCCGCCGCGGCGGCCGAGAAGAAGCCGGCGCCCTTCGACCCGCAGCGCCCGTTCCGGAACCTGGGGCCGCGGCTGCTGCACGCCGGCCCGGGCGCCTCCTCCCGGACGCTGGCGCTCGGGATGGAGGAGGTGGAGCTCACCCTGCGCGAGCACTCGGGCACCGAGGGCTTCCAGCAGCTGCTCCGGCCGTCCACGCTCGAAGGCTGAAAGGGGAGACCGACATGACGACGACGGGTTGGAGGTGGGCGCGCGCGGCCGCCGCCGCGGCGCTGCTGGCGTTCGGCGGCGGGGCCTCGGCGGCGGGGCGGGTGATCGAGGTGAAGGCCAAGCGCTTCGAGTTCAGCCCCGCGGAGCTGAGGCTGAAGCTCGGCGAGCCGGTCACCCTGCGCGTCACCAGCGCCGACGTGACGCACGGCTTCTACCAGAAGGAGCTCGGCATCGACGCCGAGATCGAGCCGGGCCGCGCCACGGAGGTGGCCCTCACCCCGACCAGGGCGGGCCGGTTCACGCTCATCTGCGACCACTTCTGCGGCGCCGGCCACGGGAACATGCGCCTCGTCCTCGTCGTGGAGTGACGGTCGCCTGCCCGCTGCTCCCTCGGGGCGCCGCGGCCGATCGGCGCGCCCTCGGGTGTGGATCGAGCGGGAGGAAGAACCATGGACCAGGGCAGATTCGCAGTGGTGGCCGCGGCGGCGCTCGCGGCGGCGTGCGGCGGCAGCTACAGCGCGCCCAGTGGAGGGACCGACGCCGGCACGGTCACCACCACCGGCGCCGACGGGGGCACGACCCCGACCTCGTTCGAGCTGCACATCAAGGGCATGGCCTTCTCGCCCGAGAACCTGACGGTGCCGGCGGGCGCCACCGTCCAGGTGGTGAACGACGACGGCTCGGTGCCGCACTCGGTGACGAGCGAGGCGACGGCGGGCGCCTACGTGCCGGGCAGCGTGGCCGGGATCTCCTTCGACACCGGGATCTTCACCGGGACGCGGAGCTTCACCCTCCCCGCCAGCGCCGCCACCGGCACGGTCATCCCCTACTTCTGCCGGGTGCACGGCGCGATGATGGTGGACGCGGCCAAGGTGCAGCTCACCATCGGACCGGCCGGCACGGCGCCGGTGACGCCGACCACGACCCCCGCCCCCACCATGCCGCCGAGCCCGGGCGGCTACTGAGCGCGGGCTACTTCCGCTCGTTGGCGATGCGGGTGGCCTCCTCGACCAGCGCGTCCTCGAGCTCCTCGGCCTTCATGCGCTTCACGATCTTGCCGGCCTTGAAGAGGAGCCCGACGCCGTTGTGGCCATAGGCGACGCCGACGTCGGCGGCGCTCGCCTCGCCGGGGCCGTTCACCTCGCACCCCATGACCGCCACGTTCACCTCGCCCTTGAGCTGGCCGAGGCGCTGCTCGACCCGCTCGGCGATGGGGATCATCCCCACCGAGCAGCGGCCGCAGGTGGGGCAGGCGGTGAGGCTGGCGCCCCCGAACTTGAGCCCGAGCGACTTGAGGAGGACCCGGGCCACCCTGGGCTCCTCCACCGGGTCGGCCGCGAGCGAGACGCGGAGGGTGTCGCCGATCCCGCCGGCGAGCAGGATGCCGAGGCCGGCGGCGCTCTTCACGGCGCCCGAGAGCAGCGTGCCCGCCTCGGTGATGCCGAGGTGGAGCGGGTACTCGAAGCGCTCGGCGAAGAGGCGGTTGGCCTGCACCGTCATGGCGATGTCGTGCGCCTTCAGGGACACCTTGATCTCGCGGTACCCCTCGTCCTCCAGGAACTGGATGTGGCGGGCGGCGCTCTCCACCATGCCCTCGGCGGTGGGCCAGCCGTGCTTCGCGACGATGTCGTCCTCGAGCGAGCCGGCGTTGACGCCGATGCGGATGGGGACCTGCCGCTCGCGCGCCGCCTTCACGACCTCGCGGACGCGCTCGCGCGAGCCGATGTTGCCCGGGTTGAGGCGGATGCAGTGCATGCCGGCCTCGAGCGCCGCCAGCGCCAGCCGGTAGTCGAAGTGGATGTCGGCCACGAGCGGCACGGGCGTGCCGCGCACGATCTCGCGCAGCGCCGCCGCCGCGTCCCGGTCCGGCACGGCCAGCCGCACGATGTCGGCGCCCGCGTCGGCGAGCGCCCGGATCTGCGCCAGCGTCCCCGCCACGTCGGTCGTGTCGGTGGTGGTCATCGACTGGACCGAGATGGGGGCGCCGCCGCCCACCTGCACCCCGCCGACCCGGACCGGCCGCGTCTTGCGGCGCGGCGAGATGGCCGAGATCCCCTGGTGGTCGTAGGCGCCCATGCGTGCCGTCCCCCGAAAAGCGAAGAGCCCGCCGCGGCTGCGCGGCGGGCCCTTCCTGTTAACGCGATCGCCGGGGCGATGCCAACCCGAGCGGCCGGCCGCGGAGGGGGCAGGGCCCCCCGCCCTCGCCGGCTACCGCTTCGCCAGCTCCTGGTCGATGAGGTTCTTGAACTCCTCGAACGGCTGCGCGCCGGTGAGCTGGTAGCCGTTGATGAAGAAGGCCGGCGTGCCGGTCACCCCCACCTTGGACCCGGCCGCCTTGTTCGCCTCGACCACCTTGGCCTTGTCGCCGCCGTCGAGGCACTTGTCGAACTTGGCCTGGTCGAGGCCGAGGTCCTTCGCGTAGCCCTTGAGCGCCGGGGCCTCGAGCTTCTGCTGGTTCGCGAAGAGCTTCTCGTGCATCTCCCAGTACTTCCCCTGGTCGGCCGCGCACTGCGCCGCCTCGGCGGCCTTCTCGGCGTGCGGGTGGAAGGGGAGCGGGAAGTCGCGGTACACGAGGCGGATCTTGCCGTCGTAGGCCTTCATCACCTGCTTCACCGTGTCCTCGGCCTTGGAGCAGTACGGGCACTCGAAGTCGGAGAACTCGACGATGGTGACGGGCGCGCTGGCCGGCCCCTTCGACGGGCCCTCGGCGGCGACCTCGACGCGCGGCGGCTTCAGGTTCACCTCGACCTTGAGCTCCTTCTTGAGCTGGTCGACGTAGGCGGTCTGCGCGGCCTGCAGGGCGGGCCGTTCCATGTACTGGGCGATCTGCTCCTTCACCTGCTCGAAGGGCGGCAGCGGCTGGCGCTTCGACTGCTCGTCGTAGAACTGCTTCATGTCGGCGTCGGTCGGCTTCTTGACCTTGTCCGTCACCTCGCGCTTCCAGAGCGCCTCGGGGGTGAGGTTCTCCGCCTTCGCCTTCTGCTCGACGAGCTTGCGCACCAGCATCTGGTCCAGCGCCTGCTTGCGCTGGTCGAACATCTGCGCGTCGAGCTCGGCGGCGCTGATGCTGCCGCCGGTCCACTTCGCGACCGGCGCGCCGGAGTCGCCGCCCGCGGCGGTCTTGGCCTCGGTGGTGGTGGGCTTCTGGCAGGCCACCGCCAGGGTGAGCGTGAAGAGGCCGAGGACGAAGCGTTTCATGGTGCTCCCGTGGACAGGTGGACCGCGCGATGCGAGGCGCGGGATTCTGTCGAGGAACACCCGGACCGTCAATCCATTTCCGGGCCGAAGCCCGCGCGCCCTCGGGCTTTTCCGGCGGAGCGCGCCCCGCGCGCCGGCGCGCGCTCGGGCCCGCGCGACCCCGGGGGCGCCGCGACCCCCCGGCCAGCGCTGCGCCGCGAGCCGCCCGCGCGCGCGCGGAGGTGGCACGCTCCTCGCTTGGCGAGGGGGATGGCCCGAGGAGAGCGATGACCGCGTCCAGCTGCGACAGATCGGCGGTGCACGTCCGGCTCCTGCGCCTGTTCGCTTCACCCACCTACCAGCCCCCCAGGCTGCCGCAGGTGGCGCTCGAGATCATGGAGCTCTCGCAGCGCCCCGAGGTGAGCTTCGCCCAGGTGGGCGCGGTGCTGGAGAAGGATCCGCTCCTCGCCGCCAAGGTGCTCTCCATCGCGCAGTCGGCGATGTACGCGCCCCGCTCGCCCATCCTCTCGTTGCGCCAGGCGGGGGTCCGGCTGGGCCTGAAGACGCTGCGCGACCTCGTCCTCGAGGCGGCCGTGAGCATGCGCGTGTTCCGCGCGCCCGGGTACGGCGACGCCATGGAGCGGCTGTCGCGCCACAGCACCGCCACCGCCTACCTGCTGCGCGCGCTCTGCCGCCGCACCGGCCTCGACGCCGACTACGCCTTCCTGTGCGGGCTGCTCCACGACGTGGGGCTCGCCGCCTGCCTGCTCGCGCTCTCCGACGAGCCTCGCGGCGGCGTGGTGCCGTTCGACGCGCTCGGCCCGGCGCTCCACGACCTGCACGAGGAGGCGTCCGGCCTCGTGACGCGGCTGTGGGGCCTGCCGGCCGAGGTCCAGCAGCTCGCCGCGACCCACCACCAGCTCGCGGTGGGCGGCCGGCCCGACCCGCTCCACGCCGCGCTCATCGTGGCGGAGGCGCTCGCCGCCGACCAGGGCGCCGGCATGGAGCCCGCGGGCGTCCAGGGCGGCCTCGACCAGAACGGCCCGGAGCTGCGGGAGCAGGCGTGCGCCGCGCTCGGGCTGGACGCCCCGGCCCTGGCCGCGGCGCGGGTCGAGGCGAGCGAGATCCTGGGGGCCCTGGGCGGCGTCGCCCCCGCGGCGTGATCGCGCGCGGCGACGGCGCCGCGGCGCCGCGCGCGCATGACAAGCGCCGGGGGACGGGCTAAACAGACCGGGCACCTTCCACCCCGGGGGAGAGATGGCCCAGCACGAGCGCCTCGTCGTCATCGGAGCCGGTCCGGCCGGCTACACCGCCGCCCTCTACGCCTCGCGCGCCAGCCTCTCGCCGCTCGTGTTCGAGGGGCTGCAGCCGGGCGGGCAGCTCACCATCACCACCGACGTCGACAACTACCCGGGCTTCCCGGCGGGCATCCTCGGCCCCGAGCTCATGGAGAAGATGCGGCGCCAGGCGGAGCGCTTCGGCACGCGCTTCGTGCTCGGCGAGATCACCCGGGTCGACCTGTCGCGCCGCCCGTTCCAGCTCTGGCAGGACGACCAGCTCTTCACCGCCGACGCCGTGATCGTGGCCACCGGCGCGTCGGCCAAGTGGCTCGGCATCGCCAGCGAGCAGGCGTACCGCGGCAAGGGCGTCTCGGCTTGCGCCACCTGCGACGGCTTCTTCTTCCGCGGCGTCGAGCTGGCGGTGGTGGGCGGCGGGGACACCGCCGTCGAGGAGGCGACCTTCCTCACCAAGTTCGCCACGAAGGTGACGATCGTCCACCGGCGCGGCGAGCTGCGGGCCTCGAAGATCATGCAGGACCGCGCCCGCGCGAACCCCAAGATCGAATACGCCTGGAACAGCGTGGTGGACGAGGTGCTCGGCGACGGGAAGACCGTCACCGGGCTCAAGCTCCGGAGCACCACCGACGGCGCCACCCGCGTCCTGCCGGTGAGCGGGCTCTTCATGGGCATCGGGCACGAGCCGAACACCGCCGTCTTCAAGGGGCAGCTCGAGATGAACGAGGTGGGCTACCTCAAGACGCGCGCGCCCTCCTCGGCCACCAGCGTGAAGGGCGTCTTCGCCGCCGGCGACGTGGCCGACCCCAGCTACCGCCAGGCGGTGAGCGCCGCCGGCTCGGGCTGCGTGGCCGCCATCGACGCCGAGCGGTTCCTCGGCGAGCACGCCACCGAGAACTGGGACTGACCCGCGCCATGAAGATGATCGACGTCGGCGACAAGGAGCGCACCGAGCGGGTCGCGGTGGCCCGCGGCTTCGTCGCCATGGCCCCGGCGACGGTCGGCATCGTCCGCCGCGGCGAGTCCGAGAAGGGGGACGTGCTGGCCGCGGCGCGGCTGGCCGGCATCCTGGCGGCGAAGAAGACGCCCGAGCTCGTGCCGCTGTGCCACCCCATCGCGCTCACCGGGGTGGACGTCCTGGCGGTGCCGCGGCCGCGCGGCGTCGAGGTGACGGCCACGGTCCGCACCACCGACCGCACCGGGGTCGAGATGGAGGCGCTCTCGGCCGTCTCGGCCGCCTGCCTCACCGTCTACGACATGCTGAAGCGGTACGAGCGCGGCATGCGCATCGAGGCGCTCGAGCTCATCGAGAAGAAGGGCGGCCGGTCCGGGCACTGGCGGCGGCCGGCTCCGGCGCGAGCCCCAGCAGCGCCCGCGCGTTCGCGCCGCACACGCGCCGGATGACCGCCGGCGAGAGGCCCGCCTTGGCGAGCCGCCCCGCCGCCCGCGGCAGCGCCAGCAGATCCCCCGCGCCCTCCCCGGCGCCGGAGCCGAGCGCGATCCCGTCCGGCCCGAGCGAGGCCACGAGCCGCACCGCCTCGTCGAGCGCGTCGCCCGCGCCGGCCGAGAGCGACAGCCCCGCCGCGTAGCCGCAGGCGCGGATCATCCTCACCGTGCGGGCGTCGGCGCGCTGGACCAGCACGCGCGCGGGGTCGAGCTCGTGCTCGCGCAGCAGCGCCAGCGCCCGCCGGGTCACGCGCTCCTTGTCCCGCCACGGCGTGTGCACCACCACCGGGCGGCGCAGCTCGCGCGCGAGCTCCAGCTGGCGCACGAACAGCGCCTCCTCGCGCGGGCCGCCCTCCTCCAGCCCGATGGCGCCCACCGCCAGGACGTGCCGCCGGCCCAGGTAGTCGGGCAGCTCGGCGAGGAGCGCCTCCAGGCCGCGCCAGGGGATGCGGCGCGGGTGCAGCCCGAGCGCCGCGTACCCGGCGATCCCGGCCCGGCGCAGCCGCCGCAGCGCGCCCGGCGCGAGCGCGTCCCAGGCGCGCCGCAGCGCCGCGCCGGTCGCCGGCACGCCCGCGTCCCCGGCGGCGGCGAGCGCGCCGGCCACCCCGAAGAAGGCGAGGTCCTCGAGGTCGCCGCGCCGGAGCGCCACCGGGTGCAGCTCGGCGTCGAACCAGCTCACGGCACCGCCGGGGCGCCCTCGTACCGCGGATCGCAGGCGGCCTCGAAGAGGCCGCCGGGGCCGCGGCCGGCCGCCTGGGCGTTGGGCCAGCGCGAGGGCGCGAACGAGAGCTGGTGGCCGCGCGCCGCCAGCGCGTGCGCGGTGGCGGCCTCGAGCCCGTTCGGCTCCACCTGCACCACGTCGGGCGTGTGCTGGTGGTGCAGCCGCGGCGCCGCCAGCGCCTCGTCGAGGCGCATCCCGTCGTCCACCACGTGCAGGATGGCCTGCGCCACCGCGGTCGGGATGCGCGCGCCACCGGCCGCGCCCACCGCCAGCGCCACCTGCCCCCGCCCGTCGAGCACGAGCGTGGGGGTCATGGAGGAGAGCGGGATCTTCCCGGGCGCGATCGCGTTCGGGCCCCGGCCGACCAGGCCGTAAGCGTTGGGGGTCCCCGGCGCGCTGTCGAAGTCGTCCATCTCGTCGTTCATGAGCAGCCCCGTCCCCGGCACGACCAGGCAGCTCCCGAAGTAGTAGTTGACGGTGGTCGTGAGCGCGACCGCGTTCCCCTCCCCGTCCACGACCGAGAGGTGGCTCGTCTCGCCGCGCTCGCGATCGACCGTCACCTCAGCGGCCGGCGTGGCGCGCTCCCCGATGGCGGCGTGGAGCGCGGCGGCGAAGGCCGGGCTCGCCATCTCGGCGGCCGCGGCGGCGGCGCCGGGCACCTGCTCCGGATCGCCGAGGAGCGCGCCGCGGCGCGCGTAGAGCCGCTTCTCCGCCTCGATCATGACGTGCAGGAACCGCTCGGGGCGGTAGCCGCCGGCGCGCGGGTCCTCCGGCTCGAGCGCGCCGACGAGGCCGAGGAGGAGCGCCCCCCCGGCCGAGGGCAGCGGCATGGTGAGGATGCGGTGTCCCCGGTACGCGCCCTCGAGCGGCGCGCGCTCGCGCACGCGGTAGCGGGCGAGGTCCTGCTCGGAGAGGATCCCGCCGCGCGCCCGCACCGCGTCCGCGATCCGGCGCGCCAGCGGCCCGCGGTAGAACGCGTCGGGGTCCTTCCCCAGGAGCCGCAGCGTCCGGGCCAGGTCCCGGCGCCAGACGCGCGCGCCCGGCGCCGGCGCCACGCGCGCCCCGCCCTCGTCCGGCTGGACCAGGAACTCGCGGGCGGCGCCCGCGTCCGCGCGCAGGCACGCGAGGCGCTCCTCGACCCGGGTGGCGTAGACGTGGCCGGCGCGGAACCCGCGCTCGGCGAGCCGCGCCGCCGGCTCGACCAGCCTCGCCAGCGGCTTCGTCCCGAAGCGGCGGGCCAGCTCGGCGTAGCCCTTCACCGCCCCCGGCACCGCCACCGCGAGCGCACCGTCGAGCGAGGCGCGGGGCGGGGCGCCGGGGCGGCTGAAGAGGTCGGCGGTGGCCGCCGCCGGCGCGACCTCGCGGAAGTCGAGCGCATAGGCGCGCCGCTCGCGCGCCAGCCACACCAGCGCGAACCCGCCGCCGCCGAGCCCGGAGCTCTGCGGCTCGACGACCGACAGCGCGAACGCCGCCGCCACCGCCGCGTCCACCGCGTTCCCGCCGCGCCGGAGCACCTGCGCCCCCGCCTCGCTGGCGAGCGGGTGCGAGGCGGCGACGGCGCCCCCGCCGGAGACGGCGAGGGTCGAGAGCGCGATCGAGAGGAGGGAGGCGAGCCCAGGCATGGCGCCCTTCTACTTCGGCCGCGCAGGCGACGCCTCCGCCCGTCGGTCCTGACCCCCTCAGCCCCGGATTTTCTGAGGGTGGAGGACCAGCAACTGATCCCTCGAAGGAATGAACCTCGTGGGGCCCAAAAGCGAAAGTTACCGTTTCAACGGGCACCTTCACGGTCTCGCACCTCGAGCCAGGTTGTCGTGAAATGTGCCCTGGTTCCGCCCATGTCCGGCTTGACCCGGCTATCCGTCTGGAGATAAGCCGCTCGGCAGGCTGTCCCCTGTTCATGGGACGGTCGTCGGCCGAGGTAGAGCGTGACCCGGATCCCCCTCCCGGGCGCGCGCAGGCGGGCGCAGAGCCCGCCGGAAGCCCCGGCCGCTCACCCGAGCAGAAGGAGGAGCCGTGAAGCAGAGAACGAGCAGGACCGTGCTGGCGAGCGTCGTCGTGGGTCTCGCCCTGGCGGGCTGTGGCTCGAGCGGAGGCAACGCCTCGACCGCGTCGACGCTCTCGGGCGTCGCCGCCGCCGAGGCGCCGCTCGGCGGCGCCAGGTTGACCCTGAAGGACTCGTCCACGGCGCAGCAGCAGAAGACCGTCACCGCCTCCGGCGACGGGAGCTTCTCGTTCGACGTGACCGGCCTCACCCCGCCGTACCGGCTCCAGGCCGACTGGAGCGACGGCGGGGGCGAGCACCAGCTCCACGCGATCACGGAGGACGCCGGGGAGACCCACGTCGACCCGCTCACCGACTCGGCGCTCACCGCCGCCTCCACCGCCCAGGGCGACGGCGGCGCCGAGGTCGAGGACCACGACGGCAACGAGCGCACCGCCGCCCGCGCCGGCGCCTTCCTGCAGCAGCTCCGGACGGCGCTCGCGCCGCTCTTCGACCTGTACGGCCTCGGGACCGACCTGCTCCACGCCGACCGCACCGCCCTCCAGGCGCTGCTGAAGGACGTGCGGTTCCAGGTCGAGGACGGCACGCTCACGGTCACGAACCGGGCGACCGGCGCCGTCATCTTCACCGGCCCGGTGGCGAACCTCGCGGCCGGCGTGTTCCACCAGGAGAACCTGCCCGCCGGGCCCGGGACCACGCCCACGCCGCCGCCTCCTCCGCCTCCCGCCGCCTGTACCTACGCGTACGGCGCCTGGGGCGCCTGCCAGTCGAACGGCACGCAGACGCGCGCCGTCGTCTCCTCCACGCCGGCCGGCTGCACCGGGACCCCGGTCCTCTCGCAGGCCTGCACGTACACGCCGCCCGGTCCGGGCGCCTGCTCGTACACGTACAGCGCCTGGGGCGCCTGCCAGTCGAACGGCACGCAGGCGCGCACCGTCCTCGCCTCGACGCCCTCGGGCTGCACCGGGACCCCGGTCCTCACCCAGGCCTGCACCTACGTCCCGCCGGTGACGACCTGCACCTCGTTCACCTACTCGGCCTGGAGCGCCTGCTCCGCGAGCGGCACGCAGACCCGCACCGTCGTCTCCTCGTCGCCGGCCGGCTGCACGGGCGGCGCGCCGGTGCTCTCGCAGGCCTGTACGCCTCCGGTGACGAACCCGGTCACGACCGCCAACGTCGTCTCGTCCTGCACCGGCTGCCACGGCCTCACCTCGAACACGACCGTGTTCCGGAGCGGCGGCTACACGGTGAGCGGACGGTCCGCCGCCCAGTGGCTCTCGACCGTGAACAGCATGGTCGGGCTGGGCGCCTCGCTGGCCCCAGGCACCACCGCGCAGAACTACGCCGACTTCCTCGCCAACGCGCCGTAAGTCCGCGCGTCTGCAGGAGCCGCCCGCGGGGACGCTCGCCTCGATCCGTCGAGGGGGGCGTCCCCGCGCCGCTTCGCGGGCCCCGATCGCCGTCCCAGCTCGGCCCTTGACCGCTCTCCGGCCGAGCGCCTAGCGTCGTCGCACCTATGGCTACCCCTCGCCGCCGCACGCCCGTCGCCGCCATCGTCCTCGCCGCCGGCAAGGGCACCCGCATGAAGACCCGCCGCGCCAAGGTCTTGCACGAGGTGTGTGGCCGGCCGCTCGTCTACTATCCGGTGAAGCGCGCGCTGGAGGCCGGCGCCGACCCGGTGGTGGTGGTGGTCGGGCACCAGGCCGAGGAGGTCGAGGCGGCGCTCCGCGCCCACCTCCCGGGCGCGCCGCTGCGCTTCGCGGTCCAGAAGGAGCAGCTCGGGACGGCGCACGCGGTGCTCTCGGCGCGCCCGTCCTTGCGCGGCTTCGACGGCGAGGTGCTCATCCTGTCCGGCGACACGCCGCTGCTCACCACCGAGACCCTGCGCGCGGTGCTCCGCCGGCGCGGGCGGGCAGCGCTCGCCTTCGCGACGATGACGCTCGAGAACCCCACCGGCTACGGGCGGGTGGTCCACGCGCCGCACGGGGGGCCGGCGCTGGTGGTGGAGGAGAAGGACGCCACCGACCAGGAGCGGCTCATCCGCGAGGTGAACGCCGGGCTCTACTGCGCCGAGGCGGCGTTCCTGTGGAAGACGCTGTCGCGCGTCGGCTCGAAGAACGCGCAGCGCGAGTTCTACCTCACCGACCTCGTCGCCCTGGCGGCGGAGGGGCCGGGCGCGGTGGCGGCGCGCGTCCCGCCCTTCGAGGCGGCGGGGGTGAACGACCAGGAGGAGCTGTCGCTCGCGGCGCGCGCGCTCACCCGCCGCCTGGCCGAGCGGCTCATGCGGGCCGGGGTCACCCTGGAGGATCCCGAGCGCTTCGACTGCGACGAGGGGGTCGAGGTCGGGCCGGACACCGTGCTCGAGCCGAGCGTCCGGCTGCGCGGCGCGACGCGCGTCGGCGCCGGCTGCCGCGTCGGCCAGGGCTCGATCCTGACCGACACCACCGTCGCCGACGGCGCGGTGGTGAAGCCGTACTGCGTGTTCGAGCAGGCCGTGGTCGGCCCGGCCGCCCTCGTGGGCCCCTTCTCGCGGCTGCGCCCCGGCGCCGACGTGGGGGCGGGCGCGCACGTCGGCAACTTCGTCGAGCTCAAGAAGACGCGCCTCGGCGCGGGCGCCAAGGCGAACCACCTCACCTACCTCGGCGACGCCACCATCGGCGCGGGCACGAACGTCGGCTGCGGGACCGTCACTTGCAACTACGACGGCGAGAAGAAGCACCCGACCACCATCGGGGAACGCGCCTTCATCGGCTCGGACGCGATCCTCGTCGCCCCCATCACGATCGGTGACGGCGCCTACGTGGCGGCCGGGTCCACGCTCACCGAGGACGTGCCCGCCGGCGCGCTGGCGCTCGGGCGCTCGCGGCAGGTCAACAAGGAGGGGTGGGTGGCGGCGCACCAGGCGGCCCAGCCCGCCGCCCCGGCCGCCAGGCGGGCGGGCGCCCGCAGGCCGCGCCGCGCCGCCGGCTAGGGCGACGGGGCGCGGGTTCGGCCCGCGCACGGCCCCGTGGTATGACGCTCGGCCATGTGCGGAATCGTCGGTTACGTCGGATCGCGCCCCTGCGTGGACCTCATCGTCGCGGGGCTCAGGAAGCTCGAGTACCGCGGCTACGACTCGGCCGGGGTGGCGGTGGTCGGGGCGTCCGGCCTCGCGGTGGCCCGCTCCAAGGGCAAGCTCAAGAACCTGGTGGCGCTGCTCGCCGAGAAGCCGCTGCCGGGGACGACCGGCATCGGCCACACCCGCTGGGCCACCCACGGCAAGCCGTCCGACGAGAACGCGCACCCGCACTGCTACGGCGGGGTGGCGGTGGTGCACAACGGCATCATCGAGAACCACCTCGAGCTGAAGGGAGCGCTGACGGCGAAGGGCCACGTCTTCTCGAGCGAGACCGACACCGAGATCTTCGCCCACCTGGTCTCCGACGCCCTGGAGGGCGGGGCGGCGGACCTGGCGGGGGCGGTGCGGACGGCGCTCGCGCAGGTGTCCGGCACCTACGCCATCGCGGTCGTCTCGGCCCGGCGGCCGGAGGAGATCGTGGCGGCCAAGAACGCCTCGCCGCTGGTGGTCGGCTTCGGCCAGGGCGAGAGCTTCCTCGCCTCCGACGTGCCGGCCATCCTCGAGCACACCCGCGACGTCGTCTACCTGGAGGAGGGCGAGCTGGCGCTCCTCACGCCGCGCGGGATCCGCTTCGAGGGCCCTGACGGGCGGCCGCTCGAGAAGCAGCCGCGCCGCATCGAGTGGAGCGCGGTGGCCGCCGAGAAGGAGGGCCACAAGCACTTCATGCACAAGGAGATCTTCGAGCAGCCCCGGGCGGTGGCGGACACCATCCGCGGCCGCATCTCGCTCGAGCAGGGCGACGTGGTGCTCGACGGGATCGAGCTGTCCGAGGCGCAGGCGCGCGGCCTGGAGCGGCTGGTGGTGGTGGCCTGCGGCACGAGCTGGCACGCCGGCTGCTCCGGCGCGCAGATGATCGAGGCGCTGGCGCGGCTGCCGACCGAGGTGGAGCTGGCGAGCGAGTTCCGCTACTCCGACCCCATCGTCGGCCCGCGCACCCTCGTCGTCGCCATCTCGCAGTCGGGCGAGACCGCCGACACGCTCGCGGCCGTGAAGGAGGCGAAGCGGCGCGGCGCGCCGGCCATCGCCATCTGCAACGTGGTGGGGTCGGCCATCCCGCGCGAGTGCGCGGAGGCGAAGGAGCCCGGCGCGCCGCGCGGGACGCTCTACACGCACGCCGGGCCGGAGATCGGCGTCGCCTCGACGAAGGCCTTCACCACCCAGCTCGCCGCGCTCTTCCTGCTGGCGGTGCGGCTCGGGCGGCTGCGCGGCACGCTCGCGGCGGACGCGGCCCGGACGCACCTCGAGGCGCTGCGGCAGGTGCCGCTCTGGATGGACCAGGTGATCCGTCAGGAGCCCTCGGTGATGCCGGTGGCGAAGCGGTGCGCGCAGGCCCGCGACGTGCTCTTCCTCGGGCGCGGGGCGCAGTACCCGGTGGCCCTGGAGGGCGCGCTCAAGCTGAAGGAGATCTCGTACATCCACGCCGAGGGCTACGCCGCCGGCGAGATGAAGCACGGCCCCATCGCGCTCATCGACGAGGCGCTGCCGGTGGTGGTGCTGGCCACGAAGGAGCCGGCCTACGAGAAGACGCTCGGCAACATGGAGGAGGTCCGCGCCCGCGGCGGGCTCGTCTTCGCGGTGGTCTCCGAGGGCGACACGCTCGCCGCCGGCCTGGCCGAGGTGGCGCTCACGGTCCCGCACGCGCCGCCCCTGCTCGCGCCGCTCCTCTCCATCCTCCCGCTCCAGTTCCTCGCCTACCACGTGGCGGACCTGAAGGGGACGGACGTGGACCAGCCCCGGAACCTGGCGAAGAGCGTGACGGTGGAGTGAGGCCTGCGAGCGCAGGGGCAGCCGGAGGAGGCTGCCCCGGAGCGAGCGGGGGCATGGGGGGACGCCGCAGGCGACCCCCCATCCAGAATGACCAGCCCCGGAACCTGGCGAAGAGCGTGACGGTGGAGTGAGGTCTGCGAGCGCAGGGGCAGCCGGAGGAGGCTGCCCCGGAGCGAGCGGGGGGCATGGGGGGACGCCGCAGGCGACCCCCTATCCAGAATGACCAGCCCCGGAACCTGGCGAAGAGCGTGACGGTGGAGTGAGGCGAGCGCGCGGAGCGCAAAAGCTCCGGGCTCGACCGTTCGAGTGCTGCCCCTCTCCCCCGGCCCCTCCCGCTTCGCGGCTCATGATTCGCCACAAGTCGCCCTAGGCACGTCCCAGCGGGCCGAGAGGTGCGTGGCCGTCCAGCGGTCGCCGCCTCGTCGAGCCAGGCGGCACCGTCCGGCGAGCGCCGGCGAGGCGCCGCCCCCACGTCCGCGGCGCCGTCCGCGAGATCGGCTCACGATCCGGTACCGCGCTGTCGCTGCGTCCGCGTCGAGCCAGCGGCCTCAGCGCCCTCGCCGCACGCCCCTGAAGTGCATCCGCCAGCGGCGGTGGATGGAGCGCTCCGGTCCGCGTCCTTCCGGAACTGTTCCATGTGCTCCCTGCCGAAGACGTGCTCCGCGTGCAGGGAGTTGTGATCCCAGCAAGCCACTCTCAGGTTGTCGGCGGTGCTGCGCCCGCCGAGCGCCACCGGGTGGATGTGGTCGAGCTCGAGCCGCTTCGTCGAGCCGCAGACGCTCCCGTCCGGCAGGCGGAAGGCACACCGGCCGCCGTCCCGCTTCCACACCTCCCGAGCCACCGCCGCCGGGACGTGGCGCGGGTCGGCGGAGGGCTTCTGAGGCGCCGGCCGCGGCTTCTTCACGAGGCCGCGCCGGCGGTCGGCCTTCTCGAGGAGGAGGTCGAGCGCGGCGGAGAGCACCGCCTCGGTGTCGCCGTCGGGGATGGCGTGGGAGAGCGCGTCCTTGGCCGCGTCGAGCTTGGCGAGGAACGCCTTCGAGACGGTGACGTGGTAGCGGCGGAGCTCGGCGTCGAGGGGCACCACCTCGTCGCGCGGGCGAGCCGGCGCGGAGAAGAGGTCTGCGTCTGGCTGTACCCTTTCGGACTTCGCCGGCGAAGTCCGTTCGGGTACAGGCGGCTCCGCCGCTGCGGGCGCACGCGGCGGCGGAGCGGTGCGCGCGAGCGCCGTGACCACCTCGCGGCGCGGCGGATTCGCGACCGGCCTCAGCTCCGCGACGAGCGCCTCCGCCTCGCGCTTCGAGAGGCCGTAGAAGCGCGGCAGCACCTCGCCCGCGTTCTCCGGGGTGAGCGCCTTCGAGAGCTCGTACACGACCGACATGCAGACGCGCCCGTCGCGGAGCGGCTCCACCACGGCCGGGAAGCGCTGGACGAGCGCGGCGGCCGTCATGCGTCGGGCAGCGGCGCTGCTCGTGAGCCGGAGCTCGCGCTCGAGGTACTGGAAGAGCGAGGCGTAGCCGAGCGTGCCCCACCCGCGCTGACGGTCGAAGTCCGCCAGGGCGACGAGAAAGTCGGCGAGTCGGCTCCGCTCCTCGGCGAGGAGCGAGGCGATGCGGCGGGAGAGCGCGCGGGCGTCGGTCATACCGAGAGTGTCTCATGCGTCTTCGCGGCCTCCCCGGACGCACGAGGTTCGCGCTGGGACCGCTCGGCGACCACACTCGGCGAGAACGGGTTCGGCCGGTCGCCGCGCCCCTGAGCGGCCCGGCGCGACCGCGGGAGAGGCCTCCTCGCGCCTTCGCGTCCGCCGAAGCGCGAGCCGCGCGGGAACGCGTCAAGCTCCCATGTGGGACGACCCAGACGATAGTTACGTTATGTGAAATACAGGTCCCCGGTTCGCATCCGCTGCCGACCCCGCGTGTTCACCCTCAGCAACCGCCTGTGAGCCGGGCCACGCCCGGCCGCGTCGGACGCGCGGCACCGCCTCGCGCGCGACGCTCCAACATCCAGGAGCGCCCGCGGCCGCGGCTCCGCCCGCGCAACTGCCGCGCCCCTCCCTGCCGAACCCCGCCCGCTCGCGCGAAACCGCTCCGAGCTGCGGGCGGGGTTGCGGGGCCACTTGTATGTCGGGGGCCCATGACAAACCGCTTGGTCGCACGGCAGATCGCTAGCCCCCGTCCCTCTCCCCGCTCCGCGGGGCGAGGGAGAGGAGTGAGCCCGCGGGGATACCGCGAGCTCGACTGCGAAGATGTGATGAATCGTCAGCGGCTGCGCGGGGCGAGGGGAGAGCGTGGAGCAGGACTCGCGGGCCGCCTCCCTGTGCCATTCCCCTCTCCCCCGCCGGGGGAAGGGCCAGGGAGAGGGGGCCACACCGCGGGTCACGAGGCCCGCCTCGCTACCCCGGCGCGAGCGCGAGCGGCAGGATCCGGTCGGAGAGGTGCCGGAAGACCTTGCTCGGCCGACCGAATCCGATGGCGTCGAAGCCGGCCGAGATCGCGCGCCACCCCTCCGGCTCCGCCTCCGGCGTGACCTCCTCGGTCTGACCGTAGATCGCGTACCCCTCGAGCTTCGCGAGGTCGAAGATCACCCGCACCGACGTCCGGTTGACCTGCAGGTTGCGCAGCGTCTTCATGGTCAGGCCGTCGCCGTGGAAGGTGGCGAGCCGGCCGTTCCGGAGCTCCCGGTGCCACACGAAGCGCGGGGTGACGTTCGCCTGCGGCCCCATCGCGAGCAGGCCGTGGGTGGCGCTGCTCACCGTCCGCGCCACGTCCTCGAAGGGCACCCGCTCGAAGAAGTTCAGGTCGTACGGACCGTGGTGGACGGTGAAGGTCTGGCGCGCGTGGAGGAGGAGCTCGCCGCGCCCGGGCACCTCGTAGGCCTCCGCCTCCGCGCCGCACGCCCGCAGGGCGGGCGTCTTGAGCTGGAAGCCGTGCACCGACCGGTAGTCGCTGACCGACACGGTCACGTTCTCGCCCGCCAGGAGGGGGCGGGGCAGCGCGCCGCGCACGTGGACGTCCACGTCGGTGGGCGCGCCGCCGGGCGTGACGCGGGCGACGCGCACCAGCGCCACCTCGGGGTGCGTGCCCGGCTGCCCGGTAGTGACGAGGAAGGTGAGCAGGGTCGGGTGCTCGATCCAGGTCACCTGCCGCGGCAGGAGTTCCTCGCAGAACTGCATGACATCGGCCGCCTCGATCATGAGGCCACGCACTTCAACAAGGGTGCCAAGCCCGCACGCAGGGATCACGGCCGCGGCGCCGGGTGGCGCGTCACCCTGGGCTAACTCGCCTCCAGCAGGCGCCGGGCCAGCCGGCCCACCAGCCGGATGGCGCCGTCGATGCGCTCGCTCCAGGGGTCGCCGCACGAGATGCGGAGGCTGCTGGCGTGGGCGCCCGAGGCGGAGAAGATGTGCCCCGGCGCGATCGAGACGCCCATCTCCAGGGCGCGCCCGTGCAGCTCGAGCGCGTCCACCTCGGCCGGCATCTCGATCCACAGGAAGCAGCCGCCGCGGGGGCGCGACACGCGCGTGCCGGCCGGGAACTCGGCCGCCACCGCCGCCGCCGCGCGCGCCACGTTGTGCTCGAGCCGGGCGCGCAGCGCGCGCAGGTGCCGGTCGTAGCCGCCCTCGGCGAGGAAGCGCGCCAGGGCGCGCTGCGTGAGCGTGGCGGTCGCCACGCTGGTCGCGAACTTGAGCACCTCGACCCGGTCGTGCCAGCGGCCCGGCGCGACGTAGCCGAGCCGGAACCCGGGGGCGAGCGTCTTCGAGAAGGACCCGCAGTAGATGACCGTGCCGTCGCGGTCGAACGCCTTGGCCGGCCGCGGGCGCGCCGGGCCGAAGGCGAGGTCGCCGTAGACGTCGTCCTCGAGCAGCGGCACGGCGCGGTCGGCGAGCAGCTCGACCAGCCGCCGCTTCGACTCGTCCGGCATGCAGCTCCCGAGGGGGTTCGAGAAGCTCGGCACCGCCAGCACCGCCGCCACCCGCCGCTCGAGCATCCGGCGCGCCAGCTCGTCCACGTCCATCCCGGTCTCGGGGTGGCAGGGCACCTCCATCACCCGCAGGCCCAGCGCCTCCACGGCGAGCAGCGTGCCGTAGTAGGCGGGCGACTCGACGGCGACGGTGTCGCCGCGTGACGTCACCGCGAGCAGCGCCAGCTGGAGCGCCTCGGTGGCGCCGTTCGTGACGATGAGGTCGTCCTCGGACAGCTCGCAGCCGGCGGCCACGGCGCGCTGCGCGACGAGCCGCCGGAGGGCGTGCAGCCCCGGCGGATAGGTCACCTCGATCCCCCCGGTGACCGACCGCCGCGCCTCGGCCGCCACCGCCCGCGCGAGCGCCCGGGTGGGGAGGAGCGCTGGCGCCGGCGTGGCGGTCCCGAGGTGGATGAGCCCCGGATCGGCCGCGGCCCGGTAGATGCCGGCCACGAGCGCGCTCACGCCGTCGAGCGAGGTGGCCGCGTGGGGCGCCGGCGCGGAGGGCCGCGGCACCGGGAGCACGGCGCGCACCTTCACGTAGTAGCCCGAGCGCGGGCGCGCCTCGACCAGGCCGGCCGCCTCCAGCTGCGCCAGGGCCTGCAGCACGGTGGAGGCCGAGACGCCTTCGTCCACGCGCATCTTCCTGACGGAAGGGAGCTTTTCGCCCGGCGCGAGCGTGCCGTCCTCCACCGCCCGCGCGAACCGGCGCGCGATCGCCTCGTAGCGCGGGAGCCCGCGCTCCACCCCCACCTCATCCCCCGATGTGCGCTCCACCTGCGCCATATAGCACACCCTCCGTCGAGCCGTATCTGTACCGGTATCAGAACGTAGTTGCTGTGTCTGTACTTATTCGCTGGCTGAGCTAGGTTCGCGGCATGGAAACGAGCACCTGGCTCATGCAGCGCAACGCGCCTCCCGCCCGGGAGACTCACCTGCGGCTCCCCTTCGTGCACCGCGCCGCGACCCAGACGCTGTCGCTGGCCGAGGGCGCCGCCTGGAGCGTGCACTCGCCTCGCGCGGGGCTCGTGGTGCAGTGCGAGACGGGCAAGCTGTGGCTGACGGTGGAGGGCGACCCGGAGGACCACATCCTGCTCGCCCCCGACCGCTTCTGCGTGCCGACCCGCGGGCGCGTGGCGGTGCTGGCCCTCGCGCCGAGCTCCATCGAGGTCACCTCCGCTCCGAACCTGGCGCACTGAAGGACCGCCCCCTTGCGGGGCGGCGAGCCGGGGGCGCCCGCGGCGCATCGCGCGCGGCGCCCGCGCCCCGGCAGGTCGCGGTACCATCCTCGGCGTGAACCTCCGCCTGTTCGTGGCGCTCGAGCCGTCCGAGCTCATCCACCGGCGCCTGGCTGCGCTGCAGGGCGAGCTGCGGCGGGCGGCCGGCGGCGCCGCCGAGCAGGTGAAGTGGGTCTCGCCGGAGGGCGTCCACCTCACCCTGCAGTTCCTCGGGGCGGTGCCCGAGGAGCGGCTCCCGGCCATCCAGGGAGCCGTGGGGCGGGCCGCCGCCGGGAGCGCGCCGCTCGAGCTGGCGGTGGCCGGCGCGGGCGCCTTCCCCAGCGCGCGCCGCGCGCGCGTGCTGTGGGCGGCGGTCGCGGGCGACGTCGCGCCGCTGGCCGCGCTCGTCGCCGCGCTCGGGCGCGAGCTCGCGCCGCTCGGCTTCACCCCGGAGGAGCGGCCCTTCGCGGCGCACCTCACCCTGGGGAGAGCGCGCGACGCCCGCGGCCTGCCGGGGCTCGCCGCCGCGCTGGCCCACGCCGGCGGCGGTACCGAGGCGCGCTGGCGCGCCGCCGAGGTGGTCCTGTTCCGGTCCCACCTTTCCCCTCACGGCGCGCGCTACGAGGCGCTGTACCGGGCGCCCCTCGGCCGCTGAGCGCCGCGCCTGGGTCCGCAAATCCGCGCGCGGATCCGCTCATTGACGACGCTCAAGTGGTCCCCCGGGTCAACGACAGGCCGCAAGCGCCCGCGCTCACGGGCCGATCCGTGATGTGTGTGGAGGTAAACCTTTACGTGTACCTCGGCTCAGGGGAGCATGTCCCCTACATCGGCGCCAGACAGGCGCGCAGCGGGGACAAAGGACCACCACCATGGACGCAGGGATCTCGAGCCACCTCGGCGCGTTCTACCAGGACGTGGCCGCCTTCCAGTCGCTCGTGGACGGCCTCGAGCACGAGACCGGCGCGCCCCCGCGCGCGCAGGCCGCGATGCTCGGCCACGGCCTCCAGACGCTGATGCTCTCCGCGGGCGAGCTCGAGTCGCACCTCGCGCCGAGCGCGCCGGAGCTCCTGCGCGACACCCAGCACACCTTCCGGCGCCTCACCTCCGCCTTCTTCTGCAAGAGCCCCAACATCGAGCGCGCGCTCACGAAGCCGCGCGGGTACGCCGGCGATCACGCGCTGCTCGACATGTACTACACCGACTCGCGGGTGAGCTCCGGCGTCGGGCGCGCGCTCGACGAGGTGCTCTACGGCACGCCGGCGGTGCGGGCCGTGGTGAACCGCAAGGAGTACGTGAAGCGCTGGCTCGCCGCGCGCGTGAGCCGCCGCTCCTGCGCGAAGGTCATCGACCTCGCCTGCGGCCCGTGCCGCGTCGAGCGCGACCTCTTCGACGCCGGCCGCGTGGCCGACGCCCAGCTGACGGTCGTGGACCAGGATCCCGAGGCGCTCGCCTACGCCCGCCGCGTGCTCGGGCCCTACGCCGACCTGGTGAACTTCGTCCAGGCGAACGCGATCCAGATGGCGCGCGCGAAGGCCGTCCCCGCCGCCCTGGCCGGCGCCAGCCTCACCGTCTCGCTCGGCCTCTTCGACTACCTGCCGCGCGCCATCGCGGTGAACCTGCTCCGGGCCCTGCGAGCGGGCAGCGCGCCGGGCGGTGAGCTGCTCGTCGGCAACTTCGCGCGGGGCAACCCCACCCGGACGTTCATGGAGTGGGCGGCCGACTGGGTGCTCATCCACCGCACCGACGAGGAGTTCCTGCAGCTCTTCCTCGACGCGGGGTTCGCCCCCGAGGACCTCCGCTGCGAGCGCGAGGCCGAGGGCGGCCTCGTCCTCATGGTGACGGCGCGGGTGACCTAGCGCGCGTTTCCTTGACTTGCCCTGCTCGTCCGTTCAGGATGCGTCCGTTCAGGTCGGCGGGCGCGCCTGTCAGCCCCCGCTGCTAGATCGAGGGCACACGTCGAGAACGGCCGCCGCGCGCGCGCCGCAAAGGGAGACCCGAGATGCCCGTCGGACCGGAGAAGGAGAAGGCGATCGAGCTGGCCGTCTCGTCCATCGAGAAGGCCTTCGGCAAGGGCTCGATCATGCGCCTCGGCAACGGGGAGGCGCTGGTGAAGGACGTCCAGGCGGTGCCCTCCGGCTCGGTGTCGCTCGACATCGCGCTCGGCGTGGGCGGCTTCCCGCGCGGCCGCATCATCGAGATCTACGGGCCGGAGTCCTCCGGCAAGACCACCCTCGCCCTGCACGCGGTGGCCGAGGCGCAGAAGGCGGGCGGCATCTGCGCCTTCGTCGACGCCGAGCACGCGCTCGACGTCGGCTACGCGCGGAAGCTCGGCGTCCGCACCGACGACCTCCTCATCTCCCAGCCCGACACCGGCGAGCAGGCGCTCGAGATCACCGAGACCCTGGTGCGGTCCGGCGCCATCGACGTGCTCGTGATCGACTCGGTGGCGGCCCTCGTCCCCAAGGCCGAGCTCGAGGGCGAGATGGGCGACGCGCACATGGGCGTGCAGGCGCGCCTCATGAGCCAGGCGCTGCGCAAGCTCACCGGCACCATCGCGAAGTCGCAGACCATCGTCATCTTCATCAACCAGATCCGCATGAAGATCGGCGTGATGTTCGGCAACCCCGAGACCACCACCGGCGGCAACGCGCTCAAGTTCTACGCCTCGCAGCGGCTCGACATCCGCCGCATCGGCGCCATCAAGGACGGCGAGCAGGTCATCGGCAACCGCACCCGCGTCAAGGTGGTGAAGAACAAGGTCGCGCCTCCCTTCAAGGAGGTCGAGTTCGACATCATGTACGGCCAGGGCATCAGCCGCGAAGGCGACGTGCTCGACCTCGCCTCGAACGAGAACGTCGTCGAGAAGAGCGGCGCCTGGTTCAGCTACGGCGGCGAGCGGATCGGGCAGGGGCGCGAGCAGGCGAAGAGCTTCCTGCGCGAGCACCCGGAGGTCCTGGCGCAGATCGAGGCGAAGCTGCTCGAGCGCTTCGGCGTCAAGACCGCGCCCGCCGCCGCGGCGCCGTCCGAGCCGGCGCCGGAGCCGGAAGAGAAGAAGCAGCCGAGGGTGAAGGCGGTCCGGTAGGCACTCTCGCCGGAGGATTTTCGGCTCGGCGGGGCGGGGGCTCGTCCCCCGCCGCCGCCCCCTGCGGTACACTCCGGCCTTCCGTGCCCATCGACCTCTCGCTCAAGACCTGGCTCTCCGGCCTCGTCGACGCCGCCCTCGCCGGCTACGACCCGGCCGCCGCGCTGCTCCGGCTCCCGCCCGAGCTGCGCGGCTCCGATCCCGACGGCCCCAGCCTCGAAGGCCGCGCCCGCATGCTGCTCGTGCGCTCGCTGCGGCGGAAGCTGCTCGATCCCAGCCAGGGCCGGACCGAGCGCGAGCCCGGCGAGGCGGCGTGCGCGAGCGAGGAGGACGCCTTCCTCGGCCCCATCAGCTGCCACATCGGCCTGCTCCTCGACATCGCGCTCGTGCACGGCGTCCCCTTCGAGCCGGCGCGCCGCCGCGCCGAGCTCGCCACGCTGTTCGCCGCGTTCGCCGGCGCGCCCGACCTGGCCCGCGCCGCCGACCCGGCGCGCCCCGGCGGCGGCAAACCCGCGGCCGTGACCAAGGCGTTCGCCCGCGCCGGCGCGGTGCTGGCCCAGCACGGCTACCCGGCCGGCGATCCCAAGGACGGCCTCCCGCTCCACGTCGGGGTGCTGTGCGTGCAGCGGCGGCACCTCGCCCGGCTGGCCATCGCCTACTACCCGCGCGGTCCGCTCGACCTGGGCCTGGCGCAGAAGCTGCTCGACCAGGCCCAGGACGACATCGCGCGGCTGGCCGAGGTGCTCGCGGCGCTGGCGGCGGCGCCCGCCCCGCTCGACGTCCGCCGGCGCCGCGTGGCCGCCGCCCAGATCGACCGGCTGGGCCTGCCGCGCGAGCTGGCGCGCGGCGCGCGCGCGGCGCTCCGCGCCTCGCGCGGCATGGGCGAGCTGGCCCGCGGCGCTCCGGTGCGGCTGCGCGCCTTCCTGCTCCAGCAGCTGCTCCTGTCCGAGCTGGCCCAGCCCGAGCCGTCGGCGGCGCGCGCCGAGGCGGTGAGCGCCTTCGCCGAGGAGGCGCGCATCCCGCCCGAGCAGGTGGCGGCGCTGCAGGCCGACGCGGCCGAGCTCTACGCCGCGCAGCAGCGCTGGCTGGAGGCGGCGCCGGGCGAGCCGGCCGAGTGGGAGACGCTGAGCGAGGAGTGGGAGGACGCCGCCGACCAGATGATGGAGAAGGTCGCGGCCATCGTCTCCGACAACCTCGAGGCGATCGTCACCGAGATCAAGCAGACCGGGGAGCTCGGGCAGCTGCTCGCCAAGGCGGCGGCGGGAAAGCCGCTGTCGGCCGAGGAGAAGACCAAGGTGAAGGCGCAGCTCATCGACCTCGCCAAGGCGGTCCCCGCGCTCGCCATCTTCGCGGCGCCGGGCGGCATGCTGCTCCTGCCGCTCCTGGCGAAGGTCCTCCCCTTCAACGTCCTGCCCTCGGCCTGGGAGGGCAAGGACAAGAAGAAGGCGCTCCCCCCGGCCCGCAAGAAGACGGGCGGGTGAGCCGGGGCGGCGGGGCCCGCGGGCGAGCCGGGAGGGCGCTAGCCCGCGGCGCGGGTGGGCTTCTTCGCGGCGCCGGCGAGCGGCAGCGGGAGCGGCGTCGCCAGGGTCTCCTCGACCGCCGAGGTGCGCTCGCGCAGCTCGGCCTCCAGCGCGGCGACCGCCGGCAGGAGCTCCGGCGCCCGCGCCGCGGCGGCGCGCATGCGCTCGATGGCGTCGGTGAGGCGCGCCAGCTGGACCCGCTCGCGGTCCTTCATCGCCTCGATGGTCTCCAGGAACTGAGCGTGGAAGCGCTGCAGCTCGTCGTGCTTGCGCAGCGACCGGCGCGAGGGGTAGCGCCCCTGCGAGAGCAGCGACAGGAAGTTGCCCATGACGTAGACCGGCCCGGCCACCCGGTACGTCATGAGGAAGCCGATGAGCCCGAGCGCCGCCGCCGAGAGCAGCGCGATGGCGCCGAGCACCCAGAGCAGCTGGTGGCTGGCGTGATCGACGAGCGCGCGCTGCGCGCCGTCCCGCACGAGCAGCTCGATCGCCTGCTCGTGCGCCTGGTAGGCCCACAGGCCGAACAGTGCGGCCAGGGCGAGGCCCCAGCCCATGAGCAGCAGGATGTACTTGAGCTGGAAGGACCGATCGACGAGATAGGTGCGGCGGTGGCGCTGCGTCGGCATGTCACCCCTCCAGGAAGGTGGATTGTAGCGTGAAGATCGCGTTCCTCGGCACGCCGGAGTTCGCCGTGGCGCCGCTCGACGGCGTCGCGCGGGCCGGCCACGAGGTGGTGTGCGTCGTCGCCCAGCCGGATCGCCCGGCCGGCCGTGGGCAGGAGCTGCGCGAGCCCGCCACCAAGGTGTGGGCGCGCGCCCACGGAATCCCCGTGCTGCAGCCGGAGAAGGTGCGCGACGGGCGGCTCGCGCGCGAGCTCGCCGCGCTCCGGCCGGACGTGCTGGTGGTGGTGGCCTACGGTCGCATCCTGGGGGAGGACCTCCTCACCCTGGCGCCGCTCGGCGCGGTGAACGTACACGCCTCGCTCCTGCCGCGCTGGCGCGGCGCCGCCCCCATCCAGTGGGCGCTGGCGGAGGGCGACCGCGAGACAGGCGTCACCGTCATGCGGATGGACGTCGGGCTCGACACCGGGGACATCCTCCTGCAGCGCGCGCTCACGGTCGCCCCCGGCGAGACCTCCGCGGCGCTGCACGACCGGCTCTCCGCCCTCGGGGCGGCGGCGCTGGTCGAGGCGCTGCCGCTCCTGGCCGAGGGGCGCCTCGTGCCGGTGCGCCAGGACGGCGCGCGCGCCACGCACGCCCGCATCCTCGAGAAGGAGGACGGCCGGCTCGACTTCGCGCTGCCCGCCGCGCGCCTCGCGCAGCGCGTGCGCGCCTTCACGCCGTGGCCGGGCGCGTTCACCTCGCTCGGCGGGAAGCTGCTCAAGGTGCACGCCGCCCGACCCCTGCCCGAGGGCGCCGGGCTCGCCCCGGGCGAGGCGCGGGCCGCCGCCGGCGGGATCGCGGTCGGCTGCGGCGAGGGCAGCGCGCTCCTCCTCGAGGAGGTGCAGCTCGAAGGCAAGCGGCGCGCCGCCGCCGCCGAGTTCGTGAAGGGCCAGCCGCTCGCCGCCGGCACGGTGCTCGGCCGATGACGGGGCGCGAGCTCGCGTTCCAGGTGCTCCGGCGGGTCGAGGAGGGCGGCGCCTTCGCCTCGCGCGCCCTCGACGCCGCGCTGGCGCAGGCCGGGGCGCTCGACCCGCGCGAGGCGGGGCTCGCCACCGAGCTCGTCTACGGCACGCTCCGGCGCGCGCTCTCGCTCGACGCCGCCCTGGCCCGCCACGCCTCCCGCCCGCTCGCCGAGGTCGATCCGGCGGCGCGCGTGGCGCTCCGGCTCGGCGCCTACCAGCTCCTCCACCTCGGCACGCCGCCGCACGCGGCGGTGAGCGAGGCGGTCTCGCTGGCGCGCTCGGCCGAGCACGGCCGCGCCGCGGGGTTCGTGAACGCGGTGCTGCGGGCGCTGGCGCGCGACCCGCGCCCGGCCCCGGCGCCGGCGCTCGCCGAGGACCCGGCCGGCCACGTCGCCCTCGCCGAGGCCCTGCCGCGCTGGCTGGCCGAGGAGTGGGTGGCCTGGCTCGGGCCGGAGGAGGCGCTCCTGCTCGCCCGCGCCATGAACCAGCCGGCGCCCCTCACCCTGCGCGCGCAGGACCGGGCCGCCCTGGCGACCCGGCTCGCGGCGGCGCGCCTCGACGTCCGGCCGGCCCTCCACGCGCCGGAGGGGCTGGTGGTGACGGGCGCGTCGGTCTCGGCGGTCGCGCGCGCCGCCGCCGGCGCGCCGTTCCAGGTGCAGGACGAGGCCGCGCAGCTCGTCTCGCTGCTCGCCGCCGGCGAGCTCCGCGGGCGGGACGCCCGGGTGCTCGACGCCTGCGCCGCGCCGGGCGGCAAGACCTTCCACCTCGCCGAGCTGCTCGGCCCCGGCGGCGAGGTGGTCGCCCTCGAGGTCCACCCGCGCAAGGCGGAGGAGCTGCGCAAGGAGGCGGAGCGGCGGGGCCTCGGCGGCCGGGTGCGGGTGGTCTGCGCCGACGCGTCGAAGCCCGTGCCCGGCCTCGCCGCCGGGAGCTTCGACGCGGTGCTGGTGGACGCGCCGTGCACCGGCACCGGCACGCTGCGCCGCCACCCCGAGCTGAAGCTCCGCCGCGCCGCCGGCGACCCGGCGCGCATGGCCGGCCCGCAGCGCGCGCTGCTCGCCGCCTGCGCCGGCTACGCCCGCGCCGGCGCGCCCGTGACCTACTCGGTGTGCGCGCTCTCCCGCGCCGAGGGGCCGGAGATCGCCGCCTGGGCCGCCGGGCAGGGGCTCCGGCGCGCGCCGCCGCCCCCGGGGTTTCCGTCCGCCGTGCTGGACGCGGCGGGCGACCTCCTCACCCTGCCGCACCGGCACGGGTGCGACGGGTTCTACGGGGTGAGGTTCACGGCGGGGTGACCTCGACCTCGACCTCGACCGCGAGCGCGACCGCGAGCGCGAGCGCGACCGCGAGCGCGACCGCGACCGCCCTTCCCGGTTAAGCTCCACCCATGCCGCTGCCCATCCGCATCGCGCCCTCCATCCTCTCCGCCGACTTCGGCCGCCTGGCCGAGGAGGTGCGCGCGGCGGAGGCCGCCGGCGCGGACTGGATCCACGTCGACGTCATGGACGGCCGGTTCGTGCCGAACATCACCATCGGGCCGCTGGTGGTGGAGGCGGTCCGGCGCGTGACGAAGCTGCCCATCGACGCGCACCTCATGATCGTGGAGCCGGAGCGGTACGTGGAGGCGTTCGCCAAGGCGGGCGCCGACCTGGTGTCGGTCCACGCCGAGGTCTCGCCGCACCTGCACCGGACCCTGCAGGCCATCCGCGCCGCGGGCGCGCGCCCGGCGGTGGCCCTCAACCCGTCCACCCCGCTCTCGGCCGTCGAGTGGGTGCTCTCCGACTGCGAGATGGTGCTGCTCATGACGGTGAACCCGGGCTTCGGCGGCCAGCGCTACATCGCGGCCTGCACCGACAAGGTGCGGCAGCTGCGGGCGCTCGCGGACGCGCGCGGCCTGGCGCTCGAGATCGAGGTGGACGGCGGCATCAAGGCCGACACCATCGGCGAGGTGGCCGCGGCCGGCGCCAACGCCTTCGTGGCCGGGACGGCGGTCTTCGGGGCGAAGGACTACGCCGGCGCGATCCGCGCTCTGCGCGAGGGCGCGGCGCGCGCGCGCTGACCGCGCCTAGCGCGCCAGCTCGATCGCGACCCGCGCCAGGCCGCGCTCCAGCATCCCGAGAGCGCGCGCCGCCGCATAGGACAGGTCGACGATCCGGCCCTCCGCGAAGGGACCGCGGTCGGTCACCCGCACCACCACGCTGCGGCCGCTCTCGAGGTCGGTGACCCGCAGCAGGGTCCCGAACGGATAGCGGCGGTGGGCACAGGTCAGGGCGTGGCGGTCGTAGCGCTCCCCGCTCGCGGTGAGGCGGCCGTGCAGCCCGCGCGCGTAGTAGCTGGCGAGGCCGGTCTCGCCGCGCGGTGCCTCGGGGCGCGCCGGCTTCGGCGAGGGCGGCGGCTCCTCCGCCGACGGCCGCGGCCCCGCGTGCGAGCACGCCGCGGCGGCGAGCGCCGCCGCCAGCGCCAGGAGCCGCGCCGGCCGCGTCATCCGCCCGCCGCCCTCCGCCGCGGAAAGGCGCGGCGGATCTCGGGGTGGCGCGCCAGCTGCCGGAGCGCGCGCGCCAGCAGGGTCTTGCCCGGCTCCAGCTTGAACCAGGTCGAGGCGCCGCTCGGGTGCGGGAGGCAGATCACGTCGAGCTCCTGGCCGTGGAACTGTGCACGGATCGTGCGGCCGACCACCTCCGCCAGGGGGCCGGTCTCGCCCAGCACCTCGGCGATGGCGAGCCGCCCCACCGCGATCACCAGCCCCGGGCGGAGGGCGGCGATCTCGCGCTCGATGAAGGGGCGCGAGGCCAGGATCTCCTCCGGGGACGGCACCCGGTCCCCGCCGGAGCGGGTCTTCCCGGGAAAGCAGCGCACCACCGCCGCGATGTAGATCCGCGCCCGCGCCTCCTCCTCGGTCGCGCCGAAAGCGCGCTCGAACCAGGCGAAGAGCGTCTTCCCGGCGGTCCACGCGAACGGCCGCCCGAAGCGCGCCTCGTGCGGCCCGGGCGCCTGACCGAGGAGGAAGATGCGGCTCGCCACGGCGGGCCCGTGCACCGGTGGGCCGCAGAACCCGGGGAGTCGCAGCGCCCGGATGTCCTCGTGGACGCGCCGGAGGTCCGCGACGACCTGCGCCTCGCTCTTCACACGTCCCGCCACGGCTCCTCGCGGACGGAGTAGATCCAGCCCTCGCTGCGCGGGACGTTGGAGGGCACGCCCTGGAACCCGTCCTCCTGCGCCGCGGCCGCGCCGGCGGCCGAGAGCACCGCGTCGAGGACGAGGCCCTTCTCGTCCTCCACCACCTTGGCCGCCAGCTCCATCTCGAACTCGAGCCCGGCCGAGGTCCGCAAGGTCCGCAGGAGCGCCGCCCGCGCGCCCGACCGGTTGACGCCGTCGCGCGCGTCGTCGCGGTAGGCGCAGGTGCCGCTCAGCACGCGCGACACGTGCTCCGGCCGCACCTCCACCAGCGACGGCCGCCCGGCCTTGGGCGGATCCCAGGGGAGGAAGGAGACCTCGGCCAGCCGGGCCAGCGTGACCAGCCCGAAGAAGGTCTGCCGGTAGAGGCGCAGGTGCGAGGGCGGGAAGAGCGCCGCCCGGTAGCAGTCGGCCAGCCTGAGCCGATCCTTCCCGAGCTGGCCCTTGAAGCTCTCGGCCGCCTCGGAGAAGTCGGCGCCCGAGGGGAGGAACCGCTCCTCCAGGCCGCGGCCGAGCGTGGCGGGGCCGCGCAGCGCCTGCCGCAAGAGCCCGAGCTGGCGCAGGTGGGTCTCGGACAGGCTGAACGGAGAGTCGAGGCCGACGGTGAGCTTCCCCTCGGCCCAGCGCGCCTCCTCGGCCAGCCACCCCGCGAACTGCTCGCGGACGTCGCGCCGGCCCGGCGCGTCCTGGAACGGCCGCCACACCTGCGTCAGCTTCGGCTTGCCGCGCGTGCACTCGATCTTGGCGGCGACGATCTGGTTCCCCGCGCCCTCGAGCCCGCTCCACGCGAGCCCGAGCACGATGCCGCGCTGCGGCAGCGTCACCTTGGCCGCGGGGGCTCGCCCGTAGACCGCCGACGCGCTGCCCGTCCCGTCGCTCTCGCTCGCCATGCCCCGCCGCGCTCCCTCGAACCGCCGTGGAGGATCAGGGAGGCGTTTTGGTGCGATCCTCGCGGGAAGTCAACGTCAGACGACGCGCCGGGCCGCGCCGCGGGTCGCGCGTGCCCCGCGCACCCGGGACCCGCCCCGACGATGCATCCCTGTCGGGTATGCGAGCGCCCGCCCGGATGACGCCACGCCCGGCACGACCCATGTTGTGTCACATGGCGGTCGCAATGACATCGGGTGAAGTGCTCCTCGTCGAGGACGACCGGGCAATCCGCGATACCCTCCGCGAGCTGCTCGAGGACGAGGGCTATCGCGTCCAGTGGGCCGAGCACGGCCTCGACGCGCTGAAGCAGCTCCGCGCCGGCCTGCGCGCCGGGCAGCGGCCGCGGCTCATCCTGCTCGACCTCATGATGCCGGTGATGAACGGCTGGGAGTTCCGCGAGGCGCAACGCAGGGACCCGGCCCTGTCGCAGATCCCGGTCATCGTCCTCTCGGCCGACGACCCGCTGCGCGAGAAGGTCGTCGGGATGTCGGTGGCGGGCTGGTTCTCGAAGCCGTTCGCGATCTCGGCGCTGCTCGAGGCCATCCACCGCTGCGCCGGCGCCGCGCCCCCTCAGCGCGCCTTGGCGCGGTAGGCGTCGCGCGCCTTCACCACCTCGTCGAAGAACGGCGCCGGGACGACCTTGCCGCGCACGACCGGCCACGCCTTCTCGGCGGCGGCGAGCCAGGGCTTCGGGTCCACCTGGACCACGTCCAGCCCCTGCTTCTTCATGGCCACGATGGCGTCGTCGTTGAGCTTCTTCACGTCCGCGTCGACGCGCGCCCCGATCTCCTGGGCGATGGCGAGCAGCTTCGGGCGCAGGTCGGCCGGGATCTTGTTCCAGGCGTCCTTCTTCACCAGCGTCGCGCCGATGAGGTAGCCCCAGCGCACGTCCACCATGTGGCTCGCGCGCTCGAACAGGCGCGCGGTGAGGAAGTAGAGCGGCACGTTGGCGACGCAGTTGATCATCCCGGTCTGCAGCGACGGCACGACGTCGGTGGACGACAGCACCACCGGGCGGAAGCCGGCCGCCTTCCACGCCTCGACGCTGGCGGGGTCCCCGTCCCAGGCGAACATCTTGGCGTCGCTCATCTCGGCCGGCGTCCGGTACGGCTTGGTGCAGAAGATCCGGATGAAGCCGATCTGGGACCAGTGCAGGGCCACGTACCCGCGCTGATCGAGCATGGCGTCGAGCTGCGGCGCGACCTTGGGGAAGACGGCGTTGAACTCGGCCTCGCTCTGGATCATCCCCGGCGCCGAGAGCGCCTGCGGCTCCTTCACGATGTCGTGCATGCCGACGTTGGTGATGGCGGCGGCCTGGAGCTGGCCCACCGCCATCTTGCGCACCATGTCGCCCTCGCTGCCCTGGGTCCCGCCGGCGTAGATGCGCAGCTTCACGCGCCCGCCGGACGCCTGGGCCCAGCGCTCCCCCATCTCCTTGAGCAGGTTGTGCCAGGTGGAGCCGTTGGGGGCGAGCGTGCCGAGCTTCACCACCACCTCCTGGGCGGAGGCGGTGGAGGCGAGCGCGGCGAGCGCCACGGCGAGGAGGAGCTTACGCATGGTTTCTCCTGGCGGGGGACGAGCCCCCGCCCTACGTCGAGCGTTTCACGAGAAGAGGTCGTCGGCGCGGGCGAGCAGGAGGCGCGCGCGGCGCTGCGCCAGGACGTTGGCGAGCCGGTGGAGCCGGTCCGCCTCGACGTCCGCCGAGAGGACGTGCTGCAGGAGGCGGTTGAACTCGGCGCGGTCCTGGCGCGGCACCGCGACCGCCTCGGCGTAGGCCACGTACGCGCCGAGCTTGCGCCCGCGGGAGAGCACCAGCGCCCGGTCGAAGTGCTCCCGGGCCCGCTGGAAGGCCGCCTCGCCACCCCCCTGCGCCGGCTCCCAGCTGATGAAGAACTCGTGCAGCGCGCCCTCGTCGAAGGACTCGTCGAGCGCGAGCGCGCGGCGCATCAGGGCGCCCGGTGCGGGGAGCTGAGCCACGAGCGCCATGTCCTCCTTCCCGTCGGCGATGGCGAGCGCCCAGCTCGCCGCCGTCCAGTAGACGAGCGGGACGTCGTCCCTGTTCAACGCGGCGACCGCGCCGTCCAGGTCGCGCGCCCCCTCCAGCTTCGCGGCCATGCCGCGGTGGCGCAGCTCGAGGCCGCGCAGCCCGTAGTCGCGCGCGCGGAGGAAGAGGTGGCGCGCGCGGTCGATCGAAGCGCGCGCGGCCGCCGCCTTGCCGGCCGCCTCGGCCTCGTCCGCGTCGGCCTGTACGAAGGCGTAGGCGTACTGGGTGAAGCCGCCGGCGAGGGCGGTGAGCAGCCCCTCGTGATCCGGGTGGCGCTCCAGCAGGCCCTCCATCGTCTTCAGGCCGAACGGCACGGCCTGTCGGACGAGCTCCGGGTCGTCGTCCTCCGCGTACGTCCGGGAGGAGCCGCTGGAGAGCGCGTCGGCGACGACCTTGGAGGCCGCCGCGCCGCACCCGGCGGCGGCGAACGCGAACGTCGCGAAGGTGACGAGGAGGCTCTTCTTCAACACGGTCCCGTGGAAAAAGTTCGTGCTTAGTGATAGACGCGCGACCGCGAAAGTCAACGGTGAACCCCTCCCTCCCCGACCTGCCCGCGACGGGCGAACCCGCTCCGGCCCCGCCCGCCGAGGGCCGCCTGGCGCGCCTCGAGGGCGCCGCGGTGGGGGTGCTCCTGCTCGCCATGGTGGCCATCCCGGCCGGCGAGACGCTGTGGCGGCGCTTCCTCGGGCGCGGCCTGCCCGGCTCGGCGATCCTCGTCCAGCACCTCACGCTGTGGGTCGGGTTCCTGGGCGCGCTGCTCGCCACCGGCGCCGGGAAGCACCTCGCGCTCTCCACCGCCGAGGCGATCCCGGCCGGCTGGCCGCGGCGCGCCGCCGGCCTCCTCCAGCGGATGATCTCGACCGCGGTGTGCGGCCTGCTCGCCTACGCCGCGTGGGAGCTCGTGTGGGCCGAGCGCGCCTCCGACCGGACGCTTCCGCTCGGGATCCCGTTCTGGTGGAGCGAGCTCATCATGCCGGTGGCCTCCGGGCTGATGGCGCTCCGCTTCGCCTGGAGCGGCGCCGCGGGGCCCCGGCGCTGGGCCGACCGCGGCCTCGCGCTCCTGGCGGCGGCGGCCGCGTTTGCGCTCGGCGCGGCGGCGCCGCACCCGGCGCTGGTGCAGGCCCTCCTGGCGGTGCTGGCGGTCGGGTTCCTGCTCGGCACGCCGGTGTTCGTCGTGATGGCCGGCGTCGCGATGGCGCTCTTCTGGCGCGACGGCACCCCCATCGCGGCGGTGCCCACCAACACCTTCGGGCTCGTCACCAGCGCCACCCTCCCCGCCATCCCGCTCCTCACGGTGGCCGGGTACGTGCTCGCCGAGGGCGGCGCGGCGCGGCGGCTGGTGCGCGCCTACAAGGGCGTCTTCGGCTGGATGCCGGGCGGCGTGGCGGTGATGGCCGCCTTCGTCTGCGCCATCTTCACCACCTTCACCGGCGCCTCGGGCGTCACCATCCTCGCCCTGGGCGGCCTGGTGCTGCCCACCCTGCTGGAGGAGCGGTACCCGGAGGGCTTCTCGGTCGGCCTGGTCACCGCCTCCGGCTCGCTGGGGCTGCTCTTCCCGCCTTCGCTGCCGGTGATCCTCTACGGCGTGGTGGCGCAGGTCCCCATCGACCACCTCTTCATCGGCGGCCTGGTGCCCGGGCTGCTCATGATCCTGCTCGTGGCGGCCTACGGCATCTACGTCGGCGTGCGCGCCGGCGCGCCGCGCCAGGCGGTCCGCCCCCGCGAGGCGGCGCGCGCGCTCTGGGAGGCGAAGTGGGACCTCGGCCTCCCCACCCTCGTCATCGTCGCCATCGCCAGCGGCTACGCCACCATCGTCGAGGCCTCTGCGCTCGGCGTCGCCTACGCCATGCTGGTCGAGATGGCGGTCTTCCGGGATCTCTCCGCCCGCGACCTGCCGCGCGTCCTCGGGCACGCCGCCACGCTGGTGGGGGCGGTGGTGATCCTGCTCGGGGTGGCGCTCGGGCTCACCAACTGGCTCGTGGACGCCGAGGTGCCGACCCGGCTCGTCGACTGGATGACCACCCACGTCCACAGCCCGGCGCTGTTCCTGCTGGCGCTCAACGTGGCGCTCCTGGTGCTGGGGAGCGTGCTCGAGATCTACTCCGCCATCATCGTGCTGGCGCCGCTCGTGGCCCCGCTCGGCGTCGCCTACGGCATCGAGCCCATCCACCTCGGCGTGGTCTTCCTGGCGAACCTTGAGCTGGGCTTCCTCTTCCCGCCCATGGGCCTGAACCTCTTCCTGGCCGCCTCGCGCTTCGGGAAGCCCCTGCCGTACCTCTACCGGCGCGCCCTGCCGTTCCTGGTCATCATGGCGGTGGGCGTCCTGCTCATCACCTACCTGCCCGCCATCACCACCGGCGTGGTGGGGGCGGTGACGCGGGCGCGCGAGGGCGCCGCCGCGACGGCGCCGGCGGCGCCGCCTGCCCCCGGGCCCTAGTCACCGGGCCGCGGCCAGCGCCGCGGCGAAGGCGCCCGCCGGGCGCGCCACGCACACCTCGTAGCCGTCGAGCCGCCCGCAGCGGGCGCCGGCGCGCTCCAGCGCGGGCCGGTAGTCCGGGTGCGGGACGTAGACCGTGTCCTCGCGCAGGACCCCGGCCAGGACCTCGCGGACCAGCGCGGCGCAGGGCGGCTCGATGCGCTCGCTGGCGCCGCGGGCGACGTAGCCGCTGTTCACCGTGAGCCCCAGCGCGTAGGCCTCGTAGGCGAGCGGCGCCCAGCGGTCGTCGTCCCCGTAGACGAGCCCCCGACAGGCGCCGCCGACGCCGATCACCTGGGCCGGGACGAGGGCCAGGTGCCGGTAGGCGCCGCGGGCGAGCTCCCAGCGCGGGTCGGCCGGGCGCCAGCCGCGCGAGCGGAACAGGCTGCCCGCGGCGCGCGGCGCGAGGTCCGCCAGCTGGAGGGCGAGCGCCACCGCGAGGAGCGCGGTCGCGAGCCGCGGCCGACCGCGCAGCACCGCCAGCGGGAGCATCACCGCGGCGGACAGCGCGAGGTAGTAGAGGGGCCACGCGAAGCGCCCGGAGCTGCGGAAGGGCCCGAGCGCCCCGACGATGGGGCGGTACGCCCGCCGCAGGTCCAGCACCTCGTGGCCGGCGAACCGGATCCGGCTGGAGAGCGCGTAGACGAAGAGCGCCGCGCAGGCCACGGCGAGCGGGGCGAGCGCGGCCAGCCTGCGCCGCGAGGGGCGCCAGCGCGCCGCCGCCAGCGCGAGCCCCGCGGCGAGGAGCGCGAGCCCGCCGGCGCCGAGATAGGCGTTCCCTTCCCACTGCCCGTCGTGCGCCGGCAGGGCGGGGAGCAGCGCGGAGGCGCCGAACGAGCTCGCGAAGGCGGCCAGGTCGGTCGAGAAGAGGCCGAACCCGGAGCCGTGCGAGGGGGCGCTCGTGAAGTAGCCGAGGAGCGCGAAGGCGGCGGCCGGGCCGAGCACGAGCGCCGCGGCCGCCCGCCGCGCGGCGGGCCCGGGCAGGACGCGCTCGACCCGGCCGAGGCGGACCACCAGCGCCAGGCCGAGCGCGATCGCCATCAGCGCCAGGTAGGGGTGCACGAAGGAGAGCGCGAGCGTCACCGCCAGCGCCGCCCGGAGGGCGCGCCGCGCCGCCGCCTCGTCCTCCGCGGGCGCGAGGTGGAGCCCGAGCAGCGCCAGGAGCGCGAAGTGGGCGCAGAGGGTGTCGTGGCCGACGCGCTGCAGGAGCGGCGGCGAGAGCGCGAAGAGGGCGCCCGCGAGGAAGCGGTGGGCCGCGCGCCCGGAGGCGAGCGCGGCCAGGCGCGCGCCGAAGTACCCCTGCAGCGCGAAGCAGGCGCCCAGCCACGGCCCGACGTACTGGAAGTCGCGCGGGAGCAGCGGCGAGGCGAGCTTCCCGGCGAGGGCGAGGAGCGGGTTCGAGTCGGTGAAGCCGACCGTCGTGCCCGCCGGCCAGACGAACCCGTCGATCCGGCCGAGCGGCAGGCCCCAGCGCGAGCCGCGGAAGAAGAGCCACCCCATGACGTGCTGACCGAGGTCGCCGCCCACCCAGTCGAAGGCGGTGGGGGAGAGCGCTCGCCAGCCGCCGGCCGCGGCGAACCAGGCGAGGCCGAAGGCCGCGGCGAGGAGCTCGGGGGCCCGCCGGCCGAGCGCGGCGCGGAGGCGCGTCATGCCCCGTCGAGCCGCCGCCGCAGGCGCCGCAGCCCCGCCGCCATCCGCAGCGCGTCGAGGCCGGGCACCAGCTTGGAGCCGCCCGGGTCGGCCCAGTCGATGGGCTCCTCGCGGAGGCGCGCGCCGCCGCGCGCCAGCAGCACCAGCACCTCGACGTCGAGCAGCCAGCGATCCTCCGCCAGGCGCGGCAGGAGCGGCCGCAGCGCCGCGGCGCGGATGAGCTTCAGCCCGCACTGCGTGTCGTAGAAGCCGAGGCGGAAGGCGTGCTCGACCATCGTCGCGAACACCCGCCCCTGGAGGTGGCGGAGCGCGCTGCGCCGGATCGACCGCCCGGCCATGAGGATGCGCGTGCCGGCGAGCACGTCCACCTCGGCCAGGGCCGGCAGGAGCCGCACCAGGCGCCACGCCTCGCGCGCGCTCACCGCCCCGTCGGCGTCGAGGAAGCCGAGCCACTGCGCGCCCGGGTCCGCGCTCGCCCAGCCGAGCCGGATGGCCGCCCCCTTGCCGCGGTTGGCGGGCGCGGCCACGAAGCGAGCCCGGTGCGGCGCGCCGGACCGCGCCAGCGCCTCCTGGGCCGCGCGCACCGCCTCCTCCTCGCGCGCGCGCTCGGCCGGACCGCTCCCGTCGTCCACCACCAGGAGCTCGACCGCGGGCGAGGGCGCGGCCGGCGCCTCCGCCACCAGCGCCGTGAGCAGCGGCGGGAGCCGGGCACCCTCGCGGTAGGCGGGGATGACGAGCGTGACGGTGGGGGCGGGCACGGGGCGGTCAGTTCACACGGCAGGGGCGATACCGTCAAGCGCGCCGCGGGCGCCACTCGCGCGCGGCGTAGAGCGCGAACGTGAACGCCCACGCGCCGGCCACGTCGATGGCGTAGTGGATGCGGGCGAGGAGCACGCTCGCCACCACCAGCACGTGCGCCGCGAGCGCCAGCCAGCGCAGCCGGCGGTCGCGCCAGGCGTAGAGCAGGAGGAGGAACGTGGTGGCGGTGTGGCCCGAGAAGAAGAGGTCCTTCGTGAGGTAGGCCTGCGCGCTCCCGTGGGCGAACACGCCCCAGGGCGAGACGAGCTCCAGCCAGGCCTGCCACGCGCCGCGGTCCGCCAGGCCCGGGCCGGCGTGCGCCGGATCGGGCGGGCCGAGCCCGGTGAGCGCGAGGGTGACGCCCCGCGCCAGGGAGACGAGGCCCCCGGTCACCATGTAACGCACCCACCGGTCGGGGTCGGTGGCGAGGAGCGCCAGCGCGAGGGGCAGGTAGAGCGCGAGCCACAGCAGGTAGTTCGCCCGGGCCACCCAGCCCAGGTAGGGCAGCGCGCCGAGGACGAGGTCGGGGAGCGCGCCCGGCGCCGGCCGCCGCTCGGCCCAGACGGCCGCGGCGGTCATGAGCGCGTAGCAGGCGCCGCGGAAGGCGAGCGCGAGCAGGATGGGCAGGGCGAGCGCGCGCAGGCGCCGGGCCGGCCCGCTCACGGGAACTGCCCGGACCCCGCCAGCAGATCGAGGCGCGCCTGCCGGACGGCGTCCTCGGCGATGACGGCCTGCAGATCGGCGTCGCGAGACTGCTGCTGCGCGGTCGTCACGTCGAGATCGTTGCTGGCCCCGGCGCGGTACGCCTCGGTGGTGAGCTGGAGCACCGAGCGGGCGCGGTCGGCGGCGCGCCGGGCGCTCTCGAGCGCCGCCTCCTGGCGAGCCACCTCGGCCAGGGCCACCCGCACGTCCGACCTCACCTGCAGCAGCGTACCCTCGAGCGAGACCTGAGCCTCGCGCTCGAGCGCCTCGCGCTCGCGGAGCTGGCCCACCCGCAGCCCGCCCTCGAAGAGCGGCAGGGAGAGCAGGAACTGCACCTGCCAGCCGGTGCGCGGGGCGGTCACGGTGGCGGGGTCGTTGTAGAAGGGCTGCGCGGTCGCGGTGAGCGTCGGCAGCCAGTCGAGCCAGCTGTCACGCCGTACGTGCTCGGCGGCCGCGCGGCGCGCCTCGGCCGCCCGGGCGTCGAGCCGCCGCGCCTCGGCGTCGCGCGCCTGCGCCGGGTCGGCGTGGAAGTCCGGCTCCTGGGCCGCGTCGAGCGGCCCTGGCGAGCCGGTGAGCACGCCCAGCGCCTCCTGGGCCCGCACCACTCCCACCTCGCCGTTCGCGAGCTGCACCTCGCTCGCGGCGAGCTGCTGCTCGGCGCGGAGCTCGTCCACCGCGTTGCCGATGCCGCCCACCCGCCGGGCGCGCGCGAAGTCGAAGCGCGCCCGGGCGATGTCGCGCGCCGACCGGCTCACCTCGACCACCCGCTTCTGCGCCAGCGCCGAGAGGTAGGCGCGCGCGGTGGCGAGCACGACCTGCCGGCGGACGTCCGCCTCGCTCGCCCGCGCCACCTCGACCTGCTCGGCCGCGTGCGCCCACACGCTCCAGCGCGAGGGCGCGAGGAGCGGGAGCTGCAGGGAGAGGTTCGCGTTGAGGGAGTCCCGCGCCACGAGCGGCGCGGTCGATCCCGCCGTGCGGCGCGCGGCGTCGAGCCGGGTGTAGCTGGCGTTGGCGCCCAGGAACGGCAGCGCCGCGGCGCGCGTCTGGGTGAGGAGCGCGCCGGCGCGCCGGAGCTCCTGCGCGGCGATGAGCGCCTGCGGCGACCGCGCCCCCGCCCGCCGGACCGCGTCGTCGAAGGTGACCGGCTCCGCCGGGTAGGCGGTCGAGGTCGCGGTTTCGGTCGCGGTCGAGGTCGGCGCCGCGGTCGAGGTCGCGGTCGAGGTCGCGGCCGAGGTCGAGGTCGAGGTCGGAGTGGGGTCCGACGCCGCGACGCTCCCCGCCAGGATCAGCGCCGCGGCGATCACGGCGTCACCTCGGCCGCCGGCTCCGGCTCCTCGTGCTGCGGCTTCGAGAAGCGCTCGAGCAGCGTGTACAGGGCCGGGATGAGGAACAGGGTGAAGAACGTCGACACGGTGAGCCCCCCGATGACGGCGCGGGCGAGCGGCAGGTTCGTCTCGCTCCCCTCGCCGATGCCGAGCGCCATGGGGACGAGGCCCACGATGGTGGCGATGGTGGTCATGAGGATGGGCCGGAGCCGCGTCTTGCCGGCCTGGACGGTGGCCTCCAGGAGCGGCTGGCCGCGGGACTGGAGCACGCGGGCGAAGTCCACCAGCAGGACGCCGTTCGACACCACGATGCCGACCATCATGATGACGCCCATGAAGCTGTTCACGCTGAGCGAGGTGCCGGTGAGGAGCAGCATCACGATGACGCCGGTGATCCCCATGGGCACCGAGAACATGATGACGAGCGGGTCGACCAGCGACCGGAACTGACTCGCCAGGATCATGTAGACGAGCGCCACCGCCAGCAGCGCGGCGAAGATGAGCCCGCTGAACGCCTCCCGCTGGGCGGCGGTCTGGCCGCCCAGGCGCGCGGTGAAGCCGTCGGGCGGCGGCACGTCGTGGATCGCGCGCTCCACCGCCGCGCTGGCCGAGCCCAGGTCGACGCCCGGCGGCAGGTTGGCGGTGACGTCCACGATGCGCTGCAGGTACTTGCGGTCGATGGTGACCGGGCCGGAGGAGCGCTTCACCTTGGCCAGGTTGGCGAGCGCCACTACCTTGCCGCTCGGCGCGCGCAGGTAGACGTCGCCCAGGTCGGAGACCTTGGAGCGGTAGGCGTCGTCCAGCCGGACGTTGATGTAGTACTGGTTGCCGGTCTTGGCGTCGGTGAAGGGGATGGGGCTGAACTGGTTCGAGCCGACCAGGCTCGTCAGCACCGACTGGGCCACCTGCTGCTCGGTCACGCCGAGCATGCCCGCCTTCTCGCGGTCCACCTCCACGTCGAGCTCGGGGTAGTTCTCCTCGCGCGAGATCTGCAGGTCGGCGAGGAGCGCCCGGCCGTCGCGGCCGAGCTCCGCCTGGAGCCGCTCCTTGAGCCGCTTGGCGTAGGCGCTGCCCGCCTCGAGGTCGTAGCCGGAGATCTCGACGTCGATGGGGGCCGAGGTGCCGAAGTTGAGGATGCGCTTCACGATGCCGCCGGTGAAGTAGTAGACCTGCGTGCCCGGCACCTCCTTGCGGAGCACCTTGCGCACCACGTCGGTGGCCTCGTCGTCGGTGAGGGCGCGCTGCGCGTGCGGCACCAGGTTCACCGACAGGTTGCCCGAGTGCGGGCCGGTGTTGGCGGAGAAGAGGGCGCTGCGGCCGAGCGGCAGGCCGGTGTCGGAGAGGAGCGTGGTGGTGACCGGACCGCCGCTCGCGCTCTTGTAGGCGCCGAGCTCCCGCAGCACCGTCGCCTCGATGCGCTTCGTCACCTGCTCGGTGAGCTCGACGCGGGTGCCGATGGGCGTCTTGTAGATGACCTGGAACTGGCTCTCGTCGCTCTGCGGGAAGAACTCGGTCCCGATGAAGCGGCCGAGGAAGAGCGAGCCCACGAAGGTGAGCGCGATGCCGCCGATGACGAGGCCGCGCCGCCGGAGCACCCAGCGCAGGGCGCGGGCGTAGGCCTCGTCGAGCGCGTCGAAGCGGGCGGTGATCCAGGCGGCGTACCCGCGCCCCCGGCCCGGGTGCTCGGCGCGCAGGTACTTGAGGCAGAGCAGCGGCGTCACCGTGCGCGACACGAAGAAGCTCATGATGAGCGCGAAGGCGATGGTGAGCGCGAGCGGCAGGAACAGGTTCTTCGCCACGCCGCCCAGGAACACCACCGGGAAGAAGACGACGATGGTGGTGATGGTGGAGACGAAGATGGGCCCGGCCACCTCCTGCGCGGCGTTGAGGACGGCGGTGCGGCGGTCCTGCCCGAGCGCCAGGTGGCGGTGGATGTTCTCCAGCTCGACGATCGAGTCGTCGACGAGCCGCCCCACCCCGAGCGCGAGGCCGCCCAGGGTGAAGACGTTGAGCGTCTGGCCGCTGAAGTAGAGCAGCACGAAGGTCGCCACGATCGAGAGCGGGATGGCGACCGCGATGATGCCGGTGGCGGAGAAGCTCACCAAAAAGACGAGGATGACGAGGACCGCCAGGGCGCCACCCTGCAGCGCCTCGTGCTGCAGCGCGCCGATGGCGGCGCGGATGTACTGCGACTGGTCGAAGGAGATGGCGAGCTTCACGTTGGGCGGGACGTCGCGCAGCCTGGGCATGGCCGCCTTCACGGCGTCCACCACCGCCACCGTGTTCGCCCCCGGCTGCTTCAGCACGCGGAAGAAGACGCCGCGCGAGCCGTTGACGCGGACGATCTCCGACTGGTCGGCCGCGCCGTCCACCACCCGGGCCACGTCGCGCACCCGCACCGGGGCGGCGCTCGAGGCGCCGGTGCGCGCCGGCGGCGCCTGCACCACCACGTCGCGCAGCGGCTTCGCCTCGCCGAACTGGGTGTTGGAGAAGACGTTGTAGTCGCGCACCCCGGCCTTGAGGTCGCCCGAGGGGAGCAGCAGGTTCGAGCTCCGCACCGCGTTCACGACGTCGAGGATGCCGAGCCCGCGCGCCCGGAGCGCGTCGCGGTGCACCATGACCTCGATCTCGCGCGTCTTGCCGCCGGCGACGGTGGCGCTCGCCACGCCCGGGAGCCGCTCCAGCTGCGGCTCGACCACGTTGTAGGCGAGGTCGTAGAGCTGCTTCTCGTCGAGCCCGTCGGCAGTCATCGCCACCGCCAGCACCGGGATGTTGGTGACGTCGAACTTGAGCACGAACGGCTGCTGGATGCCGGGCGGCAGCGTGTTCAGGATCTGCGAGATGCGCTGCGACACGTCGAACTGGGCGTTGTCGAGGTTCGTCCCGTACTGGAACCACACCGACACCGCGGAGAACCCCTGCTTGGAGGTGCTCTCCACCCGGTCCACGCCCGGGGAGGCCGAGACCGCCCGCTCGATGGGGACGGTGATGGACTTCTCGACGTCCTCCGGCGCGGCGCCCGTGTAGAACGTCGCCACCCGCACCACCGGGATGTCGATGTTGGGGAAGAGGTCGACCGCGAGGTGCTGGAGCGAGATCCACCCCAGCGCCAGGGTCATGAGCGACAGCATGAGGATGAAGACCGGATTCCGGAGCGCCATCCGCGTGAGCCACATCGCCTGTCTCCTGTCGCGCGGGGGCTAGCGGGCGTCGGCGGCCGAGGCCGTCTTCTGCCCGGTGTACGGATCGACGTCGCGCTGCGCCTGGACGGCGGCGCCGTCGGCGAGCCCGTCGATCCCGGCGATGACGACGACGTCACCGCTGGCGAGGCCGGACACCACCTCGAGCCAGGTGCCGCCGTCCACGCCGGTCTTCACCTCGGTCCGCTTCACCTTCTCGCCCTGCAGCACGTACACGTACTGCCGCTCGTCGGAGATCTGGACCGCCACCGCCGGCACCACCACCGCCGCCGGGTGGACGGCGGTGACGATGGCGCAGCGGCCGTACATCCCGCTCCGCAGCTCGCCGGCGGCGTTCTTGATCTGGACCTCGGCGTCGAGCGTGCGGGTGAGCGGGTCGAGCCCGGGGGCGAGCCGCACCACCTTGCCCGTCCACTCGCGGCCGGGGAACGCGTCGAGCGCGAGCCGCGCGTCCTGGCCGACGCGCACCTGGCCGGCGTCCGCCTCGTTGACGGGGACGAACGCGCGCAGGACGTCGTCGCGCTCGACGGTGAGGATGGAGCCGGTGCCGGCGGTGGGCCCGACCAGCGCGCCGGGGTCGAGGCGCCGCGCCGAGACGGCGCCCTCGAGGGGCGACTCGATGCGCGTCTCGCCGAGGCGGGTCGCGAGCGCCGCCACGTTGGCCTGGGCGGTCTGCAGGGCCGCCTCGGAGGTGGCGAGCGCGGCCTCGTTCTGCTGCAGCTCCTGCTGCGAGACGACGCCGGCCGGCGCGAGCCGGACCGCGCGCTCCTGGTTGGCGCGCGCCAGCGCGGCCGAGGCCTGCGCCTGGGCGAGCTGGTGGCGCGCCGCCGAGAGCTGGTCGGGCAGGTCGGACGGGCGCACCAGCGCGAGGAGCTGGCCGCGCCGGACGCGGTCGCCGCGGTCGACCAGCACCGCGTCGAGGTAGCCCACCACCTTCGATCCCACGTCGGCGGCGAAGAGCGGCCGCAGGTCGACGGCGGCGCGCACCTCCACCGGCACGTCGCGCACGGCGACGGCGGCGGCGGCGACCACCGGGACGGGCCGGACGCGCGGGCCCTTCGGGCCCCGCTGGCAGGCGGCGGCGAGGCACAGCAGGAGGCAGGCCGCGGCGCGGAGGCCGCGCGGGGGGCGGATCGTCGGCACGGCCGCCAGGAATATTCGCACGGCAACTAAAAGGCAACCGCGGGCGGGCGGCGGGAGGGTGTCTGCGCTCCCGCGCTCAGGGCGTGGCCGCCGCCTCGCGCGCCAGCGCCCGCAGGAGCTTCGGCCGGACGCCGGCGCCGGCCGCGAGCGCCTCGAGCCGGGTTTGCGCGGCGGCGTCCCGGGCGCGCGTCTTCTGGCCGAGGATGAGCTCGTTCTTGAGCGAGTGCTCCCACCCGGCGAGCTCGGTGACGGTGACCCGGTACCCGTGCGCCTGGAGGGCCAGCGCCCGCAGCACATTGGTGAGGTGGGAGCCGAACTCCCGGCGGTGCCAGGCGTGCTCGAAGAGCGGCGCGAGCAGCGGCGCGGGCGCCTCGGCGCGCTCGAGCTGCCGCGCCACCTCGGCCTGGCAGCAGGGGACCACCGCCACGTGGTCGGCGCCATGGCGCAGCGCCACGAGCAGCGCGTCGTCGGTGGCGGTGTCGCAGGCGTGGAGCGCGGTGACGAGGTGGACCCGCGGCGGGAGCTCGGCGGCCTCCAGCTCGGCGGTGACGAAGCGCATCCGCTCGAACCCGAGGCGCCGCGCCCGCGCCTCGGCGGCGGCGGTCAGCTCGGGGCGCGACTCGATGGACACGACCGTGCCCTTGCCGGCGGGGCCGACGAAGAGCTCGTACAGGATGAACCCCAGGTAACCCTTCCCCGCCCCGCAGTCGACGATGACGGGATCGCCGAAGCGCGCCAGCACGTCCTCCACCGCCGGCCGGAGCTGCCGGACGAGGTGGTTCACCTGCTTCAGCTTGCGCAGGCTGTCGGCGTTGAGGTCGCCCGTCCGCGTCAGCAGGTGGAGCTCCTGCAGGAGCGCGGTGGATTGCCCGGGCACGAGCTCGCGGGGGACCGCGGGGGCTTTGACCTGTCGGCGCATGCGGTCTTGCATCATAGCGGGGCCTCGGGGTTGGGTCTGTTCGGCCCGTCTGGTCGGTCCGTCTGTTCCGTCCGCAGATCGGTTCCGAGCAGGGGCGGCGGGGTGGCCCTCCGGCGGTGCTCGGGACGACCTGCCGGGCTGATCCGGCGGCCGGTGCAGAAACGCTCAGCGGCTTGCACCGCAACGTGCCGCGCCGGCCTGGGGCGCGGGGCACGGGCGCCGGCGCGGCACCGGCGGTGCAGCGCGCCGTGCGGTGGGCGGAGATCTTCCGCAGGTCGCCTGCGCTCCGGCGGAGGGCCACCCCGCCGCCCCCCATCGCGAGCGGTGCTGACCGCGCGAGCGAGAATTCGGTGATCTGATCTTCTTCGCATGGGCAGTCGGGCGCTGATGGAGAAGGAGCTCCATTGACCTGCGGCGACCGCCTCGCGTGCCATCGGGGGTCAGGCTCCAGCTCCTGGCTCGCAACCCTCTCCCGCCCGCGCGGCCGGCAGCGCCCGCCCTGGGGGCGGCGGGGTGGCCCTCCGCCGGAGCGCAGGCCGACTTGCGGAAGACTACGTTCGACCGACGGGCGCTGCACCGCCGGTGCCGCGCCGGCGCGCGTACCCCGCGCCCCACGCCGGCGCGGCACGTTGCGGTGCAAGCCGCCGAGCGTTTCTGCACCGCCCGCCGTACCAGCCCGCCAGGTCGTTGCCGAGCACCGCCGGAGGGCCACCCCGCCGCCCCCGCTCGGAACCGCCGAGCGTACGGACCCGCGGGGCGCGCGCCCCGCTAGCGGTGGTGCGCCGCGAGATCCGGGTGCTTCTCTAGGAACTCGTCGAAGGTCCCGTTGAAGTCGAGCACCGGCTCGTCGTCGCGCAGCGCCCAGATGCGGGTCGCGACCTCGCCGATGAGCTGCTGGTCGTGGGTCACCATGAGCACGGTGCCCTCGTAGCGACCGAGCCCCTCGCTGAGCGCCGCGATGGCCTGCAGGTCGAGGTGGTTGGTCGGCTCGTCCAGCACCAGCACGTTGTCCTTGGTGCGCATCAGGTTCGACATGAGCAGCCGCACGATCTCGCCGCCGGAGAGCGTGTCGGTGGGCTTCATGCGCTCCTCGCCGGAGAAGAGCATCCGGCCGAGCAGGCCCGAGATCTCCTCGTTCGAGAGCTTGTCCTCGAGCTCGCGCAGCCAGCCGAAGGCGGTGGTGCCGGGCCGGATGAGCCCGGCGTGGTCCTGCGGCAGGTAGCCCACCGACGCCTGGTGACCCCAGGTCACGGTGCCCCCGTCCGGCTTCAGCTGGTCGACGAGCATCTGCACCAGCGTGGTCTTGCCGACGCCGTTCTTGCCGATGATGGCCACCTTCTCGCCGCGGGTGACGAGGGCGCTGAAGGGGCGGATGATCTCGCGGCGGCCGTAGCTCTTCGCCAGGTCCTCGACGGTGAGCGTCTGCTTCCCGGAGGGCTTCGCCTGCTCGAACTTGATGAAGGGGGCGGCGATGTTGGAGCGCTTGAGATCCTCGAGCTTGAGCTTCTCCATGGCGCGGATGCGGCTCTGCACCTGGGAGGCGCGGGTGCCGGCGTGGAAGCGCGCCACGAAGTCCTGCAGCTGGGCGATCTTCTTCTGCTTCTCGGAGTTCTCCGCCTCGACGCGCGAGCGCACCTGGCCCTTCTGCCGGACCATGTCGTCGTAGCCGCCGGTGTAGGTGATGATCGTCTGGTAGTCGATGTCGGCGATGTGGGTGCAGATCGCGTTCAGGAAGTGCCGATCGTGCGAGATGGTGACGAGCACGCCCTCGTAGGCGTGGAGGAACTTCTCCAGCCACCGGATCGACTCGATGTCGAGGTTGTTGGTGGGCTCGTCGAGGAGCAGCGCCTGCGGGCGGCCGAACAGCGCCTGCGCCAGCAGCACGCGCAGCTTGTACCCACCGGCGAGGGCGCGCATGGGCTGCTCGTGCGCCTCCTGCGGGATGCCGAGGCCTTCCAGCAGCTCGGAGGCGGTCGCCTCGGCCGTGTAGCCGTCCTCCTCGCCGATGATGCCCTCCAGCTCGCCCAGTCGGTGCCCGTCCGCCTCCGAGATGTCCGCCTTGGCGAGGAGCCGGTCCTTCTCCTGCATCGCCGACCAGAGCGCGGGGTTGCCCATGAGCACCACGTCGAGGACGCGGTCGTCCTCGTACCGGAACTGGTCCTGGCGCAGGATCCCGAGCCGCTTCGGCTTCAGGATGTCGCCGGAGTCGGGCTCCTCGTCGCCGGCGAGGATCTTCATGAAGGTGGTCTTGCCGGCGCCGTTGGGACCGGTGAGGCCGTAGCGCCGCCCGGGCGGGAACGCGACGTTCACGTCCTCGAAGAGCTTCTTCGGCCCGAAGGCCTTGCTGACGTTCTGAACTGAGATCATGTGGAGAGGCCGCGCGCGCCGGTGGTGAGGACTGCGCGCGGGCGCGAGGCGCGGCCCGGCGGTTTCTTAACCGAAATCGGGACGGTTGGCGAGGTGGGATGGTAGAGGCTTCCCCGTGAGCGAGCGCGAGCGCCTCTTCGCGGCCTGTGCGCCCGGGCTGGAGCAGGTCCTGGCCGCGGAGCTGTCCGGCCTGGGCCTCGAGGCGCGCGCCGTCCCGGGCGGCGCCGAGGCGAGCGGTCCCTCCGCGCTGGCGCTCGCCTGCCTGGGCTCGCGCGTGGCCGACGCGGTCGCGCTCCGGGTGTTCGAGGGGCCCGAGCGCGGCCTCGCGGGCGCCCTCGCCGCCGCGCGCGCCCGGTTCGGCGCGGGCGCACCGCTCGCCGTCCGGCGGGATCGGGGGACGGCCACCCTCTCGCTCGACGCCGCCGGCGCGCCGCTCTTCAAGCGCGGCTGGCGGGCGCGGGTCGGGGCAGCGCCGCTGCGCGAGTCGCTCGCGGCGGGCGTCCTCCTCGCGGCCGGGTTCGACGGCTCGCAGGCCTTCCTCGACCCGATGTGCGGCTCCGGCACGCTCGCCCTGGAGGCCGCGGCGATCGCCACCCGCCGCGCGCCCGGCCTCGGGCGGTCCTTCGCCTTCGAGCGCTGGCCGGGGCACGACCGCGCGGCCACGGAGGCGGTCCGGGCGCGCCTGGCGGCGCTGGCGCGCGAGGCGCCGGCGCCCATCCACGCCTCCGACCGCAACATGGGGGCGCTCCGGCTGGCGCAGAAGAACGCGGCCGCGGCCGGCCTCGCCGGCGCCATCCACTTCGATCGGCGGGACGCGGCCGAGGCGGAGCTCCCGCCCGCGCCGGGCCTCCTCGCGGTCAACCCACCGTACGGCCTGCGCCTGGCGGAGGAGGTCGAGGCGGCCTGGCGCGCGCTGGCCGCGCTGCTGGCGCGCGCGGTCGGGTGGCGCGCCGCCGTGCTCGCCCCCGATCGCCCGCTCGAGCGCGCGCTCCCCGGGACGCCCGCGCGCGTGCTCCGCGTCCGCAACGGCGGCCTGCCCTGCCGCCTCCTGCTGTACGGCGCCGCGCCGCCGCGCGGCGGCGCGCACGAGCCCCCGCCGGGCACCTGACCCGCTCGGCCGCTCCCCAAGAGAGCCGTCGCCCTGCCGAGCCAAGGCGCTGCGGCCAGCCCATCATCTACCGCGTGCTGAGACGCCTCCGTCAGCGCCTGTCCGCGAAGAACCTCCTCGTCCCCTCGCGCGCGCGCCAGGGCGTGGCGAAGCTCGCGGTGCGCCGGGTCGGGCACACCTTCCGCAACGAGGTGGTGGCGCTCCGGAACGTCGACATCGACGTGCACTCCGGCGAGTTCGTCTGCCTGCTCGGCCCCTCCGGGTGCGGGAAGTCCACCCTGCTCTACGCGCTGGCCGGCCTGGTGAAGCCCTCCGGCGGCCACATCTCGCTCGACGGGCGCGACGTGACCGGCCCCGGGCCGGACCGGGTGCTCATGTTCCAGGAGCCGGCGCTCTTCCCGTGGCTGACCGTGCGGCAGAACCTGGTCTTCGTCCTGCGGGGCCGCCGCCTGGCGAAGGCCGACGCGGAGGCGCGGGCGGCCGCCTTCATCGAGCGGGTGGGCCTGCACGGCTTCGAGGGCGCGCTCCCGCACGAGCTGTCCGGCGGGATGCGCATGCGGGTGGCGCTGGCGCGGGCGCTCGCGATGGACCCGGCGGTCCTGCTCATGGACGAGCCGTTCGGCGCGCTCGACGCGCAGACGCGCGCCAGCATGCACGACCTCCTGCAGCAGATCTGGATGCGCGACCGCAAGACGGTGGTCTTCGTCACCCACAACATCCGCGAGGCGCTGGTGCTGGGCGACCGGGTGGTGGTGATGGCCGGCCGCCCCGGCCGCGTGCTGCAGGATCTCGAGGTGCGGCTGCCCCGCCCGCGCGACCCGGACGACGAGGCGCTGGTCGAGATGTCGCGCCGCATCCGCGCCATGCTCGGGCGCGCCGAGCTCATCACCGATACGCCGCCGCCCATCGGCGGACGGAAGGAGGTCGCGGATGAAGGGACCGCTCCTGGAGAGGGCCGCGTCTCTGGCGGCGCTCCTCCTCCTGTGGGAGCTGGCCTCTAGGATCGGGCCCTGGCCTCACTACCTCTTTCCGGGCCCGGTGGCGGTGGCGCGGAGCCTGGGCACGATGATCGCCGACGGCCGGCTCGGCGCGGCGGTGGTGCGCTCGCTCGGGCGGCTCGGGCAGGGTTACGTGCTCTCGGCGCTGGTGGGCGTGCCGCTCGGCATCGCCAACGCGCGCCTGCGCTGGATGCGCTCCACCGTGAAGCCGCTCGTGCTCGGCCTGCAGGCGCTCCCGTCCATCTGCTGGCTCCCGCTGGCGCTCCTGTGGTTCGGGCTCTCCGAGCAGGCGATCGTGTTCGTGGTGGTCATGGGCTCGCTGCTCGCCATCGCCATCTCGACCGAGGACGGCGTCGCCGCCATCGATCCGCTGCTCCTGCGCGCCTCCGGCGTGCTGGGCGTCCGCGGGCCGCGCTTCTACCTCGGCGTGCTGCTCCCGGGCGCGCTGCCGGGCATCGTCACCGGGCTCAAGCTCGGGTGGAGCTTCGCCTGGCGCGCCCTCATGGCCGGGGAGCTCCTCTTCGTCGCCGGCGGGCTCGGCCAGCTCCTGCAGGCCGGCCGCGAGCTGCTCGACGTGCCGCAGGTCATGGCGGTCATGATCGCGATCGTGGCGGTCGGCTCGGTGGTGGACCAGGTGCTGTTCCGCCTGGTCGAGGTGAAGATCCGCCGGCGCTGGGGCCTCACGGAGGCGGTATGAGCCGGCGCGCGCGGGCCGCGGCCCTGGTCCTCGCGGCCGCGACGGCGCTCGCCGGCTGCCGGCGGGGCGCCGCGCCCAGCGGTCCCCTGCGGCTCGGGTTCTTCCCGAACCTCACCCACGCCCAGGCGCTCGTCGGGACCAGCGAGGGGCTCTTCGCCCGCGAGCTGGGCGGCGCCATCACCTTGCGCCAGTTCAACGCGGGGCCGGCCGCGATGGAGGCGCTGCTCGCCGGGGACGTGGACGTCGCCTACGTGGGCCCCGGCCCGGCGGCGATCGCGTACCTGCGCTCGCACGGCGAGGCGCTGCGGGTGGTGGCGGGCGCGGCCTCCGGCGGCGCGGTGCTGGTCGCGAGGACCGCCCGCACCCCGCGCGAGCTCCTCGGCAAGCGCGTCGCCACCCCCCAGCTCGGGAACACCCAGGACATCGCGCTGCGCGTGTGGCTCAAGCAGCAGGGCCTCCGCATCGGCGAGGGCCCGGCGGCGGTGCAGGTCCAGCCGCTCTCCAACCCGGACATCCTGGGGCTCTTCGGGCGCGGCGAGCTGGAGGCTGCCTGGGTGCCCGAGCCCTGGGGCGCGCGGCTCCTGGCCGAGGCCGGCGCGCACCTCCTCGTGGACGAGCGCGACCTCTGGGAGGGGCACCGCTTCCCCACCACCGTGATCGTGGCGAGCCGGGCCGCGCTGGCCTCGCGGCGCCGCGACGTGGTGGCCGCCCTGCGCGTCCACCTCGCCCTCACCGAGCGCTGGAAGGCCGACCCGGCCGCCTTCGCCCGCGCCGCCAACGCGCAGTACGGGCGCCTGACCGGCCATCCGCTCTCCGAGCCCATCCTGCAGGACGCCTTCTCGCGGCTCGAGCCGGTGGCGGATCCCCTCGCGCCGCAGCTCCTGGAGGGAGCCCGGCACGCGCAGGAGCTCGCCTACGCGCCGCCCGGGGACCTGACCGGGCTGGTGGACCTCTCCTTGCTCGAGGAATCGCGCGCGGGGGCGGCGCGGTGACGAGCCGCGCCACAGGGAGTCTCCCGGGGCGCCGCCGCCGTGGAGATGTTGCAGACCGGCCACGCTCGCGTCGCGGGCGCCCGGCAGGATGGCGACATGGAGAGCCGTGAGCTCGAGCTCCAGGTGGTCGAGGGGGCGCTCGCCGGGGCGTCGGTCGAGCCGGAGCGGCTGGCGCGCCTCGCCAGGCTGCTGGGGTACGACGAGCGGCTGCTCCTCCACTTCCGCCGGTACCACGGCCCCTGGCGCACGCGCCTGGCGCGGCTGCTGACCGCCGCCGGCGACGCGCGCTCCTGGACGGCCGCGGCGCTCGCCCTCCTCGCCACCGGGCGCCGCCCCACCGTCCACCTCGGGCTGCGGGTGGGCCTCGGCGCGCTCGCCGGCGCGCTCGCGGCGCAGGCCCTGAAGCGCAGCCTGAACCGCGCGCGGCCCACCACCGCCATCGAAGGGTTCGAGGCGCTGGCGGAGAACCCGGACGCGTTCTCCTTCCCCTCCGGGCACACCGCCGCGGCGTTCGCGGTCGCGGTCGCCGTGGCGGGCGAGCCGTACTTCGCGGGCCCCCCGGCGCTGCTCCTCGCCACCGGCATCGCGCTCTCGCGGATCTACCTCGGCGCCCACTACCCGCTCGACGTGGCGGTGGGCACGCTCCTCGGCGCGGCGGCGGGCGCCGGCACGCGCCTCCTCGTCCCGTGACGGTCCGGGATCCCGCGAGTCCCCACTTCCTCCTCGCCCCGCCCGCAGCTCGGAGCGGTTTCGCGCGAGCGGGCGGGGTTCGGCAGGGAGGGGCGCGGCAGGTGGGCGGGGGTCACCGCGGCCGCGGGCGCTCCTGGACGTTGGGGCGTCGCGCGCGAGGCGGGGCCGCACGTTCGAGGCGGCCGGGCGTGGTCCGGCTCACAGCGGTTGCTGACAGTAAACGCGTGTGACCAGCGGCGGAGGGGTACCGGGCAGACCTGCGTTCACGGCTCGTCACGATCGCCCCGCAAGGGAGCTTGACGCGTTCCCGCGCGGATCGCGCTTCGGCGGACGCGAAGGCGCGAGGAGGCCTCTCCCGCGGCCGCCCCGGGCGACTGGAAGCCTTTACGATCGGCCGAGCCCTTTCTCGCCGGGTGTGGCCGCCGAGCGGTCCCAGCGCGAGCCTCGCGCGTCCCAGGAGGCCCGCGAAACGCATGAGACACTCTCCGTATGACCGACGCCCGCGCGCTCTCCCGCCGCATCGCCTCGCTCCTCGCCGAGGAGCGGAGCCGACTCGCCGAGTTTCTCGTCGCCCTGGCGGACTTCGACCGCCAGCGCGGGTGGGGCACGCTCGGCTACGCCTCGCTCTTCCAATACCCCGAGCGCGAGCTCCGGCTCACGAGCAGCGCCGCCGCTCGTCGGATGACCGCGGCTGCGCTCGTCCAGCGGTTCCCCGCCGTGGTGGAGCCTCTCCGCGACGGCCGCGTGTGCATGTCGGTCGTCTACGAGCTCTCGAAGGCGCTCACCCCTGAGAACGCGGGCGAGGTGCTGCCGCGCTTCTACGGCCTCTCGAAGCGCGCGGCGGAGGCGCTCGTCGCCGAGCTCAGGCCGTTCGCGAACCCGCCGCGGCGCGAGGTGGTCACGGCCCTCGCGCGCTCCGCCCCGCCACTGCGCGCGAGCGCGCCCGCGGAGGCGCTGACCGCCGCGCCTGCACCCGAACGGACTTCGCCGGCGAAGTCCGAAAGGGTACAGCCAGACGCAGACCTCTTCTCCGCGCCGGCTCGCCCGCGCGACGAGGTGGTGCCCCTCGACGCCGAGCTCCGCCGCTACCACGTCACCGTCTCGAAGGCGTTCCTCGCCAAGCTCGACGCCGCCAAGGACGCGCTCTCCCACGCCATTCCCGACGGCGACACCGAGGCGGTGCTCACCGCCGCGCTCGACCTCCTCCTCGAGAAGACCGACCGCCGGCGCGGCCTCGTGAAGAAGCCCCGGCCGGCGCCTCAGAAGCCCTCCGCTGACCCGCGCCACGTCCCGGCGGCGGTGGCTCGGGAGGTGTGGAAGCGGGACGGCGGCCGGTGTGCCTTCCGCCTGCCGGACGGGAGCGTCTGCGGCTCGACGAAGCGGCTCGAGCTCGACCACATCCGCCCGGTGGCGCTCGGTGGGCGCAGCACCGCCGACAACCTGAGAGTGGCTTGCTGGGATCACAACTCCCTGCACGCTGTGCAAGTCTTCGGCAGGGAGCACATGGACCAGTTCCGGAAGGACGCGGACCGAAGCGCTCCATCCACCGCCGCTGGCGGAAGCACTTCTGGGGCGTGCGGAGAGGGCGCTGAGGCCGCTGGCTCGACGCGGACGCAGCGACGACGCGGTACCGGATCGTGAGCCGATCTCGCGGACGGCGCCGCGGACGTGGGGGCGGCGCCTGGCCGGCGGCGCTCGCCGGACGGTGCCGCCTGGCTCGACGAGGCGGCGACCGCTGGACGGCCACGCACCTCTCGGCCCGCTGGGACGTGCCTAGGGCGACTTGTGGCGAATCATGAGGCGCAGCGGGGAGAGAGAGTGGGCGAAGCAGCGTGGGCCGCTCCTCGGCGCAGGGGCCCTCGAGCCGCGGCGCGGGTGCGGCGTGGTCGCCGGGGGACGCCCCTGCTATGTTCCCGGGCGGCCGGGGGGCAGGAGGGAGCCAGGTGGAGAACATCACCATCGGTGAGCTGGAGGCCGCGTTCGACCGCGGCGCCGCGGGCGAGCTGCACGTCCAGCTCCGGGGGAAGAGCACGAGCCGCGACGCCGGCAAGGAGCTCGCGCCGCTGTTCGACCGCGCGCTCGCCGCGGCGCGCGCCGAGCAGCTCGCCGTGACCCTCCACTTCGAGCGGCTCGAGTACTTCAACTCGTCCACCATCGCCGCGCTGGTGCAGTTCATCCGGGCGGCGCAGGACCGCGGCGTGCCGCTCACCGTGCGCTACGACGCCGCGCAGAAGTGGCAGGCGCTCTCCTTCGACGCCCTGAAGCGCGCGCTGCGCCCGCCGCAAGGGACCGCGCCCATGGTGGTGTTCGCGGCGGACGACGGGTAGCGGCGGCCGCGCTCTCCGGCCGGGCGGCGGACGGTCAAGCCTCCCGCCGCACCAGCATGAGCGTCACGTCGTCGGCCTGCCGCACCTGGAACCGCGTCACCTCGCCCAGGATGGCGCGCAGCGCCTCGGCCGGGCCGAGCGCCGCCGCGCGCCCCAGCGCCTCCGCCAGGCGCGCCTCGCCGAACATGGCGCCCTCGCGCCCGACCGCCTCCACCGCGCCGTCGGTGTAGAAGAGCGCGGCGTCGCCGGGCGCCATGGGCACCACCTGCTCCGGCACCTCCCCCTCCACCTCCCGCACCAGGCCCAACCAGGCGCCCTCGTTCACGACGGTCTCGACGCGCCGCTCCGCCGCCCTCCAGACGAGGAGGTCCTGGTGCTTGCCGGCCAAGACGAGCCGGTCCGGCTCCAGGCGCACCAGGTTCACCGTCATGTAGCGGCCACCGCCGAGCCGCGAGACGTCCTCGAAGAGCACCCGGTTCACGGTGCGGAACACGCTCGCGGGGCCGAACGTCGGGTGGTGGTGCACCACCGTCTGGACGGCGGTCTGCGCCATCATCATGACGAGGCCCGCCTCGACGCCGTGGCCCGAGGCGTCGCCGATCGCCACCCAGCGCGCCCCGGCGTCGCTCTCCACGATGTCGTAGTAGTCGCCGCCCACCTCGGCGGCCGGCAGCATGAGCGCGGCCACCCGGTACGGGCCGAGCGCCCGGTCCGGCGGGAGCAGCGCCGTCTGGATCCGGGTCGCCACCTCCATCTCGCCCCAGAGCGCGTCGCGGGCGGCCTGCAGGTCGCGGCGCGCGCGGACGAGCCGCGCGTTGGCGTCGGTGAGCGCGGCGCGGGCGCTGAACTCGCGCTCGACGAGCCGGTGCTTCACGTGCCCGAGCACCACGCCGATCACGGCGGTCCCGCCCAGGAAGTACAGGTGGTCGAGGAGCCGGCCCGGCTCGTACGGCCCGCCCCAGCGGAGGTTCGCCGCCACGTACACGGCGATGGTGAGGAGCGAGTTCAGCGCGGAGTGGACGGCGCGCCAGGGAAGGAACAGGTTCACCGCCACGATGACGAGGTTCAGGCCGGCGTAGTAGCTCGAGTCGAAGCCGCCCTGGTCGACCGTCATCCAGGTGATGGCCCCGCCGACGAGGAGCGAGGCGCCGTAGCCGTGCAGGTAGCTCCACCGGCCCGGGCGCGTGGTCTTCACCACCACGACCTGCAGGGCGAGGCCCGCCACCACCACCGCCCGGTAGAGCGCGCAGCGCGCGAAGAGCGCCGGGGGGAGCACCCGCCAGTCGAGCACCAGGAACAGCGGGACGAGGACGATCCCGACCAGGGCCGTGGTGGCGCTCCACGCCTGGACGAGCTCCTCGACGTAGGCGTCGAAGTCGCGGCGCCCGGGCTCGGCGCCAGCCGCGGCGACGGGCAGCGCCGGAGCGTCCATCAGATGGGGTCCCGGGTGCGCAGCCAGACCGCCGACACGGCCAGGCGGCTCTGGCCGTCGAGGTGGAAGTCGAGCAGCCCGCGCCCCTCGCAGGCGATGCGGGCGAGGCCGAGCCCGCCGCTCGCCTCGGCCGGCAGGGCGGCGAGCGCCTTGAGCCGCTCCACGTAGGCCTGCATGGGGTCCTCGCCGCGCAGCGACCGCAGCGCCTCGCGGACGCGACGCAGCTGCTCCGGCGTGCCGCCCACCGGGTTCTTCACCTCGATGGTGACGTCGCCGGGGCTGATCCTGACCCGGAGCTCGATCGCCTCGCCCGCGGCGTACGACCCGTACTTCACGGCGTTCTCGAGCAGCTCGCGCGCCACCATGCAGAGCGGCTCGATCTCCTCGGGGGAGAGCCCGGCCCGACCCAGCGTCTCGTGGCACGGCTCCCACGCGGCGAGGATCGCGTCCCACGCGGGCGGCAACCGGAGGTCGAGCGCGACCGCGTCCATGAGGGCCGCATGTTAGCCCAGGCTGGGGACGATCGGGCGGGAGCCCGGCACGCCGCCGCCTCCTCCCTCGTCGGGGGGACGGAGCGGCGCGCCCTCCGCCGCTGGCGCGCTCAGCGCGCGAGCCGGCTGCGCGGGTGCCGCACGTCGGTGCCGCGCACCATGTAGATGACCATCTCGGCCAGGTTGATGGCGTGGTCGCCGAACCGCTCCAGGTGCTTGGCGGCGAACATGAGGGCGGTGGCGCGCCGGATGGCGCGCGAGTCCTCCATCATGAGCGCCAGCAGCTCGTTGAAGATCTTGAGGTAGAGCGCGTCGAGCAGCCCGTCCCCGCGCATGACCTCCTCGGCCCGCACGGCGTCGCGCTGCACGAAGGCGTCGAGCGCCTTGGCGAGCTGCGCCTCGGCCGCCTCGGCCAGCGAGGTGAGGTCGTGCTGCGGCCCGAGCGGCGGGGCCTGGTGCAGCTCGAGCGCGCGGTCGGCGACGTTGACCGCGAGGTCGCCCATCCGCTCCAGGTCGGTGACGATCTTGAGCGCGGTGGTGATGAAGCGCAGATCGCTCGCCGCGGGCTGGCGGAGCGCCAGCAGCCGCCGGCAGGCGTCGTCGATCTCCACCTCGAGCCGGTTCACCTCGGCGTCGCTCGTCTTGATGCTCCGGGCCAGCTCGGCGTCGCGCTCGACCACCGCGCGCACGCTGCCGGCGATGGCGGCCTCGACCTTGCCGCCCATGGCGAGCAGCTTGTCGCGGAGCTCCTGCAGCTCGCGGTCGTAGGCCTTGTCGGTGTGGGTGGTGGGCATGGTGGCGCCGACGTTACCCGAACTTCCCCGTGACATAGTCCTCCGTCCGCTGCTCGCCCGGGTTCGTGAAGATGCGCTCGGTGGCGCCGGTCTCGACCAGCTCGCCCATGTAGAAGAAGGCGGTGTAGTCGGAGACCCGCGCCGCCTGCTGCATGTTGTGGGTGACGATGACGATGGTGTAGCGCTCCTTGAGCTCGTGCATGAGCTCCTCGATCTTGGCCGTGGCGACCGGGTCGAGGGCGCTCGCCGGCTCGTCCATGAGCAGGACCTCCGGCTCCACCGCCAGCGCGCGGGCGATGCAGAGCCGCTGCTGCTGCCCGCCCGAGAGCGAGGTGGCGGGCGCCTTGAGGCGGTCCTTCACCTCGTCCCACAGCGCCGCCTGCCGCAGGCACCGCTCGACGATCTCGTCGAGCGTGCCGCGGAAGCCGTTGAGCTTGAGGCCGGCCGCGACGTTGTCGCGGATGGACATGGTGGGGAACGGGTTCGGCCGCTGGAAGACCATGCCCACCCGCCGGCGCAGCAGCACCGGGTCCACCCCGCGCCGGTAGAGGTCCTCGCCGTCGAGGAAGACGCCGCCGTCGGAGCGCGCGCCCGGCACGAGCTCGTGCATGCGGTTGAGGCAGCGCAGGAAGGTGGACTTGCCGCAGCCGGACGGGCCGATGACCGCCATCACGGAGCTGGCCGGCACCTCCAGGGAGACATCGCGCAGCACGTGGCGGTCGCCGAACCAGGCCTGCAGCCGCTCGACCCGCAGCTTGGGGTCGGCGCTCACGCGTGCCCCCCGCCGGCCGCGCTGCGCCGGAGCGCGAAGCGCGCGAGGAGGTTGAGGCCTCCCACGAGGAGCAGCAGCACCAGGGCGGCGCTCCAGGCCTTCTGGTGCCAGTCCTCGTAGGGGCTGATGGCGTAGTTGAAGATCTGCACGGTGAGCGAGGCGGTGGGCTGGTCGGGTCGCACGTTCCAGTACTGATTGTTGAGCGAGGTGAAGAGCAGGGGCGCCGTCTCGCCCGCGGCGCGGGCGATGGCGAGGAGCACGGCCGTGACGACGCCCCCCAGCGCCGTCCGCAGCACGACCCGGAGGCTGGTCTTCCAGGCCGGCACCCCGAGCGCCAGGGACGCCTCCCGGAGCGACTGCGGCACGAGCCGCACCAGCTCCTCCGTGGAGCGGGCCAGGGTGGGGACCATGAGCAGCGCCAGGGCGAGCCCGCCGGCCAGCATCGAGAACCGGTGCATGGTGACGACCACCAGGCCGTAGGCGACGATGCCGATGACGATCGAGGGGACGCCCGAGAAGACCTCGGCGGTGAACCGGACCGCGCGGCCGAACGGGCCGTCGCCGCGCTCGGCCAGGAACACGCCCGCGCCGATGCCGAGCGGGAGGCCGACGAGGCACGCCAGCCCGACCAGCATCGCCGTGCCGAGGATGGCGTTGCCCACCCCGCCCCCCGGCTCGCCGACCGGCGTGGGGAGGGAGGTGAAGAACGAGAGGTTGAGCCCGGCCGCCCCGTGCGAGACCACGAGCCACAGGAGCGAGCCGAGCGGGATCACCGCCACCAGGACCATCGCCCCGCACAGGATGGTCACGGCGACGTTGACGGTGCGGCGCAGCGCGAGCGACCTCATGCCGCCGCCCTCCCGCCCCGCGCGACGAGCCGCACCAGCAGGCGCGCGGCGGAGTTCATCACCAGCGCCAGCCCGAACAGCACCAGCGCGAGCCCCGCCAGCGCCCCGAGGTGCAGCGCGCCGCTCGCCTCGGCGAACTCGTTCGCGATGACCGCCGGCAGCGAGTACCCCGGCGCGAAGAGCGAGGCGGAGATCTCGGGCGCGTTCCCGATGACCATGGTGACGGCCATCGTCTCGCCGAGCGCCCGGCCGAGGCCGAGCAGCACCGCGCCCAGGATGCCGGGGCGGGCGTACGGCAGGACCGCGAGCCGGATCGCCTCCCAGCGCGTGGCGCCGAGCGCGAGCGCGCCCTCGCGCAGCGAGGAGGGGACGGTCTTCAGCACCTCGCTCGTCACCGAGGAGATGGTGGGGAGGATCATGATGGCGAGCAGGAGGCCGGCCGCGAGGTAGCCGAGCCCGATGGGCGCGCCCCGGAACAACGGCAGGAAGCCGAGGGCGCGCCCCAGCGCCGGCTCGACGTGGTCGCGCAGGAGCGGCACCACCACGAACAGGCCCCAGAGCCCGTAGACGACGCTGGGGATGGCCGCCAGGGTCTCGATGAGGAACGACACGATCGGCCGGAGCCGGGGCGGCCCCATCTCGGAGAGGAACAGCGCCAGCCCGACCGAGACCGGCACTGCCACGAGCAGGGCGACGCCGCTCGTCACGAGCGTGCCGTAGACGAACGGCAGCGCGCCGAACGAGCCCAGCACCGGGTCCCAGTCGCGGTCGAGGAGGAACCGCAGCCCGCCCTTGGCCAGGGCGGGCTGCGCGACCCGGTAGAGCTCCAGCACCACCACCCCGACCACCAGCAGCACCGCCCCGCCCAGCGCGGTCAGCACGGCCGCGAACAGGCGGTCGCCGGCGTGGCCGCCGGCGGCGGCGCGCGGCGGGCGGGGCGGGGCCATGGTCGAGGGACCGCGCGCGGCGGTCGCGAGCTCAGCGGGAGGTGGCAAGGGAGACCGGCTTCCCCTGGACGGTGATCGAGGCGAGGGTCTTCTCGAGCTGCGCCACCACGGGCTTCGGGAGCGGGGCGTAGTCGAGGCCGGGCGCGGTGTGCTGCCCGTCGTGGACGGCCCACCACAGGAAGTGCACCAGCGCCTCGCCCTTCGCCTTGTCCTGCTGATCCCGGTACACGAGCAAGTAGGTGAAGGAGGCGATCGGGTAGGCGTCCGCGCCCCGCGCGTCGGTGATGGAGACGCGGTAGTCGGGCGGGACGTCCACGCCGGCCGCGGCGGCGGACGTGGCCGCGAGCGAGGGCCGGACGAAGTGGCCGTCGTGGTTCTTCAGCGAGGCCATGGCGAGCTTGTTCTGGGTGGCGTAGGCGAGCTCGACGTAGCCGAGGGCGCCGGGGGTCTGCTTCACGAGCCCGGTCACGCCCTCGTTGCCCTTGGCGCCGAGGCCGGCCGGCCACTTGACGCTCTTGCCGGCGCCCACCTTCGACTTCCACGCCGGCGAGACCTTGGCGAGGTAGTCGGTGAAGATGGCGGTCGTGCCGGAGCCGTCCGAGCGGTGGACGATGGTGACCGGGACGTCGGGGAGCTTCGCGCCCGGGTTGTCCTTCGCGAGGCGGGGGTCGTTCCAGCGGGTGATCTCGCCCAGGAAGAGCGCCGCCAGCGTCTCGGGGGTGAGGCGGAGGTCGGCCACCGGGGCCTGGTAGGTGACGACGACGGCGCCGAGGACGGTCGGGACGTGCTGCAGGCCGGGGGCCTTGGCCAGCTCCTCGTCGGTCAGGGGGGCGTCGGAGGCGCCGAAGTCGACGGTGCGCGCCGTGATCTGCTGGATGCCGCCGCCGGAGCCGATGGACTGGTAGTTGAACCGGAGCTCGGGCTTCAGCTTGTTGTAGTCGCTGAACCACTTGGAATAGAGCGGGAACGGGAAGGTCGCCCCGGCGCCGGTGATGAGCAGCGAGTCGGCGCGGGCGGAGCCGAGCGCCGCGAGGGCGAGGAGCGCGGCGAGGCGCAGCGTCTTCATCATGTGGTCTCCTTGAGCCTTGAAATCGGTCGCGGAGGGTTTAGGCCCGGCGCGTGGCGGTTCGGTGACGGCGGGGTGAAGGTTGCGGGAAGCCCGCTCCCGCCCGCTGGTTCTAGCGTCTTCGCCGCCCGCGGCCGGGGCGCGTCGTCACGCCCCGGGCAGCTTCACCCAGAAGCGGCTCCCCGACGCGCCGCTCACCACGCCCACCTCGCCTCCCTGGGCCTGCACCAGGTGCTTGACGATGGCGAGGCCGAGGCCCGTGCCTCCCTGCTCGCGCCCCCGGCCGGGATCGGCCCGGTAGAAGCGCTCGAAGAGCCGCGGGAGGTGGTGGGCGGCGATCCCCGGGCCGCTGTCGGCGACCGTGAGGAGCACCTCGCGCTCGCCGCGCGCGGCCGACACCTCGATCCGGCCGCCGGCGGGCGTGTACTTCACGGCGTTGTCCACCAGGTTCACGAGCACGTGCTCGAGGGCCCGCCCGTCGGCGCGCACCGCGAGCGGCTGCTCGACGGCGCCGGTGAGCGCGAGGCGCTTCTCCGCCGCCCGGCCCGCGTGCAGCTCGAGCACGGTCTGCACGAGCGGCTGCAGCTCCACCCGCTCGAGCTGCATCACCCACTGGCCGGACTCGACCCGCGACAGGTCGAGCAGGTCCGCGGTCAGCCGGGAGAGCCGCTCCGCCTGGCGGGCGATCATCTCCGCGAACTGCCGCGCCGCGCCGGGGTCCTCCAGGGCGCCGCCGAGCAGCGTGTCGGCGGCGCCGCGGATGGCGGCGATCGGGGTGCGGAGCTCGTGGCTCGCGTTGGCGACGAAGTCGCGCCGCGTCGCCGCGGCCCGGCGCGCCTCCGTGACGTCGCGCAGGAGCACCAGCACCTCGCCCCGCAGGAGCGGCGCCACCTGCGCCTGGAACGATCGCCGCCGCGCCGGCAGCTCGAGCTCGATCGCGCGGCCGGTGCCCTCCAGCGCGCGCCGCACCGCCTCGTCCAGCTCGGCGGAGCGGGTGATCTCGATGGGGGAGAGCCCGGTGGCGCGCCCGCTCGGCGCCAGCGCCTCGAAGGCGGCGTTGGCGGCGCGGATGAGGCCGTCCTTCCCGACCACCGCCGCCGCGTCGGGCAGCGCGGCGAGGATCTCCCGCTCCGGCTCCTCCTTGGTGCGGGCCCGCTCCTCGCGGGTGTGGACGAGCCCGCCCAGCAGCTCGAGCTCGGCCGGCAGCTCGGCGCGCGGCCCGCCGGCGAGCTCGTCCTGCAGCGCCCGGATCGCCTGCGCCAGCCGCGTCTTGAAGAGCGCCACGGCGGCGGCTCAGTCGCGCTCGGAGGGGGGGACCAGCCGGTAGCCCACCCCGCGCACCGTCTCGAGCAGATCGCGGGCCGGGCCGAGCTTCTCGCGCAGCCGCTTCACGTGGGTGTCGACGGTGCGGGTCTCGAGCTCGCTCGACATCTCCCAGACGTCCTGGAGCAGCTGCTCGCGCGACTGCACGCGCCCGGCCCGGGACATGAGGGTGACGAGCAGGCGGAACTCGAGCGGCGTGAGCGTCACCTCCTCGCCGGCGACGAAGGCGCGGTGGGCCTCGACGTCGACGCGGATGGCGCCGACCGGCTCGGGGCCGCGCCCCGCCTCGGCCGGCGCGGGGGCGCCGTGGACGCGGCGCAGGAGCGCCTTCACCCGCAGCACCAGCTCGCGGACGCTGAAGGGCTTCGTGACGTAGTCCTCGGCGCCCAGCTCGAACCCGACGACCTTGTCCACCTCCTCGCCCTTGGCGGTGAGCATCATCACCGGGACGCCGCGGGTGCGCGGGTCGCTCTTGAGCGTCCGGCACACCTCGGTGCCGGACAGGTCGGGCAGCATGAGGTCGAGCAGGACGAGGTCGGGGACGCGGCGGCGCAGCTGGGCCAGCGCCTCGGCGCCGCTCGCGGCGAGCAGCGTCTCGAAGCCGGCCTGCCGGAGGTTGAAGTCGAGCACCGAGAGCAGGTCTCGCTCGTCGTCCACGATGAGGATGGCGGGCACGCCGCGATTCTAAGGCGCGCCGTGTCGGGAACGTGGCGACCCGGCGACGACCCGGTGATTTCGCGCGGGGAGCGCCCCATCCGACCGCTTGCGTCCACTTACCTGACCCCACAGACGCTCGGTTGACGTGGATCCCCAGGGTAGGCTCAGCTGGGTCATCCCGCCGTACCTCCGGAGCGAGGCACGTCTCCAGGACTTTCCATGCCCGGGCGCGCGCCGCGCCGCGGCCACCGCCTCACCCATGCGGCGGGGGTGCTGCTCGCGCGCGCGGAGGCCTGGACAGCCCGCCTGCCGCGGCGCGCCGCGCTGGCGCTGGCGCTCGTGCTGATGGGCTGCGTGGCGCTCGGCGACCACCTCACCGGCGCCGACGTCTCGTTCACGCTCCTCTACCTCGGCCCCATCGGGCTCGCCACCTGGTTCGTCTCCCTCCGCGCCGGCGTGCTGGTCTCGACCCAGAGCGCGCTCATCTCCTCCGCGGTGGACCTCATGACCCGCCGCGAGCCGCTGCCGCTCGGGGTGGTGGCCTGGAACCTGGCGGTGCAGCTCGGGGTCTTCCTCGCGCTCACGCTCCTCTTCGGCGCGCTCAAGAACCGGCTCGAGGTCGAGCAGCAGCTCGCCCGCACCGACCCCCTCACCCACGTGTCGAACCGGCGCGACTTCGTCGAGCAGGCGGGGGTGGAGCTGGAGCGGGCGCGCCGCACCGGCCGCCCCATCACCGTCGCCTACCTCGACTGCGACGACTTCAAGGTCATCAACGACCGGTTCGGCCACGCCCAGGGCGACCTGCTCCTGGTGGCCGTGGCGAGCACCCTCCGCCACGGCACCCGGGCGGTGGACACGGTGGCGCGCCTGGGCGGCGACGAGTTCGGCCTCCTCTGGGTGGACACGGACGGGGTCACCGCCGAGGCGCTCACGACGCGGCTCCGGACGGCGCTGCAGGAGACGATGGCCGGCTACGGCTGGATCGTCACCTTCAGCATCGGCGCGGTCACCTTCCTGGCGCCGCCCCTCTCGGTGGACGACATGCTCGGCCACGCGGATCGCCTCATGTACGAGGCGAAGCGGTCGGGCAAGGACGCGGCGCGGTTCCAGGTCATCGGCACCCAGCTCTCGCTGCCGCTGGAGAAGGCGGGCTGAGGCAGGCTCCGGCACGATGGGCTAGAGTGCCGCGATGAAATACTTCGCCACCTGCGCCAAGGGCACCGAGGGCGCGCTCCGCCGGGAGCTCTCGGCGCTGCGGCTGCACGCGGTCCGCGGCGAGCAAGGCGGCGTCTCGTTCGAGGGGAAGCTCGAGGCCGGCCTCGCCGCCTGCCTGCACAGCCGCGTGGCCATGCGCGTGCTGCTCGAGCTGGCGCGCTTCCCCGCCGGCGACGCGGCCTCCCTCTACGACGGCGCGCGGGCGGTGGACTGGAGCGCCTGGCTCACCACCCGCACCACGCTCGCGGTCGAGTCCACGCTGCGCGACTCCGGCCTCACCCACTCCGGCTACGCCGCCCTCAAGGTGAAGGACGCGGTGGTGGACGCGCTGCGCGACAAGCTGGGGGCGCGGCCCGACGTCGATCCGAAGGACCCCGACGTCCGGATCGTGCTCCACGTCGCCGGCGACGAGGCCACGCTGTCGCTCGATCTGGCCGGCGAGCCGCTCCACCGCCGTGGCTACCGCTCCGGCATGACCCCGGCGCCGCTCAAGGAGACCCTGGCCGCCGCCGTGCTGGCCCTGGGGGGCGTCGACCGCGAGCGGCCGTTCATCGACCCCATGTGCGGCTCCGGCACGCTCGCCATCGAGCACGCGCTCGCGGCGCGCCGCATCGCCCCCGGGCTGGGCCGCCCGTTCGGCTTCCAGCGCTGGCCCGCCTACCGCGGCGCGCTCCAGTCCACCTGGGACCGCATGAAGGAGGAGGCGCGCCGCGCCGCGCTGCCCGCCGCGCCGGCGCCCATCGTCGCCCGCGACCTCTTCACCAAGGCGCTCGACGCCGCCCGGAAGAACGCCGCCGCCGCCGGCGTGCTGGCCGACCTGCGCTTCGAGCGCGGCGACGTGCGCGACCTCGCGCCCGAGCCGGGGATGGCGCCGGGGACGCTGTGCATGAACCCGCCCTACGGCGAGCGGCTCATGGGGAAGCCGGGCGACGAGGAGCGCGGGAGAGCGGGCGGCGCGCCGCGCGGCGCACGCCCGGGCGCCGGCCGGCGCGGGGGCCGCGAGGAGCCGCCCGCCTTCGACCGCCGCGCCGCGCACGTCTCGCAGCTCAAGCTGGAGGGGCTCTACCGCGGGATGGCCGAGGCGCTGGGCCGCTTCCACGGCTGGAGCGCGGTGCTCCTGTCCGGCAACCCGCACCTCGACGCCGCCATGGGCCGGGCCGAGGTGCGGCACCGGCTCTGGAATGGGCCGCTCGAGGTCCGGCTGCTCCGCTATCGCCTGCGGTGAGCTCCGCGCCGGGGGCGAGCCCCCGCCCTACGCGACCTTGACCCCCATCGCCAGCCCCTCGGCGGTGGGCAGCATCGTGGCGCGGAAGCGCCCGCCGCGCGCCAGCCGCTCGGCGAAGGCGCGCAGCGGCGCCACCGCCGCGGCGTCCTCACCCGCCGGCGCGCGCTCGTGGACGTGGCCGAAGGCGAAGGCGTTGTCGCCGAGGACGATCCCGCCCACGCGCAGGTGCTCCTCGGCCCAGGCCAGGTAGGCCGGGTAGCCCTGCTTGTCGGCGTCGACGAAGACGAGGTCGAACGGTCCCTCCCCCTCCACCTCGCGCAGCCGCTCCAGCGCCGGGCCCACGTGCACGCGCACCTGGCCGGCCACGCCGGCCCGCTCGAACGAGGCGCGCGCCAGCGCGGCGCGGGCCGGGTCGAGCTCGAAGGTGTGGAGGACGCCCTCCGGCCCCATGCCGCGCGCGAGGCACACGCCGCTGTAGCCGCCCAGGGTCCCGATCTCGACCGCGCGCCGCGCGCCCGCCGCCCGGGCCAGCACCTCCAGGTGCAGCCCGTCCATCGGGCCGACCGCGATGGGGGGCAGCCCGGCGCGCGCGGAGCGCTCGCGGATCTCGCGCAGCACCGCGTCCTCCGGCGCGAAGACCTCCTCGGCCCAGCGCGCCAGCGCCGGGTCGCCCTGACCGAAGCCCTTCACCAGGGGCGATCCCATGGCGTCCTCCTCCCTAGGGCGCGGCCGCGGCGTCCTCGAGCGCGCTGCGCTGCGCCCGGAGCGACGCGACGAGGTCGGGCTTGCGCTGGGGCGGCGGCAGCTGCTCCGCGTACGCGAGCGCCTCGTCGAGGGCGCGCGCCGCCGCGGCGCGGTCGCCGTCCTCCCGCTCGATGCGCGCCGCCAGCCGGTAGACCCCGAGCTTCCGGCCGCCATAGGCGTGGGCCAGCGCGCGCTGGATGGCCGCGCGCGCCTCGGCGCGGCGGCCCAGCTCGAGCAGGAGCCGCGCCGCGCGGTAGGGCGGGTTGAAGTCGGCCGGCAGCGCCGCCTCGGAGGCGGCCAGCGCCGGCAGCGCCCGGGCGGGATCCTCGAGCGCCAGCGCCGCGGCCACCCGCGGGCCGTCGAGCGCGGTGCGCTGCTCGGCCGTGCCGGCGCGGCGCCGCTCGTCCTCGAGGAAGCGCCACCACGCCTCGGCGATCGCCTTGGCCTCGGCGCGGGCGCCCTCGGCCGCGCGCGCCTCGGTCAGCGCCTCGTAGAGCCCGGAGCGGTCGTCGGCGAGCAGCCCCCGCAGCTGGAGCGCCTCGCGGGCGAGCGGCGTCAGCCCCTTCAGCGCGGCCCCGCGCCAGAGCTGGTCGGGCTCCGCCGCGACGGCGCAGCCGAGCCCGGTCGCGACCGCGTTCGCGAAGGAGGGGCCGCGCGGGAGCGCCGGCGCCTCGCGCAGCGCGGTCTCGGCGCAGCCCTCGAGCAGACCGCCGCCGGAGAGCGCCAGCACGAGCGACTCCACCGCCCGCGGCCGGTGCCCCCAGCGCCGCCCGCCCTGCGCCAGCGCCGCGAGGTAGTCGCGCTCCGCGTCCCCGAGCCGGCCCTCGGCCTGGGCGCGATCGGCCCGCGCCAGGACCGCGTCCGCGCCGCGCGGCCGGCGCCGCTCCGCGTCCCCGAGCAGCTTCGCCAGCTGCGGGGCGCTGGCGCTGCCCAGCCACTTCAGCACCGCGCGCTCCTCGCGCGGGTCGATGACGAGGAAGGTGGGATAGGAGGAGATGGGGAAGCGCTCCAGGAAGGCGGCGTTCCGCGGGTCCTCGGTGTCGACGCTGAGCCAGACGAACCGCCCGGCGGGCCGCCGCTGGCGCGCGTCCGGGAGGACGCTCGCCCGCATGAAGCGGCAGGTGTGTCACCAGGGCGCCCAGGCGTCGACGAAGACCAGCCGGTCCTTCGCCTTGGCCAGGGCGAGCGCGCGCGGCCAGTCGTCCTCGATCACCACCGGCGCCGCGGCGGCCGCGGGCACGGCCAGCGCGAGGGCGAGAGCGGCGAGCAGGCGGCGCACCCCCATGTCCTAGCACGCCCGCGCGGCGTCCGCCGCACCCGCTCACTCCTTGCGCTTCATGCTGAGCCCGAGCGTGAAGCGCGCCACCGGCTCGTCGCCGTACTTCTTCGGCACGGTGGCCACGACCTCGACCGGCAGCGTCACGCGCTCGCCGGTGCGGTCGGCCTCCTCCACCGCGTCGCGGATCCGCGCGCCGTCGCGGCAGCGGAACACGACGTCGCCGTCGGCGCGCTTCAGGAAGTCGGCGTGGGCGTCCTTGAAGATGAGCTTCACCTTCCGGTGCCGGGCGAGGATGAGCCGGGTGGCGTTGAGCCCGGCAGCGACGTCCGCCCCGGCGTGGAGCGCCGCGAAGTACATCGACCCGAGGTGGTTCTTCGAGCGGTAGCCGAGCGGGATCTCCACCGCGCAGCCCGCGTCGTCGAGCTCGAGGACCCGCGGCCCGAGGAAGAGCAGCACCGGGATCTTCAGGCCGAGCAGGCGGACGAGCGCCGTTTCCTTGAGGAGCACGCGGCGACGATAAGTCCGCGACGCGGCGCGTCGCGCGGAAAAGCGGGGCGGGTGGCGCTAAGTCGAGGCGGTGGTCCTCGACGGCTTCCATCCGCTGGTGGCGCGCTGGTTCGAGGCGCGCTTCGCCACGCCCACCGAGCCCCAGGCGGCGGGCTGGCCCGCCATCCAGGCCGGGCGCGACGCGCTCCTCTCCGCGCCCACCGGCTCCGGCAAGACGCTCGCCGCCTTCCTCGCCTGCCTCGACCGGCTGGTGCGGCAGGCGCTGGCGGGCGAGCTGCGCGACGCGACCGAGGTGCTCTACGTCTCGCCGCTCAAGGCGCTCGGCAACGACGTCGAGAAGAACCTCCAGGCGCCGCTGGCGGAGATCGCGGAGCTGGCGCGGGCGGAGGGCCACCCGCTCCCGCCCATCCGCGTGCTGGTGCGCTCCGGCGACACCTCCCCCGCGCGGCGCCAGGCGATGCTGCGGCGGCCGCCGCACGTCCTCGTCACCACCCCCGAGTCGCTCTACCTCCTCCTCACCAGCGAGCGCGGCCGGCGGCTCCTCACCCCGGTCCGGACGGTGGTCTGCGACGAGATCCACGCCGTCGCCCGCGACAAGCGCGGCGCGCACCTGGCGCTCTCGCTCGAGCGCCTCGAGGCGCTCACCGGCCGCCGGCCGCAGCGCATCGGCCTCTCCGCCACCCAGCACCCGGTGGAGGAGGTGGCGCGGTTCCTCGTCGGCGCCGCGCGCGTCGACCCGGAGGGCCGGCCCGACTGCGCCATCGTCGAGGTGGGGCGGCGCCGCCCGCTCGACCTCGGGATCGAGATCCCCCGCGACGAGCTCTCCTCCATCGCCTCGAACGAGCTGTGGGCCGAGACCTACGACCGGGTGGCCGAGCTCGTGCGCGCGCACCGCACCACGCTCGTCTTCGCGAACACCCGCCGCCTGACCGAGCGCGCCGCCCACGCCCTCGGCGAGCGGCTCGGGGCCGACGCGGTGGGCGCGCACCACGGCAGCCTCTCGCGCGCCCGGCGGCTCGACGCCGAGCAGCGCCTCAAGGAGGGGCGGCTGCGCTGCCTCGTCGCCACCGCCTCGCTCGAGCTCGGCATCGACGTGGGGGCGGTGGAGCTGGTGGTGCAGCTCGGCTCGCCCGGCGCGGTCTCGACCGGCCTGCAGCGCGTCGGCCGGGCCGGCCACTGGCGCGGGGCGACGCCCCGGGGCCGGCTCTTCCCCATGAGCCGGGACGAGCTGGTCGAGTGCGCCGCCTTCGTCCGCGCGGCGCGCGCGGGGCGCATCGAGGTCACGGCGGTGCCGCGCCACCCGCGCGACATCCTCGCCCAGCAGCTCGTGGCCGAGGTGGCGAGCGCCGCGGCGGGCGAGGCGGTCCCGGAGGAGGCGCTCTTCGCGCGCGTCCGGCGCGCCTGGCCCTACCGCGCGCTGCCGCGGGCGGAGTTCGACGCCGTCGTCGCCATGCTGGCGGACGGCGTCGCCACCCGCCGCGGCCGCGCGGCGGCGCTCCTCCACCGCGACGCGGTGCACGGCCGCCTGCGCGCCCGGCGCGGCGCGCGGCTGGCGGCGCTGACCGGCGGCGGCGCCATCCCCGACACCTCGCAGTACCAGGTGGTGGCCGAGCCCGAGGGCGTCGTGGTGGGGCAGCTCGACGAGGACTTCGCGGTCGAGAGCCTGGCCGGCGACGTGTTCCTGCTCGGCAACACCTCCTGGCGCATCCGGCGCGTGGAGGCGGGGGTGGTGCGGGTCGAGGACGCGCACGGCGCGCCGCCGGGGGTGCCGTTCTGGAACGCCGAGGCGCCCGGCCGGAGCGCCCGGCTCTCGGAGGAGGTGTCCGCGCTGCGGCAGGAGGTGGAGCGGCGCCTCGCGGACCGGGAGGCGGCGGTGGCCTGGCTCGCCGCGGAGGGCGCGCTCCCCGAGGCGGGGGCGCGCCAGGCGGTGGAATACCTGGCGGCGAGCCGCGCCGTGCTCGGCGCCGTGCCGACCCAGGACACGCTCGTGGCGGAGCGGTTCTTCGACGAGGGCGGCGGCATGCAGGTGGTGGTGCACGCGCCCTTCGGCGCGCGCGTGAACCGCGCGCTCGGCCTCGCGCTGCGGAAGCGCTTCTGCCGCAGCTTCGACTTCGAGCTGCAGGCGGCCGCCACCGACGAGGGGGTGCTCCTCTCGCTGGGCCCGCAGCACAGCTTCCCGCTGGAGGGGATCTTCGAGCTCGTCGACGCGCGCACCGCCGAGGACGTCCTCGTGGCTGCGGCGCTCCAGTCGCCCATGTTCCCGGTGCGCTGGCGCTGGGACGCGACCCGCGCGCTCGCCATCCCGCGCATGCTCGGCGGCAAGCGCACCCCGCCGCCCATCGCGCGGATGCGGTCGGACGACCTCCTCGCCGCCGTCTTCCCGCTGGCGGTGGCGTGCCAGGACAACGCCGACCAGCACGGGCCCATCGAGGCGCCCGACCACCCGCTCGTGAAGGAGGCGCTGCACGACTGCCTCCACGAGGCGATGGACTACCCGGGGCTGGCGGCGCTCCTCGGCCGCGTCGAGCGCGGCGAGGTGCGGCTCCTCGCGCGCGACACCGCCGAGCCCTCGCCGCTGGCGCACGAGATCGTGGGCGCGCGGCCCTGGGCCTACCTCGACGACGCGCCGCTGGAGGAGCGGCGCGCCCGCGCCGTCATGCTGCGCCGGGCGCTCCCGCCGGCGGAGGCCGCCGAGCTCGGCGCGCTCGACCCGGCGGCGGTGAAGGAGATCGCCGACCAGGTCTGGCCGGACGTCCGCGACGCCGAGGAGCTGCACGACCTCCTCCTCGAGCTGGGCGTCCTCCCGGCGCGCGACGGGGCCGGCTGGGAGCGGTGGCTCGACGCCCTGGTCGCGGACGGCCGCGCGGCCCGCGGCCGTCGCGAGGGCGGCGTCGCCTGGGTGGCGGCCGAGCGCGCCGCGCTCGCCCGGGCGCTCGACCCGTCCCTCCGGCTCGACCCGCCGCTCGCGCCGCTTCCGGGCGAGCCCGCCCCTGCCTCGCGCGAGGAGGCGGCGGCGGCCGTGCTGCGCGGGTGGATGCCGCGCCTGGGCCCGACCACCGAGGCCGCGCTCGCCGAGCGCCTGGCGCTGCCGCCGCCGCTCGTCCGGGACGCGCTGCTCGCGCTCGAGCTCGAGGGGCTCGTGCTGCGCGGCCAGTTCCTCGCTGGCGTCCCGCACGCCGCCGAAGCGCCGCACTGGTGCGAGCGGAACCTGCTCGCCCGCATCCAGCGCCTCACCCTGCACCGGCTGCGGCGCGAGATCGAGCCGGTCGGCACCCCGGACCTGCTGCGCTTCCTCGTGCGCTGGCAGCACGCCCTGCCCGGGCAGCGCCTGCACGGCGCGCGGGGGGTGGCGGAGGTCGTGGCGCAGCTCCAGGGCTTCCACGCGCCGGCCGGCGCCTGGGAGGCGGAGCTCTTGCCGGCGCGGGTCGGGGGCTACGCGCCCGCCCTGCTCGACGAGCTGTGCCTGCACGGCGAGGTGGCCTGGGGCCGGCTCGCGGTGGCGGGCGACCTCGCCGCGCCGGCGCGCCGGCTCGCCCCCACGCGCAACGCGCCGGTCACGCTGGCGCTCCGCGCCGACCTGGGCTGGCTCGCGGCAGCGGCCGGCCCGGGCGCGCCGCTCGGCCCGGGCGCCCAGGCGCTGGTGGGCGCGCTCCGGAGCGCGGGCGCGTCGTTCGTGTCGGAGCTGGCGGTCCTCACCCGCAAGCCACCGGTCGAGGTGGACGCCGCGCTGTGGGAGCTCGTCAGCGCCGGCGCGGTCACCTGCGACGCGTTCGCCGGGCTGCGCGCGCTGGTCGAGACGCCGCGGCCGCGGCTGCAGCGCAGGCCCGGCGCCGCGGGTGGCCGGTGGGTGCTCCTCGCGCGGCCCGAGGTGCCCGCCGACGAGCTCCTCGAGCGCCGGGCCGAGCAGCTCCTGCGGCGCTGGGGCGTGGTGTTCCGCGACCTCCTCGCGCGCGAGCCGGACGCGCCGCCCTGGCGCGAGCTCGTCCGGTACCTCCGGCGCGCCGAGGCGAGCGGCCGGATCCGCGGCGGCCGCTTCGTCACGGGCTTCTCCGGCGAGCAGTTCGCGCTGCCGGAGGCGGTGGAGGCCCTGCGCGCCGTCCGGCGCGTCCGCCCCGCGGGCGAGCGGGTCGAGCTCTCCGCCGCCGATCCGCTCAACCTGGTCGGGATCCTCACGCCCGGGCCGCGCGTCCCGGCGCAGCTCGCGCGCCGCGTCGCCTACCTCGACGGCGTGCCCGTCCCGCCGCCGTCCTCCGGGGAGCGCCACGGCTGGGAGTTGACAAGCAGTTCATCCGCCGACATTCCATGAGGGTGCCTGGACACCTCGAAACCCCGGCGGAGGCGCTCGCGCTCGTCCGCGAGCGCGGGGCGCTGCCGCTCACGCCGGTCGGGGGCTCCGACTCGCTGGCCGAGCAGGTGGCCGGCGGCCGCGTCCAGGGGAGCTGGTGCGACCACCCGGCGAGCGCGCGCATCGTCGAGCTGTCCGCGGCGCTCGAGGCCTCGCCCGAGGTGCTGACGCTGAAGCTCGTCGGCGGCAAGGTGACCTTCCTCCACGCCGCGCTGTGGCCCGCGCTGCTGCGGATCGCGCACGACGCGCGCCGGCTGGAGCGGGTGCGCGCCGGGCTCTCGCCGGCCGCGGTGCGGCTGCTCGAGGAGGTGGAGCGCGCCGGCGAGGCGCACCTCGACCAGCTGGGCCGGCAGAACTCCTGGCCGCCGGAGCGCGATCTGGCCCGCGCCGCCAAGGAGCTCGAGGCGGGCCTCCTGGCCCACCTCTCCACGGGGGCCGCCGAGCGCGGGCGCCAGTCGGTGGTGGTGCGGAGCTGGGCCGCCGCCCTCCCGGCCACCGCGCACCGCCGGGCCGCCCAGCTGACGTTCGAGGGGGCGCTCGAGCTGCTCAGGTCGCACGGGGCGGCGCTCGCTCCCTCGTCCGGCGCCTGCACCGACCCCCGCCCCCGGGCTCCCACCCGCCCCTCCCGCGGACGGGTGAGCGGCGGCAGATCTTGACGACCGGTGTGCGGTTCCGGCTACCCTAGCGGGACCTATGATCACGGTCGAGAAGATCGGCGGCACGTCGATGTCCGCCTTCCAGGACGTGCTCGCGAACATCATCCTGCGCGAGCCCTCCCGCGTGTACGGGCGGGTCTACGTCGTCTCGGCCTACGCGGGCGTGACGAACCAGCTCCTCGAGCACAAGAAGACGGGCGAGCCGGGCATCTACGCCCGCTTCGCCGCCGGCGAGGACTTCGGGGGGGCGCTCGACGCGCTGACCACGAAGCTCAAGGCGCTCAACGCCGGCCTCGCCCCGCTCGGCCTGCCGCTCGCGGTCGCCGACCGCTTCATCGACCAGCGCATGGCGGCGCTCAAGGCCTACCTGCACTCGATGCGGCACGTGCTGGCGAGCGGCTACCTGCGCCGCGACAGCGTGCTGCTCGCCGCCCGCGAGATGCTGGCCGCCATCGGCGAGGCGCACAGCGCCTTCAACAGCGCCGAGATCCTGAAGGCGAAGGGGGTGGAGGCCTCCTTCATGGATCTGACCGGCTTCGACGACGACGACCCCATCACCATCGACGAGCGCATCCACCAGGCCTTCCGCGGCGTGAACCCGGCCAAGCAGGTGGTGGTGGTGACCGGGTACACGAAGGGCGTCGAGGGCATCATGCGGGAGTTCGACCGCGGCTACTCCGAGGTCACCTTCAGCAAGGTGGCGGTCGAGCTGCGCGCCAGCGAGGCCATCATCCACAAGGAGTTCCACCTCTCCTCGGCCGACCCGGAGATCGTGGGCGCGGACAACATCGTCCCGGTGGGCAACACCAACTACGACGTCGCCGACCAGCTGGCCGACGTCGGGATGGAGGCCATCCACCCCAAGGCGGCGAAGCCGATGGAGCTCGCCGGCATCCCCATCCGCCTCAAGAACACCTTCGAGCCCGAGCACCCCGGCACCCTCATCACCAAGGAGTACGTGGGCAAGGAGGCGCGCATCGAGGTCATCGCCGGCACGCCCAAGGTGACCGCGGTCGAGATCCACGACCCGGGCATGGTCGGCACGGTGGGCTTCGACCTCGGCGTGATGGAGATCTTCAAGCGCCACGGCGTCTCGTACATCCTCAAGGCCACCAACGCGAACTCCATCACCCACGTCATCTGGGAGAAGTCGGCGCGCCCGTCGTTCATCGAGGAGCTCGAGAACTCCTACGAGAAGGTGACCATCCTGCCGTCGGCGGTGGTGTGCGTCATCGGCTCGAACATCGCCATCCCCGGCGTGCTGGCGCGGGCGGCGCAGGTGCTGGCCGACAACGGCATCAACGTGAACGCGTTCTCGCAGTCGCTCCGGCAGATCAACATGCAGTTCGTGATCGACCGCGCCCACTACCGGAAGGCGATCGCCGCCCTCAACCAGGCGCTCTGCGTCGAGGTGGCGCGGGCGAAGAACGGCCACGCGTAGCCCCTCGGAGCCGGGCGGGCGGAGCTCCCGGCCCCGAGCGCTCGCCCGGTCGGGCGGGTCCGCTCGCAACGCCTAATGGGTGGCGGCGCACCGAAATCCGGGTGAGCCGGCGCCGGTCCGGCGCGCAAGACACCGGAATCCCAGCGGTCATCGGCTGGCAAGCCCTTCGCAACAGCGCTGGGGCATGCCTACCGACGTCATCGCGCCGACCTCCGCCGACCTGCGGGTGCGGCCGTGAGCGAGCTCCTCGACCACGCGAGCCGGCCTCGCAAGGACCTGCTGAAGCACCTCATCCTGCAGCTGCACGAGGGCGCCGCGCCGCAGCAGGTGCAGCGCCAGCTCGTGCGCCTCATGGGCCTCGTCCCCTACGGCCTGGTGGTGGAGGTCGAGCAGGAGCTGATGGCGGAGGGCCTCCCGCCCGAGGAGGTGACGCGCCTCTGCCACCTGCACGGCGCCGCGCTGGAGGGCGCCATCGACCTCGTGGCCGCGCCGACCGCGCCCCCGGGGCACCCGGCCCACACCTTCCGGCAGGAGAACGCCGCGCTCCGGCGCGAGCTCGACGCCCTGGCGCGGGTGAGGGCCGCGCTCGACGCGCTCGGCGGCGCGGAGCCGGCCGCCGAGGTGCTGCTCGCGGCCCGCGAGCACCTGAACGCGCTCACCGACGTGGAGAAGCACTACCTGCGCAAGGAGCACCTCCTCTTCCCTTACCTCGAGAAGCACGGGGTCACCGGGCCGCCCAAGGTGATGTGGGCGAAGCACGACGAGGCGCGCGCGCTGCTGCGCGGCGCGCTCGAGGCGCTCGCCGCCGCGCCGGCCGGCACCACCGCCGAGGAGGCGCGCGCGGTCTTCGACCTCGCCGCCGCGCCCGCCGCTCAGGCGATCCGCGACATGGCCGAGCGCGAGGAGCAGATCCTGCTCCCCATGTCGCTCGACACGCTCCAGGAGCTGGAGTGGTGGGAGATCGCGCGGCAGAGCGACGAGTACGGCTACTGCCTGGTCGAGCCCGGCGAGGGCTGGCGGCCCGCCTCGGCCCCGCCGGCGCCGACCGAGCCGGAGCCGTCCGCCGCCGGCCACCGGCTGCGCTTCGCCACCGGCAGCTTCTCGCCCAGGGAGCTCACCGCCCTCCTCGACGCCCTGCCCCTCGATGCCACCTTCGTGGACGCCGACGACCGGGTCCGCTACTTCACGCACGGCAAGGAGCGGGTCTTTGCCCGGAGCCGGGCGGTGCTGGGGCGCAAGGTGCAGTACTGCCACCCGCCCTCGAGCGTGGACACGGTCGATCGCATCCTCGCCGGGCTCCGCTCCGGGCGGCACGACCGCGCCGCCTTCTGGATCGAGAAGCGCGGCCGCTTCGTCCACATCGAGTACGTGGCCCTGCGCGACGCGGCCGGCGCCTACCTCGGGTGCCTGGAGGTGACGCAGGACCTCACCGAGAAGCGCGCGCTCACGGGCGAGCAGCGGCTCCTGTCGTGGAAGGAGGAGCAGGCCGATGGCTGAGGGCTGCGCCGCCGCCGACATCACCCCGGACTCGAAGCTGGGCGCGCTCCTGGAGCGCTGGCCGGGGCTCGAGGTCGCGCTGCTCGAGATCTCGCCGCATTTCCAGGCGCTCCGGAACCCGGTGCTCCGCCGCACCGTGGCGAAGGTCGCGACGCTGCGCCAGGTGGCGAGCGTGAGCGGCGTCCCGCTCGCCACCCTCATCGACCGGCTCCGCGCCGCGGCGGGGCTCCCGCCCCTCGCCGTCGCCGCCGCCGGCGACGCGCCGGCCGCATCCCCGCCGGCGTGGCTCGCGGGCGCCACCCCGGCGCGCACCCACGACGCGCGCGCGGCCATCCAGGCCGGGGAGCACCCCATGCAGCGCGTGATGGCCGACCTGGCCGCCCTCGCGCCCGGCGAGGCCTACGAGCTCGTCACGCCGTTCGTGCCGGCGCCGCTCCTCGACCTGGCGCGCGCCAAGGGCTTCGAGAGCTACAGCGCCGCCGAGGGCGAGGGGCTCGTCCGCACCTGGTTCCGCAGGGCCGGCGCGCCGGGGTAGCACGCTCGGCCTCGGCCACGGCGAAGCTACGGTCGGCCGGGCACTTCACGAGCGGGACGTGGCAAGGCGCGGTAGATCTTCGCGCCCATTGAATACGTGTCCATGGCGGCCGTCGGACCGAAGCCCCACCAGGAAAGGACCATCGACGTGAGAACTCTCATCGCATGGCTCGCCGTTGCGGTCTCCACCGTCGCCTCGGCGGACGGTGCTGCGACCTACAACGCGAAGTGCAAGATGTGCCACGGCCCGGAGGGCGCGGGATCGAAGATGGTGAAGAAGCCCATCGCCGGCCTCCCCGCGGCGCAGGTGAAGAGCGCCATCACCGAAGGCTCGGGGACGATGAAGCCGGTCAGGATCGACGACGCCGATGCGGTGGCGGCGTACGTCGCCGGCCTCCGCGGCGAGGCCCCCGCCGCGGGCGACGCCAGCGAGCAGGCGAAGGATGCCGGTGCGGCCGCAGAGAAGACTGCGCCGAAGGCGGAGCAGGTCGGGGCGACCTCGAAGGAGGCGGGGGACCAGGCTGCCGCGAAGGCCACCACGCCGGTCAAGAAACACCGCAAGCCCGCGAAGGAGAACGCGGCGAAGACCAAGGCGAAGGCGAAGGCGGCCGGCGCGAAGGCGGACGAGGCTGCGAAGCCGAAGTCGATCGGTGGGCAGGCGAACGACGCCAGGTAGCTGCTCCGCCTGAGCCCTTCGGGGAGCCCGGCCGGCGGGCTGGCGGCGGGGGTCGAGCCCCCGCCCTACGGGCTCGGCTCGACCGCCACCCCCACCGCCCGGTACCTCCGCGCCACCACCGCGAACCCGACCGCCCCCGCCAGCATGAGCGCGGTGAAGAACCAGAAGTAGCTCGGCCCCTGGAAGCGGTTCACGGCGGACACGGCGGCGGTGAGGAAGTTCCCGAGCGCCACCGTCACCATCCAGATGCTCATGATGGTGCTCTTCATCGTGCGCGGCGCCTGCGTGTAGCTGAACTCGAGGCCGGTCACCGACACGAGCACCTCGCCGCTGGTGAGGAACACGTACTGGGGCACCTGCCAGAGCGCGCTCGGCCGCGCGCCGCCGGCGAGCGCCACCTCGACCAGCGCGGCGGCGGCGAACGACAGCACGGTGAGGAACATCCCGAGCGTCATCTTCCCGAGCGGCGTGACGCGGACGCCGGCGCGCTCGAGGAGCGGGAAGACCACCCGCTGCAGCAGCGGGATGAGGAGCAGCACCATGAGCGGGTTCAGCGCCGCCAGCTGCGAGGCCTGGAACGCGTGCCCGAACACCACCAGGTCCATGCGGCGCGCCTGCAGCACCCAGGACGCGCCGTGCTGGTCGAAGAGCGCCCAGAACGCGGTCACCGCCGCGAACACGCCCATGATGCGGAACACCGCCTGCGCGCCCTCCACCGCCTCGGCTGGGTGGTCGGCGCGGGCGGCGTCGAGCCAGCTCCCCGCCGCCGGCGCCTTCGCGCGCCGGCGCAGCGCGCTCGCCACCACCTTCGTGAACGCGTGCGGGTTCGGGCCGGTGGGGGGCACCTGGACGTACCGGCGCCGCCCCACGACGAACAGGGCCAGCGCGGCCACCATGAGGAGGCCCGGCACCGCGAACGCGACGCGCGGGCCGAAGCTCGCGAGCAGCACCGGGATGAGCAAGGTCGAGCCGAACGAGCCCAGGTTCACCATCCAGTAGAAGAGCCCGTACACGCGCTCGAGCAGCTTCTTCTGCTCCGGGTGGAACTGGTCGCCGACGAAGGCCGACACGCACGGCTTGATGCCGCCCGAGCCGAGCGCGATGAGGGTGAGCCCGGCCAGGAGCCCCCAGCGCGTCTCGAAGGCGGCGATGGTGGCGTGGCCCGCCACGTACCCGAGCGACAGCCACAGGATGACCCGGTACCGCCCCCACAGCCGGTCGGCCAGCCAGCCGCCGGCGAGCGGCGTGAGGTAGCAGGCCATCACGAACAGGTGGTAGTTCGCCTCGGCCTCGTGCTCCGGCAGGGCGAGCCACTGCGCCATGTAGACGGTCAGGATCGAGCGCATCCCGTAGAACGAGAAGCGCTCGCACCCCTCGTTGCCGACGATGAACTTGATCTGCGGCGGGTAGCGGTCGGGGCCGGCGCTCATGGGACCTCGGCGGGGGAGACGGCGACGACCGTCGCGACCGGGCGGTAGCGGCGCGCCACCGCCTTGAACGCGAAGGCCGCGGCCAGCATGAGCGCCGCGAAGAAGAAGTAGTAGCCGGCGCCGTGGAAGCGGTTGAGGCTCGCCACCCAGGCGGTGAGCAGGGAGCCCGCCGCGATGGTGACGTACCAGAGGCTCATGATGGCGCTCTTCATCGAGGCGGGCGCCTGGGTGTAGGCGAACTCGAGCGCGGTCACCGACACCAGCACCTCGCCGGTGGCGAGGAAGACGTACTGCGGCACCTGCCAGGCGATGCCGGGCTGGGCGCCCAGGTCGAGCGCCACCTGCACGCCCCCGGCGCAGGCGAACGACAGCACCGTCACGAACATCCCCACCGTCATCTTGCCGAGCGCGTGGACGCGCACCCCGCGCCGCTCCAGCCGCGGGTAGACCAGCCCGGCGAAGACCGGGATGAGCGCCAGCACCAGGACCGGGTCGAGCGTCGGCACCTGCGAGGAGAGCACCTGCACGCCGAAGAGCCGCCGGTCCATCCGCTCCGCCTGCAGCACCCACGACGACCCGTACTGGAAGAAGAGCGCCCAGAACACGGCGGTGGGGGCGAACACCGCCACGATCCGGAACACCGCCCGGGCGCCGTCCACCGCCTCGGCGGGGAAGCGGTCGCGCGCCGCGTCGAGCCACGGCTCGCCCGGGCGCCCGGTCCCGAGCCGCCGGATCGCGTGCGCCACCACGCGGAAGAAGCCGTGCGGGTTGGGGCCGGTGGGCGGCGCCTCCACGTAGGAGCGCCGCCCGGCCCAGAAGATGGCGAGCGCGCCCGCCATGAGCAGGCCCGGGATGGCGAACGCCACGCGCGGACCCATGCGGTCGAGCAGCACCGGGATGAGCAGGGTCGAGGCGGTCGACCCGAGGTTGATCATCCAGTAGTAGAGGTCGTAGACCTTCTTCAGCAGGTGGCGCTTCTCGTCGGTGAACTGGTCCCCGACGAAGGCCGCCGCGCAGGGCTTGATGCCGCCCGCCCCGAGCGCGATGAGCGCCATGCCGGTGTAGAGCCCCTCCCGGCTCTCGAAGGCGGCGATGACCCCGTGGCCGAGCACGTAGCCGAGCGACAGCCACAGGATGACGCGGAACCGGCCGACGAAGCGATCGGCGAGCCACGCCCCGAGGAGCGGCGTCAGGTACACGGCGAAGACGAAGAGGTGGTAGCGCGACTCCGCCTCGCCGTCGGACAGGAACAGGCGCTGCACCATGTAGATGGTGAGCACCGAGGTCATCCCGTAGTACGAGAAGCGCTCGCACCCCTCGTTCCAGGCGAGGTACTTGATCTGGCGGGGGAAGCGATCCTGCTCGGCCTTGGGCATGCGCGCCTAGGTGCCGCGGACGGCGGCGTAGGCGAGGAGCGCCCAGCCCAGGAGGAAGCACAGGCCGCCCACGGGCGTCACCGCGCCGAGCGCGCGAACGCCGGAGAGCGCCAGCGCGTAGAGGCTGCCCGAGAAGAGGAGCGTGCCGGCCACGAAGAGCCAGCCCGCGCCGCTGGTGGCCGGGCCGGGCCAGCGCTGCGCCGCCCAGGCGACCGCGACCAGCCCGAGCGCGTGGTACATCTCGTAGCGCGCCCCGGTCTCGAAGATGGCGAGCAGGTCGGGCTCGAGCCGCGCCTTGAGCGCGTGCGCCCCGAACGCGCCCGCGGCCACCGAGACCAGCGCCGAGAGCGCGCCGAGCGCCAGGAAGAGGCGGTCCATCCGGCGAGTCTAGCGCGGGAACGGCCGGGCCGTTACCGAAGCGAGCATGGACTGGACGAAGAAGCGCTGCGTGCCGTGCGAGGGGGGAGTGCCGAAGCTCGCGCGCGCCCGGGCGGAGGAGCTCCTGGCGACGCTCGACGGGTGGGATCTCCAGGGCGAGAAGCTCCACCGCCACTTCCGCTTCCGCGACTTCGCGGGCGCCATGAGGTTCGTGAACGCCCTGGCGGCGCTGGCCGAGCAGGAGGGCCACCACCCCGACTTCGCCCTCCACGACTGGAACCTGCTCGACGTGACCACCTCCACCCACGCCATCGGCGGGCTCTCCGAGAACGACTTCATCCTGGCTGGCAAGATCGACCGGCTCCCCCGCGAGGCCCCGCCCGAGGGGCGTTGAATGCGCGGCCTCCTCCGCCGTCCTTCCCAGCGAAGGAACCGAACGGAGGAAGCCATGAACCGCACCGCCCTCACCCTCGCCGCCGCCGTCGCCCTGGCCGCGGTGGCCGGCCCCGCCCGCGCCGATCACGACGACGGCTGGCGCGACCACGACCGGCGCGACCGCGCCTGGCCGGCCCCCGCGCCCGCCTACGTCCCGCCCGCCCCCGCCCCCGCCCGCCCCTGGCGCGTGGCGCGCTTCGAGGGCGGCCGGTTCCGCGAGCTGCGCGAGGCGCAGGCCCGCCTCGACCACGCGCGCGACCGCTTCTACGCCACCTGGCGCGGGGACGACTGGCAGCGCGACCGCTTCGAGGCCTGGTACGGCGCCCGCTGCGCCGAGCTCGACCGCCGCTGGGCCGACCTGGAGCGCTGGCGCGACCGCGGCCGCTGGTGAGGTCCGACCCCCTCTCCCCGCGCAGCGGGGAGAGGGCCGGGGAGAGGGGCCTTGCAACCCCGTCCGCGCTCGCCGGAGAGGGCCTCGCGCCGCCCATGTCGTGGCGCCGCCCCTCCGCCCGCGGTAGATCCGCTGGCGAGCCCACCTTGACCCGCACCCCGACCTTCCTCCTCTTCTTCGCCGTCCTGTTCGCCGTGCTGGGCGGCATGCACTACTACCTGTGGGCGCGGCTGGTGCGCGACACGGGCCTGCCCGGCCGCCGCGCGTTGCTCGTCGTCTTCGCGCTCGCGGCGGTGGCGGTGCCGCTCGGCATGGCGCTGGCGCGGCGCCTCTCGTTCCGGGCCACCCGCGGCAGCCTGACGGTGCTCTTCACCTGGCTGGGCGCCGCCTTCCTGCTCTTCGTCGCGCTCGTCGCCACCGATCTCGCGCGGCTCCTCTGGTCGGGGCTGCGCGGCCTGGCGGCGGCGTCCGGGCCGGAGCTCGCGCCGACCGACCCGGGCCGGCGCCTCTTCGTGGCGCGCACGCTCGCCGGCGGCGCGGTGCTGGCCGCCGGGGCCGCTGCGGCGGGCGCGGTGCGGAGCGCCACCGGCGAGCCGCGCGTGGTCGAGCTGGCGGTGCCGCTCGAGCGGCTGCCGCGGGCGCTCTCCGGCTTCACGCTGGCCCAGATCTCCGACCTCCACGTCGGCCCCACCATCCGCGAGAAGCACGTGAAGCGGGTGGTGGACATGACGAACGCGCTCCGCCCGGACGCGGTGGTCATCACCGGCGACCTCGTCGACGGGAGCGTGGCCGAGCTGCGCGCCGCGACCGAGCACCTGGCGCGCCTCCGCGCCCGGCACGGCGTCTACTTCGTCACCGGCAACCACGAGTACTACTCCGGCGCGCGCGCCTGGCTGGCCGAGCTCCGCCGCTACGGCGTCACGCCGCTCGAGAACGCCCGCCTCACGCTGGGGGATCGCGGCCCGGGCGGCGCCTCGTTCGACCTCGCCGGCGTGAACGACTGGAGCGCCGCGCCCGGTTACGACGGCCGCTGGCCGGCGCTGGAGCAGGCGCTCGAGGATCGCGACCCGGAGCGCGCCCTGGTGCTGCTCGCCCACCAGCCGCGCGGGGTGGCCGAGGCGGCCGCGGCCGGGGTGGGCCTGCAGCTCTCCGGCCACACCCACGGCGGGCAGCTCTTCCCCTGGAACCTGGTGGTGGCGGCCGTCTACCCCTTCTACAAGGGGCTCTACCGGCTCGAGCGCGACGGCAAGGCCACCCAGATCTACGTCTCCTGCGGCACCGGCTACTGGGGCCCGCCCATGCGGCTCGGCGCGCCGGCCGAGGTGACGAAGCTCGTCCTCACCACCTGACGTCCGCAGCGGTGCGCCGGCGGAGGACGAGCCCCGCCTTACGGATGACCGGCGCCGTGAACGGCCACCTCGCAGCAGCACCCCCGTCTACGGAGCGCCCGTCAGCGCGGCGACGATCTCCGGCAGCCGCGCGCAGGCGGCGCCGCGGGCGAAGAAGCCGCGCGGCGCGCGGGCGCAGAGCTCCGAGAACGGGTTCTCCTCCGGGTTCACGTCCACCAGCGCGATGCCGCGGCGCCAGGCCAGCTCGCCGATCTGCATGGGGAGGTTCGTGGCGCCGCTCGTCCCGACCACCAGCAGGAGGTCGGCGCGGCCGGCGGCGCGCAGCGCCGTGTCCATCCGGTAGTTCTCCTCGTCGTAGCACTCGTCGAACCAGAGCACGTGCGGCCGGAGCCAGCCGCCGCAGCCGGGACAGGTGAGCGCGCGCCGATCCTCGGCGCTGAACGGCGTCCGCGCGTCGCGCGGGCCGAGGTCGGGGAGCGGCAGCCTGCCGGCGCCGCAGCCGTCGGCGCAGCGCACCCAGGCCGCCTCGCCGTGGATGCAGCTCGTGCGCTGCGGGGTCGCGCCGGCCCGCAGGTGCAGCCCGTCGATGTTCTGCGTCACGAGGTGGAAGCGATCGCCGAGCGCGCGGTCGAGCGCCACCAGCGCCCGGTGGCCGGCGTTGGGCTGCGCCAGGTGGCAGACGCCGAACCGGTAGAGGTACCAGCGCCACACCTCGTCGGGCCGCCGCTGGAACATGGCGTGGGTCGCCATCTCCTGCGGCATGTAGTTCCGCGAGCCGACGACCCAGTACCCCTCCGCGCCGCGGAAGGTGGGGATGCCGCTCTCGGCCGAGATGCCGGCGCCGGTGAGCGCCACCACCCGCCCCCCGGCGCGCCGCACCTCGCCCAGGATCTCCTGCAGCCGCTCCTCCATCCGAGCCGCCTCCGGGGCGCGCCCGGATGCGCGCCCTGCGCCGCACGTTATAACGACGGGCGTGTCGACCGCCCTCACGTCCGGCATCCGCGTGCACGTCCAGAGCGAGTTCCGGCCGGAGCGCTCCGCCCCCGGCCGCTGGCTCTTCAGCTACGCCGTCCGCATCGCCAACGAGGGCGACGAGCCCGCCCAGCTCGTCTCGCGCCACTGGATCATCACCGACGCGCAGGGGGAGCACGAGGAGGTGGTGGGCGAGGGCGTGGTGGGCCAGCAGCCGCGGCTCGAGGCGGGGGCGCACTTCGACTACTCGAGCTTCTGCATCCTCCGCACGCCGCACGGCTCGATGCACGGCACCTACCGCATGAAGCGGGACGACGGGACCTGGTTCGACGCGGAGATCGCCCCGTTCGCGCTGGTGACGCCCGGGGCGCTCCACTGACGGCGCGCGCCCGGCTCGCGGCCGTGCGCGCCGCTACTTCCCGGCGCGCTCCAGCTCCTCGACCAGCTCGGCCGGCGTGACGAGCCCGCGGCGGATCAGCACCTTCACCAGCGCCGCCAGGAGCTTCGCCGGGCGGATCCCCATCTCCTCGCCTCCGGCGGCGCGGGCGACCGCCTCGGCCAGCCCGGCGCTGGCCGGCGACTCGGGGCGGGGCGCCACCGGCCCCTCGAACGGGCCCTCCTCCTCCTCGGGCGCGAGGTCGGTGGCCAGGATGGGCTCGCCGAGCGGGTCGGGCTCGTCCGGCGGAGGCGGGGCGAACGCGGCGCTCGCGCCCGGCCGCCCGGGGAGCGGCGGCGGCACGTCCAGCGGGAGGGGGGCGGTGCGCGGGCCCTCGTCGGCGAAGTAGAGGCGGCGGACCGCCGCCGCGATCTCGCGATCGCCCGCCAGCGCCACCTTCACCCGCCGGCCGGTGCGGAACGCGATCTCGTCGACCACCGTGATGTTGGACGGGTCGGCCATCGCCACCGTGATGGAGCCGGTGTCCGAGGCGATGGGGATGAGCGTCTGCCGGAGCGCCACCTCGCGCGGCACCAGCGCGAGCGCCTTCTCGAGCAGCAGGGACGGCGCCAGCGCGCCGACGTTCGCCACCTCGTAGCCGAACTTGCGCGAGAGCGCGGTCACGATCTGCGCCTCGGTCGCGAGCTTCAGGTCGACGAGCGCCTGGCCGAGCTTCCCGCCCCACTTGCGCTGGTGGCCGAGCGCCGACTGGAGCTGGGTGGCGTCGATGGCGCCGGCCTCGATCAGCATCTCGCCGAGGCGTTTCTTGGGCTGCATGTCGCCTCCGAGGACCCCGCTTCGCGGGATCCTAATGAGGCCGTACACCCCGGTCGAGGACAGGGGGCGGCCATGCCCCGGCGACGCGCGAGCGCGGGACTGAACCCGCGACCCTGCGGCACAGACGCGCACCCCTCAGCGCGCCCTCACTCAGCGCGCGGCCGGATCCTCGCGGGTGGCGATGGCGAGGCGCGACAGCCCGTGCCGCCGGGCGAGATCCATCACCGCCACCACCTTGCCGTGCGCCACGCCCTGATCCGCCTGCACGAGCACCAGGGTGTCGGGGTTATCGCCGTGGGCCCGCTCGAGCAGCCGGGACAGCTCCTCCTCGTCGACCACCTTGCCGCCGACGACCGTCCGCCCGTCCTCCAGGACCGCGACCGCCAGATCGTGCATCTCGGCGGACGGGGCGCTCTTGCCGGCGCGGGGCAGGCTCACCTTGAGGCCGCCGTTCTGCCCGCCCTGCTCGGCGATGGCGGTGGTGGTCACCATGAAGATGATGAGCAGCACCAGGAAGATGTCGGTGAGCGGCGTGATGTTGATGTCGGCGAAGATGCCGCCGCCACCCTCGACGTCCTCGTCGCCGCCGCCGCTGGGCCCGCCCACCGCCATCTACGCGCTCTCCTCGCGCGCGGCGCGCGCCGGGGCGGCGGGAGGAGGGAGGGTCTCCTTCACGATCTCCAGGTACTCCTCGGCGAGCAGCCTGAACTGCAGCGCCAGCCGCTGCACGTGGGTGTTGAGGAAGTTGTAGAGGATGACCGCCTCGATCGCGACCGCGATGCCGCCGGCGGTGGTGACGAGCGCCTCGGAGATCCCGGCCGCCACCACGCTGAAGCCGCCCTGCCCCGAGAGGCCCATCTGGTGGAAGGCCTGCATGATGCCGACCACGGTGCCGAAGAGGCCGATGAAGGGGGCGGTGGCGCCGATGGTGCCGAGGATCCACAGGCGGGCGCGGAGGCGGAGGTTGAGCTGCTGCCGCTGCCGCTCGACCGCGGCCGCCAGCTGCTCCGCGCTCTGCGCGCGCGGGGGACGGCCGGCCAGGCCGGCCGCGGGCGCGCTCGCCACGAGGCCCGCCAGGAACACGTCGGCGGCGGGCGAGCCGGAGCGCTCGCACTGCGCCCGCGCGTCCTCCAGGTCGCCCCGGAAGAGCGCGCGCGTGACGGCGTCGGCGAGGGTGCGCGCCTGCTCGCCGAAGCGCCACAGCGCGAGCGTGCGCTCGACCGCGACGGCGACCGCGGCCACCGAGCAGGCCACGATGAGCCACATGGCCACGCTCGACTTGACGAGGGAGAAGAGCTCGAGGTTCACGGGCGAGAGATACGCCGTCGGACGCCGGCGTCCAAGGAGAAGCGCTTCACGTCGGGAAACCCCTCACCCGCGCGGCTCATTCCCGGCGGCCGGGCGGGGGCACGGCCGCCGGCCCGGCGCCGGAGGCGGGGAGCTCCTCGACGCGGACGCCCGGCGGGGGGGCGAGCTGGAAGAGCTCGCGCTCGAGCGCCCCGTTCACCTCGACGTCGTCGTGCCAGGAGAGCTGCAGCCGCGCGCCGCTGGCGGGGGCGTCGAGCTTCACCTCGCGGGGGAAGCGCGCCCCGCCGCGGTCGGCGAAGGCGCGGAACTCGAGGTCGTAGCCGGGGTTCAGGTCCTCCGGGCGGGCGCCCGGGGGGCCGGCCTTGCGGACGCGCGACCAGCCGACCGATGCCTCTTCCCCGACCGCCACCCGCTGGCCGACGTCGCCCAGCCCGAGCGTGAGCAGGAGGAACCCGTCGTCCTGCCCCACCTCGAGCGGCGCGCCCGGCAGGAGCGGGGCCGAGCCGCAGAGGATGGTGACGAGCTCCTCGACCGGCAGCTCGAAGGGGAGCAGGCGCGAGATGTTCCGCGGGGTGGCCTCGCCCCGGTAGAAGACCTTGGCGCGCGCGTCGTAGAAGGCGAACCGCCCGCCCCCGGCCACCAGCACCGCCACCGGCGTGCCGAAGAAGTCGAGCGTCTCGAGGTGGACCCGGTCCGGCTTCTCGGCCGCGATGAACTCGGTCACGGTGCCGGAGAACGAGGGCGATGCGATCCGGAGGGCGGCGGCCCCGCGCACGCGCTGCACCCGCGCCTGCGCCACCCGCACCTGGTCCAGCAGCGCGGAGGGATCGCGCGCCAGCGTCGGCGGCGGCACGCGCGCGCAGGCGGCGAGGAGCGCGAGCAGCGCGGCGGCGAGGGCCCTCGTCGTCAAAACAGCCGCTCCTTGCGCGCCAGGAGCTCCTCGGCGCGCCGGCGGGCGAGCTGGTTCTCCGCCGCCAGCGCCGGCGCCCGGGCCGGGTCGAAGGCGACCACCTCGCCGAGCAGCGCCTCGAAGCGGGCCCGGTCCTGGAGCAGCACGGCCAGCGTCTCCGCCTCCACCACCTTGGTCCGCTGGTCGTCCGGGCCGAGCCCGCGGGCGCGCTCGAGCTGGGCGCGCGCCGCGGCGGCCCCGCCCCCGGCGGCCGAGGGCAGCGTGGCGAGCCAGGCGCCGAGCGCGCGCCGCGGGCCGCCGCCGTCCACCCGCTCGTCGAGCTCCGCCGCGCGCTCCATGAGCGCGCGCGCCTCGTCCTTCACCGCCAGCACGGCCGCCATCCCCCGCGCCCGGGCGCCGCCCATGGCGCCGAGGGCGAGCCAGTAGAGCGCCTCGGCGCCGCGCGCGTCCACCTTGGCGGCCGCGGCGCGGGGCTCCCCGCCGCCGTCCACCACCTCGCCGAAGCCGGGCGCGGCGAGCCGCAGCGCCCGCTCGGCGGCGCGCGCCACCTCGCCCCACGCCTCGCGCGCCGACCGCGGGGCCGCCTCGGCCCGGAAGGCCTGCGCCCGCGCCAGCGCGAGGAGCGGCGCGGCGTCGTCGGGGCGCAGGCGCGCCGCCTCGGCGAAGCGGGCGAGGGCCTCGTCGAGCCGCGCCGGGTCGGCGCGGTCGGCCCAGGCGGCGCGCCCGGCGACCAGCGCGGCCTGGCCCGCGTCGGCCGCCACGCCGGCGCCCGGGGCGGGCGGCGCCGCGGGGGCGGAGGCGGCGAGGGCCAGCGCGAGCGCGAGGGCGAGCACGCCGCCGCCTCAGCGCCGCTTCTTGCCGGTGGGCTTCGAGCCCGCGCGCGGGCGGCTGGCGCGCGCGGCTGGCTTGGCCTTGGGCGCCGGGCGCGGCGCCGGGCGCGCCTTCCCGCTGGCGCGGCGCGGCGGGGCGCTGCTCGCGGCCTTCGCCGCCGGCCGGGCCGGACGGCGGGCGGCGCGCGCGGGCGCGGCGCCCCTGGCCGGAGCCGCCGCGGGGTGCGCGGGGCGGGGCGGCGTGGCGGCCGGCCGGGCGGGGGCGGGCGAGGCCGCCGCG